>JANQMX010000111.1 GCA_028279885.1 Rhodovibrionaceae bacterium | reverse complement strand
AGACAGACACCTAAGACATATCAGCTGATCAGCCCAACAAAGGCCAACCGCCAACACATCCCTTCCAAATCATAACAACTTGTCAAATAACCCAAGCGCCGGACCCGGCCACTTGACCGAAAAAAGCTCCCCTCCACCGCTCCTCGGAGCGGTCGCTGGTCGCAATTCCCGGGAAGAAAAGCGCCGCTTCACGAGCGGCGCGAGGCGTTATCTATGCATCCGCCCCGGCCTTGTCCAGAGAAAAAATTACGGGCGTGTCACATTTCTTTGCGGGGCCGTTTTCACACCCACGCCGCCCGGTTCAGAGCAGGCCTAAAGTCCGCAGGTCGCGCAGCATCTCAGGCGGCATATCGGCAAGATCGCCGGTCTCCGCCGTGATGTCCGGCGGGGCATCCTTCGGCTCCAAATAGCGCCAGCCTTGGAACGGACGATGGGCACGCGGCGCCACCCGCACCAACTTCTGCTCCAAGTGCAAGACCGCCCAGCGTCGGCCGCCTTCGGCGTCATCCTCAGCGGTGATGTCGACCAAGGGCTGACGCGCGCTGACGATGCCCTTGATGACCCAGTAGATCGAGCCGCCATCGAGCAGCGCCTCTTTCCTCTTCGGCATCATCCGAGTCCGGTGAACGATTCGTCCGGTCTCCGCCAGGCGCCCGGCCTGCCAAGCGGCCAGGCTTTCCACGCTTTCCGAACCGACCGACAGCTTGATGAGATGCAGAGTCACAATCCGCCTCTTCAGGCAGCCTTTGCCAGCGCGACGCGGGAGACCGGCTGCCGCCCCAGCGCCCGGCAGATGAACCAGGCCGTTTCGATCAGACGGTCCAGATCGATTCCGCTGTCCATGCCGAGCCCGTTCAGCATGTAGACGACGTCCTCGGTCGCCACATTGCCGCTCGCCCCTTTGGCATAGGGACAGCCACCTAGACCGCCGACGGAGGAATCGATCACCCGTGCCCCTTCTTCCAAACAGGCGTAGATGTTGGCGAGCGCCTGACCATAGGTGTCGTGGAAATGCAGCGCCAAGGCCGGCATCGGCAGCGCCTCAGCCACCCGCAGGAGCATGCGCCGGGCCGCCTCCGGCGTGCCGACGCCGATGGTGTCACCGAGCGAAACTTCGTAGCAGCCCATGGCCTGCAGCGCCGCTGCGACCTCGGCCACTTTCGCCGGATCGACCGCGCCTTCGTAAGGGCAGCCGAGCACGCAGGAGACATAGCCGCGCACAGCAACGCCGTCTCCCTGCGCCGCCTCCATCACCGGCCGGAAGCGCTCCAGGCTTTCGGCGATGGAGCAGTTGATGTTCTTTTGCGAGAAGCTCTCGGAGGCCGCGGCAAAGACTGCGATCTCCTCGGCCCCCGAAGCGCGGGCGCGCTCGTAGCCTTTGAGGTTGGGCACCAGGACGGGATAGCGGCGCCCCGGCCGGCGTGCGATGCCGGCCAACACCTCGGCACTGTCCGCCATCTGCGGCACCCACTTGGGAGACACGAAGGCACCGGCCTCGATGACCCCCAGGCCGCAGTCGGCAAGCCGGTCGATCAGCGCGAGCTTGACCTCCAGGCCGACGCTGTCCGGCTCGTTCTGCAGCCCGTCGCGCGGCCCGACCTCGACGATCTTGACCGCGGCTCCTTCGAGCGTCGTGGCTGTGTTCATCCGGCAGGACCCTCCTCGGCGGAGGACTCGACAGCAACCAGCTCCATGCCCTCTTCGACCTGATCGCCTTCCGCCACCTGGAGCACCGCGACGACGCCGGCCATGGGCGCCTTGATGCTGTGCTCCATCTTCATGGCCTCCAGCACCAGCAGCAGTTGGCCGGGCTCGACCGCCTCTCCCAAGGACACCACAACCTGCGTCACTCGGCCCGGCATGGGGGCGCTGAGATGCCCCGCTCCCCCGCTGTCCTCGCCGTGGCCGCCGAGGGGGTCGACCAGCTCCAGGCGCTGAGACCAGCCGAAGCCGGACAGCGTCAGCCGCGCGCCCTGCCAAACGACGTGAATGCGGTGTCGGACACCGTCCAAGCCGACCAGGACGGCGCCGTCGGCGAGATCTCTGGCGCTGGCTTCGATCGTGCGCGCACCGACGCGAACCGAATAGCCGTCGGAACGGTAATGAAGCTCGATCTCTTCCGTGTCGCTGCCCAGCCGGAAGCGGATCAGGCGGCGGGTGCCGCCGTTCAAACGCCAGCCACGCGCGTCGGCCCAGGGACTGTGGGGATCCTCGGTCAGCGCCGCGCTCTCCACCGCCTGCCGTGCCCGCAGGAGCTGCTCGGCCAGGGCGCCGAGCGCGAGACGCTCTTCCCGACTGGGGCCGGTCTCGCCGAGGAGGCTCTCGGCATGGCGGGCCAGAAAACCGGTGTCGAGGTCTCCGGCGCCGAAGTCCGGATGCCGCAGTGCCGCTTCGAGGTAACCGAGATTGCTGTTCAGCCCGGTGAGCCGGCTGTCCGCCAGGGCCGCCGCCAAGCGCGCCAAGGCCTCATCCCGATCTGCACCATGCGCAATCACCTTGGCGATCATGGGATCGTAGTAAGGCGTGATCTCATCGCCCTCGACGACACCGCTGTCGACCCGCAAACCCGGCCGATCGTCGGCGAGGCTGAGGCTGGTCAGTCGCCCGGTGGTCGGCAGAAAGTCGTTCGCCGGGTCTTCGGCATAGAGGCGCGCCTCGACCGCATGCCCGTCAATTCCTAGGTCCGTCTGATCGAACGGCAAAGGCTCACCGGCGGCGATACGGATCTGCCAAGCCACCAGATCGAGGCCGGTGATCATCTCGGTGACCGGGTGCTCGACCTGGAGACGTGTGTTCATCTCCATGAAGTAGAAGTCCCCGCCCTCGGCGATGAACTCGACGGTACCGGCGCCGACGTAGCCGACGGCCTCGGCAGCCGCCACGCCCGCGGTGCAGAGCTTGGTGCGCTGCTCCGCCGTCAGGCCGGGGGCCGGCGCCTCTTCGATCACCTTCTGGTGCCGCCGTTGGAGAGAACAATCGCGCTCGAAAAGGTGGAGGGTCTTGCCGTGACTGTCGGCCAGCACCTGCACTTCGATATGGCGCGGATTCCCCAGATACTTCTCGATGAGAACCCGGTCGTCGCCAAAGGACGCCTTGGCCTCGCGCTTGGCCGCGGCCAGCTCGGCGGAAAACGCCTCTGGAGCGCTCACCGGTCGCATGCCTTTGCCGCCGCCGCCGGCCGAGGCTTTGATGAGAACGGGAAAGCCGATGCGGGTGGCTTCGGACGCCAGCAGATCCGGATCCTGGTCCGCCTCGTGATAGCCCGGCACCAAGGGCACGCCGGCCCTAGCCATGATCGCCTTAGCCTCGCTCTTGGACCCCATGGCGCGGATGGCCGCCGCCGACGGGCCGACAAAAACCAGGCCCGCCTCGGCGCAGGCCTCGGCGAAGCCGGCATTCTCCGACAGGAAGCCGTAGCCCGGATGAATGGCTTGCGCGCCGGCACGCTTTGCCGCCTCCAGGATGGCATCGATGCGCAGATAACTCTCGGCCGCGGGCGCAGGGCCGAGGCGCAGCGCCAGATCGCTTTGCAGCACATGCTGGGCCTCGGCATCCGCATCGGAGTAGACGGCAATGCAGCGCAGGCCCATGGCACGGGCGCTGCGCATGATGCGGCAGGCAATCTCGCTGCGATTGGCTATCAGAAGACTATCGAACAAGGCTCAACCCTTAGCCGCCGATGAGTCTGCGGCCTCGGCCGCAGCCTCCGGAATATAGGCGAAAACGAGATCCTTCAGGGTCACGAGGCCGGCAAGTTCGCCCTTGTCCATGACCAGGGTGCGCGAGACGCCGAAACGAGTCAGCAGGCGGACGGCATAGCGGATGTCCATCTCCGTATCCACGGTGATGACCGGCTTGGACATGATCTCATAGACGCTGACCCGCTGGGGCGAGCGATTGCGTGCGATGACCTTGTCGGCGATGTCGTGCATCACCACCAGACCATACTCATCGCCTTCATGCCGACGCTCGATGACCAGGGAGCTGATGCCTTGCCGGCGCATCACGTCCATGGCCTGGGCAACAGTCGCCAGCCCGTCAATCGTTTTCGGCTCCGGCCGCATGGCCTCGCTCACCGGCCGGTAGGTCGCGACGGTCATATCTTGTCCTCGATCTCTTGCCGCAAGGTCGGTATCTGCGAGCCCAGACCGATAACGTCCTCGATATCGAGCTGGAAGGCGACTCCGCTGCCCGGCTCGCCGTCGAACTCCCCGGCCTCCCCGATGGCTTCGAGGATGCGCTGGCTCATGTGCTCTTCTACCAGAGTGAGCACAACGTCGCTCTGACCGGTCAAGGTCAGGCCGAGGAAGGTCTTGGGCGGATTGAGCCCCTCGCCCCGCGCATTGGTGATCACCGTGCAGCCAGTGGCCCCGAACTTGCGGGCGGCGTCGAGAACGTCATCCGCCTTCTCGTCCGAAACGATGGTGACGATCAGCTTGAATTTCATGTCGGCTCTGCCCTTTCTCAGCTCGCCTCGTTGTCTTGGGCGGGCTTGCGGCGCACGTTCCGCCAGGTGCTGAACTGCGCGTAGGCCATGACCGTAATCATCGGAAAGAGGCTGGCAAGAGCGATCAGGCCGAAGCCGTCGAGCACCGGGCTGCGTCCTGGCACGGTTGCCGCCAGCCCCAGGCCCGTTGCCATCACCAGGGGCACGGTCACCGTCGAGGTGGTGACCCCGCCGGAATCGTAGGCCAGCGGAATGATCATGCGCGGCGCGAAGTAGGTCTGAATGACGACCAGGATGTAGCCCACCACCATGTACATCACCAGCGGTGTGCCGGTGACGATACGGAAGGTCCCGACGGCGATGCTGAGGCCGACACCCACGGCAACCGCAAGACGCAAGCCCCAGGGCTTCAAGGTGCCGCCGGAGACTTCGCCCGCCTTCAAGGCAACCGCGATCAGCGCCGGCTCGGCAACCGTCGTGGCAAAGCCGATGGCGGCGGCGAAGGCGTAGACCCAGAGATAGTCAGACCACTCGACAGCGCTGCCGGTTACGCCGATCACCTCAGCCGAGGTGAGCTGCTGCGCCATGGTCTCGCCAAGCGGGAACAGGGCGCGCTCCAGCCCCAGCAGGAAGAGGCTCAACCCCAAGACGACGTAACCGAAGCCCACTGCAAGACGCACCGGGCTGGGCGGGACTTTCCGCAGAACCGCCAACTGAAAGATGAGCACGATGAAGGCGATCGGCAGGACGTCGACGATCGTTGCCAGCAGCGAATCCAGAAAGTCGGTCAGCAGCGCGGGCATGCTCAGATCAGCATCCCATAGACCAGTACGAAGGCGATGGGTGTCAGACTGGCAAAGGCGATCAGGCCAAAGCCGTCGGTCAGCGGATTGCGGCCGCGTATGGTGGACGCAAGACCGATGCCGAGCGCAGTAACCAGCGGTACGGTCACGGTGGAGGTCGTCACGCCACCGGAGTCGTAGGCGATGCCGACGATCTCAGCCGGCGCCACGAGGGTCAGGAGGACGATGACGAGATAGCCGCCGATGATAATGTAGTGGAGCGGCCAACCTTTGAGGATGCGCAGAACGCCGAGCACGAGCGCCGCACCGACCGCCAGCGCCACGGTGTAGCGCAGACCGTCGGCATAGTTCTCCATGGCGTCTTCGTCGGCCGCTATCACGCCGGCTTCGGCCACGGCTTCGGCTGCTTCGCCGGCCACTGCGATCAAGGCCGGTTCGGCAACCGTCGTGCCGAAGCCCAGCCCAAAGGCAAAGATCAAGAGCAGCGAGAGATTACCCTTGCGCGCGAAGGCACCGGCCATGGACTCGCCCAAGGGAAAGAGGCCCATCTGCAAGCCCTGAATGAAAAGGGCCAGCCCGAGCATCACCATCAACAGGCCGGTCAGAATCTCTTCCCAGTTGGGAAAGGGTTGCTGGATCACGAAGACCTGGAAAAAGGCGATCACCCCGATAATGGGGAGCAGATCGCGCAGGGTGCCCAGCACCAGCAGTAGAAAAGAACGCACACCCTTGGCCGCCGCAAAAACTGCGTCTTGCGCTCGGCCCATTTCAGGCATCCGGGGGATCCTTGTGCGTCCGGGCGTAGCCGAGAATCTCGTTGAAGCCAAAGAGCAGCAGCAAGACGCCGACGACGATCTGAATAGCGACCAAGGCCTGGATGATCGGGGTTGCCGGGACGATGTCTCCGTAACCGACGGTGCTCAGCGTTATGATCGAAAAGTAGAGGCTGTCGATGAAATCTATCTCGCTCGGCTGGCCGCGGACGACGAACTGCGGTTCCACGAAGATGCGGTCGATGATGCGGTAGAGGCAGGCGAAGACGATGACATTCAAAGTGTAGAAGGTCGTGAAGGCATAGACCGGCGCCAGCAGGCCTTTGACGCGCGTGAAGAACTCTTCAAAGGCCAAGCCGGTCCGCAGCAGAAAGATGGAGATGTCCTGGCTGAGGAAGAAGACCAGCACGCCGACCACGAACATCGTGCCGAGGAAAAGCGCGTCGTAGTGCTGTTCGGGTGTCACGGCTTGCCGCACCCAGCTGGTCGCCAAAGCAATTACGACGAGCGGCAGGGTCCATAGAAGCACTCGGCCATAGCCATGCTGTTTCTGTCGCTGCTGCCCACTCGCGACAAAGGCGCGTATCGTATCCCGCCGATACCAGCAGCCGAGCATCAAGCCGGCCAAGGGCGCAGCAAAGCCCGCATAGGCCTCCCAGAAATCGATGTGGTCCGCGAAGTTGAGTTTGGCGAGAAAGACGAAGATGCAGGTATAAACGGCCAGGGAGTTCGCCAGCGCCAAGCTGAACAGCCGGCTGCCAGGAAAGAGAAAGAAGAAGAAGGACACGGTCAATACGACCGCCGGCAGCATGAAGTATATAAAGCGCGAGACCGCCGTTGCCGCACCGAAGGCGATCAGCAAGAGAAGCGTGAGCGTAAAGATCACCGCGGGGAGGTAGCCCTTTACGGGCGGGTGGACGCTCATCGGCCGTCTACATCCCGCCAGTTTGGCGGGCGTTTCTCGAGAAAGGCCGTTAGCCCTTCCCGTCCCTCGTCCGAGGCGCGGATACGCGCTATGCGCTCGGCCGTATCCTGTCGCAGGCCGGCCTCCGGCGGGCGAAAGGCCACTGCGGCGATCAAGTCCTTGGCCTCCTGGACTGCGATGGGACCGGCTGCCAGCAGCTCGACGATGATCGCCTCGGCCGCGGCATCCAGCCCGTCATCGGTGACCACCTCATGCACCAGCCCCAAGGCCAGAGCCTTCTCAGCGGAGAAGCGTTCCGCCGTCAGGAAGTAGCGCCGGGCGGCACGGGGGCCCATGGCGGCCACGACGTAAGGAGAGATCACTGCCGGGATGAGGCCGAGCTTGACCTCGGAGAGGCAGAAGGTCGCGCGCTGCGTAGCAACGGCAATGTCGCAGCAGGCCACGAGGCCGACTCCGCCACCGAAGGCCGCGCCTTGCACCAGCGCGATCGTTGGCTTCTTCAAGCTGTCGAGCCGGTGCATCAACTCGCCGAGCGCTTCGGCATCGCGCAGGTTCTCGGCGTGGCTGTAGCCGGCCATAGCCCGCATCCAATTGAGGTCGGCGCCGGCTGAGAAGGACTTGCCGGTACCGCTCAGGACGACGGCCCGAACTTGATCATCGCGCTCAAGCGTGTCCAAAGTTGAGGTCATCTCCGCGATCAGCGCATCGTTGAAGGCGTTATGCACCTCCGGCCTGTTCAGCGTCAGGCGGGCAACGCCATTGCTTTCGATCCGGCAGATAAGCGCGTCGTGCGCTGCGCTGTCTGGTGGCAAACAAGCCTCCCCGTCTCTATCGTCTGTGACTCGAAGCGGTATCTGCCCTATGCAGGGGCTCTGTCACAAAACTTTGCGTTCGATCATTCTAAGCTGCTTTGCCGTTTGGTGCATCATCAGCACCTGGACAGGGGAGAATCGATGAAGTTTGTCATCGTCGGCTTCGACGGGCTGCGCCCTGAAATGATCACCGCAGAGCGCATGCCCCACCTCCATCGCTTCATGAAGAGCGCGGTGGTGGCGCAAGAGCACCGCTGCTGCTTTCCCAGCGAGACTTACGTGAACCTGCCGTCGCTGGTGACCGGCTCCAACGCCAGTGGCCACGGCTTGGTGGGCAACAGCTTCCACGACCCCCTGTTCGACAAAAGCAAGGCCTTCGACTGCGAGAACGTCGCGCATATGCACTTTCGCAAGACCGAGCGCGCCGGCGGCGTCTATGATGTGCCCTCCCTTGGTGAGATGTTGGGGCGAGACGGCCGCCATCTCGCCGTGCTCACGGCCAACTCGGACGGCTGCGCCTACCAAAAGCACCACGCTGGCCCCGACTATGGGCATCTCGTGCTGTCTTGCTGGACGCCGGAAACGGGCACGCCCAGCGACGAGGTCGCGCGGATCGTCGAGCGCTTCGGGCCGGCCGGTCAGTACCAAGCGCCCGACCTGATCGGGGCGACCTACCTGACCAATGTCTTTCTCGATCATCTGGCACAAGGCGAGCCGGCAAGCGGCAACCTGCCGGACGTGACCATCATCTGGTATGCCGAGCCGGACACCAGCTACCACAAGTTCGGCCTCGGCTCCCCGGAGGCCCTCAACGCCTTGGCGGACACCGACAACCAGTTCGGCCGCATCCTCGACTGGTGGGAGCGGCAGGGCGCCGACGAAGAGGTCCAGCTCGTTGCGGTGTCCGACCATGCCCACATTACGCAGGCCGAGCCCTTCGACCTGCGGCAGGCGCTGCGCGATGCGGGCTTTTCGGTGGGTCATAGTCTCGCCGAAGACACCGATGTCCTGGTCTTGCCCGGCTATTGCGCCCGCCTCTACCTGCGTGAGCCGTCCCTGGCGAAACGCATTGCGCCGGCGCTGATGGAGCGGGAGGAGATCGGCATGCTGTTCTCCCATCCGCGCAACGAGGTAGAAGGCCTGGTCGATGGCTGCTTTTCCGCCTCCCTGGTCTTCGCCGATCACAGCGACGCGCCCGATCTCTACGCGATCCTGCGCACCTCCAACGAAACAGATGTCTGGAACCTGGAAGGCACCTGTACCTTCGATGCCTATTACGGCCCAGGCTCAGGGATGCATGGCGGGCTGCACAAGAAAGAGCTCAGCAACACGCTGATTGCCGCCGGCAGCTTCTTCCGAGAAGGTGTTGATTTGAAAGAGCATACAGGCATCGTTGACATTGCCCCCACCCTGCTGAACGGCCTGGGGCTCACAGCGCCCGCAGCCTGGCACGGACGTGTGCTCCAGGAGGCCCTGACGAAGGCCACCGAAGCAGCACCAGAGCCTCAAGTCGTACATTTCGAAACGGGGACCAGCGCCTTCCGGCAGAGTTTGAGCCGGGTTGTGCGCGGGCCAGCTTGCTATCTCGATGGCGGCGAGCGCGTGACCTGATCTAAAGCGGCTCGAGCAGGCCGAGGCGCACGAGCTGTTGCAGAAAGATCGTCCGCGACTCCGGCGGCAGCGATAGCGGCAGGGCGTCGATCATGTCGCTGGTGACGTGATCGCGTTCGAAGCAGAAGCGGGCCAACAGCGCTTCCTCATGCTCAAATGCCACGCTTTCGGCGCCGCTGGTAATGCGGCAGCCGGAGTCGGTCTGCGATAGCTCACGGCCCAGCCAACGCACTCTAAACTGTTGCGGCTGGCGAAGAGCCGGCAGGTTCATCTCCGCCACATTTTCGTAAGCCTTGCCCTTCAGGAAGTCCTGCAAGCCCTGCCCGATGGCCGGCTGAGCAAGCACCTGCTGCAGATGCTGCGCCGTCTGGGCCCGCATGGCATCGCCCGCTCCCGCAGCATCGGCAGGCGGTACATGCTGGCGGAAGAATGGGTCCTGCGGCAGGTCATCGACCAGCTGCTTGATGAAATCGTGCACCAGCATGTGGCGCACCACGATGGAAAGGTGCAGGGAGTTGTCGTCCGCCGCCAAGGCGTCGTGGTACTGGCCGTGGGGAATGTAGAGCAGATCGCCCGGCTTCATCTCGATCTCGGCCAGCACCTCCCCTTTCGCCCTGTGATGATGCTCGGGCGGATAATCCCCGAATCGCGCGCCCTCCGTGTGCGCCGCGTTGGGATGCCGGCCCTTGTAGACGTTCCAGACCTTTCGCCCCGAAACCTGAAGCGCGAAGACATTTGGGGTATCGAAGTGGGACATATAGCCCTGCGCGCCCTTCCAGGACACGAAGGCGGTCATGTTGACCGGGGCCTGCAGCACCATCTCCATAGAGGTGTCGAGAGCGCGGAGCTCCGGGGTTAGCCGCTCGATGAAGTTCAGCGCCAGTGTGGCCCCCTGGCTGAGCTGTTCCCTTAGCCGCTGGTAATCCGGCCGCAGCCTGGGCTCGTTATTGCGGTCCGTCGTGCGGTAGCAGTAGGCGTCCTTCGGCACTTCGACGCCGTCGGCCGCGAGCTCGCAATTGTGGTCGCTCCAAATGGTCGTCATGGCGAGCAGGTCGTTGATCCCCTGCCAAGACAGCACCCGCTCCGCCTTGTCCGCCGCGCCGGGCACGTGGAGGTGACGTTGCCGATAGTGGTTGCGAAAGAAGTCCTGCGGCGAAAAGGGCTCGATGAGATCGCGAAACGCGAAGGGCGCCGCCGGAAGAGGCTGGCTGCGATAGGCGGCATCCGCCAGAGGTGCAACTGACATGCTCTCTCTCCGCCTCTCCGACCAAGCAGATTAGGCTCTCGGATTAACCATCTCGCCGGCTCGACCAAAGCGAGACCCGTTCCGGCGGATGCTACGCAAGCCCGCGCAAGCCGACAACCGCCTCGCGCGCTCCGGCGCAGGAAATGCGGCGCTACCCTCTCGGCTGTTCAAGAACGCGCGCGCCACCGAAATGGCGTTTGGCGAAAAAGTCCAGCTTCGTTAAGCTCTTCATATAACAGGCGCACGTGCAGGGCTATCAACCAGCGTTCCAAGAATGAAGAGGCTGATCATGTTCGCGAGCCAGTCGCAGGCCGCCCGCGCGTTGCTATTCTGCGCCGTTTTCCTACTCGCCGTCGGTCCGGCTCCCGAAGCCGAAGCCCAGTCGGCAACGGTCGGCTCGATCGCTGCGTTTGTCGGCGAGGTAGAGATCATTCGGCAGGAAAGCCGTATCTCTGCCGTGGCCGGTGCCGAGTTGCGGGAGCGTGACGTGCTCGTCACCGGCAAGGGCGCCTGGGCATCGATCGCCTTGGCCGACGGCAGCCAGCTTGCCATGGGCGGTGGCAGCAGACTTGCCCTCAACGAATACGTTGTCGAAGAGGCGAGGGTCCGAAAAAGCGGCGTGTTTTCGCTGGTTGTCGGTATCATCCGTGCCTTCGTCAGTGGCGGAAACGGAAGCTTCGTCATCGACACCCAGGCTGCCGTCGCCTCGGCGCGCTCAACCGAATTCATCGTCGAAGCCGCGGACGGCGAAACCGCGGTGTTCGTGAACGAAGGGCTCGTCGTCGTCCGCGGCGTCGGCCGTGCCTTGCGTGAGAGCGTCGAACTCGGCCCCACCGAGGGCACCGACGTCGAGCGCGGCAGAGCGCCAGCGTCACCGAGGATTTGGGGGCCGGAGCGTGTCGCCTCGGCGCTGGAGCGAACGCAGCGACCTCAATAAACGGAATGCTCCAGGTGAGCATTCAAAGCTAAGCGGCTGTTTCTTTTGGCAACTCTTCGCGTGACACTGCTAGGCGCTTTGGCCCTCACGCTGCTTTCCAGCCTGCTCTATCTGCGTTTCGAACAGGGCTGGACGCTGAGTAGCCTCGAAGCGCAAACCACCGATTCCCGCTTCCGTCTGCGTGGGCCGATCGAGCCGGGGCCAGACATCGTGCTGGTCCTGATCGACGAGGCAAGCATCGCCGAAGAGGATCGCTGGCCAATCTCCCGCGCCAGCCTTGCCCAAACCATCAACATACTGAGCGCAGCCGGCGCCAAGCTGATCGTGCTCGACCTGCTGCTGGTCGAATCCGAGAAAAACTTGAGCGCCGAAGCGCGCAGGGCGCTTTCGGCAATCGAGAGTCTTCTGCCGCCTGGCTCAAGTGAGCGCGGCTCGGTTCAGCAGCTGCTGGCGGCTGACGGGCCGGACGAAAGCCTGGCGCGCGCCATGGCCCGAAACATGCACACTCTTTTGCCTTTCGCCTTCGCCCTCGGCGGCGCGCGGGCCAATGAGATGTCTGCCCCGGCAAGCCTGCGTGAGGCCATACTGCCGCTCGTGCGGCGTCCGCAAGACTATCGCAGCGGCGTCGACGAAATGGTCAGTGGCCTGCTCCTGCCCAACGCTGAGCTGCTGGCACGGGCAGCGGGAAGCGGGCACATCAACATCGTGCTCGAGCCGGACGGAGGCTTGCGGCGCGGTCATCCGGTCATCGGCTATGGCGGTGCCTACTATCCCTCCCTGCCGTTGGCCGCTGCCATGCGCTTTGCCGCGCTGGGAAACGACCAGGTGGTCGTCAATCTCGGCGAGGACTTGGTGCTTGGAGACCGCAGCATCCCGCTGGACCGGGAGAGCCGACTGACCATCAACCACTATGGCCCAAGCGGTCGCTTCCCGAGCTTCTCGTTTCGCGATGTGAAGGCGGGAGAGATCGACCCCGCCGCACTTGCCGGCAAACTCGTCATCATCAGCGCGGCACCGAGCGGGGCCGGCGATAAGTTCTCGACGCCCTTCACCAGCCAGCTCTCCAGCGCCGAGCTTATCGCAACGATCACCGACAACCTGCTGACCGGGCGCAGCCTGACCGAGGACTCGCAAACGGGTCTGTTGAGCTTCCTTGCCATGATGGTGATCGGGCTCGCTGCCGCCTTGATCGCCGACCGTGCCAGCTTCCGCTACGCCTTGCCGCTCTTCCTGGCACTTGTCGCACTCTGGGCCGCGCTCGCCCAGTATCTCTTCGCGACCCAAGGCTTGCTGGTGAACGTGAGCGGGGTCATCGCCATCGCCTTTCTGAACTTCCTGGTTTTTCAGGTTGTGCGGCTGCGCCGAGAACAGAAAGGCCGTCGGGAGATGGAACGCCAGCGCAGCAATCTGGCGCGCTACTTCTCGCCGGTCGTCGCCGAGCATCTCGCCCGCAGCAAGCGCCAGCTCGACCTGGACCGGGAGCAGGACGTGGCCGTCGCTTTTGTCGATATCGTCGGCTTCACCCGCCACGCCGAGAAGCTGAGCCCGCCGGAGATCATGGCCACCCTGCGGAACTTCCACCGCATTCTCGAGGCGAGCGTCTTTCGCCATCATGGCGTGGTCAACAAGCTGTTGGGCGACGGCGCCCTCGCCTGCTTCGGCATCCCGCGCGGCACCGCGCAGGATGCTGCCAATGCCTTGGCGTTCAGCTTGGATTTCGTAGCCCGCATTGAGGCCTGGAACGATGAGAACAAGGCGGCCGGCAGGCCCGCCATCCGGGTGGCCATCGGGCTGCACTACGGCCCGGCGATGCTCGGCGACCTGGGCGGTGACCAGCAGTTCGAGTTCACTCTGGTGGGAGACACCCTCAACGTCGCCAGCCGACTGGAGGGCCTGACCCGGCATCTCGACGTCGTGGTTCTGGCCTCCGACGCCCTGGTGGAACGGGTGCGAAAAACCGACGGCGACTCGACGCCGCTGCTAGCCGGCTTCAAGGCCTTTCCAAAGGTGCAACTGCGCGGCCGCGACGATACCGTCGACCTTTGGGGCTTACAGCACGCCCCGCACGTCCAAGAGGCATAACTCGACGGGCAGGCCAAAACCCATCCGTAGCACGGCCCTGCCGCCTGGCCCCTAAGCCCAGGTCGGCAAAAAGCCCAGGCCAGAGATGCAAAAGGCCGACGAGAAGCGCCGGCCTTCGTAGTCCTGGACTGCCTAAGTCACCATGCTCAATTCGTCGCCTCGGCCGCGAAGATTAAGTCTTTGACCCTCAGCTTTTCCCGCTTGAGCTCATGCAAGCGGATTTCATCGGGATGCGGCCTATTGTTCTCCTCTTCGATCGCCTGCTCCAGGGCAGCATGCTTGGAGACTAAGGTATCCTTGTGCTCTTGCAGAGACATTGGCCTAACTCCTCCAACTCATTTTCTTGCGCGACCCCATGCCGCGCGCTCCCATAGTTTCATTCCCTTCCTTCCAACCCGGTCCCACCCCTATATTCTGGGCACTGCGCCTGTGAATAGGCAATAGGAATAAAATGGGCCAAAGAAGGCGACTGATCGTTGGCATCAGCGGTGCCAGCGGCATCATCTACGGCATCCGCATGCTGCAGGCTTTGCGCAGCTTGGATGTCGAGTCCCACCTGGTCATGTCCGGCTCGGCGGAGGTGACCGCTGCGCATGAGACCAGCTACAAGATAAAAGATATCAAAGCGCTGGCCGATGTTTCTCATTCCGTGAGCGATATGGCGGCACCGCTGTCCAGCGGCTCCTTCCGGACCATGGGGATGGTGGTCGCCCCCTGCTCCATCCGCTCCATGAGCGAGATCGCCTCAGGCGCCACCACCTCACTGCTGAGCCGCGCCGCCGACGTGGTGCTCAAGGAACGGCGGCGACTCGTGCTGCTGGTCCGGGAAACGCCGCTCCACACGGGCCATCTGAGAAACCTCCTCGCCCTGAGCGAGATGGGCGCGATCATCGCGCCGCCGGTGCCGGCCTTCTACATCAACCCCGAAAGCGTCGACGCGCTGGTCGATCAGACGGTCGGCCGGGTGCTCGACCTCTTCGACCTGGAAGGGGCGGCCGTCACCCGCTGGGGCGAAGGCAAAGTCGGCAAGCGCCCGCCGGTTCGTAAGGTCATGTCAAAATAGCGCCAGGTGCCTTCTCCGCCCCTATAGGCGCGCCTGGATCGCCTCGAAGCCGGCCAGAAAGGCCTGTTCGGCGTCCGTCTTCATTCGGTCAATGCTTGGCGCTTCCAGGCCTTCACGAGCAAGTTCGCGATCTCCAGTCCCATTGTCGCTTGAATTGCCATGCGAAGGTCGTGGTCGCGGTCGGCCAACTTCCTCAACTGGCGCTTGTTCCAGGTGATCAAGAGGGTCGGTTTTGCAGCGACAACGGTCGCGAACGACGGGAACTCCAGTTTTCTTTCGAGAAAACTGGCCGTGCCGATGAAATTGCCCGGACCGAGCTCTTCGATTCTCTTGTTCTCTATGCGTAGCTCGACCTTTCCTTCTGATATGAGCGCGACGTCATGCAGGGTTTCGCCCTGCGTCGAGATTGTTTCGTTTGGCGCCACCGACTTGACCTTGCCGATCTTGAAGAGCGCGCGCGCATGCCTTGGATGAAGCCTGTGGAGGGCCGTCTCCCAAAGGCGTTTCTGGTCGGCGGTGAAGTGAACGGGGCGCCGGTCATAAACCAAGCGGCCGATCCAATAGACGTTGATCGCTATGAACGCCACGTCCCAGGCTATGCCGTCCCACAGGGGGTCAGGCCGGAAATAGAAGTAGGGAATCTCGAAACAAAAAGAGACGACCGTCAGCACGCGGAGCCAAAGGATATCCCGCATGATGTATGACGCGAGCATAAGGGCATAAGAAATATTGGCGATGGTTTCGAGTTCGATATTCGGCATCTTGGTATCAGCGCTCCCCGCTCGTCTTTTGGTCGCCTAGAGTCAGGCCTCTCCCCGCCCCTAAAGGCGTGCTTGGATCGCTTCGAAGCGGTCCAGGAAGGCGCGCTTGGCATCCGGTGGCGAAACCGGCTCGAGATCGAGAGAGTCCGCTTCCAAAGCCACGAAGCCGCGCGGCCGAGTGAAGACCTTGACCGCTTCCCGTTCCGAAAAGCCTGCGAGACCGGTCGCTTCGACGAAGGCGGCGCAGCGGTCCGCCCGCTTGATCAGCGCGGCTAGGGCCTTGGGCGGCGTGCCCGGCAGGGAGAAACGCTGGAAGACCGCTTGCATCAAGCGCCGCTCCAGCGCCTTGTAGTCCTGGCCGATCACAGCCTTGAAGGGGGTGATGAGGTCGCCGACCACGTATTCCGGCGCATCGTGCAGCAGAGCCGCCAAGCGCCAGGACCAGGGCAAGCTTGGCTTCATGCGCCCGACCAGCTCCTCGACCAAAAGCGAGTGCTGGGCGACGCTGTAAGCCCAGACGCCCGTCGTCTGCCCGTTCCAGCGGGCGACTCGCGAGAGGCCCTGGGCGATATCCTCGATCTCGATATCCAGCGGTGAGGGATCGAGCAGGTCGAGGCGCCGGCCCGAGAGCATCCGCTGCCAGGCGCGCGGCACCTGATTTTCCACCTTAGTGCGTTGAACCGCCATACTATTGAGTGCTTCACTATCCTAAAGGACTGTTCGCCGCTGACCGCTTGTCGATATAATGCCACAGTCATGGACGCCCACTGCAGCAAACCTCTAGCGCCTGCAGCGGACCGTCGCCTGTCCGTCGCACCGATGATGGATTGGACGGACCGCCATTGCCGCTACTTTCTGCGCCAGCTGACCTGGCGCACGCTCCTCTATACGGAGATGATTCCTGTCGGGGCAATCCTGCACGGCGACCGGACGCGTTTCCTCGCCTTTCATCCGGAAGAGCGCCCCTTGGCGCTGCAACTCGGCGGCGCCGACCCGGCCGCGCTGTCGGAAGCGGCACACCTTGCGGCCGAATACGGCTATGACGAGGTCAACCTCAACGTCGGCTGCCCCAGCGACCGGGTACAGAACGCGCGGTTCGGCGCCTGCCTCATGGCGGAGCCGGCCTTGGTCGGACGCTGCATTGCAGCAATGCAGGCGGCCAGCCCCGTGCCGGTGACCGTGAAGTGCCGCATCGGCATCGATGATCGTGACCGCTTTGAGGATCTGCTGTCTTTTGTCCAAGACGTGGCCGCTGCCGGCTGCCGAAGCTTTACCGTGCATGCCCGCAAGGCTTGGCTGAGCGGCCTCAGCCCAAAGGAAAACCGCGAGATACCGCCGCTTCGCTACGAAGAGGTCTATCGTTTGAAGGAAAGCTGTCGCGGCCTGGAAATTGTCATAAATGGCGGCATTCTAACGCTCGACGAAGCGGAGCGGCACCTGGAGAAGGTCGACGGCGCCATGATCGGGCGGGCAGCCTATCAGAATCCACAGATCTTGGCCGAGGCCGACGCACGGATCTTCGGCGCGGTGGGGCCGGCCGCCAGCCGGCATGATGCGGTCGTGGCGATGCACAAGTATGCCATTGAGCAGCGCGCCAACGGCGTGCCACTCAGATCGATCACGCGGCATATGCTGGGCCTCTTCAATGGCCTGCCGGGCGCACGCGCCTGGCGCCGCACCTTGAGCGAGACGGCGCGCAGCCCTGCGGCTGGGCCGGAGCTTCTGTTGCAGGCGCTGGAAGAGATTGAGAGACGCGACAGCTTCAGGAACGCCGCATGATTGATGAGATTTCCGGCGCTGCCGTTCTTGCGGCCGAACCGCCGCCGCAGCCGCTTCCGCGGCGAGGCCTGCTGCCACATGACCTTCACCAGATCTTAAGTATTATTAAGGAAGAATTGTGTGTGTAGTGTTGAGGGGCTGGTTCAACGCCTCTTCGCTGTGTTCGGCGCTCCCCCGCAAGGGAGCGGAAGAGGTAACGGCTAGGGCGACGTAGCATGACCGGTCACCCGCAGTCAGTGCCGCCGGCAAGCCGCCGGGGCAAGCAAGGTGCCATGGCTCTGCTTGGGCGCGGGGCCCCGCTTGTTGCCTTGCTCACCCTTTCCGCATGCTTCAACTTCGGTCAGCCGGAGGTCCGGGTCATCGAGGATCCGGTTGCGCAGATCGATCCGCTCGACGCAGGCGACGACGATTTGCAGAACGCCAAACCGCCGGTTCCAGACCGCAAGCCGGTGCTCGAGGTCGCCGGGGTCGTCGATCGCCCGGAAGGCATCGAGCCGCCGGAAGAGGAGCGACGGAACGCCAGCCCGTCTCTGGTTTTGGCGCTGAGCGGGCTAAAGGGCGGGACCAAGGTGGAGAGCCTGTTGGACAAGGATTTTGCCGATGTGGTGGCCTTGCTTGGCGATCCAAGCTCCAAGCAACTGCAGAGCCCCGGCGAGATGTGGCTATTCGCCGCGAGCGACTGTACATTGCGACTGTTCTTCTATCCCCAGGTCGAGGGAGAGAGCTTCCGGGTGCTCAGTTATGAAGCGGTCGGAGCCGCGGGCGGCTACGCCGCACAGGAATGTCTTGACATTTTGCTTGTGGAACGCAGGGAAACGGAGGATGCGGGGGAAGACGGGGTCGGGCCAACTGGAGGCATCCAGCTCATGAAGAGAAGGGACTCATAATGCTGGCCGAACTTGCCCAGGAAATCAGTCCAAGAGTGGTCATCGTCGACGACGATGACATGTTTCGGGAATCGCTCGGCCTCAATCTCTCGGAAGAGGGCTTCGAGGTCGTAGACTTTAACAACGGCGAAGAAGCCCTGGATTTTCTGCTCGATGCAAGCGACCCGGACGCCATCCTGCTGGATTGGCGCATGCCGGGCATCGACGGGTTGGGCGTGCTGCGCCGCCTGCGCGAGTCGCGCAACGACGTTCCGGTCATCTTCCTGACCGTGCTGAGCGACCAGATCTACGAAGAAGCGGCGCTCAAGTTCGGGGCGGTCGACTTCATCGAGAAGTCGCGCCGTCTGTCGATTATCGTCCAGCGCCTGAAACTGATCACCGCGGGCAGCAAAGGCTCGCAGATCCAGGCCCGTGACGAGGACAGCGAACAAGGCACGCTGAGGCGCGGAAACCTGGAGCTCAACGGCGATATCAAACGCGCCTACTGGAAGAGCAAGCAGGTCGACCTGACGCTGACCGAATACGCCATCGTTCACTACATGGCCGAGCAGCCGGGCCGCGACGTCACCTACCGGCAGATCTACGACCTGGTGCGTGGCAAGGACTTCGTGGCGGGCTATGGCGCCGAAGGCTACCGGGCCAACGTGCGGGCCTTCATCAAGCGCATCCGCAAGAAGTTCCGCGATGTCGACGACAGCTTCGACGAAATCGAGAACTATCCTGGTTTTGGCTACAGATGGGCGGCGGGGACGACTAGCCGATGATGCACGGGCGTGCCGAAAGGCGCGCGGCAGAGACAGCGCCTCGGGCGCAAATCCAATCGAAGAGAAGGCACGAAGAGCCCCGGCCGCGCGGCAACTCGCTGATCACGAAGTTTGGCCTTTTGGTCATTGCCTTCGTGGCGCTGCCCGTTGTCGTCTACCAGGAGTTCGAGCAGGCCTATCAGGAGAAGCAGCGGCTGCTGCTGGAAAGCGTCCGCGAGCAGGGCCGGCTGATGGCGAGCAACCTCCGCCCGCTTCTGCTGCGTGACGACTCGACGCCGTTCGTCGAGCTCCCCGAGCGCTTGCCGGAGCTCGCCACCGACGAGATGGGCGTGCGCGTGCTGCTGTCGCCCAAGGACGAGACCGGCGTCGAGAGCTTCTACTTCGTCGCCTCCGCACCGATGATGGCTCCAGCCGCGCTGGAGCGCGAGCGGGCGCTGCTCGTCGACAGCGGCATTCTCGACCAGCTTGTGGAGAGCTGCAGCGGCGATCTGGCATTGGCGGTACGGCATCAGTCCTCCGACGGACAGGAGGAGATGCTGACCTCGATCACGCCTGTCACCACCGAGACCGGCTGCTGGGCGATTATCGGCACCCACGTGAAGGATGGCTTCCTGGGCACTTCGATAGGCCAGCCCTACTGGCAGACCTGGGAGGTGCGGCTGGCCATCGTGACCTACGCCCTGCTGACCGTGCTGGTCATGGGCATGTTTTTCACCATCTGGCGCAACATCAACAGCTTCGGCAACCAGGCCCGCATGATCCGCACCGGGCGCGCGGCTCCGGGCAGTTTCGCCCGCACCAACCGAGTACCGGAACTGGAGATGGTCGCGGAAGAGTTCGACCGCATGACGCATTCGCTGGTCGACTCGGCCGATAGCATGCGGCGCGCCGCCGAGGACAACGCCCACGCCTTCAAGACTCCCATTGCCATCATGCGGCAGTCGCTGGAGCCGCTCAGGCGCATCGTGCCGGAAGAGCACACGCGCGGCCGCCGGGCGATCGACCTCATCGAACAGGCCATCGACCGACTCGACCACCTGGTCAGCAGCGCGCGCCAATTGGAAGAAAACGCGGCCGAACTGCTCGACCCGCCACGCGAGCCGATCAATCTCTCACGGCTGGTCGAGCGCATGATGAACTCCTACGAGGACAGCTTCGCGGCGCAAGGAGTGGGCTTCTTCGGCACCTTGCAGCCCAACGTCGTGGTGCGCGGCGGCGAGGACCTCTTGGAGACCGTCGTCGAGAACATCTTGGACAACGCCCTGGGGCTTTGCCACCAGGGCGACGAGGTCAGCATCGAGCTGACGGCGCTGGCGAGCGAAGCCATCGTGACCGTTCGGGATAGCGGCCCCGGCGTTCCGCCAGGCCAGCTCGATCATATCTTCGAGCGCTATGTCTCCTTCCGCCCCACCCCGGCCCGTCGCATCAGCCCCGTTCCCGAGGGCAGCAGTCACGCCGGTATCGGCCTGTGGATCGTGCGGCGGAACCTGGAGGCGATCGGGGGCCGCGTCTTCGCCCAAAACAATCCCGAACGCGGCCTGACCATCACCATGCGGATACCCAAGGCCTAGAGCGCCGCGACCCTGGAACGAGCGGTCTATTTGCGGACCAAAAAAATCCCCCTCCACCAGGGGGTTATCTGTCACAGCTTGATAACAACATCCAGTCGACCCCTTCGCCTAAAGTCTTAATGCACCTAACGGGAGCACGGGCCGGCACCAACGCAGTCCTAGCGACTCGTCACCCCATCAGCCCACGTGAGCCGTGTCGGTCCAAGCTTTCCGTGTCCCCTAGCAACCGGTCAGACCCCTATTGGGGGTCTGACCGGATTTTCTTTTTTGGGCCCTACTCCCTCCGACGAGTTAACCGATGCTCCGCCGCAGCGCCGGATAGTGGAGCAGCAGGGCCAGAGCGCGCACACCCATGAGCGTGAGCAGTGCCAGCCAGAGGCCGTCGTTGCCCCACAGCTCGGTCAGCCAGATCGCCAGAGGCGTGTAGGCCGCAAGCGAGATAAGCATCGCATTGCGCATCTCCGCCGTGCGAGTCGTGCCGATGAAGATGCCGTCAAGCTGAAAGGCCCAGACGGAGATGATGGGCAGGAGCGCGGCGTAGACCAGGAAAGCACCGGCCAATGCCCGCACGTCCTGAAGATCGGTCAGGAGAGAGATCGCCTCCCGCCCCAGCGCCCAGTAGAGCAGGCAAAGCAGCACGGCCAGTGCACCCGCCCAGAGAGTCGAGATGCGGACAGCCAGGTTGAAGTCCCGCGGGCTACCAGCCCCCTTGGCGCTGCCGACAAGGGCCTCGGCAGCGTAGGCGAATCCGTCGAGGCCATAAGCTGTGAACTCCAGGAAGCGCAGCAGGATCTGATTGGCCGCCAAGACGCTGTCGCCGAGCTGCGCCGACTGCCGCGCGAAGAGCAGAAAGGCAAGCTCGAGACACAGGGTGCGGATGAAGATGTCCCGGTTGACGCGGAACAGCGCCAAGAGCTTGCCCCGTTGCAGGCTCCCCCGCAGGTCCCAGACTCCGCCGAGCTGCCGTGCTTGCCGGCTGACCAACCACAGACCGAGCGCGACGCCAGCGTATTCCGCCACCACCGTGGCCAGGGCGACCCCGAAGATGCCCCACTGGAAGACCAGCACGAAAACCAGGCTGAGCGCGATGTTCAGGCCGTTGAGCAGGAGCTGCACCAGCATAACACCCCGCGCGCGCTGCACGCCGAGCAGCCAGCCCGTGACCACGTAGGTCAGAAGCGTCGCCGGCGCCGCCCAGATACGGACCTGAAAGTAGGTGGTGGTCAGCTCGGCAACCCGCTCGCTGGGCTCCAGCGCGGCAAGCGCAAGCAGCAGGATGGGCCACTGCAACAGGAAAACCGCGGCGGCGATGACCAGCGCCGTCAGCGCGGCCCGCAGGAAACAGGCACGCATCTCCTGTCGGTCGTTGGCACCAAAGGCTTGGGCGGTGAAACCGCCGGTGCCCATGCGCAGAAAGCCGAAGCCCCAGTAGACGAAAGAAAAGATGACGCTGCCCAGGCCAACGGCACCGATGTAGGCGGCGTCACCCTGGTGCCCCATGACACCGGTGTCGACGGCGTTGAGCAGAGGCACCGTCACGTTGGCCAGCATCATGGGGACGGCAATGACCCACACCCGGCGATGCCATCCCCCGCTGTCGCTGGCCGGCAAGGTTGCCTTCGTCATCCGCTGCTTCAACTCCCCTCGCCTCACCCCCCTGCCATCTGGTCAAACGGGGCGAAGCTGCTAACGTGCCAAGGATAGGGAAGAAACGGCACGGCAGGCTCAAGCAACAAAAATGAATAGCGTCTCTGATCTCTTGGTCGTCGGCCTGGAGCAGGCAAAGGCCGGCTCGGTCTCGATCATCCGGCATTCCGCCGACCCAAGACAGAAAGGAGAGGATGCCGGATGAGCGACCGGAATTGGAACGAGTGGGTCGGCCGAACGCGCGTCAGCCTCGATCATGCCGATCTGCTGCGCGCCTCCGCGCTGCAGGCCACCCTGGAAAGCCCGGAGCAGCCCCTGCGGGAGGGCGATCCGCTGCCCGAACTCTGGCACTGGATCTATTTCTGGGAGATCGCTCCCATGGCCAGCCTCGGCTATGACGGGCATCCGGCGAAGGGCGACTTCCTGCCGCCGATCGACCTGCCACGCCGTATGTGGGCAGGCAGCCGCCTCCGTTTCCTCGAGCCCGTCGTCATCGGCGCTGAGATCACCCGCCGCTCGGAGATCGGCTCCGTCGCCGAGAAGACCGGCCGCAGCGGGCGCCTCGCCTTCGTCACGGTGAAGCATCGTCTCGAATGCGATGGCCGCCTGTGCATCGAAGAAGAGCATGACATCGTCTATCGGGCGCCGGAGACCGGCGACGGACCGGCGCGCCCACCGGAGCCCGCCCCGCGGGACAGGCAATGGACGCGCGAGCTGACCGCCGGCCCTGTTATGCTGTTCCGCTATTCGGCGCTGACCTTCAACGGTCACCGCATCCACTACGACCAACCCTTCTCAGTCGAGCGGGAAGGCTATGATGGATTGATCGTGCACGGGCCGCTGCTGGCAACCTTGATGGTCGATCTTGCGCGGCGCAATGCGAACGGCCGCCGCATCACCAGCTTCGCCTTCCGGGCCAAGCGGCCGGTCTTCGCCGATCAGCCCTTCACCGTCAGCGGCGAGCCGGAGCGGGACGAGGCTCGGCTTTCGGTCGGCGATGCCGAGGGTGCGCTGGCCATGGACGGAGAGGTGAGCTTCTCAGCCCCATAGGGCTGCGCTGGGCGGCGCCATTTGGCTCCCTTCGAAGACGAGCCCGGGGGAGCGGTCTTCCGCCATCCACAGCGGCCCGTCGAGATCCACGAACTCAGCCCCTTGCGCCACCAGCACGGCAGGCGCCATGGACAGAGACGTTCCGACCATGCAGCCGACCATGATGCCGAAGCCGCGCGCCCGCGCCTCCTCGCGCAGCGCCAGGGCCTCGGTCAAACCGCCTGTCTTGTCGAGCTTGATGTTCACCAGATCGTACTTGCCTTCCAGAGCGGACAGGGTCGCGCGGTCGTGGCAAGACTCATCGGCGCAGACCGGCACGGTTCGTTGCACGCCCGCCAGCGCAGCGTCGTCGCCGGCCGGCAAGGGCTGCTCGATCATGGCAACCCCCAGCGTCTTCAGCTCCGGTGCGAAAGCCTCGTACTGCTCGGCCGTCCAACCTTCGTTGGCATCGACAATGAGACGACTGTTCGGCGCGTTGGCATTGACCGCGCGGACCCGGTCGAGGTCTTCCGGTCCCGCAAGTTTTAGCTTCAATAAGGGACGCTCCGCGTTTTGTCGCGCCGCCCCGCCCATCGCCTCCGGGCTGTCGAGAGAGAGCGTGTAGGCGGTCGTCACCTCGACCGGTGCCGGCAAACCAGCAAGCTCCCAAGCCCGACAGCCTGCCTCCTTGGCCTCCAAGTCCCAAAGCGCACAGTCGATCGCGGTGCGCGCCGAACCGGGTGGCATCGCGTGCTGCAAGGCCTCGCGGCTCATGCCTGCGGCCAGGGCGTCGCGTTGCGCTTCGATCGCCGCGACCACGCTCTCGACGGTTTCGTCATAGCGGCTGTAGGGGACGCCCTCGCCCTGCCCGCGTTTGCCGTTGCGGGACAGGGTGACACGCACCACTTCAGCCACCGTGCGGCTGCCGCGGGAAATGGTGAAGGTCCCGCGCAGGGGAAAGCTCTCTCGCTGGACGCTCAGCTCGATCATGGCGTGTCTGTTTGTCTCGGTTCGAAGTCGCGCTGCTCTGGCTAGGCCGGCAGATTGTCGACCAACCGATCGACGCCCTGGCGCACGGGGTCCTGCGTCGGCAAGCCAAGGGCGCGCTCGGTTTCCTTGAGGTAGGCCAGCGCCTCCTCCTCACCCATGGCCGCCGTGTTGATGGCAACGCCGATGCAGGTCGCGTTCGGGTTGGTCAGGCGAGCCGCCTCCACGTTGCGAGAGATGCAGAGCTCCAAGTCTGGCAACTTGTAATCCGGCAGACCCCGCATGTGCGGGCGCGTCGGCTCGTGGCACATGACCAGGGCATCGGGCTGGGAGCCGTGGATGAGCCCCATGGTCACCCCGGCGAAGGAGGCATGGAACAGGGAACCCTGCCCTTCGATCAGATCCCAATGCTCGGGCTCGTTCTCCGGCGCCAACCACTCGACCGAGCCGGAGATGAAGTCGGCCACAACCGCGTCGACGGAGATTCCGTCTCCGGCGATGAAAATGCCAGTCTGTCCGGTCGCCCGAAAATCGGCCGGCATGCCGCGGGCCCGCATCTCCTTCTCCAAGGCAAGGCTGGCGTACATCTTGCCGACCGAGCAGTCGGTGCCGACGGTCAGCAGCCGCTTGCCGCTACGCTTCTTGCCGCTGGCTACATCGAAGCTGCGGTTCGGATGGCGCACGTCAAAGATCTGCCGCCCGAGACCGGCCGCCTTATCGGCAATGGCCGGAATGTCTGCCACCTTGTTGTGCAGGCCGGAGGCGATATCGAACCCCCGGTCCAGCGCCTCATCCAGCACGGCAATCCAGCTTTCCGAGATGACCCCGCCACGGTTGGCGACGCCGAGGATCAGGGTCTTGACGCCGGCCTGCTGCGCTTCCTCGAGCGTCATGTCCGGAAGGCCGAGGTCTGCGTGGCAGTCCGGCAGGCGGAACTGGCCGAGGCACCATTCCGGGCGCCAGTGGGCCACGCCGGCCGCCGTTTTGGCCGCCAACTGGTCGGCGGCATCGCCGAGAAACATAAGATAGGGGTGTTCGATCGTCATGCCTGCCCTCTTGCCCGCTGCTAACCCGACCGCTTGTTCGTCCAGGGGGCATCCCCTAGCTTCCGGGCCGTATCATTGGGCTGGGCGTACCGCGAAGACAAGACAAAGAAACGATCTGGAGACCTGCTATGTTCACCACCCGACCGGAACTGCGCGGCACCTTCGGCGCCGTCGCCTCCACGCACTGGCTGGCCTCGGCCGCCGGCATGGCGGTGCTGGAAAGGGGCGGCAATGCCTTCGACGCCGCGGTCGCGGCCGGTTTCGTTCTGCAGGTCGTCGAGCCGCACCTGAACGGCCCCGGCGGCGAGGTGCCCATCGTTTTCCACGACGTCAAGAACGACGCGACCCGCATTGTCTGCGGCCAAGGCCCTGCCCCCGCCGGCGCCACCATCGAATACTACCGAAGCCAAGGGCTCGATCTCGTGCCGGGCTCCGGCCTCCTGGCGACTGTCATTCCCGGCGCCTTCGACGCCTGGATGCTGATGCTGCGCGACTACGGCACGCTGCCGCTCAGCGAGGTGCTGTCCTATGCCATCGGCTATGCCGAGCAGGGCTGCCCCCTGGCGACCATGATCCCGCTCACCATCGAGCGGGTCGAAGAGCTGTTCCGCACAGAGTGGCCCACCTCGGCCGCGGTCTTCCTGCCCGATGGCCAAGTCCCAAAGGCCGGGCAGATCTTCAAGAATCCGACCATGGGCGCCACCTATCGGCGCATCGTCGAGGAGGCCGAGGCGGCGAGCGGTGACCGGCAAGAGCAGATCGAAGCGGCCCGGCGCATCTGGTCGCAAGGCTTTGTCGCCGAGGAGGTCGAGCGCTTCGCCCTCAACAACGAGCTGATGGACGCGGCCGGCGGCCGGCGTCGCGGCGTCATTACCGCCAACGACATGGCCTCCTGGCAAGCCAGCTACGAAGAGCCGGTGACCTACGACTTCCACGGCTACCGGGTCTGCAAAGGCGGCCCCTGGAGCCAGGGCCCAGTGCACCTGCAGCAGCTCGCCCTGCTCAAGGGCTTCGACCTGGCCGCCATGCCCTATGACGGCCCCGACTTCATCCACACGGTGACCGAGTGCGCCAAGCTCGCCTTCGCCGACCGCGAAGCCTACTACGGCGACCCCAACTTCGTTGAGGTGCCGCTGGAGACCCTGCTCTCCGACAGCTACAACGACGCCCGGCGCGCGCTGGTCGGCGCGCAAGCCTCCCACGCGCTGCAGCCCGGCGAGATCGAAGGCTATCAAGTAGAGATCGCCCACCTCAACGCCGAGCGCGGCAACAAGGGCGAGTTCGATGCGCTGGGCGGCGGCGAGCCGACGATGCAGACGGGAACCCAGCGCGGCGACACCTGCCACGTGGACGTCATCGACCGCTGGGGCAACATGGTCGGCGCCACGCCCTCGGGCGGCTGGCTGCAGTCCTCGCCGGTCATTCCCGCGCTCGGCTTCTGCCTCAACAGCCGCGCCCAGATGTTCTGGCTCGAAGAAGGCCTGCCGGCCAGCCTGGAGCCGGGCAAGCGGCCGCGCACGACGCTGTCGGTCAACCTCGTGCTGCGCGACGACGAGCCCTACATGGTCTACGGCACGCCCGGCGGCGACTACCAGGACCAGTGGACCATCGCCGTCTTCCTGCGCCATGTGATCCACGGCCTGAACCTGCAGGAAGCTATCGACAGCGCCGCCTTCCAAACCGACCACATGCCGAGCTCCTTCTGGCCGCGCGAAGCCAAGCTCGGCAGCCTCTCTGTCGAGGACCGGCTGCCCACCGCCACCATCGAAGAGCTACGCCGCCGAGGGCACCTGGTGGACGTCTTGGACTCCTGGTCGCTCGGCCGGGTCTCCGCGACGGCCCGGGAGCGGGACGGACTGATCAAGGCGGCGGCCAACCCGCGCCTGATGCAGGGCTACGCGATCTGCCGCTGAGCCGGCTTCGGCTCAGCCGTAGCGGCCTGTGACGTAAGCCAGGCACAAGGGGTCGGCGGGGTTGGTCATGATGTCCAGGGTATCGCCAACCTCGCGCATCTCGCCCAGGTGGAAGAAGGCGGTGCGCTGAGAGACGCGTGCCGCCTGCTGCAGGTTATGGGTGATGATGACGATGGTGTAGTGCTCGCGCAGCTCGTCGATGAGTTGCTCGACCCGCGCCGTGGCGGTCGGGTCCAAAGCGGAGCATGGCTCATCCATCAAGATCACCTCGGGCGACATGGCCAGTGCCCGGGCAATGCAGAGGCGCTGTTGCTGACCGCCGGACAGGTCGGTGCCATCCTCGTGCAGCCGGTCCTTCACTTCGTCCCAAAGCCCGGCCTGGTGGAGCGCCCGCTCGATGGTCTCTTCCTGCTCGGCCTTGGTGCTGACGAGCCCGTGGATCAGCGCGCCGTAGATGACGTTGTGATGGATGGTGTCCGGGAAAGGATCGGGCTTCTGCGCCACCCAGCCGAAGCGCTGGCGCAGCTCGGGCGGGTCGATATGGTCGCTATGGATGTCGACGCCATCCAGCAGGATACGGCCTTCCATCCGGCCTTCGATGTGCACATCGTTCATGCGGTTGAGGCAGCGGAGCAGGGTCGTCTTGCCGCAGCCGGACGGGCCGATGAAGGCGGTCACCTCGCGATCGAAGATCTCGAGATTGATGCTCTTCAACGCCTGCTTCTCGCCGTACCAAAAGTGGACGTTTTCGACGAGCATCTTGGTCGACCTGTCCGGATTATGGTGGCCGTCCGTAAAGCTCAGCTTCGTCTCGAGCAGACTGCCTTTGATCTCCATCGCAACCCTCCACGCTACAGCCCAGAAAACTCTCGGTATTGCCCGGAAGCCTAGTTGCATATCGCGGCCAGACTTTGATCTGGCACAGCCTAAGCATGAAGTTTTCATGACAGCCCGAACGGGCATCGTTGGCTTGCCGAAGCCCGCTTGCTAAGCATCGGGACGCTACGCACCACGAGAAGAGAAAGCGATGAAGCTGCCGTCCCTTGCCGAGATCGAAGCGGCCTCCGAAACGGTCTACAGCGCCATGCCGCCCACGCCGCAGTATGCCTGGCGCCTGCTGTCGCAACGGGCCGGCTGCACCGTCTGGGTCAAGCACGAGAACCATAGCCCCGTGGGCGCCTTCAAGGTGCGTGGCGGCCTCGTCTACATGAAAGAGCTGGCCGAACGGCACCCGGACGTGCCCGGCGTCGTCACGGCAACCCGCGGCAATCACGGCCAGTCCATCGGCTTCGCCGCCCGGCAGCTCGGCCTGAAGGCGATCATCCTCGTACCCCACGGCAACTCGATGGAGAAGAACGCCGCCATGGAAGCGCAGGGTGTCGACCTGCAGGTCCATGGCTCCGACTTCCAAGAGGCGCGTGAGCATTGCCGGGAGCTCTCCGAGCTGCACGGCTATCACATGATCGAGCCCTTTCTCGAAGGCCTGGTGCGTGGCGTCGCCACCTATCCCATGGAGTTCTTCAAGGCCGTGCCCGATCTCGACAGCGTCTACGTCCCGATCGGCCAGGGCTCAGGCATCTGCGCCACCGTTGCCGCGCGGGATGCACTGGGACTGAAGACCAAGATCGTCGGCGTCGTCGCCGAGGACGCTCCCGCCTACAAGCTCTCCTTCGACGCCGGCCGCGCCGTCTCGAGCAACCAGTCGCAGACCATCGCGGACGGCATGGCCTGCCGCGTGCCGGATCCCGAGGCGGTGGAGATTATCTGCCGCGGGGTCGAGCGCGTCGTCACCGTCTCCGAGGCAGAAATCCGGGCGGCCATGCGCATCTACTACAGCGACACGCACAACCTGGCGGAAGGCGCCGGCGCGGCACCGCTCGCTGCTCTGCTGAAAGAGAAGGAAGCCATGGCCGGCCGCAACGTTGGCCTCATGCTGACCGGCGGCAACGTCGATGCCGCCGTCTTTCGCGATGTGCTGGTCGAGGCTTAAGTCGGCCCTGGTTTAGTTCAGGCGGGAACGCGCCTCGGCCGCCAGACACTGGCAATAGGCCGCTTCTTCACAAGGTTCGGCTGCGCGGCGCCACAGCGCTTCCAGCTCCAATCCCTGTTTTCGGAACAGGTCTTCTGAAAGCTGGTATGTGTCGCGCGCTTCCTGCAAGGCATCGGCCGCAATGAAGCTTTTGAGCTGACCCATGCCTTCGGTCTCCAAGCCGCGCTTGATCCGCTGAAGAGCTGCCTCCGCGTTTGTCTGATCGTAGGCATCGACGCAGGGATGGAGTGGCTCAAGCAGCTCCGTCGTGCCGAGACCGACGAGTGCCACCCCGTTGTCTGGCTCAAGGCGTAGCGCTTCGTCGAAGGCTTCGCTGACCTTCGCGGCCTCCTCCTTGATGGAAAGGAGCTGCGGAAGCTTGAGCAGGCGCACGAAGCTCGAAATGCCCTCGACGCAGACCTCCAGCAGTTCGGGCGTGAAGGCATAGCGCTGCAGCCAGCCGCCCTTGGCGCGGGCAAACTGCAGCCAGCCTTCAATCCCGTCGGGATCGCTCTCGATGGCGCGTTCGGAAAGCTCCATGGCTTGATCGATAAGCGGCCGGCCATTTTCGCCATAGCCGGAGCAAAAAGCCTCGGACGCGGCCGCGTCGGCACCGAGTGTCAGAATATCCGCCTGCGTCGAGCCCTCCGCCGCGGTCCACACGGTCCGGTAACGGCCAGCGTTCAGATCCTCTTGCAAGTCGGCAAGCGCCGCCGAACCGCCGCCTTCGCTCTGCGCTGTGCTCGCGGCGGCCCATAACAGCGTCGCAGCCGCTGGCAGCATCCAAAAGAGGTGACGCAAACGGGCCAAGCTCAAACGCGCTTCTCCATCATGATGACCGCTTTGGCGCCGCCTTCGGTCTCCTGCTCGCCGACCGGCATGAAGCCCAGTGACTCGTGAAAGCGCAGCGAGCCGGGGTTGGGAGGCCGGCTGTTGACCTCGCAGGTGACCCGCCCGGCCTCGCCGTCGGCATGCGCCTTGGCGAAAGCGAAGAGGTCGTTGTAGAGCGTCACACCAGCGCCCTGGCCGCGCGCCTCTTCAGCCACCATCACCCGGTCGATGTAGAGGAAGCTGTCGTAGCGCTCCTTGAACCAGAGAAAGTTGGGGCTGTCGTAGTCAGCCCCCGGCCAGAAGGCGAGGAGCGCGCCGAGCGGCTGACCGTCCTTGAGCAGCAGCCGGGCGTAGCCGGCCTCACCGATCAGCTTTGCCGTCGTCGCAGGCGTGAGTGCGTTGACCGCCGGCAGGCAGGCCTGGTTGAGATCTAGAAACCACGTCTGATCCGCTTCGGCGAGCGGCCGGATGTCCATGGCGCCCTGCCCTACAATGCCGGAATGCGCTCGATGGCTGCCTCTGGAGCCATCGGCCGACCGAAAAGATAGCCTTGCCCCATGTGGCACCCAAGCTGCCGCAGCACCTCGACTTCCTGGTCGCTTTCGATTCCCTCGGCGATGATCTCGAGCTCCAGAGCGCCCGCGAGCTGTGCGATGGCTCGGGTGATCTTGTAGCTATTGCTGTTGCTCAGAAGCGAGCGGATGAAGGCCGCATCGATCTTGATCCCATCGATCGGAAAGCTGTGGAGGTAGGACAGGCTGGAATAGCCGGTGCCGAAGTCGTCCAGCACACTGCGCACGCCAATCGCTTTCAGCCCCGTAAGGATCTCGGCGACCCGCGTGGGGTTGGCCAACAGCACGCTCTCGGTCAGCTCGATCTTGATCTGCTCCGGCTCGGCGCCGCTCCGCCGCAGGCCGCCTTCGATATGGGAGACGAGATCCTCCTCGTCGAAACGCACTGCCGAGAGATTGACGCTGACGAAGGGCTTCCCTCCGTCCGCACCGTGCGCCGCCAGCAGGTCGCGGGCGAAAGCGAAGGCTTGATCGAAGGTGCTGCGGTCGACGGCACCGATCAGTCCGGCCCGTTCGGCCAGCGGTACGAAGTGGTTCGGCGCGACGTTACCGAGTTCCGGGTGATGCCAGCGAGCCAGCGCCTCGAACCCGGCCAACCGCCCATCGGACAGGTGGACGATCGGCTGATAGGCGACCTCGAGTTCGCCGGACTTCACAGCATCGAGCAAACGCCGCTCAGTCCTCAGCACGCTCTTGGCTTCGTGCGGATCCAGCATCGGCCGGTGATCGAGGTTCCCGGCCGGCGCCGGTTCGCAGGGATTGGCGTTGGGCGAGCCGCCCTGGATGTCGCGCAGCCGCCGCAACAGCGTTTCAAGCAGCAGAGCCACGACAGGATCCGCATCGCGCAGCTTGTAGCGAAGCTGCTCGGCGGAAATGACTAGAAGCTCGCTGTCAGAAAGCGCGCGGATCGTTGCTGAGCGGCCCGAGCCGGCGATCAAGCCCATCTCGCCGACCACTTCGCCGGGCCCGAGCCGTGCCAGCACCACCTCGCCGTCGCCCGTCTTCGCCACCACCTCTACAAGTCCTGATTCGACGATGTAGGCCCGGTCCGAGCAGTCACCCTGCTGGAAAAGCGTTTCGCCTGCCGCGAGGTGGAGATTCGAGTCGTTCAGCCCGAGCCGACCAAGCGGATTACCAGCCCCCGACACGGACCCACTCCTCGACATCCGAGATTCGGTCGTGGCCCCAGAAGGACTCACCGTCGACGATGAAGTAGGGGGAGCCGAAGACGCCGGCACCGATCGCCGCATCGACCTTCGCCCGCGCAAGGTCCTTGACGCTCGGGTCCTGCAGGGCTGCGGCCAAGCCGTCTTTGTCGAGCCCCAAATCTGATGCAACGCCGACCACTGTGGAGGCGCCGCTCATATCCTGGCCTTCGGCAAAAGCGCGCCGGAAGATCTCCTTGGCCAGTTGCGTTGCCTCCTTCGGGCTCTGCTGCTCCAGCCAATAGAAGGCGCGCACGGCCGCGACTGACATGAAGGGAAAGGGGCGCGGCCAAGTGAGTGGCACGCCGTTGCGGCGCGCCGAGCGCACCATGTCGTGTCGCGCATAGTCACCCTTCATCGGAATATCCACCAAGGGCTGCCCGCCCACAATCTTGTAGACGGCGCCCAGCAGAAAGGGTCGCCAGCTCACCTCGCGGCCGACTGCCGCCATGCGCTCATCGATGCAGCAGGCCGCCAGGTATCCATAGGGGCTGGAGAAATCGAAGTAGAACTCGACCGGAGCGGGCATAATGGAGAATCCTAAACCTTCTCGTTGCATTGCACCTGAAGCAACCACTCTACCGCAGTGGGAAAATCACTCAACACGGCCGTTGGTGACGGTTCTATGTCCTTCTCGTCGCCAGGCAGATACTTGCCGGTCTGCACCAAAACGCCCTGCAGGCCGCAGCGCATGGCGCCGGCGACGTCGGCCTCTGCGTCGTCCCCGATCATGACAACCTTGCCGGCAGGAAGGCCAAGCGACGACAGCGCCGCGGCGAAAAAGCCCTCCGCCGGCTTGCCGAGGACTGCCGCCTCCCGTTTCGTCGCGTACTCCAAGGCGGTTACGAAAGCACCGGCATCGATGCTGAGCGCGCCATCGGCGTCCTTGAAGGCCCGGTTCTTGGCCAACGCATAGAAGGCTGCCCCTTCCATGAGTGCGCGGAAGGCGGCATTCATAGCGCCATAGGTAAAGCCCTCGGCCGCGTCGCCGACCACGACGGCGATGCCGCCCGCCGCACCCTCCGTCCCGGCAAAGTCCTCTTCCAGGTTCGGATGGACCAGAAGGTGGGGTCTCAGACCCCGCTCAAGCAGCAGGGTCCGCGCCGCGATGGCCGGCATGAAAAGCTCGTCAGCGCTGATATCGATGCCGATCGCATGCAGGTCTTCCAGCATCTGCCGACGGGAGCGGCGCGTGGTGTTGGTGATGCAGCGAAGCGGCAGGCCCGCCGCGCGCAGCCGGGCCAGCGCCTCGGTCGCGCCCGGCAGCGCCCGCTCGCCCTCCAGCACGACACCGCCCAAGTCCAGCAGCACGCCCTTGATCGTCATGGCTGCTGCTCCTGGAGCTCTCAGTCAGTCGGCTGCGATCTGACGGGCGATGATCAACCGCTGGATGTCCGAGGTGCCCTCGTAGATCTGGCAGACGCGAACGTCGCGATAGATGCGCTCGACGGGATAGTCCTCGAGATAGCCGTAGCCGCCATGAATCTGGATGGCGGCGGAACAGATCTCCTCGGCCGCCTCGCTGGCATAGAGCTTCGCCATGGCGGCTTCCTTGAGGCACGGCACACCGGCATCCTTGAGGGCGGCGGCATGCAAGGTCATGAGCTCGCCGGCGTGCAGCTTGGTCGCCATATCGGCCAGACGAAAGCCGACCGCCTGATGCTCCATGATCGGCTTGCCCATGGCCTCCCGCTCCTTTGCGTAGGCCAGGGCGTGGCCATAGGCCGCGCGCGCCATACCGACAGACTGAGCGGCAATGCCAATGCGCCCACCTTCCAGATTGGAGAGGGCGATGCGGTATCCCTCCCCCTCCTCGCCGAGCAGCAAATCGGGGGTCAGTTCCACGTCCTCGAAGACGATCTGGCAGGTGTCGGAGGCCTTCTGTCCGAGCTTGTGCTCGACCCGGGCAACTTCGAAGCCCGGCAGATCGGTCGGCACGATGAAGGCCGAGATGCCTTTCTTGCCGCGCTCAGGGTCGGTCACGGCGAAGACGATAGCCACATCGGCATAGCGGCCCGAGGTGATGAACTGCTTGGTTCCGCTCAGCACATACTTGTTGCCGGCACGCCGGGCCTGGCTGCGAATGGCAGAGGCATCAGAGCCGGCCTGGGGCTCGGTGAGGCAGAAGGCGCCTAGGCTCTCGCCGCGCGCCATCGGCTTGAGAAAGCGCTCCTTCTGCTCGCTGCTGCCGTAGCGCAGAATGGGCTGGCAGCCGACCGAGTTATGCACGCTCATGATGGTGGAACAGGAGCCGTCACCCTCCGCCACCTCGGCCAAGGCCAGGGCGTAGGCGACGTTGTCGGTGCCGGCACCATCCCATTCGGACGGCACGGTCATGCCCATGAAGCCAAGCTGCCCCATCTCCTCGACCGCTTCGCGCGGGAAGCGCGCCTCGCGATCCCACTCGGCCGAGAAGGGCGCCAGACGCTCCTGCGCGAACTGCCGCGCGGTTTCCCGGATGAGGCGCTGGTCTTCAGTGAGCAGAGGGGCAGTCATCGAGATCGTCGTGCGGTTGAACGGCACTGCCGGCATCGGGCGGCGCGAAGCGCTGCTTGAAGGTGAAGGCCTGCGGCGTCGGGCCGTGCCGGGCCAAGAGGCGCAGGCGCTCCAGAGCCTCCTCGATGGTCGGGCGATGATCGCTCGGCACCCACCAGAGCGTCATGAAGGGCCCGTCCCAACGCTCGAACCAGGCGCGGCGGCCGGCCATGACCTTCACGTGCGCTGAGCGATAAACGTAGTCGGCCAGGCTCTCCACGTCCTCCCAGACCGACATGTTGACGATGACGGGCGAGTCCTCGTTGACCGTCAGGCCGGTGGCGTTGCCGCTGTCCTCATCCTTGAGGCGCCAGACGAAGCCAGGGCTGGCCTCGGCCAGCGCGTTGATGCTGTCGAGCTGGCTCACGAAGCCTTCCATGATGGGAGCGTCGATTGCTGCGACGATGCGGCCGATATTCAACTGCGTCAAAAGATAGTCAGCCAAGCCCTTGTCTCCCATTGCTCTTATGCCGAACGGCTCAGGCTACCACGGCAGCTCTTCACCGTCATAGTTGAAGAACTTGCCGTTGTCCGAGGCATCGAGCTTGGCGATCACATTGCGCATGCCGGCGACCGACTGCTCGACGCTGATCTCCGCTTCCGGCCCACCCATCTCCGTCTGCACCCAGCCCGGATGGAAACAGATGACGGTGAAGCCCTCCGGACCCAAGGCATTGGCCTGGCACTTGGTAACCATGTTCAGCGCGGTCTTGGAGGTGCGATAGATATGGGCGTTGCTTTTCTGGTTACTGCCGATCGAGCCCATTTTGGACGACATGTTCACGATCACCTTGCGCTCGCTGGCGCGCATCGAGCCGACGAACGCTTCGGCCATCCGCATGGGCGCCAAGGCGTTGGCCTGCAGCGCGTCCATCCAGGCGTTGTAGTCCGTGTGGCCGAAGCCGTCGCGGGGGCCCATCATGCCGGCGTTGTTGATCAGCAGGTCGATTGGTTCGTCCGACATCTCGCGCGCCAGGCCCTGGACCCGGAGCCCGTCGGTCACATCTAGGCGGTGGAGCACGACCTCGCCACCGCAATCCTCCCGCAAGGCCTTCGCCTTGTCCGGATGACGGCAGCAGGCGTGAACACGCCAGCCGTCGCGCCCATAGGTTCTCGCGTACTGCAGGCCGATGCCGCGATTGGCCCCGGTAATCAATACTGTCGGCACAGACCAACTCCTCCAAAGTCACATCCCTGACTGCACCCGGCCGCGGTTCTTTGCGGGCGGCCTGGGCGTTCGCCCGCCGTCTGTCGCGGCGGCTTGCCCCTTACCTGGGAACGGGGTCCACCCTCGCAAGCGGTTACATCCGGAAAATCCCGAAACGCGTCGGCTCGATCGGCGCGTTGAGGCTCATGGACAGCCCCAGCGCCAAGGCCATGCGGCTTTCCACCGGGTCGACGATGCCGTCGTCCCACAGGCGTGCGCTGGCGTAGTAGGGATGGCCCTGCTGCTCGTACTGCTCTCGGATCGGCGCCTTGAAGGTTTCTTCCTCGTCCTCGCTCCAGGCGCCGCCCCGGCTTTCGATCCCGTCGCGGCGCACCGTGGCCAGCACGTTCGCCGCCTGCTCTCCACCCATCACCGAGATGCGCGCGTTCGGCCACATCCAAAGCAGCCGCGGCGCGAAGGCGCGGCCGCACATACCGTAGTTGCCGGCCCCGAAGGAGCCGCCGACCACCAGTGTGAACTTCGGCACCTGGGCGCAGGAAACCGCTGTCACCAGCTTGGCGCCGTCCTTGGCGATGCCGCCCGCCTCGTACTTGCGGCCGACCATGAAGCCGGAAATGTTCTGCAGGAAAATCAACGGGATGGAGCGCTGGCAGCAAAGCTCGATGAAGTGGGCGCCCTTCAGCGCCGACTCGGAGAAGAGGATCCCGTTGTTGGCCAGAATACCGACCGGGTAGCCGTTGATGTGGGCGAAACCGGTCACCAGGGTCGTGCCGTAGAGGGCCTTGAACTCGTCGAACTCGCTGCCGTCCACCAGGCGGGCGATGACCTCCTTGACGTCGTAGGGCTTGCGCAAGTCCGTCGGGACGATGCCGTAGAGCTCCTCCGGGTCGTAGAGCGGCGCGCGCGGGGTCGCCAGCTCCAGCGATTGATGCTTGGGGCGATTTAGGTGAGCCACCACGCGCCGCGCGATGGCCAGCGCGTGCTCGTCGTTCTCCGCATAGTGGTCGGTGACGCCCGAAGTGCGGCTGTGCACATCCGCGCCGCCCAGCTCTTCTGCGCTGACCACCTCACCCGTCGCCGCCTTCACCAGCGGTGGCCCGCCGAGGAAAATCGTCCCTTGACCTTTGACGATGATGGACTCGTCCGACATGGCCGGGACGTAAGCGCCGCCGGCGGTGCAGGAGCCCATGACCACGGCGATCTGAGGCACGCCGGCCGCCGAGAGGGTCGCCTGATTGTAGAAGATTCGCCCGAAGTGGTCCCGGTCCGGGAAGACCTCGTCCTGGCGCGGCAGGTTCGCGCCGCCGGAGTCGACCAGATAGATGCAGGGCAGCCGGTTTTCCCGCGCGATCTCTTGCGCGCGCAGATGCTTCTTGACGGTCAGCGGGTAGTACGTGCCGCCTTTGACGGTGGCGTCGTTGGCGATGATGACGCACTCGCGCCCCGAGACTCGGCCTATGCCGGTGACCAAGCCCGCCGCCGGGACCGCCTCGCCGTAGACCTCATAGGCGGCCATCTGCGAGAGCTCGAGAAAGGGCGCGCCGGCGTCCATCAGCCGGCGGATGCGCTCGCGCGGCAGGAGCTTGCCGCGCGCTTCGTGCTTGGCGCGCGCCGCCTCGCCGCCGCCTTCGCGAATGCCGGCCGATTTCTCGCGCAGGTCTTCGACCAGGGCGCGCATGGCGGCCACGTTCTCGCGGTACTCGGCGCTGCGGGTATCGGCTTGGCTACGGATGACGCTCATCGCGCGCTGCTTAGCATTGCCGGCAAGGGATAGGCCAGAGCCACCGCTTAGTAACTCCGAGGCAACCCGAGGACATGCTCGGAGAGATAGCTCAGGATGAGATTGGTCGAGATCGGCGCCACCTGATAGAGACGGGCCTCGCGGTACTTGCGCTCCACGTCAAACTCTTCGGCAAAACCGTAGCCGCCATGGGTCTGCAGGCAGGCCTCGCCGGCGGCCCAGGAGGCATCGGCCGCGAGCAGCTTCGCCAGGTTCGCCTGCTCCCCACAGCGTTCGCCGCCATCATAGAGCCGGTAGGCTTCCGCCACCATCAGGCGTGCGGCCTGGAGCTGACTGTAGGCGCGGGCCAAGGGAAACTGAATGCCTTGGTTCTGGCCGATGGGGCGGCCAAAGACCTGGCGCTCCTTGGCGTAGGCGCAGGCCTTGTCGAGAAACCAGCGGGCGTCGCCGAGACACTCCGCCGCAATCAGGATACGCTCGGCATTCATGCCGTCGAGGATGTAGCGGAAGCCCTGCCCCTCCTCCCCGATCAGGTTCTCCGCCGGCACCAGCAGATCGTCGAAGAAAACCTCGGTCGTCGCGTGGTTCATCATGGTGCGCAGCGGCCGGATGGTGACGCCCTCGCCCACCGCAGCACGAAGATCGACCAGGAAGACCGACAGCCCCTCGCCCTTGCGCGCCACCTCGTCCTTCGGCGTCGTGCGGGCCAACAGCAGCATGAGATCGCTGTGCTCCGCCCGGCTGGTCCAAACCTTCTGGCCGTTGACCCGGTAGTTGTCGCCTTCCCGCACGGCCGTGGTGCGCAGCGATAGGGTGTCGGTGCCGCTGGTCGGTTCGGTGACACCGAAGGCCTGCAGCCGCAGGGCGCCGCTGGCGATCTCCGGCAGATATCGCTCCCGCTGCGCGGCGCTGCCGTGGCGCAGCACGGTGCCCATGGTGTACATCTGCGCATGGCAAGCTGCGCCGTTGCCGCCTGATGCCTGGATCTCTTCCAGGATGGCGGCGGCCGCCGCCAGCGGCAGGCCTGACCCGCCGTAGGCCTCCGGGATCAGGGCCGCGAGATAGCCAGCCTCCGTGAGGGCCGCGACAAATTCGCTCGGGTAGGCACGGTCCCGGTCTTTGGCGCGCCAGTAGTCATTTGGGAAGCGAGCACAGAGCGCGCGCACGGCTTCACGGATTTCTTGATAGTCTTGGCTTTCCAATGGCATGGGAAGGAACGCTGAAAAGTTGGTGATGCTCTCGGCAGGACGATAGAATCAGGACGCAGCCATGGAAGTCCAGCCCCCGCGGCGCAAGCATACGGAAGTGCTGACCTCACAGCTCGACATAGCCGGCAAACGGTTGGCCGATGTGGGATGCGGCAGCGGCAGCTTGAGCCATGCTCTGGCACGCAGGGGCGCAGAGGTGATTGGCCTCGACATCTCGGAAACCGCGTTGCGGCAAGCGAAGTCCGGCGCATCGGACGACGGCGCCAACTTCGCGGCCGCCTTGGGCCAAGCCCTCCCTCTGCCCGGCCAATCCTTCGATAGCATGATTTATTTCAATGCTCTGCACCACGTTCCTATGGCTGACTTGGAACAGGCGCTGCATGAGGTTGCGCGCGTTTTGCGCCCCGGCGGCAAGCTCTACGTAGCCGAGCCCTTGGCCGAGGGACCGCACTTCAGCCTGGTACGCGCCATCGAGGACGAAACCGAGGTGCGCGCCGCCGCCTACGAAGCGCTGAGGGGCTTGCGAGTCCGATCAGGGTGGTCCGAGCTGTCCGAAACCCTCTACACCGCCTCGGTCGCCTACGCCTCTTTCGCAGCCTTCTGCGACAGTCTGCTCGCCGTTGACGACGGTCGAAGGGCGACGATCGAGGCGTTGCGCGCGTCTCTCTCGGAGCGTTTCACGGCGCTGGGTCGGCAGGGAGACAAGGGCTGGCTGTTCGATCAGCCGATGCGCGCAAACCTATTCGAGAGAATAGCTTAGCTGGCATTTCTGAGACTGCCCGTTACAGTTCGCGGAGGGCGCGACAGAAGCGGTCAATCTCCTCGTCGGTGTTGAAGTAATGCACCGAGGCGCGCACCAGATCGGGCAATCCACGCGCCGTCGCGTCCAGCAGGGTGGAATTGGGGTCGGTGACCGAGGTGTTGATCGCCTGAGCCCGCAAGCGGGCCGAAATCGTCTCCGCGTCCAAGCTCTCATGGGAGAAGGTGCAGATGCCGCACTTGCGGGTGCCGATGTCCTGTACCGTGACGCCCGGCACCTCAGCTAGGGCGCTGCGCAGGTCGGCGCCCAGCGCCGCGACCCGCCGCTCGACCTCCGGCATACCCCAGGCCAGGGCATAGTCGACGGCGGCGCCAAGGCCGAGAACGGCGGCGTAGTTGAACTCCCAATTCTCGAAGCGCCGGGCGTCGGACCGCATTTCATAGCGCTCAGGCGTCGCCCAGAAGGCCGAGTGCAGGTCGAGAACAGGCGGCTCAATGTCCTCCAGTCGCTCCTTCTTCACGTAAAGAAAACCGCTGCCGCGCGGCCCACGCAGGTACTTGCGGCCGGTGGCCGACAGCAGGTCGCAGCCGATGGCCTGAACGTCCAGGTCGAGTTGCCCGACCGACTGGCAGGCATCGAGCAGAAACAGGATGTCGTGCGCTTTGGCGATGCGGCCGATCTCCGCGGCCGGGTTCACCAGCCCACCGTTGGTCGGGACGTGGGTCACCGCGATCAGACGGACCCGCCCGTCGATCATGCGCTCCAGGGCCGCGACGTCCAGATCCCCCGCTGCGGTGCTCGGCACGCGCTCGACTTGGACGCCCTTCTGGCGCGCGAGCTTGAGGTAGGAGATGTAGTTGCTGGCGTACTCCGCCTCGGCGGTCAGGATGCGGTCGCCCTCCTGCCAGGGCAGGCTGAGGAAGGCGGCATGCCAGGCGACCGTGGCGTTCTCCATGAGGGCGATTTCCTCAGCCCGGCAGTTCAGCAGGCGCGCGATGCTGGCATAGACGCCTTCGATAGCTCCCATGGCCTCGGCCTTGGACTCATAGCCGCCGATGGCCGCCTCGCGCTCTAGGTGCGCCACCTGCGCATCCAACACGACCTTGGGCATCAGAGAGGCACCGGCATTGTTGAAATGCAGCACCTGGCTGCAGCCGGGCGTTTCCGCGCGCGCCCGCGCAACGTCGATGGTCATGGCTCCCTCCCCCTCTTTTCTTATGCGCGCCGAGCATTACACTCCAACGCCGGCCGGCCTCAAGCCGCGGATGCAAGGGAGACAGGGCGTTGGCGCGTGCGGAGCTTTTCGACTGGGTGGAACGAGGCGATCTCGCGCGCCTCAAGACGGCTCTCGATGAGGACCAAGACGCCGCCAATGCCCGCGATACCTACGGCGTCAGCCTGCTCTACCTCGCCGCCGCCAAGGGTGATCTTGCCTTGGTACGACTGCTGATCGAGCGCGGCGCCGACGTCAATAAGACCAGCGATGCCGGCAACGCGCCCATTATGGCCGCCGCCGCCAACGGCCACGTCGAGACCATCAAGCTGCTGCTGGAGCACGGCGCCTCGACGACCGTCAAGAACCGCTGGGGCTTGGGCGCCGCGGACTGGGCAAAGTGGGCCGAAACACCGGCCGAAGTGCTGGATACGCTCGACGCCCGGTAAGGCCGCAGGGCCCCTTAGCCGCCGGGCGCCTCCTCACCGTCGCTGGCCGGCAAAGCTGCCTGACTGCGGGCAGCCGAGCGTTGCTTGCGGGCGGCGCGCTTCTCTTCGTGCCAGCGATCGAGAACCTTGTCCCGGTAGGCCCGCATGCGCGGCGGGGTCGAGGAGTGATAGCGGCCGACCGCCTCGGGCCAGGTGCGCGCCTCTCTCCGCAGCTCCTGCAGGAAGGCGGCGGCATAGGCGACGTTGTAGACCGGGTCGAAAGCCTGCTCCAAGCTCTCGAAGGCCTCGGGATGCCAGTAGAGGTTCACCTGCATGCAGCCGACGTCGATGTTACGGACGCCGCGCGCCTGCAGGCGCCGCACCTCGGCGATAGCCGCACGCCGATTGGGCAGATAACGCCCCTTGCCCTCGGCCATAACCGTCCAAGGCCAGGCAAAAAGTGCCTTGCGCTCCCGGTTCCAGCGCCCCGACTCCACCTTCGAGATCGCCTGCATCAAGTGGGAGGGTAGACGCAGGATCCGCTCCGCTTCCGCCACGTGAGCCGCGCAGAGGTTCCAAGGATTGCGGGGGCTCGCGGCCGCAGCCTCGGCGGTCGCGAGGGTTGCGATACAGCACAGGAGGATACGCAGAGCGGAGCGAAGCAGCATGGCAGACAAAACCCGTAAGACTCAGCTTGCCTGACCTGAAGCAAGAAGCGCGCCAACCAGCCAAAGCCCCTCGAACGGCGATGCTGCAATGCACCCGAATTAAGATGAGCGCCTAACGAAAGCCCGGGCGATCCCGGTTACTCATCCATCAATTTCATGGGGTTAGAATTAAAGATTGCCTTGAATCGGCTTTGCGCCCATATTTTGCAGTGCGGCATGAAGGGATGCATTGCATGCCTTCTGCCGTACGTCTCTAAGGGCGTTTCCTCCCTAAACTTGGGCCGCGTTCTTACGCGGCCCTTTTTTTCCTGCCGACGGTCCGGGCCGCTTCGAGCAAAAACCCCTGACCGAGGCTGCAGGCAGCGTCAGCTCTTCGCCGTCAGCGCAGGATCGTCTAGAGCGCCCAGTTCGGTGATCAGGGCGGCGAGACGCTCGGAGAGCACATCGAGCCCGGGCAGCCGCGTCATATGGCGTTCATCCATATAGAGGGCCCGGTTGATCTCGATCTGGATGGCGTGGAGCGCCTCCTCCGGCCGGCCGTAGTGGCTGGTCACGAACCCGCCTGAGTAGGGCGTGTTGCGGCGCACGCTGTAGCCCAGATCACGCAGGCACTGGACCACGGTCTGCATCACCGCCGCGGCGCAGGCCATGCCGTGACAGTCGCCGATGACGAAATCCACCTGCCGGCCATTGATCTCGCTGCCCTCCAGCCCGGCCGAGGGCATCGAGTGACAGTCCATCAAGATGCAATAGCCAAAGCGCTGCCGAGTTTCCTCGGTCAAGGCCCGCAAGGCCCGGTGATAGGGCCAATAGCAGGTCCGAATGCGGGAAAGCGCCTCGGCAAAACTCAGCTTTCGATGGTAGATATCGGCCCCGTTGGCGACCACCCGGGCAATGGTGCCCAGTCCAGCCGCCACCCGCGGCGAGGACACATTGATGTAGTCTGGCAGCTTGTCGGCGAACATGGCCGGATCGAGCTCGAAAGGCTCCCGATTGACATCGACGTAGGCCCGTGGAAAGAGCGCGCGCAAAAGCGGCGCCCCGAGCTCCGGAGCAGTACGGAAGATCTCGTCGACATAGCTGTCTTCCGAGCGCCGCAGCATCATGGGGTCGAGTCGCGAATTTTCGACGAAATCGCGCGGGTAACGATTGCCACTATGCGGCGAAGCCAGCACGACCGGCACCGACTGTTGGGAGGGGCGCTGAACCTCGTGGGTCGGTCCAGTGGAAAGATCGGTCAGACTTGCGTCCATGCCGGCAAAGTTGATGCAAAATACTTTGTGAGTTTCGTTAACCGGTCATACAAGGTCAATGCTCTAGATAAGCCTTTCGGACCTTGTGGGCAGCGCACCGAAGCGTCCGGCGAACAACAATTGCGTGAGGTCGCAACGGGACCATGGCGAACATCCTGCTGGCGGAAGACGACGAATCCCTGCGCCATTTCTTGGCCAACGCGCTGCGCCGGGCGGGACACATGGTCACCGACGTGGGGGACGGCCTGAAGGCCCTGTCGACCTTACAGGAGTTCTCCGTCGACCTGCTGCTCGCCGACGTGGTCATGCCTGGCCTCGACGGCGTCGAGCTGGCGCGCCGCGCCTCGGAGACCCAGCCCGGCATTCGGGTCATGTTCATCACCGGCTTTGCCGCGGTCGCCCTCAAGGCTCGGGAACGCCACCACGCCGGCGCCAAGGTCCTCTCCAAACCCTTCCATCTCAAGGATTTGGTCGAAGAGGTCGACGCCATGCTGGCCGCCTGAGGCCAGAGCTGGAGCATTGGCAGGCGCGCGGGCTTGCCAAGCATAGGTGCCGATGATAAAGCCCTCGCCTCGCACCTAGGTGGGGCGCGTAGCTCAGCGGGAGAGCACTACGTTGACATCGTAGGGGTCGCTGGTTCAATCCCAGCCGCGCCCACCATTTCCAGCGTCGCGCGAAGCGAGCGCGGGGCGCCAGTGGCGTGCCGCGAGCTGGAAATCCCGAGCCGGGTAAGCGGCGAGGACCGCTGCCAGTTGTAAGCGCAAGCCTAGGCGTTCTGCGCGCCCGCGGTGCAGCAGCGGGGGTGTAAGTCTCCGAACAAGTCCTACAGATGAGTTTTTGAGGCCAGGCCGACCTGCCGCCAAGAGAGGTTTCGCTCTCTTACCAGAACTCTGGGTACCAGCAGTGACCCAGGCCGTGCGCTTACCCAGGACATTGGCGCCTCACAGCGATGCGAAGGCGGTAATTCCCGGCGGCAGCGGTTTGCCTTCACGCTCGGCTTCCTCCTCGATCATGCGCAGCAGGTCGAGCCGGCTCTCTTCAAAGTCGGGGGCTGGCTTGCCTTCGGCCATGGCCAAACGCTCCAGTCCAATACCGCCCTGTTGGGGACCGCGCAGAGAATCGGCAGGCGGAGTAACGATTTCGGCGATCTCGACATAGCCGTCTGGCGGGTAGGTCGATGGGGCAGTGACCGCGTCTCCGATGGGATAGTAGATCCCGACCGTATAGTCTGAAGGGCCGTATGGATGACCCGATGGCGCGAAATAGCCCGATCCGTCGCCGGCCGCTTTCGCTTCAGTGATGTCACGCTCGATGAATCTTCCGGCCCGGAGGGGTTCGAAACGCTCGATAAGCGGCTTGAAGACGGCTGTCGAAACAAACGCCATTCGTTCCGGCCTCAGGCCACGTACCTCGACAAGAAATTCCAAGATAGCATCCAAAGGCGTGCTCGAATCGGCGGGCCTCGGACGTCCCACACTGATGATGGTGAAGCCCGCCAGTACACCGGGTCGATTTCGTTCAGCGATATCGTCGATGCGAGCGGCCGTCTGGAACGCCATCCACGGTCCCGGCGGAGTTTCGGGCCTAGTATCGTCGAAACACAGCCCACCGTTGAAGTCGTACCCAGTGATCATGGCGAGCGACGGCACCGGGACGTGGCCTCGCCCCTGAAAGAAGGCCAAGGCGCTTTCGCGAATCTCATCAAGCGACCGACGTGCTGCGACTGCCGACCGCTTGCCGGCAACCAGCGCAGCGGCCCCTCCAATGGAAAGCTCGAGTAGGTTACGGCGGCTTAAGGTCATCTGGCCTTGCTCCGTCTCGTGAGCCATCACAGAAGCCTACCCACCATTGAAGGGCAGGCAAACAAGAACCCGGGCAGTCCCCCTTACTTCGGCTGCCCGCCATCGCACGTGCAGGCTTCGAAACTGCTCAAGGTCTGTGCGGTTGGCGCAGAGGGCTGTTTTGGAATCACCCGAGACCCCAGCCTCAGTTGCGCACCGCCCCTGCACTAAAGCTCAGCAGTTCGACTATGGAGGCTGTCGGGGCTTCCTGTATTTCCGGCCAGATTCGTGGCCGCTTCAAGTCGGTTCGAGCAGGGTCGTACTCCGTAACCCCCGCCGTTCCTAAAACGATGGGTGTGGCTCTATCCTCAAAGGACAGCTTGAAGTGAAACCCCGATTTGCAGACGACAAAGTCGAGCTTTGAGATGTCCAGTCCGAGGGACTCGAAGAAATTGGCGTCCTGAGAATAGGCCGGTCGCTCCGTCACAATGACATAAGCGGCTTGAACCTTGAGAACGACCGTCCTGCCATGGTCGGCCACCTCCCCGCGACGCCATTGGCCCGTCAGTGTGAATGTTCCCGGGTGGTGCTTTTCGATGATCGCGTCAAGATCGGCAGGTTCGTCATCACAGAAGGAACCACCGACAGAAATCTCCACCCTATCTCCGACACCCTTGTCAGCGAGGCAGGAAACCGCCTCGGGATCGGTCACAGGGATAGCCGCCTTCACGTGAGGACGTTTCAAGGTTTCGCGGAGGATTTGAGTACCATCGCCTGCGGACCCGCCAAGCACCCGGTCTCCAAAGTCCGAAACCGCAAACGGACGTCTGCTGTCTCGTTCTTCTAGTCGGGACCAAAGCTCAGCAATCGGGAGATGGTCCGTGCGGAATTCCGATGCCCGCTCCAGCAACAACGATGCGATGTTCGAACAGGCCTCCCGTCCACTCGGGGCATCGTCTTCAGTCAGAACAGTGACGACTTGAGCGATGCCGGGCACATCGAGGAATGCCTGTACATTGAAGATGGACACATCGAGAACGGGCCGAACTTCCAAGGCTCGTGCAACGCGGTTTATATCGAAAAGCGGTCCGTGAGATGTTTCATCGTTCCCATAGAGGATCATAGGAATCCGCGCGCGAGAAAGTGTCAGCCGTACATTGCGGCGACTGGCATCTAGGCAGATCCGCGTGACTTTCTGACCAGCCTCGAAATAGTCGTCGTGGGGGTTGTTTTTGCAGGCAACCAGCGCGTTGGCATTCCGACACATCTTGTCGGTCACGTGCGCATGCAAATCGAGGCTCGCGCCGATGATGACCTCGTTGCCAAGACGTTGCCTGAGCGTTTCGAGCAGCTCGCCCTCCGGGTCGCCGCATTCAGCGGTGATCATGGCGCCGTGAAGGTCAAGCAAGACCATGTGCGGCGAGGCTGAAACGACCCGTTCGACCAGCTCGTCCCGGAGTTCTTCCCAAACCGAATGGAGAACAGGGCCGCCCGGGCTGGTGAAGGCTGCTATGGTCGGACAGACCTTGAATTCAGGCTCAGCAAGCTCCGCCAAGATCCCTGCCAGTGACGTGCCTTCGCCGCTTGACGCGCTGACGATCTCTTCTCCCTTCAGGACAGAAAAGTCCACGCGTTCGGTTAGACGCAGGTTGAAGCTATTGCCCTCATGAAACACCTGTCCGACGGCGATTCTGAGTTCAGAGCCGGGACCCTCACCGGTCGCCATCGTCTCTGTCGCCGACTGCTCACGATCGGCTAACGGTCGGTTTGGCTCCAAGGTTTTCATCCAGTGCAGCTTCCAGAGTGAGCAAACGACATCTACCGGGGCTGTCCGCGGTCGCAGGTGCAGGCTTCGAAGCTGCTCACCGTCAGTGCGGTTTGTGCGCAGGCATAGAGCCGCCAGTTCTGGTCGGTGATCGACGACTCGGCTGAGGTTTCGACCGCATAGAACGTCCTGTATTTGGCGCGCACGGTTTCATCATTTTGGATCTGCTCCGCCAGCGACTGCAGGTTCGCCGGGTCGTAGGCGTCGAAATCGTAAGCCACACTGAAATTGTATTCGAGAGCCCATTGCGCCGCCTCGCCGCTGCCGGCGCTGGCCAGGTTGGTGAGGTAGTAGGTCGCATAGTCGAGCAGATCACCGGACGTTCGGTCGTAACGCACCGTGGTGAACGCCGGGTTGTTCTTGTAGACCGGGCTGACAGCCGGGGTGACTCGGGTCAACAGAAAGGGCGCCCCTTCATCGTCAGCGAACACCCGAAAATCGTCCATATGCATATGTCCGGCATAGCTATCGCGAAGGATGTCACGGTAGGACTTGGCCAGGGCCAGGAAGCGCTCGGTGTAGACCTCATGCCAAAAGGGGACGACATCGCTCTGGCAAGCACCGCGTCTGGATGTGTGGTGAGCATCGATGCCGGCCGGAATGTGCATCACCAATGAGACGTTCCGGTCGCTCAAGCGCGCCCTATAGAGCTGCCATTCCAACCAAGCCATGAGCGCCATTCCCGGGTCGACGTCGTGCTCGCCGCAACGGTCGACATATCGGGTCGACCAGAAGATGTTGTTCAGCACGATCAGCGTGTGATCGCGGACGACCGGATGCGGCAGGGCATAGGAGCCACCGATCGAGAAGCTTTCGAAGGCAGTGGGCTGATCGGCCAACACACCCCAGGTCGCCCCGACGGCCGGCAGCATCGCACTGTCCGGCGCGATCATGTAGTTGCCGCAGATCGCATCGGTGTTGCCGAGGGCACCGTAGACCGGCACCTGAAACGTCTGCTCGAGCATGGCACTGACGAACTGCATCGTCTTGATGACGAAGTCTTGTAAGGCCTGTTCCCCTCCGCCGACATAGCGTTCGAATTCACTGTTGAACCTGTGCGCGAGGTAGTCGCCCGGTTTGAGGACGAAGTCATAGGGCGCGCCCCGGCTATCCGCCACTTGCTGGGCTGCGCTCAGGGCCGATTGCAGCAAAGGATAGTTGGTATGGCTGCCGTATTGCGCGAAGCCGGTTTGGCTCGAGCCCGCGAAGATGGACTGCCACTGTGCCACCGGCGCGCTCGCCAACGCCTTCGCCAAGCTTGGGTCGGAAAAGGGGTCGAAATGGATGTCCGTGATGATCAGGAACAGGCCCTGGCCTTCCGCGACCGGCTCTTCCGCGGCATGAGCCGGGCTGTCAACGCCGTGCGGCACCGCGCCCAACAGCATGACGGCGAAAGCGAGATAGACTAACTGTCTCATCACCCTCCTCCTTCAGAGCGCTTTGCCGCGTGGGGCCGCACTTCGGAATGAACTTAACGCAATGTCGGCCGTCTGGCACCAAGGCTTGGCAAGCCGGGCGGGCGCAGGCAGAGCTTTCCCTGCGAAACTTGGGAAGACGCAATGTCGAAAACCTTGGCGCAAGCCGCACAGCTCATGCAGAGGGGACGGTTCGGAGAAGCCGAAGCCCTGTTCCGGCAGGCCGCCGAGACGTCGCAACACGCTGCTGACGGCAGCTTCGGTCTCGCCCTGGCCCTGGAAGGCCAAGGCCGATTGGATGAGTCGGAGACGGCTTACCGCGAAGCCTTGGCGCGGCGCCCAGACTTCGCCGAAGCCGGCTGCAATTTGGGCAGCCTGCTTCTCCGGCGAGAGCGGGCTGCCGAAGCCCTCCCCGTCCTTCAGACCGCCCGCGATGCCAAGCCAGACTTCCTCCCGGCGCAGATCAATCTTGCCCTCGCCTGCCTCGCCCTCGGCCTCGGGGCCGACGCGGAAGCCGCCTGCCGCGCGGCCTTGCGACTGGAGCCCGGCAACCTGATGGCGCTGAACGAGCTTGGCCGCGCCCTGCTGCAGCAGACCAAGGTGGCGGAGGCCGTCGCCGCCTTCGAAGACGGGCACCGCCGCCAGCCGCAGGACCCCCGCTTTCTCGCCAACCTGGCCGGGGCGCAGGAGCTGGGCAACGACCTGGCGGCCGCGCAGGACGCCCTGGACAAGGCGATGGCTCTATCGCCCGAGACCCCTGCCCTGCTCTTCCCCGCGGCCAAGCTGGCACGCCGGCGCGGCGAGACAGCGGCCGCGCGGCAGGCGCTGGACCGCATGCTGGCGCAGGCGCTCTCTCAGGCGGACCGCAGCGATGCCCTGCTGGAGCTCGGTCAGTTGCTGGACGAAGAGGGCGAAAGCGCAGAGGCCTTCGCTTGCTTCGTCGAGGCCAACGCTCTGCGTGCCCGCAGCGCCGAAGCCAAGCGCTTCGACGGCGACGCTTTCCTCCGCCGGGTCCAGGCGCTTCGCGATACCCCAACGACGACGCTATCAGAGAGCCACCAGGACGATGGCGCGCTGAGCCCTATCTTCTTCATCGGCTTCCCGAGATCGGGGACCAGCCTGATGGAGCAGGCCTTGGCGGCCCATCCGGCACTAGTCACCACCTCCGAGCGCTCACCCTTGGGATCGCTGATCGCAGAGCTATCGAAGCGCGGCCTCTATCCCGGCCCCCTCGACCGCCTCGGCGAAAACCAGATCGCCGAGGCACGCACCGCCTTCTGGCAGGGCGCCGAACGGCTCGTCGGGCCGCTTGCCGGCCGCCGCCTGGTCGACAAGACCGCGCTCAACATCATCCATCTCGGGCTGATCGGCCGGCTGTTCCCCAAGGCACGAATCCTGGTCGCTCTGCGCGACCCCCGCGATGTGGTGCTGAGCTGCTTCATGCAGCGCTTTCAGCTAAGCGACACGACGGTCAACTTCCTCGACCTGGAGCGCACGGCGCGCTGCTATGCGGAGGTAATGGCGCTGTGGCAGCAGGATTGTCAGCGCTTGCCGCTCAGCCAACAGAGCTATCGCTACGAGGACCTGGTGGAGGACTTCGAAGGCACGCTGAGGGCCGTTTTGGATTTTCTTGGCGTCGGCTGGCACGAGGACGTGCTGCGCTACCGGGACAAGAGCGCAGCGCAGCGCGTTACGACGCCGAGCTACCACCAGGTGACAAAGCCTCTCTACGGCAGCGCGCGCGGCCGCTGGGTGCGCTACCACGACCAGCTTGCCCCAATCCTTCCTGCGCTACAGCCTTTCGCCGAGGCCTTCGGCTACAGCGCCACGGCTGCCTCGACCTGAGCTACCGCATGTGCTCGGCGACGCTTTCGTCCTCATCGAGGTGCCGGCAGCACTCTTTGCGAAATCGTTCCAAGCCTGTGTCGCCATAGGCGATGGCGACCCCGCCAAGCACCAGCGTGACGGCATCGTCCAAGGGTATCTTGGCAAACATCGCGGCCATCTCGCGTTCGGCTTTTTCCAAATGGGTCATGTCGCGCGCAACCCCGTGTTTGTATAACCTTATAGTTCTTAAGTTTATCGGAGCCAGCTTGGAATGACATAGATCAGGCCTCGCGCGACGAGCCCTGATCGAGTGAGAATTGAGAAGACCACCGGTTGGATCGCGCCGCCGCTTGGCTTACGGTCTAAGGTGACAGCTCTCGCCTTCGCGGCGGATACAACGGCAGCAAGGAAGCGCCATGGACCTGGAAGATCTCGAAGCCGAACTCTCCATCATTCTGGACGAGATGGAGGGGCCGCAAGGCGACTATCACGAAATCTACCTGCGCGTGCGCCAGATGATTCAGCATATGGAATCGCTCGGCATGCCACCGCCTGACGATCTCCTGAAACTCGAGCAGCGCCTCGACGCTCTGATGAAAGAAGAAGCCTCCAACCAGGACTGAACAGGGTCCTGCTTGCGCCTTGCCCGGCGACGCGCAACTATGCCTCCGAATGCTCATGCTCCGGCGCTATCCGCCGGTAAAGAAGAGAGGTTCCGCTCATGTCGACAGGCCCCCGCAAAGGCATCTACGCAGCCGCCATCACCGCCATCGGGGCCGACCGAGAGCCCGATACCCATGCGACGGTCGAGAATGGCCGCTGGCTTCTGGCCAATGGCTGCGACGGCTTGGCGATCCTCGGCACCACCGGCGAGGCCAACAGCCTCTCCGTCGAGCAGCGTGAGCGCATCATCGAAACCGTCTGTCACGATCTGCCGCGCGAGCGCTTAATGCTGGGCACCGGTTGCTGCGCGCTGGCCGACAGCGTTCGGCTGACCCGCCATGCCCTGGCCGCCGGCTGCCCACACGTGCTGATGCTGCCAACCTTCTACTACAAGAACCAGAGCGACGATGCGGTCTACGCCAGCTTCGCCGAGGTCTTCGAGCGCGTTGGCGATAGCCGTCTACGCGTCTACCTCTATCATTTCCCGCAGATGTCGGCGACGCCCATCCCGCTGGCTGTGGTCGACCGCTTGATCGCCGACTATCCCGAGACCGTGATCGGGCTCAAGGACAGCTCCGGCGACTTCGAGAACTACGCGTCCGTGCTGCTGAAGAGCCACCCGGGCTTCGCCGTCTTTCCAGGCTCCGAACGCTTCCTGCTCGACGCGCTCAAGCTCGGCGGCCCCGGCAGCATCTCGGCGACCAGCAACGTGATCTGTCATCTCGCCGGCCAAGTGCTGCGTCACTGGGAGCAAGGCTCGGTCGAGCTTGCCGAGCAGGCCCAGGCGAACCTCTCCCGCCTGCGGGCCGTGCTGCAGGACTTCCCCATGCTGGTGGCGGCCAAGCAGTTGACCTTGCAGCGCAGCGGCAACCCGGTGTGGGAGCACCTCCTACCGCCGATGCTGCCGCTGTCCGACGAAGCCCGCGGCCGCCTCAATGCGGCCCTGGAGCAGGCCGGCTTCTTCGCCGACCATCCGGAGTTCGCCCCGGCCGCAGTGCAAGCCGCGCAGTAGCCAACAGCCTCCCGCGCACGTCTTACTGGCCTTTCGGCGAAGGGAATCGCCGAGGGGGTGGTCGAATGTGTGGTTTCCACGCTATAGTTCTGTGAAGGATGCAAAAGCACCCAATGGCTATGGCCAAAGAGCTGTAAGCCAAAACAAGACACAGTACGGGAGGTAAACGAATGAAACTCCGCAAGGTATTAGCTTGCCGGGCGGGCGCGCTGGCGCTTGGCACGGCTTTTCTGGTGGCCGGCACTATCGGCGTGAAGGCGGAAGAGTGCGAGACCATCACGCTCGGCGCCGCGATTTCGCTGACAGGCAAGTATGCGACGAACGGTTATCACACCCAAAACGGCTATGAGTTCGCCATCGAGAAGATCAAGGAGAACGGCGGCGTCCAGGTCGGCGGGAAGTGCTACAACTTCGAAGTTCTCTACTACGACGACGAGTCGAAGGGCGACCGTGGCGCGACCCTGGCCGAGCGGCTGATCAACCAGGACGGCGTGCAATACATGCTCGGCCCGTATAGCTCCGGCTTGACGAAAGCGATCGCGCCGGTGACCGAGAAGTATCAGATTCCCATGGTCGAAGCGGAGGGCGCCTCGCGCTCGCTCTTCAACAAAGGCTACGAATATCTCTTCGCCGTGCTCTCGACCTCCGAGCAGTACCTCGCCTCCGCCATCACCCTGGCCGCCCAGGTGGCCGAGCAGAACGGCAAGAAGCCATCGGACGTGAAGGTTGCCGTGGCGGTCGAGAACGACCCCTTCTCGCTCGATATCCGCGCCGGCGTGCTTGAGGATGCGAGCAAGTATGGCATGGACATCGTCGTCGACGAAAAGCTGCCGCGCGACCTCTCCGACATGAGCGCGATCCTGACCAAGGTGAAGTTGCTCAAGCCCGACGTGCTGATCGTCTCGGGCCATTCAAAGGGAGCGGCAACCGCCGTCCGACAAATCGGCGAGCAGAATATCTCCGTGCCCTTGATTGCGGTCACCCATTGCGAAGCGGCCGATGTCACCGGCAACTTCGGCAAGGCCGCCAACGACATCCTCTGCTCGACCCAGTGGGCCGAGACGCTGTCCTATGAGGACCCGATCTTCGGCAGCGCCGCGAACTATGAGAAGGAGTTCAAGGCGGCCTATCCCGAGTACGCCGAAAAGAAGGTGCCCTATCAGACCGCCCAGGCGTCGGCCGCGGTCTATGTCTTCAAGGATGCCTTCGAGCGCGCCGGCTCGCTCGACAAGAACACGCTGCGTGACGCCATCGCCGAGACCGACCTGATGACCTTCTATGGCCCCATCAAGTTCTCGGAGAACGGCAACAACATCGCCAAGCCGATGGTACTGCGCCAAATCCAGGACGGCGAATACAACGTGGTGGCGCCGGCCGAGTTCGCCTCGCACAAGCTGAACTGGCCGCGCACGCCGCAGTAAGCAGGTGAGCGCTTGCAACGCCCCGATCTGCCGGTCGGGGCGTTGCTGCCTGCGCGCGGCGACAGGGCTCCGGCCTGACAGCATCAGAAACGATCACTAACGCGACACCCAAGGGGATAGTCCGGCGCATGGACCAGATCATCGGCAACCTCGATCTGCTGTTCGAGTTTCCCATCGTCAATCTCAAGATCATCATCGACGGAGTGATGATAGGCGCGCTCTTCGCCTTGGCGGCCTATGGCCTGGCCTTGGTTTGGGGGGTGATGAACGTCAAGAACCTTGCGCAAGGCGACTTCGTCATTGCCGGCGGATACACCGCCTGGTGGCTGGTTCAACAAGGCATCCACCCGTTCCTCGGCATACTCGCTGCCTTCATCGTCATGTGGGGCATCGGCTGGGTGACCTACAGGCTAGTGATCTCGCGCGTCATTCAGCGCGACCTCTTTACCTCTCTCTTGGCCACCTTTGGCCTCGCCATCATGATGGCGCAGATCCTAAACCTGCTGTTCGGCTCCGACACGCAGAGCATCCAGCTCGACTATGCGACCTTCCATTTTGCTGACGGATTGATCGACGTCCCCGCCGCAAAGCTGATGGGCGTAGTGATGGCCATGGCGCTGGCCGGCGGTGTCATCCTCTTCATGAAGCGGAGCCGCATGGGCCAAGCCATTCGCGCTACGGCGCAGGACCCACGGGCAGCCCGGGTGATGGGCATCGACACGGAGAAGATCTACTCCTTCACCTTCTCTCTGAACGCGGCGATCTGCGGCGCGGCAGGCGCTATCATCGTCATGGCGTGGGTGATCCAACCCTTCTATGGCATCACTTATTCCATACGGGCCTTCGTCATCGTCACCGCCGCCGGCCTCGGCAACCTGCCGGGCGTGATCGCAGCCGGGCTCGGTATCGGCGCGCTCGAGCAATACGGCAGCCACATCCTCGGCATCGGATATCAGCAGGCCGTGGCCGTGCTGCTGCTCCTGCTCTTGCTGCTGGCCCGCATGCTGCAGCAGCGTCGCCAACGCCAGGTCCTTAAGTAGCGGGTGACGGCGATGAACCTCTCGAAACCGGCTCTCTACATCGTGCTGCTGGTGGTCATCGTGGCGGCGCCCTTCCTGCTGCCCGCCTACAAGACCCAGCTCGCCACGCTTTGGCTGATGATCATCGTGGCGATGACCTGGGACATGACCGGTGGCCAGATGGGCTACAACTCGCTCGGCAACATCTTCTTCTATGGCACCGGCATGTATGTCGCCGCCGTCATCACCATCGGCATGGTCTACGATGTCGGCGACTACACCAACGCGGCCGGGGGCGGCATCTACGCCTTCACCGAGACGCAGTACTTCACCGGCCTGGTACTTGGATGCATTGGGGCTGGGCTGTTCTGCGCGCTCTCGGCCATCCTGATCGGCTGGCCGACCTTCGGGCTTCGCGGTCCCTACTTCGCGATCGGCACGCTGGGCATGGCGATTGCGGCGGGCGAGCTGGTCTCCAATTGGGAGTGGGTCGGCGCCGGGCAAGGCATCTCCATGCCGAACTATCCCGGCGACTTCGAGACCTTCAAGCTGCTGATCTACTTCATCTTCGCCGGGGTCGGCGTGGTCCTCTTCATCTTTCTCAAGTGGCTCTACACCACGCGCTTCCGCTCGGCGATCAATGCCATCCGCGAAGACGAGGATAAGGCGGAGGCGATGGGGCTGCGCACCCTCACCTACAAGCTGCTGACCTGGTCGATGGCGGCTTTCTTCGTCGGCATCGCCGGCGGCATCTCCGCCTTCCAGCTCATCCACTTCGAGCCGCTGGAGACGGCCTATCAGACCATCAATCTCGGTATCTTCATGGTCGTCTGCGTCCTCTTGGGCGGCAAGGGCACGCTGTGGGGGCCGATCATCGGGGCGGTGCTGTTCCATGTCGTCAAGGAGGTGACCTGGAACTACTTCCTCGGCTGGCAGTGGGTGGCGCTCGGCGCCATCATCATCGTCACGGTGGTCTACTTCCAGGACGGACTCATGGGCTGGCTCAAGCACAAGCGGCCGGAGTGGTTCGGCATAAGGGTCGAGAAGAAGGACCAGATCGTCACGGAGCCGGCGGAATGAGCGCGATCATTCAGGTCGACCGGGTCTCGAAATCCTTCGGCGGCGTGCGCGCCAACATCGACATCTCGCTGACGGTGGAGGAAGGCGGGATCACCGGGCTGATCGGCCCCAACGGCTCCGGCAAGACGACGCTGTTCAACTCCATCGTCGGCTATCACCCGATCGACGGCGGCTCGATCAAGTTCCGAGACCTTGAGATCTCGAAGATGCTGGTGCCGGAGATCGCCCGGCTCGGCCTGCTGAGAACGTTCCAGCAGACTCGCATCTACGGCAAGATGGACTGCGTGCAGAATATGCTCATCTCTCTGCCGCACCGGAAGGCGAAGTTCCTGGAGATGTTCCGCCGTTACAGCAGCGAAGAGCATGAGCGGGCCGAGGCCCTGCTGGACTTTGTCGGCCTCTACGAGAAGCGCTACCTGCAGAGCGGCGATCTCTCGTTCGGTCAGCAGAAGCTGCTGGAGTTCGCCATGGCGCTGATGAACCAGCCCAGCGTGCTGCTGCTCGACGAGCCGACCGCCGGCATCAACCCGACCCTGATCAACGGCCTGATCGACCGCCTGAAGCGCGCCAACAGCGATTTCGGCATCACGCTGCTGGTGATCGAGCACAATATGCGGGTGATCATGAACATGGCTGACCACGTTTACTGCCTTGCCCACGGCGAGCTGCTCGCCTCGGGCAGCCCGGACGAGGTGCAGAACGACCAGTCTGTGATCGACGCCTACCTGGGGGCGCACTGATGGCTGAGAACGGCGGCGGCCCGCGGACCCGCGGCTATCACATGGGTGAGGTCGACACGGTCATCTCGGTCGAGGAGGTGACCAAGCAGGTCGAGGCCATGCGCAGCGAGATCGCGCTGGAGACCCTCGACGCACTGGCCGGTCACGAGCCCTATCTGGAGATCGACAATCTGCACGCCGGCTATGGCAAGATGGAGATCCTGCACGGCCTCAATCTGAAGGTCGGGCGCGGCCAGTCGCTCTGCATGATCGGCCCGAACGGCGCCGGCAAGTCGACAGTGCTGCATGCCATTTTCGGCTTCAATAACGTCTTCTCCGGCGCGATCCGCATCAGCGACGGTCCGGATAAGCAGGACATCACGCGGCTCTCGCCCGAGAACAAGCTGAAGACAGCGGGCGTCGCCTACATCCTGCAGGACAAGTCGGTCTTCCCCGGCATGACGGTGGAAGAGAACCTCTGGATGGGCGGCTACCTGATGGACAGCCCCGCCGAGGCAAAGGCCGCCGCCGAGCAGGTCTTCGAGCGATACCCGCGCCTGGCCGAGCGCCGCAAGCACCAAGCCAAGGTGCTGAGCGGCGGTGAGCGCCGGTTGCTCGAGATTTCCCGTGCGCTCGTCATGAACCCGGATATCCTGCTGGTGGACGAACCCTCCATCGGCTTGGAGCCGCGCTTCATCGACATGGTCTTCCAGATCCTCGACGACCTGCAGCATCGCGACGGCAAGACCATCCTGATGGTCGAGCAGAACGCCAAGAAAGGCCTGGAGTTCGCCGACATCGGCTACGTGCTGGTCTCCGGCGAGCTGGCCATCGTCGGCCAGGGCAGCGACCTGCTGGAAGACCCAGAGGTCGGCCGCCTCTTCCTCGGCGGTTAGACTGGCGCACGCCTTGGCCGACATCGTCATCAGCGAGTTCATGGATCAAGAGGCGGTGGCGCGCCTGGCAGAGCGCTGGTCGATCGACCACGACCCGACCCTCGTCGATCAGCGGGAAGAGCTTGCGGCACGGCTGAAGGAAGCCCGCGCGCTCATCGTGCGGAACCGCACCCGGGTCGATCGACCGCTCATCGCGCAGGCCCCCAGGCTATGCGTCATTGGCCGTCTCGGCGTCGGGCTCGACAACATCGACCTCGCCGCCTGCGAAGAACGAGGCATCACCGTCTGCCCGGCGCGTGGCGCCAACGAGGCCACCGTCGCCGAGTATGTCATCACCGCGGCGCTCTTGCTGCTGCGCGGCGCCTTCCAGGCCAAGGACGCTGTCATCGCCGGCGCCTGGCCGCGTGAAGACGCAATTGGCCGCGAGATCGCCGGCAAGCGTCTGGGCCTGATCGGTTTCGGCGCCAATGCCCGGGAAACGGCCAAGCGCGGCCTTGCCCTCGGCATGCATGTGGCCGCCTACGACCCCTTCGTGCCCGACGACGATGTTGGGTGGGGGTCGGTGCGGCCCGCCAGCCTGCCCGACATCTTCAAGCACTCCGACGTCGTCAGCCTCCACGTGCCCCTGACCGATGCGACCCGACGCATCGTCGATCGGGCAGCCATCGCCGCCATGCAGCCGAGCGCCGTCCTGATCAACGCGGCGCGGGGCGGGCTGCTGGACGAAGAGGCTCTGGTAGAATCCCTCACTGATGGGCGCCTGGCCGGCGCCGCGCTCGATACCTTCGAACAGGAACCGCTGGACGCCGAGGCCGGCCGGCGCTTCGCGGGCGTCCCCAACCTGCTGCTGACACCGCACATCGCGGGGGTGACGGACGAGTCCAACAGGCGGGTCAGCCTGGTGACGGCCGAGAACGTTGCGCGAGTCCTCGACTCTCTGCCGCAACCCGAATAGGCGCTACTCCTCGCGCCAGGCGATCTCCGGCTCTAGCCAGGGAAGCTGCTGGAAGAGCGACGGCAGGCACTGCTCCTGCAGCAGCCGTCGCGCGGTCGTCGCCATGACACTAGGCACCTCGCCGAGATCGCCGCGACGCGCGACCAAGGAGATGCGCCGCGAGAACGGCCCACGGGTCAGGGGCGCCACCTGGAGACGCGGAAGGAGATGCTGCTCCTGCAGCAGGCAAAGCGGTGTGGTCATGCTCCAACCGGCGCCGTTGGCCACCGCTGCAAGCTGGGCGCCTGCCGTGTCGAACTCCACATGGATGGGAAAGCTGAGCCTGAGCCGGCTGAGCTGCCGTTCGATCTGGCGGCCGATGGCCGAACGCAGCGAATAGCGCACGAAAGGCTTGTCGGCGAAGCTCGCCAGGTCCTCGCCCGGCTCGCCGTAAGCGAGGGGGCTGACCAGCACAAAAGGCTCGCGCATCAGGAGATGTCGCTCCAGCCCCGCCTCGGTATCAAGCTCGCCGCTGCTGGTGACGATCACGTCGACCGAATGGGACAGCAGCGCCGCATTCTGCTGCGGGGAGATGCCCGACCAGACCCGCCAGTGACGGCTGAGCTCCGAGAGTTCCTGCACCAGAAGCGGCCCCACTGTGTTGGCAAAGCTCTCGAACATCCCGACGGTCAGATTGGCGAGCGGCTGCCGCTCGGCCTCGCGAATGGCGAGGAAGGCGTCGCTCGCCTGGGCGAGAAGCTCGCGGCCGCGCTCCAACAGCATGTTGCCGGTCGCGGTCAAGGCGAGTGGGCGGACGCTGCGGTCGAACAGCGGCGTGCCGACGGCCGTTTCCAAGTTGGCGATGATTTGGGACACGCTGGACTGAGTCAGGCCGAGCTGCTCGGCCGCCGCAGTCATGCCGCCGGTCTCCGCAACCACCACGAAGGCGCGGATGGCGCGCAGGTCGAAACTCTGTGGAAACTCCATCAAGACGGGTCGGCTCCCTCAGCCGACCGCATCTAAAGGGGATCGGCGACTCGGTAGCCGTACTCCAGAGACGCGTCGGTCAGCCATTCCCAGAACGATAGCGCGAAGCCGCGGAAGACGAAAAGGTCAAAGACCTCCGCCTCGCGGCGATGCACCAGGGTGCCGATGTGGTGGACGGCGGTCTGCGCCACCGCCCGCTCGGGAAAGGCGCCGGGGTCGAGATCGAGCGTCAGGCCCTTGCGCAGGACCTTCGTCGCGGCCGGCCCGCTGATGCGGAGCACCGTCCGGGCGTGACCGAGGTCGGTAATCGCCGCCTTCTCCGCATCGAGCTGCTCCTTCAGCCCCTCACGAAGGCCAGCGTCGGCAGAGACGATCATGTAGCGCCCCGGCCCGAGCGTCATCACCGTGGTCGTCTCGTCGCCGCTCGACATGCCGAAAGCCTGCGGAACGCTGAGACCCAGGAAAGACGTTAGGGTCGACTCGACGGCGGCCCGGGTCTGTGGCCAGGCGCCGACCTGCAAGACGGCAGCCGGGCGAACCTCCGCCAGGGTCACCGCCGGACCGGCCTCGCCGAGATTGCCGAAGATGCCGGGCTGGGCGTGGCCCGCCAGGGCGTGAACCATCTCAGACATGCATGCGGCTCCCATCCTTGTCGAAGAAGACCGGCTCGACGACCTCCACCGGCACGTGATGCCCCTTCAAGGGATAGGTCGCATAGAGCCGGTGCCCCGTGCGCTCCAAGCCGCCCTCGACCAAGCCCAGAGCCACCTGCTTTTCGAGCGCCGGGCTGTAGGTGGTGGAGGAGACGTGGCCCAGGCTGGGGCCGGAGGTGGCCATGGTGGCGCCTTCGACGAGCTGCGAGCCTGGGCGGATCGACTCGCCGGAGAGCGAGACCAGACCGACCAGCTTCAGCCGGCTCGGGTCGGTCAGCCCTTCCCGGTCGAGCATCATACACCCGATGTAGTGCTTCTTGCGCGAGGCCATGCCGCCGAGGCCCAGGTCGGCCGCCGTCGTGCGCCCATCGAGCTCGGGGCCGGCGACATGCCCCTTCTCGATGCGTAGAGCGCCCAAGGCTTCGGTTCCGTAGGCGATAATGCCGAAGGACTTGCCGGCTTCCAGAACCTTCTCCCAGACCGGCAGGCCGTAGTTCGCCTCGGTGTAGACCTCGTAGGCCAGCTCGCCAGAGAAGGAGAGTCGGGCGATCAGAACCGGGATGCCGCCGAGATGGCCGGGCCGCACACCCATGAACGGCAGCGCCTCGTTGGAGAGGTCCATGTCGTCCACCGCCGCTTCCAAGGTGCGGCGCGCGTTGGGGCCGGAAACGGCCATACCGGCCCACTGCTCGGTGACCGAGCTGACCTGCACCCGAAGCTCCGGCCAGACGATGGAGAGCAGATGCTCAAGATGGGTCAGGACGCCGGCCGCATTGGCCGTCGTTGTGGTCATGAGATACTGGGTCTCGCTGAGGCGCCAGGTGGTGCCGTCGTCGTACACGATGCCGTCCTCGCGCAGCATCAGGCCATAACGCGCCTTACCGACCGGCAGCTTGGCGAAGCCGTTGCTGTAGACGCGGTTGAGGAACTCGGCCGCATCGGGGCCCTGCACGTCGATCTTGCCCAATGTGGAGACGTCGACGATGCCGACACTATCACGCACGGCCCGGGTCTCGCGGATGTAGGCATCGGTAACGCTCTCGCCGGGCTGGCGGTAGACCCTCGGCCGCAGCCAGGCACCGGCGGCCAGCATGTCGGCACCCTGGGCGACGTGCCAGTCGTGCATTGGCGTCAGCCGCACCGGGCGGAAATGCGCGCCGATCTCGCGGCCGGCGATGGCGCCGAGCGAAACCGGGTTATAGGGCGGCCGGAAGCGCGTTGTCCCGACTTCGGGGATGCTGGCACCACGGGTCTCGGCCATGATGGCGAGGCCGTTAATGTTGGAGGTCTTGCCCTGGTCAGCAGCCATGCCAAGCGTGGTGTAGCGCTTCAGGTGCTCAACCGATTGGAAGCCTTCGCGCTGGGCCAGGCGCACGTCCTCGGCCGTCACGTCGTGCTGCAGGTCGACGAACTTCTTGCCGCGCCCCTTGATGGCCGGCACCTCCCAGAGCGGCAGGACGGCAAAGTCTTCTGCCTCCCCGCCCTCGACCGAGGGCTGCGGCAGAGCCGTGGCGCCGAAGCCGGCATCGCCGGCGGCGGCCGCACCCGCCTCGGCACCGGCCGCAAGGCAGGCCGCCAAGCCGAAATCGCCGTTGCAGGCGCCAGCCGCACGCCAAGCCTGCTCCGCCTCGCCCGGCACGAAGGCCTGGATGTCGTCGCGGAAGTTCGGCCGGCCGCTGGCATGGCTTGCCAGGTGAATGGCTGGAGACCAGCCCCCGGAGACGGCCAGGGCGTCAGTCGTGATCCAGCGCGACGCGCCCTTCAAGCGTTTGGTGTGCGGATCGTAAGGCGCGATATGGACGCCCTCCAGCGCCTTCCCGCCTTCCGCCTTGGCCACCACGTGGCCAGGGAAATGCTCGATGCCGCGCGCAGCCAATGCCTCGACAAGCGCCTGAGGCGGCGTCGACCGGGCATCGACGACAGCCCTGATCGTCATACCGCGGTCGGCCAGCTGCAACGCCGTGTGATAGGCGCGATCGTTGTTGGTGCAAACGACGATCTTGCGGCCAGCGGCGACCCCGAAGCGCAGGGCATAGCTTCGCACCGCATCACTCAGCATGACGCCCGGGGTGTCGTTGCCGTCGAACACGATCGGCCGCTCGATGGCGCCGCTGGCGATCACCACCTGCTTGGCCCGGATGGTCCAGTGGCGCTGCCGTGGCGTGTTCTCCGGCGGCACCGGCATGTGGTCCGCGACCCGCTCTACGGCCGCCAACACGTTGTCGTCGAAATAGCCGTAGACGCTCGTGCGCGGCATCAGGGTGACGTTGTCGAGGGCCGAGAGCTCGGCGACCGTGGCCTTGGCCCAATCTCCTGCGCTCACGCCATCGAGGGTCTCGCTCTCGTTCGGCAGCATGCCGCCGAACTGCGCCATCTCTTCGGCCAGAATGACGCGGGCGCCGCTCACCGCCGCGGCCCGTGCCGCCATCAGGCCGGTCGGGCCGCTGCCGACCACCAGAACGTCGCAGTGGGCGTGCAAGCCCTCGTAGCGGTCCGGGTCGGCCTGGAAGCCGCCGGCGCCCAGACCCGCCGCCCGCCGGATGAAGTGCTCGTAGACCATCCAGGCCTTGCGGGTCGGCCCCATGAAGGTCTTGTAGTAGAAGCCGGCCGACAGGAAGTTGCTGAACAGGCTGTTGACCGACAGCACGTCGAAGCGGAGCGAGGGCCAACGGTTCTGGCTCGACGCCTCCAGCCCGTCGTAGAGCTCCACCATGGTCGCCTTGGTGTTGGGTTCGACCCGCGCGCCGCTGCGCATGGTGACCAGGGCGCTCGGCTCCTCGGCGCCAGCGGAGAGCACACCGCGGGGGCGGTGATACTTGAAGCTGCGGCCGAACAGAGTCTGTTCGTTGGCCAGCAGGGCCGACGCCAGGGTGTCGCCGGCAAAGCCACCGAGATCGCGGCCGTCGAAGCTAAAACGGACACGGCGGCTGCGGTCGATCTGGCTGCCGCCGGAGGACAAACGGTAGCCGCCCATCACTCAGCCCCCACCGGTTCGCTGACCCGTTCGCGTTCCGCGCTACCGGTATCCGAACCGCTATCAATCGGCGGGTTGCCCTTCGGCTCATCGGCCCAAGGACCGACCAATCGGGGCTGGCTCAAGATCTTGTGGGTGACCGTGTCCCGCTCCAGGACCAACCAGGCGCGGCAGCCCTGCGTGTGATGCCAGTACTCGAGCATCGGTCCGCGCCGGTTCTCGCGATTATAGACGTATTGGCACCAGGCCTCGGCATCGGTTTCGTCCATGGCCGGGCGGTGAACCGTGGCGTCGCCACCGTAGGTGAACTCGCCGGAATCCCGCTCGCCGCAGATCGGGCAGTAAATGCGCATCTTCCTTCCTCCCGATCAGTGCAGGCGCGCCGTCGGCCCGACACCCTTTTCGTCGAGCACGTAGCCTTTGCAGAAGCGGTCCAAGGTGAAAGCTTCGTTGAGCTTGTGCGGCGCATCCTTGGCGATGGTGTGGGCGAAGCACCAGCCCGAGGCCGGCGTGGCCTTGAAGCCGCCGTAGCACCAGCCGGCGTTGATGTAGAGGCCCTCGATGGGGCCCTTGCAGATGATCGGGCTGCCGTCCATCGACATGTCCATGATGCCGCCCCACATGCGCAGCAGCCTGAGCCGCGCCAGGTTGGGGAAGACGGCGAGACCGCCGGTCACCACGTCCTCGATAACCGGCAGGTTGCCGCGCTGGGCGTAGGAGTTGTAGCCGTCGATATCGCCGCCGAAGACCAGGCCGCCCTTGTCCGACTGCGAGATGTAGAGGTGGCCGGCGCCAAAGGTGATCACGGTGTCGATCAAGGGCTTCAGCGGCTCGGAGACAAAGGCCTGCAGCACGTGGCTTTCGATCGGCAGCTTGTCGAGGCCGGCGAGGCGCAGCACTGTTGACGTGTTCCCAGCCACGGCGACGCCGACCTTCTTGGCGCGGATCTCGCCCCGCGTGGTCTGCACGCCGACGACGCGTCCCTCCTCGAAGAGGAAGCCGGTGACTTCGCAATTCTCGATCATGTCGACGCCACGCTCGCTGGCGGCGTGGGCATAGCCCCAAGCCACGGCGTCGTGGCGGGCCGTGCCACCGCGCGGCTGGAAAAGACCGCCGACGATCGGGAAGCGGGCGTTCGGCGAAAGATCGATGCCCGGTGCCAGCTTACCGATCTCCTCCGGCGAGAGCAGCTCGGCATCGATGCCCGCGACGCGCATGGAATTGCCGCGCCGGGCGTAAGCATCGAGCTGTCCGGGTGTGTGCGCCAGATTGAGCACGCCCCGCTGGGAGAACATGACGTTGTAGTTCAGGTCCTGGGAGAGACCCTCCCAGAGCTTCATGCTCCATTCGTAGAAATGCGCATTGGCCGGCAGCATGTAGTTGGAGCGCACGATGGTGGTGTTGCGCCCGATGTTGCCACTGCCGAGCCAGCCCTTCTCGACCACCGCGACATTGGTGATGCCATGCTCCTTGGCGAGATAGTGCGCCGTCGCCAGGCCATGGCCACCGCCGCCGACGATGATCACGTCGTAGGATGGCTTCGGCGCAGGCGAGCGCCAGGTCGCCGTCCAGCCCTGATTGCCGGTCAGACCATTCTTGATGATCGAGAATACGGAATAGCGGCCCATTCTCCCTGCCCTACCCTGCTTTCTGTGCGCTGGTGGGTCTTACCCTAGCTCTCCAGGTCGCGGGGCGTCAGCGGAAAAATCGCTGAGGCCCATCGGCAATTCCGATGGGCCTCAAATAGGGCCTTTTGTGGCTTCGTTCAGCTCAGGGCGCGATGGCCTGCTGCGCAATGAGCGCGAAGATCGAGTCCAGTTCCTCTGCCATAAGGCGCAGGGTCTCGCCGCCGTCGTAGGGTTTGAAGACGCTGCTCGGCGTCCAGTAGGCCAGGTTGGCCTTGCCGTCCGCCGTCTCGTAGATATGGAAGCGAATAGGCGCCTCGATGCCCGCTGGCACGCTCGCCTCCAGCATGCGCACGGCGAAGTCGTTGCGATAGACACCGACGACCATGTCGCCGCGGATGGTGATGCCACGCCCGGCCGCGCCCTTGCTGGCGCTGGCCCGGGTAACGACGAACATGCCGTTGTCGGTCACGGCCTGATCGAGCTTCTCGACCAGCGTCTCGAAGCTGTGCGGCGTCGTATAGTGCAGCAGCCCCTGTGGGCCCGCCGCCTTGCCGGGCGCGGCAGCCACCGCCAGGCCCAACAGCAGAGCCGCGAAAACCATCCCGTAACCTGAAAACAGCTTTGTCATCCCTTCCTCCTCCCGATGCGCAGGGAAGCTAACCAGGGCGAAGAAAGCCAAGAGGAGTGCGGGCGGCAAGTAACAGATTTGCGACTGGAAAACCCGCTGACTTGGTAGGTTAAAGCCTCAACGCCATACCGTCGTGGTTGGGGTCGGCCCCACCAGCCCATTCCCCATCCTGCCGCTTCAGTCCGTGGACCGAGGCAAAGTCGTAGCTCATGTAGCTGCGGATGATCTGGTAGCCCTGCGCTTCCAGCGCCGCAGCCGTCCACCGGGGGATGCGGTTGCAGACATCAATGGCGTTGCTGGTCGCCGAAATGCGGGGCGCAACGATTGCATCGAGGATCGGCATGTCGAAGGCCAAGGCATTGACCGTCGCCTGCAGGACGCCCATGGCGATCTGCGTGCCGCCAGGGGCACCGATGACCAGGCAGGGCTCATCCCCCTTGAAGGCGATGGTCGGGCAGATCGAGCTGAAGCGGGACTTGCCGGGCGCAATGGAGCCGGCGCGGCCAGGGCGCGGGTCGAAGACGGCCATGCAGCCGTTGTACATGAAGCCCAGGCCATCGGTGATCACGCCGGAGGGCATGCCCAGCGAATGGGTCATGGCGACGGCATTGCCCTCGGCATCGACGATGGAGATGTGGGTCGTGTCCTTGGATTCGGCGCCCTGGTAGCGGGCGACCTCCGCCACCTCGCCGGCCTTGATGCCGGCGGCAAGCTCGGCGGCGTAGTCCTTGCTCGTCAACCGCTCCAGCGGCACATCGATGAAGTCCGGGTCGCCGACGTGATTGTCCTTATCGGACGTTGCCCGCTTCATGGTCTCGGCCACCACCCGGATGTAGTCCGGCGTGTTGTGGCCGAGGGCCTGGAGATCGAAGTTGTCGAGGATCTGCAGCATCTCGATCAGCATCACCCCGCCGCCAGGCGGCTGGTTGGTAGCGATACGATGACCCTGGAATTCTCCCCAGAGCGGGTCGGCCCGGTGGGTTCGGTAGCTCCTGAGGTCGTCGATCGAGAGGAGGCCGCCGTTGGCCTTCATGTCGGCGTCGATGCGCTCGGCGATCTCGCCAGAATAGAAGACATCGGCGCCCTCCTTGGCGATGCGGCGCAGGGTTTCGGCCAGATCCGGATTGTCGATGCGGTCGCCCGGGCGCTTCAGGCTGCCGTCGGGGCGAAAGTAGATGTCCCGGCCGGTGGCGCTGAAGCGCAGCTTGTCCGCCGTCAGCACCCGGCCGCTGTCGTCCTCCTCATGCCAGAAGAAATAGACGTGGGGGCGGATCATCACGCCCGCTTCCGCCGCGGCGATGGCCGGCTGGACCACGTCGGCCCAATCCATGCGGCCGAACTCGGTCTGTGCCTCGAAATAGGCGCGCAGGCTGCCCGGCACGGTGATCGACTGATAGCCGATGTCGTTGACCCGCCCCTTGAGCACGAAACCGAAGCCGTCCCGGGTCTCCTTCTCGATCAGGTCGAGCCACATGTCGCTGGTGGCCGCCTGCGGCGCCTTGCCATGGAAGTCGATGAAGGTGTGGACGCCTGCCCGCGGCAGATAGATCTGCATGCTGCCGAAGCCGGCGATGCCGCACATTTGCGGATCCACCACGCCTTGCACCAGAGCTGTGGCGATAGCGGCGTCAACGGCGTTGCCACCCTGTCGTAGAATTTCGACGCCGGCCTCGGTCGCCTCCGGCTGCGGCGTGACAACGATCCCCTTCTCCATGGCTCACCTCCCTCGTTTCGGCCTTCTCTTGCGGAACGGCCGAAAGCCTAAGGAGAAGTCCCCGGGGAACAAGCGGCAAAGACGCGGGTCAGGGTACCAGCCAGCTCTTGCGGAGAGCGCCACCACGCCAGTCGTAGAGCGCGCGACGGTGACCGCGTGCGGCGAGGTAGAGCCATTCCAGGCTCTCGACCTTTACCAGCACGGCGCCGAAGTTCTGAAAGCTCTCGGCCTCGACGCTGCCGTCCTCACCCTGGCGCCAGTCCCAAGGCGCCTCGATCGCTGCACCGGGCCCCGGCTCGACGCCATAGCATAGGCGGCTGAAGGACCGCGACGCCTGCCAGGCGTCACGCGCCACCTCGTCGCCGTGGTGAACCAGCGCTTGGCCGGTGAGACGCAGTTGGATCTTGCGTCCGGGATGATAGGCGTGCAGCGCGACCACAGGCTGCGCCGCGATCTCTGCCACCTTGTGGGAGCGGAGATCCGTGTGGAAGCGCAACAGCCGCGCCTCCTGCTCGACCGCGCGCAAGACAACCGTGCGCACTGTAGGCAGCCCTTCGGCATCGAGCGTGCCGAGGCTGGGCGTGTGACAAGGGGAATGGCGGTCGGTCACCCCTTCTTCCAACAACCGCCAAGCTTCAACCAGGCTACCGTCGAGATCGTCGTAGAAGGCGCCGTCGCTGCGCTCGGCCCGCTCCGGCAGGCTCGGGCTCACGACTGCCTGGCCTCGACAGCCTTGCCGATCGCTGCCAGCCAGGTCTCGATGCGACTGCGGTTCACGCCCAGGTCCCAATAGCCAACGTTCGATCGGCTGTACATGAGAAGCGAAGAACCATCCGTTCTTTCAACGGCCTGCACCCAGATATTGTCACGGAAGCCAAAGACGGCGGAACGCTGCTCGAGCATCAGCTGCCGCTCTTCGCGAAAGACCGCCAGGATTCGGGTGCGCGGCTCGGCCGCCAGCACCTCGCGCGCGGTTTCGAACAGGACTTCCGCAGGAACTCTGTAGGTCGGAGAAACCACATCGGCATGACTGGCGGTGTATCCCTCAGGTGCGGCCAGGGCATCGTTTGGCCGCCCCGTTCGCTCCAAGTTGGCGAAGGATAGGGGCAAGGCCTGCGAGGACTCGCCAGTCGTCATGGAGTTCTCCCCATCGGCACAGCCCGCGAGGGCTATGATCAACAGCATGAATGAAAAAGCGCGAAGTGCCATGGCACAAAGCTGCGTTGTTGCCAGCCAAGGTCAAGGGCGCGATGGCAAAGGCATCAGCCTGGGAAGTTCGCCAGCACCGACAGCGCTTCGTCGATGTCCGCTTCGGTATGGTCGGCGGAAATCTGGAAGCGGATGCACTGGTCGCCCTTGGGCACCACCGGATGGTTGAGCCCGGTCGCCAAGATGCCGCTGTCGCGGAGGTGCTTGACCAGAGCCGAGGTGCGCGCCGTATCGCGCACCATCAAAGGCACTACCGGGTGCGCGCCCGGGATGGTTTCCAGCCCCTGCGCCGTCAGGCCGTCTTCGAAGCGCGCCGTCATTGCGCGCAGATGGCTCAGCAGATCGCGGCCGCGCGGACTGTCGACGATGTCCACCGCCGCCTTGGCAGCCACGGCCTCGCCCGGCGTGATGGGGTTGGAGTAGATGTAGAACGGCGAGGTCTCGCGCAGAAAGTCGATGACGGTTTGGCTGGCAACGACATAGCCGCCATTGACGCCAAAGGCCTTGCCCAGTGTGGCCACCAGAAGATCGGACGGGCCGCTGCCCGTCACCTCTTCGGTGCCCCGCCCGGTCTCGCCGAAGGCACCGGCACCGTGGGAATCGTCCACCATGACCAGGACGTTCTCAGGAAAGGCCGCGTCGTACTCCCGGGCGATCGCCGTAATCTCGTCGAGCGGCGCATGGTCGCCCCGCATGCTGAAGATGCCGTCGGTGACGATGATGGCACGGTCGCAGGTCTCCTTCACCTCTTCGAGCTGCTTGCGCAGAACAGCAAGATCGAGATGGGGGTAGACGCGCTTCTCGCCGGGTTGGGCCAGGCGGACGGCGTTGATGATGCAGCTGTGATTCAGCTCGTCGCTGATCACCGCCGTCTTCTTGTCGGCCAGCTGCGGCAGGCTGCCCATGACCGTCGCATAGGCGGAGCTGAAGATCATCGCCGCCTCGCGCCCGTGGAACTCGGCCAGCCGCTGCTCCAGCGCCACATGCGGCTGCCAGGTACCGCTGATGAAGCGGACGGCGCCGGGCCCGGTGCCGAAATCGGCCACCGCCGCCTCTTCCGAGGCGATGAGCTCGCTTTGAAAGGAGAGGCCAAGGTAGCTGTTGGAGTTCATGCGCAGGAAGGGTTTGTCGCCCTCCCCCTCGATCAGAAAGCGCGGCCCCCGGCCCTGCCTGGCCGGCAGCACCTGCGTCACCACCGCCTCATGGCCTTTGCGCACACCGGCGGCCTCCAGCTCGTCGACGCGCGCCTTGAGTTTGGTTTCCAGACGATCGAGGGGCATGGCTACGCTCCTGCTTGGCTTAGGGGTTAGGCCGCCGTGGTGAGCTTGGCGCTCAGCTTGGCCAGCATGTCCTCGGTCATGCGGGCCAAGTCGTACTCAGGCGCCCAGTCCCACTCCTGACGGGCTGCCGAGTCGTCGACCGAGCGCGGCCAGGTGTCGGCGATCGCTTGGCGGACCGGGTCGACCTCGTAGTCGATGCGGAACTCCGGCAGGTGCTTGCATATCTCCTCGACCAGCCGCTCCGGCGTGAAGCTCATGGCCGTGATGTTGAAGCTGTTGCGGTGCTTCAGCCGGCCCGGGTCGGCTTCCATCAGGTCGATCATCGCCCGGGTGGCATCCGGCATATACATCATGTCGAGGCAACTATCGGCCCGAAGAAAGCAGGTGTAGTGGCGGTAGCGAATGGCCTGATAGAAGATGTCCACCGCATAGTCGGTTGTGCCGCCGCCCGGCGGCGCGGTGTTGGAGATCAGGCCGGGAAAGCGCAAGCCGCGGGTGTCGACGCCGAAGCGGGTGGCGTAATAGTCGCAGAGCAATTCTCCGGCCACCTTGGTGACGCCGTACATGGTGGTCGGCCGCTGCACCGTGTCCTGCGGGGTCCCGTCTCGCGGTGTCGTTGGCCCGAAAGCGCCGATCGAGCTCGGAAAGAACAAGGCGCAGTCGTATTGCCGAGCCACCTCGAGGGTGTTGTAGAGCCCACCCATGTTGAGGCTCCAGGCGATCTGCGGGCGTTCCTCGGCCACCGCCGAAAGCAGGGATGCCAGGTGATAGATGGTGCCGACGTCATAGCGCCGCACCACCTCGAAGATCTGCGGCAGCTGCGTGCAGTCCATATGGGCATAAAGGCTGCGCGGCGATTCCCCCGGTGGCGCCATCCGCACGTCCGTCGCGATGACCCGGTCCTCGCCATAGCGAGCCTGCAGGGCCTCGACCAGCTCCGTTCCGATCTGCCCCAAAGCCCCGGTCACCAGTATCCTGCGCATCGCCAGCCCCCGCTGCGTGACTCTCTCGTCTCGATCGCAGCGGCCATCAGGGCCGCGAAGATCGAGCGCGGATTTGGCAAAGCCGATGGGGAGATAGCAAGCCCAATCCTCATCCGCCCGGGCACTCCCAGCGTATAGCTAGCCATGTCCTATCATTCACCGACAGTTTCCGGGGTTGTCCCGGCCAGCAGGACGGCGCCATGAGCCAAAACGAAAGCACGCCCGGCGCCCCGCTGAGCTACCGGGTTCTGGCCAGCTACGGCGGCTTGGCGCTGCCCTTGGCAGCGGGCTGGCTATGCCTTCAGGTCTTCGTGCCGACCTACTATGCCGAAGCCATGGGCGTCAGCCTCACCGCGGTCGGGGCCGTCCTTCTGCTTGCCCGATTGCTCGATGCCGTGACCGACCCGGCGATCGGCTATCTCTCCGACCACACGCCCCTGCGCTTCGGGCGCCGGCGCCTTTGGATCCTGATCGGCGCCCCCATCCTCGCGCTCGCCCTGACACTGCTGTTCCGGCCGCAGGGCGACCCCTCCGCGCTCTACCTCTTCGTCTGTGCTGCCGCGGTCTACATCGCCGGCACGATGGTGATCGTTCCGATGAACGCCTGGGGCGCCGAGCTCAGCCCCGACTATCATCAGCGCAGCCGGGTCAGCGGCGCACGCACCCTCTTCGGCTTGGTCGGTACGCTGGCGGCGCTGGCCTTGCCGACCTTGCTCGGCCAGGGCGATGCCCGCGATCTCGGCCCGGCGCTGACCACCAACTTGGTGCTCATCTTCGCGACTCTGCTGCTCAGCCTTATCGCCCTCAGCCTCTTCGTCAGCGACCGGAACTCGGTGAACCTGCCAGGCGACTACTTCCGCTCCGCACTGAAGCTGCTCAGCGGCGAATCACCGTTCCGCCAACTGATGGCCAGCACGCTTTTGAACGGCATCGCCAACGCCCTGCCGGCCACGCTTTTCCTGTTCTTCATTACCCATAAGATCGGCATTCCGGATCGGGCCGGGCTCTTTTTGCTGTGCTACTTCCTTGCCGCGGTGGCCTCGGTGCCGCTGTGGGTGCGGGTCAGCCGATCGATCGGCAAGGATCGAACCTGGCGCCTGGGCATCGTGTTGGCCTGTGTCGCCTTTGTCTGGACGCCCCTGCTCGGCCCCGGCGATGCGGGCTGGTACCTGGCGATCGTCCTCGTTACCGGCATTGCGGCCGGCGCCGACTTCGTGCTGCCGAGCGCCCTGCTCGCCGACTTGATCGAGTGGGATGGGCAAAGAACCGGCTACCGACGCCCCGCGCTCTTCTTCGCCGCCGCCGGCACGGTGTCTAAGCTGACCTTCGCCCTGGCCGTCGGCATCAGCTTTCCGCTGCTCGAATTGGCCGGTTTTCAGGCGGGCGGCGACAACAGCGGCGGCGCGCTGATGGCGCTGGCAGGACTCTATGGCTTGCTGCCGGTCGCGTTGAAGCTCTCCGTGCTCTGGATCATGCGGAACTACCCCATCACAAAGCAGGCCCACGAGGAGATCCGCCGGCGCCTGGCCGACGTATCATGACGCAATAGATCATCCCCAAAAGCGGCCGGGAGACAGCCACATGGCGCCCATTTGCGCAGCTAAAGCCAAAAGAACTGGTTTTAAAGCACTGAAAACGCTTGCCATCGGGCTGACCGCGGTCGGCGTGGGATACGGGTCTTACGCGGCGGCTTCGCTCGGCAGCGCCGAAGGGATTGCCTTCGAAGTGCTGCGTAACGGCAGCCCAATCGGTTCTCACACGATCAGCTTCGAGCAACAAGACGATCAACTGATCGTGGACATCGAGATCGGCCTCGAGGTCAAGCTCGCCTTCTTCACGTTGTTCGACTACCAGCATCGCAACCGCGAAGTCTGGGAGAATGGCCGTCTCGTCTCCATCGACACGCAAACCGACAACAACGGGGAGCTTCACCAAGTCAGGGGCCGAGCCATGGGCGATGGCTTCCTGGTGACCGGCAAGGGCGAGCAAATTCTCCTGCCGGGCGACGTCATCCCGACAAGCTACTGGAACCCTGCCACGCGCGGCGCCGAGACCTTGCTGAATACGCAGAACGGTGAGCTGATCGACGTGAAAGTGACCCCGAAGTACACGCAGACCGTTGAAATGCCGTGGGGCGAAAGCAGGGGCCAGTTGCATCGTATCTCCGGCGACCTGGAGGTCGACCTTTGGTACGATCCGGCCGGTTGTCTCTTGAAGATGAGCTTCAAGGCGCCGGGTGACGGCTCCACGATCGACTACCGCGCCGACCAGCACACAGCCGAACGCCCGGAGCCGCTTGCTGCGAGCGAACAAACAGTGCGCTGCGAGGGCTAATCGCTTTTAGAGGTAGTTGTTCGCCCGGAACCATCGAACGGCGTCACCCAGCCCTTCGACAGCGCGGCGGGCACGATAGCCGAGTTCGCGCTGCGCCTTGTCGGAGCGATAGAACATCCGGGCCCGCGACATCTTCACCGCATCGCGCGTGACGAAGGGCTCCTTGCCGGTTAGGCGGCTCCAGGACTCGGCAAGGTAGGCAACCGGCAGGATGGCGCCGTGCGGCAGGCTGACCCGCGGCGGCCGGCGGCCGGTCATAGTCGCGATCTCCCGCAACATGTCCGCCAGGCTCCAGTTCTCGCCGCCCAGAATATAGGACTCGCCCGGCCGGCCCTTCTCTGCCGCCAAGAGATGGCCTTCGGCCACGTCCTCCACATGTACCAAGTTGAGCCCGGTGTCGACGAACGCCGGAATTCGTCCGCTGGCGGCTTCCACGATAATGCGGCCGGTCGGCGTCGGCTTGATGTCGCGAGGGCCGACCGGGGTCGAAGGATTGACGATGATAACCGGAAAGCTGCTTTCCGCGGCGAAGCGTTCGACCAGCTTCTGCGCGCGGTACTTGGAGCGCTTGTAAGCACCCACGACATCTTCGGCTTCGATGCGCGTTTCCTCGTCGCCGATTTCGCCCTTGCCGGGGACACCCAGGGCCGCAACGCTGCTCGTGTAGACGAAGCGTTCTACGCCGGCTTCGGCCGCGGCTCGAAGCAAGGCCTCGGTGCCCTCGACGTTGATGCGGTCCATCGCCGCCGGTTCCGGTACCCAAAGGCGGTAGTCGGCAGCCACATGGTAGACTTCCGTCGCGCCCTGGACAGCCCTTTTGATGCTGTCGCGCTCGGTCAAATCGCCCTCGGCGACTTCCACGTCCAAGCCGTCGAGATTGCGGCGGTCGCTACCCGGCCGGGCGAGCACACGAACAATCCGGCCGCTGTCGAGCAGCGCTCGCGCAACGGCTGAGCCGACAAAGCCAGTGGCGCCGGTAACCAGTGCTGTCACGTCTTATCGACCTTGCTTGCCCACGTCTCATGGATTCGGGCCTGGCATGCCGCGCGGCAGATGCGCAAAACTGCGGCGTGCAAGCGGTCCCACGAACGTCTAGCAGTTAACGACGCCTCTCACATAGGCCGCACAATAGGCAGAACCATTGCCCAAGTCGGCCAAACGCTTGCGGAAGGCTGCCACAATTCAACAGGGAGGATGCGCAATGAGCAAGACCCAAGAGTTCTATAACCTCGATGACAGCAGCCAGGGCATCGTCCGGGAACTCGGTCCGGGTCTGGCGACGCGTATCTTCGTCGGCAATCATTCGATGCTCTCCGTCGTGACGCTCGCGCCGCATGCGGAGGGTAAAGTACACAGCCACCCCCAAGAGCAGTGGGGCGTGCTCCTGGAGGGAAGCGCCATTCGCATCCAAGACGGCGAGGAGGTGCCGGTCAAAGCCGGCGACTTCTGGCGTACGCCCGGAAACGTGCCGCACGGCATTCGTGCCGGCGCGGAAGGGGCCAAAGTCTTGGATGTCTTCAGCCCACCGCGGGAGGAATACAAAAAACCGGGCAGCGGCTTCGGGACCGAATAAGGCCCTGCCTCTCGCGGGGGCCCCGGTCGCTCTTTTGCTTCAATGCGAGATTTCGGTTAGCCTCAGGTGTGGGTTTGCATGGGGAAACTGGGGTTGAAGCAATGAAACAGCTTGGAGTCTTGGCTGTCTTAGCAGCCTTGTTGGTCTCGGCGCCGGGGGCGTCGGCGCAGAACGCGGCGACAGACGACATCGTCGAGCGCGGCGGCTACGGCACCACCGCACTTTACACCACCGTGGTCAAAGGCGTGCGCATCACCCGCGGCCATCTGCCGGAGCCGGCAAGCGGCCTGACGCCGATCGTACCGATATTCGAAATCGCCGCACCGCGGTTTCAGGCCTTGGGCAACGGGCTGTTCTACGATAGCGAGCAGAACCGTCTGGTCGACTGCTTCCGCCGCCGCGGCACGCAGGTCGGGCAAGTCATCCTGCGTTGCGTCAGCCTGCGCTTCAGTCGCTGAGCGTCAACACCGCTTAGTAACGTCCCTTCAGCCAAGGCCGGTTCAGAACCCAAGGCAGAAGCACCAAGGACGCGACCAGCAGCAGAAAGAGCGAGAGCGCCAGAAGCTCTCCCATGCTGGCGGTGCCACGGTGGCTCGACACCGCCAAGGTCCCGAAAGATCCGATGGTGGTCAGGGCGCTGAGCAGCACGGCCTTCGGCGTCGAGGTTCGGTTCAGGCTTTCGGACTGCCGCCCGCGCATGACCAAGTGAATGCCGCTGTCGATGCCAAGCCCGATCAGCAGCGGAACGACGATGACGTTGGCGAAGTTGAACGACAGCCCAAGAAGCGCCATCGCCCCCAGGGTCAGCAGCGCCGCGGTCGCGACGGGAAGCAGCGTCAAGGCAACCGCGAGCGGCGACCGAAACACAGCGAACAGCAACAGGATGACGGCGACCGAGGCGATGGCCGTGGCCTCCAGCATCGAGCGGACGATAACGCGGCCCGCCTCGACAATCTCCGGCAAGGTGCCTGTCGCCGAGGGCACCACCGATTTGACGCTGTCGACGAAGACATCTGCGATCTCGGGGTCGGCGGCACCCTCCTGCGGAATGACCTCCAGGCGCAAAAGGTAATCCGGCGTCTGATAGAGGCGCAGAAGCTCGTCGGGTATCGAAACCGTCTCTTCTGGCGCGCCGATGTCGTCCTCGGCCAAGTCCGTCAAGGGCTCGGGAAGCTCGGCAAAGAGCAGACTCTGCAGTCTGTCCACGGCGTTGGGCTGGCCCTCGGCCGGGCTCTCGAAGTCCTGCAAGGCTTCCAGTAGGTCGTCCGCTCTGTCCCTTACGGCCTCAGGGCCGGAGGCGGCCAACTCGCCGGCGACCGCGGCGGTTTCGTCCAGGGCCTCGCTGTCGCTCAGGCCGAGATCGAGCGCGAAGGAGAAGCGGTCGGACCAGGCAGCCGAGGCCAGTGCGCTCTGCAGGATGGCCTGCTTCTCGGCGATATCCCGCGGTTGAAAGCTCTCCCGCCAGCGCACCTCCGCCACCAGGGGCAAGGCCTCCAGCCTTGGCACGAGCTCTACTGCCTCCGCCTCCGGAACCAGGATTTGGATTGCGTAGGGGGACGTCACCGGATCTTCGGCAAGGCGATAGAAGAACTCGACCGACAGCGCGTCCGGGTCTCTCAGCGCCATCGTATCGGCGTCAAACTGCACGCGGTGGGCAAAGACGATGGACGCGGCAATCGCCAGAAGAATGGTCAACGCGACCGGCGTACGGGACAGCTGCCCCATGAGGTCGGCTATCAAGAGGTTGCGTCGTCGCTCAACGGCGCTGGGGCGCGGCAGCAGGGTCAGCAGCGCCGGCAGGAAGGTGAGCGAGAGCAGCATCGCGATGATGATGCCGGCGCCGGAGATAAGGCCGAGCTGCGCCATGCCGACGAAGTCGGTGAACAGGAAGGAGAAAAAGGCCAGGGCCGTGGTCGGCGCACAGAGGAAGAGTGCCGGCCCCAGCTCCACCGCACAGACATTGATCGAGTCGGCGCCGTCCCCGTTCCTGCAGGCCTCCTGGTAGCGCAGTGAGAAATGGATGGAGAAATCGATGCTGAGCCCGATGAACAGGACGGCGAAGGCGACCGAGATGAGATTGAGCTCACCGATAGCCAAGGTGGCAAAGCCGGCGGTGAGCAGCAGGCCGATCACCAGGCTGGCGAGGGAGGCCACCACCAGCACCCAGGAGCGCAAACCAAACCCCAGCACCAGCGATACGAAGATAAACGATAGCACCGCCGCCAGCGCCGAGCCGCCTGAGGCCGCCTCAAGCTCCTCGGTTTCCAAGGCTGTTTGGCCCGTGAGACCAATTTCGACGGCGCCGCCGAAGTCGCTCTCGACCGCGGCCGCGATCGCTTGCGCTTCTGCCATGGCCTCTTGCGCCGGAACGAGCGCGGCGAAGTCGAGTTCCGGACGAACCACGACAATCTCCAGCAGCGGCTCCTCCGCCCAAATCACGTAACGCCAGGACAGCGGCCGCTCCTCGCCTGCGCGCGCGGCTTCGAGGACCGTGGCCGTCTCGGCTAGCAGCCGACCGGCAACGCCCCACTTCGGATCATCGTCCGGCGCTTCGCTCGCGATCTTGCCCAGCGCTTCGGCAAAGCCCGAGAGACTTGTGTCGCGATTGAGCATCTGCAGCAGCTCTTCGCCGGCCGGTAGACCGGCCGCCAGGCGCGCCACCTCCGACTCATCGAGCAGAAAGACCCCATAGCGCTCAAGGAATTCGCCGCCGGTGGGCACTTGCACGTCTTCGAAGCGATCGGACCGCGCGCGGAAAGCCTCCGCAAGCTGGTCGCGGGCCGCCTTGGCCTGCTCGGCCGTCGCAGCTTCTATGACGGCAATGAAGCTCTTGTCGTAGGTGGGAAAAGCTTGAATGAAGGCATCGTAGCTCTGCCGGAAAGACAAAGTGCGGTCGAGCATGCGGGCCGTATCGGTGTTGACCGCCAAGTTCGGCAGGATTGCCGCGGCCAGCATCGCCAGCAGGAGGTAAAATAGGCAGACCTTGCGCGGATGGCGGCACGAGAAGCCAACCACTCGCCGAACTACGGCGGCAAGGCCTGGAAGGGCATTGGGTCGGCTCACGTCAGATCTTCGCGGTCTATGCTGGCAGTGCGTGGGATCACGAGTCGGGGCGTCGGCTGAAACTGCAAGATTGCGCGATTATCCGCTTCGCGCCGCGCCTCTCAAGCCCCAGGAAAAGGACAAGAGCTCGGCAGAGACAAGAGCTGACCAACGGCGAAGGCTCAGCTAGTCTTTTCGCATGAAGGAAGGTGGCAAGACAAAGGGAGCCAGGCTCCGCATCGTCCTGGAAGAGGACGGCGCAATCGGCCCCGGCAAGGCGGATATCCTGGACGGTATTCGCGAGACGGGATCCATCGCGGCAGCCGGTCGGCGGATGGGCATGAGCTACAAGCGCGCCTGGAGCCTGGTGGAGCGGATGAACCGCAGTTTCAAGGAGCCTTTGGTGTCCACCAGCCGCGGTGGGCGCAGCAAGGGCGGGGCCGCATTGACCGAGACCGGCGAACAGGTCCTGGCCCTCTATCGCCGCATCGAGACCGAAGCCGAACGCGCGGTCGAGCGTGAGCTTGGCGCTCTGCGCGCCTTGCAGACAATCGAGCCTGCGCCACCACCGAAATAGCCCTTGCGCCAGAAGGAACAGCGCGGCTAACTAGCGATATGTCTCTGCTGACATATCGTAAACTCGCCAGTCTGCTGGTCGTTGCCTTAACGATGGCCGGCCTTCTCGCTGTTGCGCCCGGTCAAGCCAAGGCGGCCGAGTTCCGCGTCGCCACGGCGGCCAACTTCAGCGACGCAGCCCGGGAGATCGGCGCCCTTTTCGAAGCGAAAAGCGGCTATCGCCCACTCTTCAGCTTTGGCGCCACCGGGCAGCTCTACACGCAGATCGCCCAGGGCGCACCCTTCGACGTCTTCCTCGCGGCCGATCAGGCACGCCCGGAGCGTGCCGTTGCCGAAGGCTTGGCCGTGGCCGACAGCCGCTTCACCTACGCCTGGGGCCGCCTCGCCCTGTTCAGCCGAGACAAGGGGCGCGTTACCGGAGAAGCGACCCTGCATGAGGGCGACTTCACCAAGCTCGCCATCGCCAATCCGCTGACCGCGCCCTATGGCGCCGCGGCAGTGGAAGCGCTGCAGGCCCTGAGCCTCCGCGACGCGCTCACGCCCAAGCTGGTGCAAGGCAACAACGCCTCTCAGGCTTTTCAGTTTGCTGCCACCGGCAACGCCGAGGTCGGCTTTGTCGCCCTGTCCCAATTGGCTGTTCACGAGGGCGGCTCTTACTGGGTGGTCCCCGCCAAGCTGCACAGCCCCATCGCTCAAGACGCCGTGCTGCTGACGGCCGGAAAGGACAGCGAAGCGGCCCAAGCCTTCATGGCCTTCCTCAAGAGCGACGCGGCCCGCGCAGTGCTCGCCCGCTATGGCTATGAAAGCTAGAGGGGGCAGCGTCGGATGCTCGACTTCGCGGAACTCTGGTCACCCATCCGCCTGACCCTGGAGCTGGCGACCGTCACTACCCTTGTGCTGCTGGTCATCGGTACGCCGATCGCCTGGTGGCTCGCCCGCTCCCAGAGCCGATGGAAGGAGGCCGTGGCCGCCGTCGTCGCCCTGCCGCTGGTGCTGCCACCGACAGTGCTCGGCTTCTACCTCCTCATCCTGCTCGGCCCGGAAGGCCCCGGCGGCTGGATCGCCGGCCTGTTCGGCGGGCGCACCTTGGCCTTCACCTTCGAAGGGCTGGTGATCGGCTCGGTATTCTATTCCATGCCCTTCGTGGTACAGCCCATCCGCAATGCCTTCGAAGCCTTCGGCGAGCGCCCCTTGGAGGTCGCGGCCACCCTGCGTGCCTCGCCCTGGGATCGCTTCTGGAGCGTTGCCCTGCCCCTTGCCCGCCCCGGACTGCTGACCGGGGCCGTGCTCGGCTTCGCCCACACGGTCGGTGAGTTTGGCGTCATCCTGATGATCGGCGGCAACATACCCGGCGAGACCCGCGTGCTGTCCATCGCCGTCTACGACTACGTCGAGACCCTGCAGTGGACCAAGGCTCACATCCTGGCCGGCGGGCTGCTCATCTTCTCCTTCCTAGTCATCCTGACCATGATGCTGCTCGACAGGCGTCTCGGCCGGCGCCTGGGGCAAAGCACGCCATGACCCGTGCAGCCGCTGCCGCGCGGGAGAACGGCATCGATGCCCGCTTTGCCGGTCGTCTCGGCGATCGGCGCAACGGCTTCTCGCTCGATATCGATTTCACCGCGCCACTGCAGGGCATCACCGCCCTCTTCGGCCCTTCGGGCTGCGGCAAGACCAGCCTCCTACGCTGCATCGCCGGACTCAACCGCCTGCCCGGCCACCTATCCGTTGGCGGCGAGGCTTGGCAGGATGAGGCGCGCGGCCACTATCTCCCGCCGCATCGGCGCGCCGTGGGCTATGTCTTTCAGGAAGCCAGTCTCTTCCCGCATCTCTCCGTCGCCAAGAACCTGCTCTACGGCGCAAAACGCGCCGGCACGGAGACCCGCAACGGCGCCCCCTCCTTCGACGACATCGTTGCCCTGCTCGGCATCGACCATCTGCTCGAGCGAGCGCCGGAAGCACTCTCCGGCGGCGAGCGCCAGCGTGTCGCCCTCGGCCGAGCTCTGCTCTCGCGCCCTCGCGTGCTGTTGATGGACGAGCCGCTCTCGGCCCTCGATCGCATGACCAAGGAAGAGATTCTGCCCTACTTCGAGGCCCTCCCCCAGGCGCTTGGCCTGCCCATCCTCTACGTCAGCCACGACATCGGCGAGGTGTCGCGCCTGGCCGACCGCATGGTCCTGATCGCGAAGGGCCGCAAGGTCGCCGAAGGCCCTCTGCAAGCGCTGCTGGAACGCCTCGATCTCAGCCCCGAGACAGGGCGGTTCGAAGCCGGCGTGGTCGTGTCTGCCCGAGTGGCGGGCCACGACCCCAACTTCCGTATGACGCGCCTGGAGCTTGGCGGCCAGCCGCTGTCCCTGCCGCAAGCCGACGTCGCCGTGGGCGAGGACGTGCGCCTGCGCATCCGCGCCCGCGACGTCGGGCTGGCGACGCAGAGACCGACCGGCATCAGCTTCCGCAATGTGCTGGCCGGCACCATCCAAGAGATTGTCGAGGAGCCCGAGACCGCCTTCGCCGAGACCCTTGTCGAGGTCGGCGGTCAGCGCCTGCGGGCACGGCTGACCCGCGAGGCCGTGGCCGAGCTCGGCCTTACCCCCGGCACGCCGGTTTTCGCGCTGATCAAGTCGGTTGCCTTCGACCGCCGCGCCCTCTCTGCCGCGCATGGCGAGGGTCGCGAGGAGTCTTCAGTCGGCCAGGAAGCGCCGCACCACGTTCAGCAACAGCCGTGAGACGTTGTTGTCGAAGTCGTTGCTGGGCAGGCTGCCGCAGAAGGTGATGGAGCCAACGGAAAAGACCGCGCCGCCACCCGGCAGGGCGCAGTAGACCATCTCGGCCCGGATCAGAGCTTCGGGTCGCTCGCCAGTTGTGGTGCCGACGTGGTTGAGGATGTCTTCCGGGACAGGGACGAAGGTTTCGTCGTGTCCTTCCGAACGGGCGAGAATCACCGTCGCATCCGGCGAGCCGAGATCGTAGTCGACTCGGTCGAGCTCATAGCCGGCTGCACCACAGCCGGAGAGGCCGAAATCGCCGATGATCTCCTCCTCAATTCCCTCGAAGATCCAACCGACGCTCGGATCGCGGCTCTCAGGCGTGCGGCGGTAGTAGCTGCCGGAGAAGGCGCCCTGAGAGGTGAAGCCGACGCCGGCCAACTTCTGCGGCGCTCGACCATTGCGGAGCCAAAGCCCGCCGTAGTTTCCGTCGAAGGCGTTGTAGTACTCGCCGGGCTGTGCCGCCCAGAAACGCAAACCACCTTCGCCGCGGCGGATTTCGATGGCACCCGGTGCCTCCCGGTGCAGCGCCACGCGCCAGTAGAAACCGTTGCCGCCGAGATAGACGAGATGCCCGCCATCATCGCGATAGTCCCGCAGCGCATTGAGGGTCTCGACCGTATGGTATTCGGGGTGTGTGCAAGTCAGCACCGCCTTGTAGCCGGAGAGGCAGGCGACGCCTTCCTCGTGCAACTCCTGGTCGGTGACGACATCGTAGGCCAAGCCGACATGCTCGAGCCAAGCCAGGAGATGCGTGTCTGCCTGAAAGTGTCGGAGGCCCGAGCCGCAGCGGGGCCGCACGAGGGTCAGGTAACCGCAGCGCAGGTTGAGCATCGGCCGGCGGCTGGAGATGTTGCAGATGCCGCTGCCGTCGCTGTGCAGGTTGTAGGTCGAGAGACCGAACTGCGGATGTTCGGCCGGGTTCCAGGGCGACGCCCCCCAAGCCACCATGCGCTCCTTGAGCGCCTCACCGAAATCGTAGCGCGCGTTGTTGGAGTAGATGACGTAGGTGAAGGTCGGGATGACCACACAGAGTTGGGACTGCCGCTCGCCTTTCGGCGGGCAGACGAAAAAGGGGATGGTGTCCTCCACTCCCTCGCAGCTGAGGCGCATGGCGTAGACGCCGCTGCGAAGGTCGTTTGGCACGGTGAAGGAGAAGTCGGTTTCCCAGCCGCAGTCGTAGAAGTCGTCGTCATGGAAGTGGATGGCGCCGTAGTGCTCCGGCGCGTGGCGCCAGCACATTTCTCGTCCGTCCCAGGTCGAACCCTTCATCCCGCGCGCCGGCAGGTTGACGATCTCGCCGTGCAGTTCATTCGGCCCAAGGTCCGTGACGGTCAGGGTCGAGATCCCGCGAGAGAAGTCCCAACAGGCCAGGCTATCCGGCGCCGCACTTTGCGGCGCAAGGGCAACGATCTCCGCGGCACTGAGCGCACGCCCTAAAAGGACCGGCGCTTCGATCTTGCCGTTGAAGTGGTCGGCGACCGGGCTGTCGTTGCACGCAGCGATGAGAACATCCTCGGCGCTGGCAGGCCTAAGACCGCCCGTGACCTCTATCTGCGTTTCCTGGGGCTCGACATGAGGCTCGAGGAGCTGCTGGCCTACAGTGACGACACCCCGAGATGGGTCGTAGGAGGCCCAAGCTCGATACCAGCGGCGGCACTTAAGCGGTTCAGGCGCCGCGACCTCGATGGGGGCTGCCTCGCCGGCCCCAAGCTGAAGGCGGACGCAGCCTCTTTCATCGAGGCCGAACGAGAAGCCTGCCGTGATGTGCGGGTCGCAACAACTGACGATGGCTTGCCGGCCCTTGTCAGGTGTGGTGGGCCAAACGGTAGCAACGACTGTAAAAGCCGACAAGGACACAAGCGCCCCTTTTGCCGGCACCCGCACGTAGGAGCCGAGGCGGTAGTCTTGATAGCGCGAAGGAAAACACCCTCGGAAGACGCCAGACAGGTCCTCCTCCAGAATGCCTGGCCCGTCCGGGTTGGGGTCGGCCGATATGACTCGCATCAGCTTCGCTTCGTAGGGCACAGACAGGGTCGAGCTGATCTTGAAATCCAGGGTCTCGCCGGGCCGTGCAGACAGTCGGTCCACGTAACCGGTGAGCGGGATAAAAGTTGCGGGGGACATCAGATTAAGCGCTCCCTTGGGTTAGAGCGCCTGAAACAGGAAACTCTACTCATCTCGATGTCGAGTATGCCGGTCAGTGGTTGAACGGCAACCCTATCCATGACTCAGAACCTCTCGCCCACCGCCTTGATCTTGCAGTACGCGCGCAGGCCTTCCATGCCCTTCTCTCGCCCGATGCCGGACTTCTTGTTGCCGCCGAAGGGCACCTCTATGCCGACCGAGAACCACTGATTGACGAAGATCTGTCCAGCGTCGAGGGCGCCTGCCAAACGGCGGGCCTTGGCGCTGTCCTTGGTGAAGACACCGGCGACCAGCCCATACTCAGTGTCGTTAGCGACCTCGATGGCTTCGTCAAGCGAGTCAATGACCTGCACCGCCAGCACCGGGCCGAAGACCTCCTCCTGTACCAGCCTGTCCTTGCTGTCCAGGTTGTCGAAAATGGTTGGCTCGACGAACCAGCCGAGACCGGTCTCCGGGTCCGCAGTGACCGCGCCGCCGGCGCGCGTCTCTACCCCTCGTGCCTTTGCATCCTCCAGGTAGCCCTTCACCTTGCCGAGCTGTTCCTGGGAGTTGACCGGGCCGACGTCGGGATCGCGCAAGCCGTGACCGAGGCGAAGCTGGGCTGCGCGCCGGGACAGCTTGTCGACGAACTCGTCATGGATGGAACGCTCGATCACCAAGCGCGAGCCAGCCGAACAGATCTGACCGGCATTCTTGTAGATGGAGCCGGCGACGTTGTTGATGGCGTTCTCCATGTCGCAGTCGGCCAGCACGACGGCCGGCGACTTGCCGCCAAGCTCCAAGGTCACCTGGGTGATGTTGCGGGCAGCCGCCTGCATGACCTTGCCGCCGGTTTCGACGGAGCCGGTGAAGGTGATGTGCGCCACGTCCTTGTGGGCGGCGAGCGGCGCGCCGGCCTCCTCGCCCGTGCCGGTGACGACGTTGAAGACGCCGTCTGGCAGCCCCGCCTCCTGCAGGATGCCGGCCATCAAGAGCGCGGTCATCGGCGTCTGCTCGGCGGGTTTGGCAACGATGGTGCAGCCGGCCGCCAGGGCGGGGGCCACGCCGCGGGCCAGCATGGCCAGAGGATAGTTCCAGGGAATGATGTGAGCGGTGACACCCATCGGCTCCGGCACTGTGTAGGCAAGCAGATCGCCGCTGATGGGGAAGCTATCGCCCTGCAGCTTGTCGGCGGCACCGGCGTAGTACTCGAAGGTGCGGGCGGCGTTGGCGATGTCGCCCTTGGCCTCGGACAGCGTCTTGCCGGAGTCCAGGCTCTCGACCACCGTGAGGTAGTCCGCCTTCTCGCGGATAAGTGCCGCTGTCTTCTGCAGGATGCGGCCGCGCTCGGCGGGCACCACCTTGCTCCAGACCTTGGCGAAGGCCACTTTGGCGGCCTCCACCGCTTCCTCGATCTCCGCCTTGCCGCCCGCAGCGAATTGGGCGAATGGCTTCCCCGTCCCCGGGTCGTAGCACTCGAGGGATTCGTTGCCGCGCGCGATGAAACGACCATCGATGAAGTGCTTGTCGGACAAGCCTTCGATGCGTCCGCTTTCGGCGACCTGACGAGCCAGAGATTCCAAGTTGCTGCTCATGGAGGCGACACTCCGTCCTTGCTTGCCCGGCCTGTAGCGCCGGTGTCATTGGCTGGCGAACGCGATCACGTTGCGGGCGGCAGCGCCCTGCCCCGCGCTTTCGATGGCGTCGTTGATACGGTCTAAGGGGTAGCGCTCGGCGATCAGCGCGCCGAGCTTTAGGCGCCCCGCACGATAATGCTCGATCAGGATAGGGATGTCGTGGGAAAGCCGCGCGGAGCCCATCTTGGTGCCAAGCATCGACTGGTTCTTGTTCACCAAGAAGCGCGGCTGGATCTGCGCGGTCACGCCGGCGGGCGGCAAGGCAGCGACCACCAGGCAGCCAAGCTTGGCCAGGATTTCGGATCCCTGCTCGATGGCGGCTCCGCTGCCGGCGGCGACAAAGGCATAGTCGACGCCGAAGCCATCGGTGATCTCCATCACCGCCTCGACGACCGGCGTCTCCTTGGCATTCAGCGTATGGGTGGCGCCCAAAGCCTGTGCCAGCGCGAATTTCTCCGGCACCACGTCGATCGCGATGACCGTCTCGGCGTCGCCGATAACGGCGGCCTGAAGGCAGTTGATGCCGACACCGCCGATGCCGATGACCGCGACACTGGCGCCGGGCCGCATCTTGGCCGAATTGAAGACCGCGCCATAGCCGGTCAAGACGCCGCAAGCCAAAAGGCTCGCTTCCTCCAGCGGCATGTCGGCCGGAATGGCGGCGAGCTGGGAGGGATGCACCAGGATCTGCTCGGCGAAGCCGCCAACCTTCAAGCCTTGATGCACGCGCGCGCCATCGCCGTTGGCGAACCGTTCCTCCCGATCCAATGGCAAGGTCGCTTCGCAGAGATAAGGATGTCCGGCCCGGCAATATCCGTGAGAAGGGTGACCGGCAAGGCAGGGCTCGCAGGTCCCGAGGTTGCGGATAAGACTGACAATGACCCGGTCGCCTTCCCGCACGCCTGCCACCGATCTGCCGACACCAACCACGGTGCCTGCAACCTCATGCCCGCAGATAACCGGAAAGGGCTTCCCTGGCCAGGCGCCTGAGAGATAGTGCAAATCGCTTTGGCAGATGGCACAGGCCCCGACCTGAACCGCGACTTCGCCGCGGGATGGCGCGTCGATGGCGACCTCCTCCACCACCAGTGGCTGACCCGCGCCGTAGCTGACGGCGGCTTTCATCTCAGTCCCCCTGCCGACGCTCGGACAGCTTCGACAACACGTTCAGAAGGTCCGTGCAGTCGTTGCCGCCGTGCCCTTCCTCCCGCGCGCTGTCGAAGGCCTTGAGCGCCTGCTCGCCGAGAAAGCTCGACAGGCCCTCGCGCTTCATCGCCGCCACGGCAATGGCCAAGTCCTTGCGCCCAAGGTCGAGGGAGAAGCCTGGCGAGACATCGCCCTTGAGCACTTTGTTGGGAAAATTCTGCATGGAGTTACCGTTGCGCGCGGACGTGCCGTTGATGACGTCGAGTGCGGCGACATCCTTCACCGAGGCGGCACGTGCGAGCATCAGGGCCTCGGCCGTCGCCAGGCAACCGACCAGCGCCAGGTAGTTGTTGACGATTTTCATGGCGCTGGCCTGACCGACCGCGCCGCAGTCGATAACCGAATCCCCCATCGCTTTGAGCACCGGGCCGACGGCGAGCTTGTCGCCGGTCTCACCACCGAGCAGGAAGAGGCACTTCCCCTCGGCAGCCTGCGTGGCGGTGCGTCCCACAGCACAGTCGAGGTAAGACCAGCCGGCATCAGCAGCCTTGGCGGCGAATCGTCGCGCTTCGGCCGGATCGATGGTGCTGCAGTTCATCAGCAGCCGCCCCTGGCTGGGTAGCGAGAGGATGCCCCCCTCGCCGGTCAGTGCAGCATCCACATCAGGGGCATCGGGCAGCATGGTGATGACCAAGTCGGCCGCTTCGGCGGCGGCCCTTGGCGAGGCGGCCGCCGTTCCGCCCGCCGCTGCCAGGCGATCTTGGGCCGCTGCCGACAGATCGTAGCCGGTGACCCGATAGCGGGTGGTCAGCAGGTTGCGGGCCATGGCGCTGCCCATGGCGCCAAGGCCGATAAAGCCGATGTTCGCGATCGCCGCCATGGCCGGGCTGCCCTCTATCGTTTGACCGCCCCGGCAGCCAAGCCGTGGATGAAGTAGCGGTTGAGGAAGATGAAGAGAACGAGCAGCGGCAGGGCGATCAAGGTCGAGCCGGCCATCAGCTCCCCGTCGCGCAGCTCGTACTGCCCGGTCATGGTCTCGAGGCCGACCGGCAAGGTCTTCTGGTCGTCGCTGTCGATCATCACCAGCGCGAAGGTGTAGTCGGTCCACGACAGCAGGAAGGAGAAGATGGCGACGGTGGTCACCCCCGGCAGCGAGAGCGGAAGCACGACGCGGAAGAAGGCACCGAGCCGCGAACAGCCGTCGACCATCGCCGCCTGCTCGACGTCGATCGGCAATTGCTTGAAGAAGCCCCACAGCAGCCAGACGCCGAGCGGCAGGGTGATGGTGCAGTGAGAGAGAATCAGGGCGAAGTGCGTATTGGCAAGACCGATCTGGGCGAAGATGGTGTAAAGCGGAATAGCCACCAGCAGCGGCGGAAACATGTAAGCCAGCAGCATGGAGCCGATGATCGCGGTCTTGCCGCGCAGGTGCAGCCGGGTCACCGCATAGGCGATGAGCACGGAGAAGATCAGGGTTATGACGACGGTCACGCTGGCGACGAGAACCGAATTGGTGAACCAGGTCGGGTAGTCGGTCGCGGCCAGCAGCGTCTCATAGCTCTCCAAGGAAAACGGCCCGGGGATGAGGCTCACCTGATTGTAGAGAACCTTCGGGTCCCGCACACTGGTGACCAGCATCCAGTAGACCGGGAAAAACGAGTAGATCAGCGTGACCGCCATGGCGACATAGAGCGCGAGGCGGCTGCTGAGAGGGACTTCGAGCTCGGTCTTCACGGGGCGGCCTCAGTCCTTGGTGTCGAGCGGGAACATGCGGAAGTAGATCAGCACCGCGACCGCGAGGATAAGGAAGGAGATCGTCGAGACCGTCGCCCCCGTGCTAACGTCGTAGCTCTGGAAAGCCTTGCGGTAGGCCAGGATGGGCAGGTGCTCTGTCGCCTGCAGCGGTCCGCCGCCGGTCATCAGCCAGACGATGTCGAACTTGTTGAACATCCAGATGGCGCGCAGCAGAACGACGACGGTCAGCACCGGGCCAAGCTGCGGAATGGTGACGTGCCAGAAACGCTGCCAGGCGCTGGCACCGTCCACCTTGGCCGCTTCATAGAGCGACTCGGGAACGGATTGCAGGCCGGCCAGGATGGCCACGGTGACAAACGGCGTCCAAATCCAGACACTGATGGTGATGACGATGCCCATGGCCAGGGTCGGCGAACCGAACCAGTCGACCGTGCCGAAACCAAGGTCCTGCATGGCCACGGTGATGACCCCGATGGGGTCGTTGAGCATCCAACGGAACGTGAGGGCGACGATCAGCGTCGGCAGCAGATAGGGCAGGATGGCGATGCCGCGGAAGGCTCGTTTGAAGGGGATGGCGGCATCCAGCAGCATGGCGAAGCCGATGCCGAGGACGATCTGCAGCAGAATGGCGGTACCGGCGAAGACGATGCCCCGCCAAAGGGCATTCCAGAACTCGGCGTCCTGCAGAACACGCACATAGTTGTCGAAGCCGACCCACTCGGGCTCCGAAATGAACGACTGGGCGTTCTGGAAGCTGAGCTCGATCGCGTAGACCGCCGGATAGACGATCACCACCGCCGTCAACGCGAGGCCGAAGAAAAAGAGGCCGTATATCGTGCGATCGCCGCCCATGGCTACCTAGCCCAAGAAAAGTAAGAGGGGAGCGGCCTCTTGGACCGCTCCCCAAATCAAGCGTCAGCCTCCGGAAACCACGTCGCGGATCTTGTTGGCCGCGACATCGACAGCTTCGGAGGAGTCCATGCCTTTCAGGATCTTGTTCTGCAGCATCTCCGGCAGGGCATAGGAGCGGAAGACCTTCGCCGACCGCAGGTCAGCCACAGGCCCCGCCGAGTCGATCGAGGCGATGACCACATCGGGATCGGTCAGGAACCGCTTCTGCCAACTTGTGATGTGCGAGTACTGCTCGAGCGCCGGATGCGCCAGCCAACGCGGGTCCTCGTAGATGTCCATGCGCGCCGGCTGGTAGTGCACCGCGGAGGTGTGCAGGAAGTTGATGAGGTGCTCGTCGGAGAACCACTTCATGAACTTCATGGCTTCCTCGGTCTGCGGTGTGTCGAGCACCACCCAGCCGTCGTAACCGTGGTTGACGGCGACCTGCTTTCCGTCGCTCGACGGGAAGGGGAAGATGCCGATCTTCTGCGCCATCTCCTCGTCGGTCGTGCGAATGACGTCGATCGCCCGGCCGGTGCCCGGCGCATGCGAGAGCTGGCCGGAGCGGAAGCCGCGCAGGCCGACACCCCACTCCGCCTGTGCGATGCCGGTCGGCATGAGGTCGGTCAGATCGTTGAAGTAGTCGAGATAGCTGATCACCGACTTCTTCACGTCGCCTTGGTCGAGCACGACGTTCCAATTGTCGTCGAAGACCTGGCCGCCCTCGGCCCACATGTAGCCGAAGCTGAAGTAATTGGTGGCGCTGCTCGAGGAGATCGGATGGAGAATGCCGTTCTCCGTCATGTCGTCGCCCTCGCCCTTCAGCGCGGCCATGTTCTCCATCAGCTCGGTCCAGTTGGCCGGCTCCTTGAGGCCATGCTTGTCGTAGAGATCGCGGCGATAGTTGATCCAACAGAGATTGTAGTCGTAGGGGTACCAGTAGTAGTTCCCGTCGATCGGGAAGAGGATGCGCGGACCCCACTCGTACTGCTCGATGATCTCGTTGAGTGGCGCGAGCTGGCCTTCGCTGGCCAGAAGGACGACGTCGCCGATGAAGAACAGGGTGCCGATGTCATAGGGCCGGCCGGCCTTGATGCCGGTCTGCAGCTTTTCGAAAGCCTTGCCGACCGGAACCGTGTCCATCTGTACCTTGACGCCCGTCTCTTTCTCGTACTGGGCCGCGGCAAACTTCATGGCCCGCACGCTTTCGACGGTGGGCTCGCCGTTCAGGAAACGGATCTCCTTCTGGGCGGCATTGACGAAGGGCGCGGGAAAGCCAAGCGCCGCAGCGCCACCGGCTACACCGACCGCCTTGACCACGGAGCGTCGCGAGAGCGTCTTGCGCGGCGCATCGCCCTGGCGGGTAACAGCGTGTTTCGAAAACTTCTTTCCAGACTTAGCCATGGGTTACCTCCCTTTGTGTGTTTTCAGGGTGCTTCCCCTCGTATGCTTTCGAAGCCGAAAGCAAACTCTCCCCGTCGAGCGGATCGAACAGGTGAACCTGGTCCAAAGAGATACTGAGCGCGAGGCGATCGCCGCTGCGGACATGGTCGTCGCGGCCGACCAGCGCACTTAGGGCCGTCCCTCCGGACTGGCAGAAGATCAGCGTATGAGCGCCCATTTGCTCGACGTGACTGACTGTCGCCGCGATCATCCCCTCGCTCTCATTCATCGGCGTGAGATGCTCCGGGCGCAGGCCGAGGGCGACGCGGTCGCTCTGCGGCCGTTGCGACAAAAGCCTCTCGGGCAGCGTCAGCGCAAAACCGTCGCAAACCACCTGCAGGCCGTCGGCGCTGCCCTCCAAGTGCCCCTCGACCAGGTTCATCTCCGGCGAGCCGATAAAGTTGGCGACGAACATGTTGACCGGGTGATCGTAGATCTCGAGCGGGCGTCCGATCTGCTGCACGCGGCCATCTTTCATGACGGCGATCCGGTCGCCCAGTGTCATGGCCTCGATCTGGTCATGAGTGACGTAGATCATGCTGGTGCCGGTGGCGCTGTGCAGCTTGCCGATCTCCTCGCGCATGCGCACGCGCATCTTGGCGTCGAGGTTGCTGAGCGGCTCGTCGAGCAAGAAGACCTCGGGATCGCGCACCAGGGCCCGGCCCAGCGCCACACGCTGCATCTGCCCGCCCGAGAGCTGCTTGGGCTTGCGCTCCAGCAGCTCGCCGATACCCAGCAGATCGGCGGCGCGGCGCACGCGCTGCTCGATCTCCGCCTTCGGCGTGCCGCGCACCTTCAGCCCGAAGCCGAGATTGTCGTAGACGTTCTTGTGGGCATAGAGCGCGTAGTTCTGGAACACCATGGCGATGTTCCGCTCCTTGGGCTGCAGCCGTGTGACCTCGCGCGGGCCGATGTGGATCTGCCCGTCACTCACCGTTTCCAGCCCCGCGATCATGCGCAGGGTGGTCGACTTTCCGCAGCCCGACGGCCCGACGAAGACCATGAACTCGCCGTCGCCGATGGTCATGGAGACCTCGTCCACCGCCAGGGTCGAGCCGAAGCGCTTGGTGACATTGGAGAGAACGATCTCAGCCATGGCCACCTCGCGCAGCTTCGCTGATGGCGTACTCGGCGGACTGCAGCCAGTCCTCGTTGATCTCCACGCCCCAGCCCGGCCCATCGGGGATCTGCACCTTTCCGTCCCGGGCGATCAGCGCCGGCTCGTAGATGCCGTCCTGCCAGGGGTAGTAGTCGGGCCCTTCGATCGTGAACTCGACGTAAGGACCCGCACCCGGAATGGCTCCCATCAGATGCAAAGTGAAGACGGTCACCAGGCTGAGATTGGCGGAGTGCGGCGTGCAGGGCAGGCCCGCTTCACGCGCCATCTCGGCCACCTGCAAAGTGCGGCTGATACCGCCGAGATAGCAGACGTCGGGCTGCACCACGTCGACCGCGCGCATGTCGATCATCCGCCGCCAGATGGAGAGCTGGCAGTCCTGCTCGCCGCCGGTCACGTCGATATCGAGAGCGTCGGCAACCTCCTTGGTCCAAGCCATCTCCCAATAGGGGCAGGGCTCTTCGAAATGGACGATGCCGTGGTCCTCCAGCATCCGCCCTACCTCGATGGCCCGCTTGGGCGTATAGCAGCTGTTCGCGTCGACCAGCAGGTCGGCTTCGCCGTTGAGCGCCTGGCTGACCGTCTTGACGATGTCCTCGGTTCGTCCTTCCCACTCGTCGCGGTCGTGCCCAACCTCGCTGCCGACCCGAAACTTGAAGGCGTCATAGCCGTGTGCTTCCCGCAGCCTCAGGAAGCGCTCGGCCTCGTCCTTCGCTGCGATGTCGCGGCTCATGCTTGAGGCGTAGACACGAATAGGCCGCGGCGTCCCGCCGAGCAGCTCGCAAACGCTCTTGCCTTCGCGTTTGCCGCGCAGGTCCCACAGGGCCGTCTCGAGGCCGCCCATGGCGCGGTTGACATAGGAACCGGGAAACTTGTGCTCTCGCTCGGGAATCAGCTGCACGAGGCCGTCGATGTCGTCGACGTCGGCCCCCAGGGCATGCGGCGCGACCTGGCGGTGCACGACCTGGGCGGTGATGTCGGCGTGGTAAGGCGCAACTTGGCCCCAACCCTCGGCGCCATCGTCGCTGCGCACCCGTACGAGGCAGACGAAACGGGTACTGAAGGTCTCGATGCTCTGAATCTTCATCAAGCGGTACGCCTCCCAAAAACAGTCCCGGGTGGGCGCCTTGCGTTCGACCGCTTTTTCGCGCCTTCGGCTTTACCCCTAAGACCGCAATGGGCATCCTGCGCCCCGTAATGGTCCTGCAAAAGGTCCATTCTGACGAAAAAACCATACCAATTGGATCGTCGGCGCGCTGAAGGGAGGAATCGATGGTCAAGTATCCGGCGGGAACGCTGCTGCTGGACCTCAAGATCGAGAAAGGTCCGGGCAAGACCGTCAGCAGCCAACTGCAGCTCGCTTTGCGGGGCATGATCCTTGCGGGCCGGCTGGCGCCGGGGGAACGCCTGCCCTCGAGCCGTACCTTGGCGCGCGAGCTGGGCGTCTCCCGCACCACGACGATCGATGTCTATGAACGCCTGGCCGCCGAAGGGCTGATCACCTCGAAGGTCGGCGCGGGCTCCTTCGTCAGCACGGCCATCGGTCAGGACCGGCCGGAAGAGATTGAAGGACCCATTGAAGAGGAGGAACAGGAGCCGCACCGCGTCCCCGCCCTCTCCCGCGCGCTCGTGAAAGCCTCCGCCCTGATCAGCGAGCGACTGCCGCACCGGACGCGCTGCTTCACCACCGCGCTGCCGGCCTTCGACGCCTTTCCCATGGCGCTCTGGTCGCGACTCATGGCCAAGCACTGGCGCAGCGGGCGCGACATCGTCATGGGCTATGGCGATCCGCTGGGCTATTGGCCGCTCAGGCGCGCCATCGCTGCCCATCTGCGCGCCAACCGCGGCATCTCTTGCGAGGTGGAACAGATCTTCATTCTCTGCGGCGCGCAGGAAGCCTTTCAGCTGATCGGCAGCCTCTTCATCGACCCGGGCGACAAGGTCTGGTTCGAGAACCCCGGCGCCATCGGCGCGCGCAACAGCCTCCTGGCCAGCGGTGCCGAGTTGGTGCCGCTGCCGATCGACCGGGACGGCATGGTGATCGAGGAGGGCTTGCGTTTGGCACCGGACTTCCGTCTCGCCTTCGTGACGCCGATGCACCAGCAGCCACTCGGCGTGACCATGAGCCTGAAGCGGCGCTTTGCCCTGCTGCGCGCGGCCGAGCGGGCCGGCGCCTTCATCGTGGAGGACGACTACGACGGCGAGTTCTACTACGGCAAGCGCCCCCTCCCCACCCTCAAGAGCATCGATACCAAGGGCTGCGTGATTTACGTGGGGACCTTCAGCAAAACCCTTTTCCCCGCCATGCGCCTCGGCTATCTGCTCGCGCCCGAGCCGCTGGTCGAGGTCTTCGAAAAGGTGGTCCGCAGCTATCTCCACGGCGTCGCCTCAAACCCGCAGGTGGTGCTGGCGGACTTCATCGAGCAAGGGCATTTCGCCACCCACGTGCGGCGCATGCGCAAGATCTATGCCGAGCGGCACCAAGCGCTGCTGAGTGCCGCGCGCAAGCGCCTTTCCGGCCTGCTCGATGTCGTGCCGACCAACAGCGGGCTGCACACCATCGGCCATCTAACCCCCGGTCTCTGCGAGGCCGCCGTCAGCGAAGCCGCGGCCGAGCGAGAGATCACCGCAGCACCCATCGGCGCCTTCAGCCTCACGCCGCTCGACCATCAGGGCTTGGTGCTTGGCTTCAGCGGCACACCGCCGCGCGACATCCGCGCCGGCATCGATATTCTGGGCGAGGCGATGGAGAGCCTCTGCAGAGGAGACGCCGCCGAAGCGAGAGGGAGAGCCGCCGTTTCATGACAATGCCTGCAGGACAGTACGGACTCGCAACGGCATTCGCTTGCCTGCTGGCGATAGCCGCGCCGGCCTTGGCGGCGGACGACAGCGCGGAAGGCATGGCCCGCAGCGTGCTGCAGCAGGCGCCAGCCGCTCTCTGCCCGGCGAGGATCCTGGACCCAACCAGCCTTGGCGAGGGCCTAGCGGGCGCGCTCTCCGGCTTCGTGCTGGCAAACGTGGAAGACCGCGGTCGCGGCAACACCTGGGCCCGGCGTGAGATCCGCTTGGAGAATGCGGAGACTGACCAAGCACTGCTGATCTCCGCATCAGGTTCGCCGGCCGCGTTGCGTCGGGTGACCTTCGAGGTGCACAGGCTGACGACGGAACGGCCGATCATGATGGCCCTGGCCGGCGGCGACTGCAGCGTTCGGCACGGCCGCGCCATCCGCTATGCCGCCGACGGCATGGCGGAGGAGCTGGTTCATTTCGACGGCGATCTCGAAAGCGTCCAGACGGTCGAGCCGCTCAATCCGCCGCTGCCGGCGGGCGTCGACCCGGGCGGCGTGACCGTCGCCCATATCGACAGCGGCGTGAACTACCTCCTGCCGGAGATCGCCGCTCGACTGGCCCGCGACGCCGAAAGCAACGCCCTCGGCCGCGACCTCTGGGAAAACGACGCCCGGCCCTTCGACGGCGACCAGGGACGCTCGCCCTTCTTCCCCATCCGCCACGGCACGCCGGTCGCCAGCCTGCTGGTCAAGGAAGCGCCGGAGATACGGCTCGTGCCCATCCGCTTTCCCCGTCCGGACATGACCCGCATGGCCGAGGCGGTCGAGACCGCCGCCGCGGCCGGCACCAGGGTGGTCGCCATGCCGATGGGCAGCCGGCGACAAGACGACTGGATGGCCTTCGCCGAAGCCGCCGCGGCGCACCCCGAAATGCTGTTCATCGTCTCGGCCGGGAACGATGGGCGCGACATAGACAGCGCTCCGCTCTACCCGGCCAGCCTGCCCTTGGAGAACATGATCGTGGTCACCTCCGCCGATGCCTTCGGGCGCCTGGCAACCGGCTCGAACTGGGGCGCCGCCAGTGTCGATCTGATGGTGCCGGCCGAGAACCTCGAGGTGATCGACTACCGCGGCGCACGCGGCACTGCTTCGGGCTCCAGCTATGCCGTGCCCCGGGTTGCGGCACTGGCAGCGCGGCTGCTGCAGGCCAATCCCGATTTGACGACCAGCGAACTCAAGCAAGCCATCTTCGCCCGCGCCGTCCCGCCTCTCGAACGCGGCGCGCCGCGGCTGGCGGTGGGCTGGATCCCCAACCCGACCGACGACGGCTAGAGACTTGCCGTTGCGCTACTGACGCTTGGGCGGACGTGGCGGCGGGTCGTTGACGAAGCGCTCGGCCGCCGGCGCGCTCTGCGGATTGACCTCCTTGAGCCGCGCCAAGGCCCGCGCGGCCAACTCGTCGTCGCCGGCCCAGGTGCCCGCCTGGATCGAGAGGCGCAGTACCTGCAGGTCGTCGTCGGCATGGGTCATGAGCCACTGCAGCTGCGGCAGGGCGGCCTCGAAGTCGCGCGCCAGGTGATAGGTGATGGCGAGGCTCAGCCGAGTGTTGATGGCGTCGGGGTCCTCGGCCAGGCCCTGCTCGAACAGCCGGATGGCCGGCTCGGTCAGGCCGCTGCGGCCCAGGGTCTGGCCCGCCAGGTCCATGAACTGGCGGTTGCCCGAGCGGCGGCAGGCGGTCTCCACCGCCTTGGCCTGCTGCTCCTCCAGGCGTTGGCCGGGGTTGCGGTAGGTATCGAGCAGCGTGGCGCAGACCCGGACGGCGGCGCCGATCTCCGCGCTGGCGTCCGCATGCTCCGGCCCACTGCGCGCCGCAAGGGTCGCGATGGCCTCGGCCGGGATGGCTTCGAAGCGGCCCTCCCCACCCGAAGCGACGATGCCGACCAGCCGCCCGTCCTGATCGACCAGCGCGCCGCCGCTGTTGCCCGGCTGGCTGTAGGCATCGTGGTGCAGCCGGGCGAGCGGCAGATCGGCGCGCGGCGCAAAGCGCAGCCGGCCGGGGTCGTAGGCGCGGATACGCCGCAGGCCGACATCGGCACCGACGGTGAAGAGCTCAGCCTCAGGCTCTATCGCCTCCGGCGTCAGCGCCGGCCCCGGCGGCAGGTCACCACTTTCCAGCAGGATGAGATCGCCCGGATAGTCGGTCGGCACCACTTGAGCCATGAGCGGCCGCCCCTCAGCGGTGAAGAGCGTCACCACCACCTCGTCGGCCACCACGTGGCGCGAGGTCACCAGCTGGCGCTCGCCGATGCGAACGGCGCTGCCGATCGGGTCGAAAGCGGAGACGGCGAAGACCGCATCCCGCGCCTCGCAGACCGGCTTGGGCTGCACGCAGCCATCGGACTGGGCGGACGCCGGTGCGGCGAGCGCGACGAGCAGAAGCGCTGGAACAAGAGCACGCACGAGAGATGCGGAGAGAAGCTGAGGGATCATGGAGCAGACGATGGCATTGGTTCGGTGCCCGCAAGAATGGGCGCATCACGGCGATGATTCAACGGGATGGCATACCGCGTGCGCTGGCAAACATTGCGGTCTTCCGAAGAGATGCTGCCCCTATCCCCCTTCGCCGGCGGTGGCGAGGCCGCGGCGCTCCTTGAACCAGCGGAGCAGCGGCGCCAGCAGGATGAGCGCTGTCAGGATCATGATGCCGAGCGTGATCGGCCGCTCCCAAAGGAAGCTGTAGCCGTCGTAGATCTCAAGCGCGCGGCGCAGGTTCTCCTCCATCAGGCGGCCGAGCACGAAACCGAGAATCATCGGCGCCATGGAATAGCCGAAGAGGCGCAGCACCACGGCGCCCGCGGCAAAGGCGACCATCAGATGGATGTCGAAGGTGTTGAAGGAGACCAGGTAGACCCCGCAGAGCGAGAAGAACAGCACCAGCGGCACCAGGAGCTGCGGCGGCAGCATCAGCAGGCGGGCGATATAGGGGATGAGCGGCAGGTTCAGAACGAGCAGAATGATATTGCCGATGTACATGGAGATGATCACCGCCCAGAAGACCTCCGGCCGGTCGGTGAACAGCGTCGGGCCCGGCTGCACGCCATAGGAGATCAGCGCCCCCAGCATCACCGCCGTGGTGCCGGAGCCGGGGATGCCGAGGGTCAAGAGCGGCACGAAGGAGCCGGAGCAGGCCGCGTTGTTGGCCGTCTCGGGCGCGGTCAGGCCGCGCAGCGAGCCCTTGCCGAACTTCTGCTTCTCGGCCTTCGGGGCAATGTTGCGCTCCATGCCGTAGGCCAGGAAGGAGGCGATGGTGGCGCCCGCGCCAGGCAGCACGCCGATGAAGAAGCCGAGTATCGAGGAGCGGCCAATGACCGGCGCCATGGTCTTGGCCTCCGCACGGCTGATCTTGAGCGACCCCATCTTGCCGGTCGCCGCCTGGACCGCGGATTCGGAGACGGTGTCGCGCTTGAGGACGGTCATGATCGCCTCCGACAGGGCGAAGGCGGCCATCGCCAGCAGCAGGAAACTGATGCCGTCCAGGAGATCGATCGAGCCGAAGGTGAAGCGGGTAATGTCCGAGGATGTATCCTGGCCGATGGTCGCGAGGCCGAGACCGAGGAAGACCATGAGCATGGCCTTGAGGAACTGGCCGCGCCCGGCAAAGGCAGAGACCGCCGTGAGACCGAGCACCATGAGCGCGAAGTAGTCGGCCGATTGGAAAGACAGCGCGACTTGAGCCAGCGCGGGAGCAGCCAGCAGCAGGAAGACGGCGGCGATCGTGCCGCCGCTGAAAGAAGCATAGGCGGCTATCGCCAAGGCCTTGCCGCCGTGACCCGAGCGGGCCATGGGGTAGCCGTCGAAAGAAGTCGCTACGGTGCCGGCGACCCCCGGCGCATTGATCAGGATGGAGGAGGTCGAGCCGCCGAAGATCGCGCCATAATAGACGCCGGCCATGAGGATCATGCCTGAGGCCGGGTCGAAGCCGTAGGTGATGGGGATCATCAGCGCGATGGCCGAGATCGGCCCCAGGCCCGGCAGCATACCGATGAAGGTGCCGGCGAAGCAGCCGACCATCACCATCAGGAGGTTGGTCGGCGTCAGTGCCGTCGACAGCCCGGTGAGGATGCCCTCGATCACGATCTTGGTCCTTTCACGGCTTGGCTCCTCCGATCATGACTTCAATCCGAGCCAGGTGACGAAGGGATCTTCGATGTAGATGCCGAGCAGGCCGTCGAGCACGATCTCGAAGCCGGCGGCGACCGGCACCGAAAGCGCGAGGATGGCCCACCAGCGGCGCTCGCCCAGCACCAGAAAACCGCCAATCAGAAAAAGCGAGGTGGAAAGAAAGAAGCCCGGCCATTTGATGGTCAAACCGTAGAGCACCATCAGACCGGCGAGCAGCAGTGGGCGCCGCCAGTCGAAGCCGGACCAGTTGATCTTCTCCTCCTCACCCTTGGCCGGCAGCACGAGGATGAGGAACGAGAAGATCCCGGCCATGAGGCCGATGAATTTCGGGAAGGTCTGGGCGTTGATCAGCTCTTCCTCGTCACCAGGATAAAGCTCGATCTGCATCGCCCCGAGATAGTAGGCGACCGAAAGAGCGAGAAAGAACAAGGCCGAGATGCGGTCGCGCGTGATTGTCATGGAATCCTCCCGATCACGGCCAGGCCGTGCCTGCGCCGGCAGGCTGGGGATAGTGCAAAACTGCCAGCGTGCGGCTAGCGCACCGTCTCGATACCCAGCCCGTTGAGCAAGGCCTTCATCTCCTCTTCCTGCTGCTCCAGGAAGGCGACGAACTCGGCCCGCGGCTTGTAGATGTTGACCCAGCCATTGCGCGCACGCACCGCTTCCCACTCGGGCGTGTCGTACATCTTGCCTAAGGTGGCCGCCATAGCATCGGCCGTCGCCGCGTCGAGACCGGGCGCGCCGAAGAAGCCACGCCAGTTGACGAAGTTTATGCCACTGCCGCAGGGCGCCACCCCGGCCACAGGCTCCGGCGCCGTGATGCAGAGGATGCGGACCTGGCCGGCCTTGGCCTGTTCGAGCGCTTCCCCAAGGCCGGTCGACAGCATGGTCGTTTCGCCCGACAGCAGGCCAGCCATGGCCTTGCCGCCGGCGTCGTAAGCGATGTAGCGCACCTTGGCGGTCTCCGCCCCCGCCGCCTTGAAGGCCATGGCGGTCACCAGATGGTCCATGCTGCCCTTTACCGAGCCACCTGCCACCTTGACCTTGCGCGGGTTCTCGTTGAACGCCGCCACGGCGTCATCCCAGGACTGCAAGGGCGAGTCGGCCCGGACCACGAAAGCGCCGTAGTCGCCGATGACGGCAGCGATTGGCGTCAGATCGCGAAACGACTGAGGAAAGCGCCCGCGTAGAGAACGCAGCACAATGGGAGTCGAGTTCACCATCAAGGTTCCCGACTGGCGTTCGGCCGTCTCGATGATGTGGGCGATCGCCTTGCCGCCGCCCCCGCCCGACATGTTCTCGTAGGAGGCCTGGCCGACCAAGCCGGACTTGGTCAAAGCCTCGCCGGTGCCGCGCGCGGTGCCGTCCCAACCGCCGCCTGCGCCGCCGGGAATGAGGAAATGGATCTTGTCGACCTCAGCCGCAGACACGCCAGAGGGCGCGGTATAGAATGCCGCCGTTGCGATCGCGAAGGCTGCAATCAGTGATCGCACGGGGAAACACTGTCGGGAAATGGGCATGTCTCGCTCCTGTTCCTTTCCGGCCTTGTTTTGTCAGGCCTTACTTCTTCTTTCGGCGCCATTGGCTGTTCTCGCGAGCACAGCTTTCGAGAGAGCAATGGATGGGAGGACAAGCTTCGCACAGTTAGGCGAGCTTTCAAGCCATTAAGTTCGGATTGTCAGGACGCGAGAAGCGCACAGCCTGGGCTTCGCGAGCTGCGCGCCACCACAGGCTGGCCTGCCGAGCCGAAGCAGCGACAGGTCCGCCTACAACCGCTTCTTAGCGAAAGCGCGGCCCGATGCGGTTTTAAGATACCTTTCGAAGGCGAGAGCCTGCGCTTCGTCAGAGAAAGCGATATAGGTCTTCAGACGCCAGGGCGTGAATTTCGCGGTATGAGGTACCTCACCAGCGTTGTGCCTTTTAAGACGACCCTCAAGGTCTTCGGTGATGCCGGTGTAAAAGCGGTCGGGAAAGGCGATGCTTTGGAGAATACAGACGTACTTCATGTCGGCGTAGCCCGCCTACGTCCTATCGGACTACGGCGCGGCAGCCTTCGCTTGCTGCGCCATTCCATCTCTGGCTGGCTTGCCGAGCCGAAGCAGCGACAGGTCCGCCTTCGCTTCTTCGAAGCTCCGGCGCGACAGCCTTCTCGCTAATCTCGCTGTGCTCGATAAGCTGCGAAGGCTGGTGGGCGCACAAGGACTCGAACCTTGGACCCGCTGATTAAGAGTCAGCTGCTCTACCAACTGAGCTATGCGCCCG
>JANQMX010000098.1 GCA_028279885.1 Rhodovibrionaceae bacterium | reverse complement strand
ATGGAGCCCTGACGATCGCGCCGCTCGCCAACCTGCCGGTGCTGCGTGATCTCGTCGCCGATATGGCCCCCTTCTTCGAGACGTGGCAGCGGGCCGGCGCCGTCTTCGAGGGGCAGGCGACCCGAAACGACCCCACGGCGGCCATTGCGCCCGACTCGCCGGCGCGCCAGGAGGCCGATGCTGCGGTCGAGTGCATCAACTGCGGAGTCTGCTACGCCGCCTGCGATTCGGTGCGCTGGAACGAGGACTACCTCGGGCCGGCGGCGCTCAACCGTGTCTGGACCTTGCAGAACGACGCCCGCGATGCGGCGAAGCCGGAGCGTCTGAGCAAGATCGCCGGCGCCGGCGGCTGCCAGCTTTGCCATTCGCAGGCCGGCTGCACGGCGCACTGCCCCAAGGGCCTGGACCCCTCCGGCAGCATCGCAGGACTGAAGCGCGCCGTCTATCGCGCTGCCCTCAAGGGAGAGCTCTAAGCGCGATGCGAGACGCCTATCTCTATGCCGCGCAGCGCCTGACCGCCGTCATCATGGCGCCGCTGGTGATCGGGCACCTGATCACCATCATCGTCGCCGTCCAAGGCGGCTTGACCGCCGAGGAGATTTTGGCGCGGACCCAAGGCAGCCTGTTCTGGGGCGCATTCTATGGGCTCTTCGTCATCGCCGTGGGGGTTCACGCCGCCATCGGCTTGCGCAACATTTTTGCCGAGTGGCTCCGTTTCCGCGGGCCAGTCGCCGACTGGACGGTGCTCGCCATCGGTTTGCTGCTGATCGGCCTCGGCGTGCGGGCCGTGGGAGCGGTAATATGAGCACAGCTGATCTCAACGCCGGTCCCAGCCCCTTCGCCGCGCACCGCCGCCATACCCTGTGGTGGGCCTTCCTGCTGCATCGCATCTCCGGCCTGCTGCTGGCTCTCTTCCTACCGTTCCACTTCCTGGTTCTGGGTTTGGCCATTGAGGGCAGCGCTCGCCTCGACAGCTTTCTGGCCTGGGCGGATAGGCCTCTGGTCAAGCTGGCCGAGACGGGGCTCGTGTTTCTGCTGGCCGTGCATATGGCCGGCGGGCTGCGCCTGCTGGCCCTCGAGCTCTTGGCTTGGCGCAGCTGGCAAAAGAACGTCGCAGCGATAGCGGCTGGCTTTGCCGTGTGCGCCGCCCTGCTGTTTCTCCTGAGTGCCTGGTGAGCAACATGGACCTCGAGCGCCTGGAAACCGACATCCTGATCCTCGGCAGCGGCGGCGCAGGCTTGATGGCCGCATTGCACGCCGCTCAGGCCGACCCGATGCTCCGCATCGCCGTTGCCGTGAAGGGCCTGCTCGGCAAGTGCGGTTGCACCCGCATGGTGCAAGGCGGCTACAACGTGGCGCTCGCGCCGGGGGACTCGGTCGAACGGCACTTCATGGACACCATTGTCGGCGGCAAGTGGCTGCCGAACCAAGAGCTGGCCTGGACGCTGTGCGAAACGGCCGTGGTCCGTCTGCGTGAGCTGGAGAACGAGCTCGGTTGCTTCTTCGACCGCAACCCGGACGGTACGATTCATCAGAAGGCCTTCGCCGGTCAGAGCTTCGACCGCACTGTCCACAAGGGTGATCTGACCGGCATCGAGATTATCAATCGCCTGATGGAACAGGCGCTCTCGCTTGGCCTCGATACGATGGAAGATCACCGTGCCCTCGGCCTTATTCCATCCTCCGATGGCAGCGAGCTTTCCGGTGTTCTTCTGGTCGATATGCGATCGGGCGTCTTCCGCTTCGTGAAGGCCAAGGCCGTGCTGCTGGCGACTGGGGGCGGCCCGACCATGTACCGCTACCACACGCCTTCCGGCGACAAGTCCATGGACGGCCTGGCCATGGCCCAGCGCCTCGGCCTGGGACTGCGCGACATGGAGATGGTGCAGTTCCACCCGACCGGGCTTCTGGCTGGTGAAGACACGCGGATGACCGGCACCGTGCTGGAGGAGGGGCTGCGCGGTGCCGGCGGCCATCTCCTGAACGGCGCCGGCGAGCGCTTCATGGAAAGCCAGGATCCCAACGCGGAGCGTGCCACGCGCGATATCGTCAGCCGCAGCATTTTCGCCGAGATGCGCGCGGGCCGCACGACGCCGAACGGCGGGGTTCATATCCGCATGAGCCACCTGGGCCCGGCGCACGTCCGCAAGACCTTCAAAGGCATGGTCGACCGTTGTGCCGACTGTGGTTTCGATCTCGCCGCCGGTCTGGTCGAGGTGGTGCCAACGGCACACTATTTCATGGGTGGGGTGGTGGTGGACAACGACTGCCGCACCGCGCTTCCCGGCCTTTTCGTGGCTGGAGAGGATGCCGGCGGCATTCATGGCGCCAATCGCCTCGGCGGCAACGGTGTCGCCAACTCGACCGTGTTCGGCGGCATAGCTGGCGAGCGCATGGCTGACTATGTGAGAAAGGTGAACCACGCGCCCGACCCCGACGAAATTCTGCTGGAAGCAGAAGTTGCGCGGGCCTGCCACCCCTTCGAAAGGAGTGGCGCCTCGCTGGGTGATCTGCGCGACCGCCTGCTGAACCTGATGTGGGACGATGTTGGGGTGCTGCGCGACGCGGACGGCTTAAAACGCGCCTTGGCTGCGCTCGACCAGCTCGAAGACGAACTCCTGATGAGCGGCGTCGGGCCGGACAATCGCGTGTTCAATCTGACCTGGCATGACTGGTTGAACCTAAGAAGCCTGATTGAGGTCTCACGGGTGATTTCATTGGCCGCGCTTGCGCGAGAGGATTCCCGAGGCGCTCACTTCCGGGAGGACTTTCCCGAGACAGGCGCATTGGAGACATCCGGCTACACTGTGGTGCAGCAATGCGATGGAACGCTCGAGACCCGGCAGGAGCCGGTTGCCTTTACCATTGTTCGGCCGGGTGAAAGCCTGATCGAAGAGGATGCTGCCTGAGGAGCGAAGCATGATCGAGATAGGCGTTCTGGAAGGTGCCGCCGACCGCCTGATGGAAAAGGCAGCGATCGAGATTCCCGATGACTACCTCGGGGGCATCAAGCGCATGGTGGCCAGCGAGAAGGGCGATCTCTCGGCCTTCGTGCTGGAGGCCATGTTGGAGAACTATGAGGCGGCGAAGGAAGACCGGCGCGCCATGTGCGCCGACACCGGCGTGCCGCGCTGGTTCGTCAAGATCGGCAACGAAGCAACGGTGAAAGGTGGCCCGATTGCGCTCGAAGCCGCCCTGCGCCGCGCCACCGCCAATGCGACCACGCTCATTCCCTTGCGGCCCAACCGCGTGCATCCGCTTTGGCGCACCGACCACAACAACAACGTCGGCATCAACGCGCCGGAAATCGACTACAGCTTCGAGCCGGACGCCGACTGGATCGAACTCACCAGCGTGCACAAGGGCGGTCTCTTCGGCACCGACTATCGCATGCTGTTTCCCGGCGACGGCATCGAAGGCATCAAGCGCTTCTTCCTCGACACCTTGGTCGCCTTCGGCAAGCGCGGCCTGGCCTGCCAGCCGGCAATCATCGGCGTCGGGCTCGGCGGCTCCAAAGACATCTCGATGACCTTGGGTAAGCAGGCCTGCTGCCTGCGTGTTGTCGGCGACCGCAACCCCGACCCCAAGGTGGCCGCCCTCGAAGACGAGCTGATCGAGCTCGGCAACTCCATCGGCATGGGCGCCATGGGCTTCGTCGGGTCCTCCATGGTCGTCGACTGCCATATCGAGTGCGGCTATTGCCACACCGGCGGCATGCCCATGAGCGTGCACGCCTTTTGCCTCAGCTCGCGCCGGGCCACAGCCCGGGTGCACGCGGATGGGCGGGTCGCGTATCGCACCGACCCGCAGTGGTTCACCCCCTACATGCGACGGGAGACGGTGGAATGGGAGAGCACGCCGCAAAGCTCAAGAAAGTCCGCCTGAAGACGCCGCTCCGCCCGGAGGACCTGGCGGGCCTGGCGCTCGGCACCGTCGTCTACCTCGACGGCACCGTCTACACCGGCCGCGAAGGCGTCTATAAAGCGGCCATCGAAGACGGTTGGCCGCTGCCCACGGACGTGGCCGGGCTCAGCAACATCAACTTCCATTGCTCGCCGGCCGCGGCTCAGCAGGACGATGGCAGCTTCAAAGTCGGCGCGGTGACGGCCACGGCGTCCTTCCGCTTCGCCAAGTGGCTCGACCAATGGTTCTCGCTCACCGGCACGAAGGTCATCATCGGCAAAGGCGGCATGAACAGCGAGACCTACCGCGACATCTTCGTGCCGCACGGCGCTGTCTACCTCACGACGGTCGGCTACGGCACCGGTGCGCTGCTGGGGCGTGGCATCAGGCAGGTCAAGGCGGCGCACTGGATCGAAGAGCTCGGCATCGCCCAAGCCATGTGGGTCTTCGAGGTCGAGAACTTCGGCCCCTTTCTGGTGGAGAGCAACCTGGCCGGCGAAAGCCTCTTCGAGAAGACCAACCGGGAAATCAGCGCCAACCTCTCCAAGGTCTACGAGGGCACGCGGCCAGCGACCCTGCGCCGCTATGGCGAGACCGACGACCGCTCCGACGAGGTCGTCTAGAAGGGGGCAGGACGGGGCCTCAGGTGCTGTCGCGAATCAGGATCTCAAAGCCGAGGTCCACGACCTTCTGGCCGTACGTCTCTTCATCTGTGTCGAGACGTTGCAAGAGCATTTGGGCAGCACGTGACCCCATTTCGTAGCGCGGCACGCGAACCGTGGTCAGCGCAGGGTGTATCGCCGAGGAGATATCGGAGTCGTCGAAACCGGCGATCGCGATGTCGTCGGGCACGGCAATCCCACGCTTGATACAGCGAAAGAGGGCGCCGACAGCGAGCATATCGCTGGCAGCGAAGATGGCATCGATGTCAGGGTGGCGTTCCAAGAGCTCTTCGCACCCCTCGCCACCATGCCTGAACTCCAGCTTGCGGTAGCTGCGTAAGGAGCGATCGCAAGGCAGGTCCGCCACGGTCATTTCATCGATGTATCCCCGCTCCCGGTCCGTCGCCCGATCGTTGTCTTTCGTGATGCCACCGAGATAGCCAATATGCCGGCGCCCCTGTCCTATGAGATAGCGTGTCATGGCGCGCGCTGCCTCGTAGTTGGAAAAACCGACAATCTGGTCCATCGGCTCATCCGTGAGATTCCAGGTCTCGACCACAGGAACCTTCAGGTTGCGCAGTCGTTCCCGCACGCCTTGGGTATGACTGTGTCCGGTCAGCAGCAGCCCGTCGACGCGGTGACTGAGAAAGGCGTTGGTCAGCCGCTCTTCCACTTGCATGGAATGCCCCGTCTCGCCGATCAGCAGCTCGTAGCCGGAGGGGTGAAGGACGTCCGTGATGCCACGAATGGTGTCGCCGAACGAGGCATTGATGAAGGGGACGATCGCAGCGACGATACGGGTGCGCTGCGATGCCAGCGAACTTGCTAGCGCATTGGGAACGTAGCCCGTTTCGCGCATCGCCTTTTCCACGCGTGCGCGGATCTTGGGCGAGACCCGTTCCGGATCTCGGATCGCCCGAGAAACCGACATGACCGACACACCGGCACGCGCGGCCACATCGGTCATCCTCACCTGCTCGCCGGCACGGCGGCGCTGGCGGATCGGTCCCTCCGCTTTCTCAGCATCGTCTCCGTTAGAGATACTCATCGCTGGAACCTGTCAGATCTGGCCTGCCCGAAGGACCGGGTCACGAATTGATCAGCCCGCCGTCGACGTTGATGATCTGGCCCGTTATGTAGCTCGCATGTGGGCCGAGCAAGAACAACACCACACCAGCGACTTCCTCGGCCCGACCCAGCCGGCCGAGCGGGATCTCCTTGACCATGGCCTCGCCGCGCTCCTGCTTGATCTGCCGTACCATCGGGGTTTCGATCACGCCGGGGGCAATGCCGTTGACCAATGCCCTTGGCCCCAGGTTGCGGGCCAAGCCCCGAACCAGTCCGGCGACCCCGCCTTTGGCGGCGGAATAGGCGACACGCCCCATGCTGCCACGTCGGAAGGCAAGAGAGCTTGCGAACACCAAGCGAGCCGGCTGATCCGTCACCAGCCGCGCCATGGCGGCCGTTGTCAGATCGAAGCCGTTGGTCAAGTTCGCCGCTAGGGTCCGGTCGTAGACTTCGCGCGCTTCCGGGCTGAGATCGTGCTTCTCGAATATGCCGGCCATATGCACTACGCCATAGATCGGCCCGTCGACGGACGACAGTGCGGCTCCGCAGGCTTCTGGGCTTTCGAGGTAGGAGGTCACTGTCCAGTGCGGGCCGTTGCCGAGCGATTTGGTCATCGCATCCAGCCCCTCGCCGTCCGGGTCTATAAGCAGCAGTCGGGCGCCTTGTTCGGACAACAGTGCAGCGATGGCCCGGCCGATGCCACCGGCGGCACCGGTCAGGATGATGTTCCTGCCCTCAAATGTACCCGGCATGTCTCACTCCCCGTGCAATGTACGCTGTGCGTCTAGATCTTGATGCCGCCACCGGAGATCTCCAGCCGGGCCCCGGTTATGAAGCTCGCACTCTCCGACATCAGAAATGCGATGGTATCCCCGACTTCCTCTGCCGTGGCGAACCGGCCGAGGGGAATCGTTGCCTTCGCCGCCGAGGCCTTTTGCGGCGTGTCGGTCGCCGGGGCGATCATATCGGTCTCGGTCATGCCCGGACGCACCGAGTTGATCCGAATGCCACGCGGGGCCAGCTCTCGCGCCGTGCCCGTGGTGAAGGCGTCGATGGCTGCCTTGCTCGCGGCATAGAGTGCCATGCCGGGTCGCCCGCCCGTGGCTGCTGCCCAAGAAGAGACGACGACGATCGCACGGTTACCGCTTTCCGGCATATGCCGAACCGCCTCGCGGCAGGTCAGAAGCACGCCGGCGGTGTTGAGAGACAGGACACGCGAGATCTCCTCGCCGGTCAGTTCCAAGGTGGGCATCTTGGGATGGTCGGTGCCGGCGCTGGCCACCGCTCCGGTCACAGGTCCGAACTCGGCGACGGCTTGTTCGAAGAGACTGACGATACTCTGCTCCCGCGACATGTCGCCCCGAACGGTGATCGCTTCGGCCCCACGCGACCGCACGGCTTGCGCCACGGCCTCGGCTTTCTCAGCGTTCCTGGCGTACTGGAGGACAAAGGCGCGCTCCGGCTGTGCCATGCTCCGCGCGGCCGCGGCGCCAATGCCGCCGGAGCCCCCGGTCACTACAATTACGTCCCGCTTCGTTCCCATACTACTCTCTCTCACTGCTTCGTCTCATCGCCTCATGCCAACGAAGCCTGAAAGAACCGCAGCATCTCCCGGTTAGCCATCTCGGCCTGCTCGTAATGCACGAAGTGCCCGGCATTCGGCTGGATGTCGACGCGGACGTCAGAGAACCAATCGTCCAGTCGGTCGACCCATTCAGGTCTCAGCACCTTGTCCGACTCTCCCCAAAGAACACGGGTCGGTGCATCGATCGGTGATAGATCAACGGGCGGGCCGTCGCGTATCATCGATCGTCGTGCCGCGTCGATGCCTTTGTACCAGGCGAAGCCGCCCTCCAAGGCGCCGGGCGCACTGAAATTCTCGATCCAGAGTTCGACATCTTCCGCGAAGCAGGCCGGGTCGTGCGACCAGTGCGAGAGGATCCAGCCGATATAGATCGCAACGGTATCGCGGTTGTAGCCGACCAGCGCTTTAGCCAGGTCGAGCTGGTTGAAAGTCTGATACCAGATCTCCGGAATGCTGTCCGCGTCGGCCCAGCGGCGGCCGATACCGGGGTAGGGGCAGTTGAAGAAGAACAGTGCGGCGACCCGTTCGGGGTACAAGCGGGCGAAGCACTGCATGGCGTTGGCGCCGACGTCATGGGCAACGAAGCCGGCGCGTTCGATCTCAAGAGCATCCATCAGGGCCGCGAGATCGGCCGCGATGATATCGGGCGTCAAAGCTGTGTGCGCCGGGCGGTCGTGGCTGCGGCTCTCGCCGAATCCCCGAATGTCGGGGGCGAAGACACGATACCGCTCAGCCAACACTGGCATGTTGCGATACCAGGTCAGCCAGAACTCGGGCCACCCGTGCAGCAGGATGAGCGGCGGGCCCTCTTCGCCCATCCGGGCGTAGTGCAGCCGTGCACCGGGCACGTCCGCAAAGTGACCGGCGCCGAAGCGCCGCTTCATCTCCTCCAACCTATTGGCTTCCGGGGTCATTCTGCAGTCTCCATGACCATGGCCTTGGCTTCCCGGCGCATGATCTTGCCAACTGCATTGCGCGGCAAGCTGTCGACGGTATGGATGCGCTTAGGCGCCTTGACGGAGTCGAGCGTGCGCTTGACGAAATCGATCAGCTCGCGTTCATCCGCGGTGGCATCGGCGTGCAGCTCGATGGCAGCATGCACGGCCTCTCCCCATTTCGGATCCTCGACGCCGAAGACGGTGCACTCGAGAACGGCCGGGTGGCGGCCAAGGGCATTCTCCACGTCTTTGGGATAGATGTTGAAGCCCCCCGAGATGATCACTTCTTTCTTCCGGCCTTCGATCCAAAGCCGGCCATTGCCGTCGAAACGGCCGAGATCGCCCGTCCGTAGCCAGCCTTCGCGAAAGGCTTCGGCTTCTGCCTCTGGGTTGTCCAAGTAGCCATCCGCGATCAGATCGCCGCGCACGCAGATCTCGCCGACTTCCCCCGCCGCCAAGGGATGCATCGCTTCGTCCAGGATTCCAATCTGAACAAGCAGGCCCGGAAAGCCGACGCTGCCGTGATTGGCTCGGTCCATGAAGTCGCGTCCGCGCATGTAGGAGATGATCTGCGGCGCCTCGGCTTGGCCGTAACAGGTTTCCAAGGCACTTGGGAAGACGGCCAGGGTTTCGCGGATCTGCTCCAGGCGCATAGGGGCTCCGGAATAGATCAGATGACGCATTCGGGAAAAGGAGCTGTCCCGCGCGCCGGGCTCCGAGAGAAGGTTGTAGATCATCGTTGGCGTCAAGTAGGTGGCCGTGATCTCTTGCTCCACGAGGGCGGTGAGGACCGCGTCCGGCTTTGGCGACTCGCCGATCACGATGGTGCCTCCGGCGGCCAAGACCGGCAGTAGGAAACAGGAGGTGCCGTGGGTGATCGGGGCAACGGCGAGGAATCGCTCATCTCGCGCAAAACCGAAAGCCTGGGTGATCGAAGCTGCATGCACGTTCCAGGACCTGCAGGATTGCACCACGCCCTTCGGCTTGCCCGACGAACCACTGGTGAACTTGATCGCTTGGGTGACAGAGGGGTCGTGAAAGTGGGAAGCCGGCTGCTTGCCGGCGTAATGACTCACCCAGTCTGCAGTGCACGGCCCGCACGGTCCGTTTTTCTGCGGGGCGAGGCGCACGATCGGCCCATCCCAATCCGGTAGACGATCGCGGCAGCCATCTTCGCAGAGTATCAGCTCTGGTCGCGCAAGAGCGAGCACGGCCTCCAGTTCCGCCTTGCCTAGGCGTGGATTCAAGGGAACCCAGATCATCCCGGCAGCGAGGCACGCCAAGAGCGCAGTCACATGATCGACACTATTCGTGGCGCAGAGCCCAACCCGGGTGCCGGCCGTATGGATACGATCCTGCAGCGCCGCCGCTATCGCGTCCACGCGATGCGCCAACTCTGCAAAGCAGATGCTTTGGCGAGAATCTTCCAGCGCGATGCGATCTTGGTGCTGCAGTACGGCCCTGCGAAAGAACTCGATTGGTAACACGGCCGCCTCCAAGCACGGCAATCCCGTTTAGCACCAAATTTAAGAGTTAGCGTTACCATTTGCAAGGTGGCTCTGTGCTCGGTGTGAGATCAGAGGTGATTGGTTTCATTCCAAACATTAGGATTTTGAAGCGCTTTCTCTGGCATTTTGCTCAGGCGCCCGTATGATATCGCTAACAGAAATGAAAAGAGGGAAAGCCATGCAGGCGAGCAAGCCTATCGCTAGCCAGATCCGAGGAGTTCATCATACCGCGGTGTGCGTGCGCGATTTCTCGAACGCGAAGTCGTTCTATACAGGTTTCTTGGGTTTCGAGGTGGAGGCGGAGATGGTGGCCCGCGACGAGCCGGCGCTGGGCACCGTGGTCGGCTTGTCGGGAGCGGTGGTCGATTGGGCGATGTTGCGGCGCGGTGGCCAACGGCTTGAGCTTTTTGCCTATCGTTCCCACAACGGCACGGACGACCCCGGCCTGCAGTGCGATGTCGGCTACACTCACATGGCGATGGAGGTGGACGACGTCGATCTGGCCTATCAAGCCGTCACCGAGGCCGGCTATGCCTGTCTGTCGCCGCCACAAGAGCTGCGCGGCGGGCGGACGAAAGTCTTTTATATGGAAGGCCCGGAACGCGTTGTCGTGGAGTTCATCGAGCTTCGCCCGACTGGAGAATGCGCATGAGCGAAGGTTCCGGCCAAGGAAGTCTGGGTCGAGGAAACAGCCCCCGTTGCGTCGCCATCACCGGAGGGGCCAGCGGCATCGGCGCCGCCTACGCCCGTCGTGCGGCCGCCGGTGGCGCTGCAGTTGTGCTTCTCGACCTCAACGGGCCAGCCGCCCAACAGCTCGCCGAGGAGATTGGCAAGGATTGCCTGGCTTTGGAGGTCGACGTGACCGATGAGGCTGCGGTGGAGCGAGTCGCCGCCCGGGTCGCGGACAGCGGGTTGCCGTCGGTCGACGCTTTGGTCGCCTCTGCGGGCCTCGCTCAGCCCGCCACAGCGATCGAGGACTTTTCCGCCGACGACTTCGACCGTGTCTTGGACAGTCACGTCCGCTCGAGCTACGTCGCGGCGCGCACTTTCGGATCGCGGATGGCTGCGGGTGGAGGTGGCGCCATGGTTCTGCTGGCCTCCGTTCTTTCGTTCCGGCCCGGACCCGTGCTGGCCTATGGGGCAGGTAAGGCTGCGGTGGTGAGTCTGACGCAATCGTTGGCCGTTCATTGGGCGGCCAAGGGCGTACGCGTCAATGCCGTCGCCCCTGGCTGGACCGATACCCCCCTGCTGCGCAAACCGAAGGCAGACGGCACAACGCGTGATCTCTCGCCCGTTATTGCCGCCACGCCTCAAAGGCGCCTGATGCATGCGGAGGAGATCGCCGAAGTGATCCACTTTCTGCTGAGCCCCAGCGCCAGCGCGATCACCGGCGTGACCCTTCCAGCCGATGGTGGCGTGATGGCGGCGGCCGGCTGGGTGCCCTACGGCGGCTTTCCGAGAGCATGAGCGAGGCCGCTACAGGGCTTGATGAGCCGAGCCTGCCTGGGTGCCGCCACCGGATGGTGACGACGAATGGCGTTCGTCTCCACGTCGCCGAAATGGGAGAAGGTTCGCCCCTCTTGCTGCTGCACGGCTTCCCGGAGTTTTGGTGGTCTTGGCGTAAGGTGATGCCGGACTTGGCGCAGGATCACCGGGTCATCGCCCCGGATCTGCGGGGCTTCAACCTCTCCGACAAACCGATGGGCGACGTTACGAGCCTGTACGGCCTGGATACCTTGGTCGACGACATGACCGGTTTGCTGGATGCCGTCGGTATTCACGAGCCGCTGCCAGTCGTCGGGCACGATTGGGGCGGTATCCTTGCTTACTGGCTTGCCATGACGAGGCCTGAGCGGGTTGAACGGCTGATTCAGTTGAACGCTCCACACCCGCATGCCTGGGCGCGGGGCCTACTACGTCATCCGGCCCAGCGGACTAAAGGCTGGTACGTCTTTCTGACCTTGGCGGCCGAGGGTATCTCGGAGCGGCTTTACCGCGAGCAGTTTCGGGACGGTACGATCCGCTTGTCACGCGCCGCAAGCGCTGAGGAGGTCGCGGTTTACAGGGCGGCTTTCGAGAGGCCCGGTGCGGCTGGAGCGACGGTCAACTATTACCGCGGCTTCATGGCGCGCCTCGCCGCCCTAGCCGAAGAAACGCCTGCCCCGATTCGTTGCCCCGTCCGGGTCTTGTGGGGCCTGCGCGACGAGGCGTTGGAGCCCGTCCTCAACGACCTGGCCCGTCCCTGGGTTGAACAGATGACGGTCACCGCCTTTCCCGACAACTATCATTGGCTTGCGCAGGAGCGGCCGGAGGCGGTGATCGCTGCGGTCCGCGAAGAGCTAGCCGTGCCGCGCTGAGCGGCCTGACGCTCCGCCGCGCAAGCGGCCGATCAGGAACGGCAGCCCGACCCCGAACATCACCACGGCAAGGCCCACCAGATCGGTCGCCGAGACGGCTTCGTCGAGGTAGCTCGCGGCCCCGAGGGTCCCGATCGCCGGCACCAGCGTCATGAACAGCCCGACCCGGCCGACCGGCAGGTTGCTGAGCGCTCTGTTGTAGAGCAGGAACAGCAGGAAAGTGGAGACGATACCCACATAGGCCATTTCGATTGCGACCTTCCGTGACCATCCGTTGAAGTACGGTTCTCCGCCATGCAGCAGAGGAAAGGCGGCCAGCGCCAGGACCGCGGCCGCCGTGACCTGTATCGTCGCGACCGTCAGGCTGTCGGAGTGTTGGTTGACCCGCCGGCCAAGGAGCTGGGTCACGATCGAGGCCATAACGGCGCAGACGATGAGAAGGTCGCCTTGCAGCGACCCGGCTTCCTTGTCGTATCGGCTCAACAGGATGAGCAGGACGCCGCAAAACGCGATGATACAACCGAGCACGAGGCTACCGCGCAGTGGCTCGCGTAGCACGAGTCGGCCCAAAACCTGAACCAGCAAAGGCATGAGGGACCAGATTATCACCACGTTGACCGCGCTGGTGCGCTGCATGCCGAGAATGTTTGCCACGTTGACCAGGCCGGGCGCGCAAAGACCCATGAGAATCATCCACCAGCAGTCCGGCCCAAGCCGCGGCAGGCCGTCCCGGACGATCAGGTAGGTCCAGAGACAAGCGAGGCCGATCAACAACTGGCCCGCCAGCGCTTCGCTGGGGGAGATCGCGAGAACGAGCGACTTGTTGACCACCATGCCGGAAGCGAAGGTGAAGACCGCCCCGAGCATTAGCGCGTGGGCCGGCCCGCTGCCGCTGCCAGCGGCGCGTCCGCTCGTCGGCACGGCTCGGTGTTCGCCTTGTCGGCTCACACCTATTCCATCGTCAGTCCGCCGCCGCCGAGCCCGGCAAGTTCTATCATGAAGAGCGTCAACTGCGGGAAGATGGCGATGATAATCCAAGTCGTCAGGAGGGTCGCCAAGTAGGGTAAAACGGCGCGGGCGATGCGCAGATAGGGAACCCCGGTAATCGTCGAGGCGACGAAGAGATTCAAACCGAACGGCGGCGTGATGAAGCCAATCGCTCCGCCAACCATGAAGACCACGGCGAAGTGGAAAGGATCCGCGCCTACGCTGACAGCCACGGGCGCAAGGATCGGCGCCAGTATGATAGTGAGCGGCACCGACTCCAGGAGCGTTCCCGCAACGAACACAGCCACCATGCAAACGATCAACACGATCTGGTACACGCCGATGCCGCCGAGCACGTCGGCAACGAAGCGTGCAACTCCGATCACAGCGAACATCTGCTGCATCATGATCGAGACCGCCACCAGCGGAATCACGATGCCGATAATCAGTGCTGAGCGAAAGATCAGGTTCGGTAGCTCGCGCAGCTTAAGCTCTCTGGTCAGGAATAGGCCGGCGAATAAGCAGTAAGCCACTGTGACGCTGGCCGCTTCGGTCGGTGAGAATGCGCCGCTATAGATGCCCCAGAGCACCAGCAGCACGGCGGCAAGAGCCAGGCTGACTCCTGGTGCCGTCTCAACGACCTTGCTGGCTTTAAAGGGAATGATGGTGCCATAGCTCTTCCGACGGCTGATGAACCAGCAGGCCAGCATCATGGCAACGACCATCATGAAACCCGGTACGATGCCCGCCAGGAACAGCTCCGACACCGGCACGTTGTTGAGATAGCCGTAGATGATGAAGAGGATGCTGGGCGGAATGATGATCCCGACGCAACCGCCCGCACTAGCCGTCGCCGCCGAGAACCCGCTGGCGTAGTTCTGCTTCTTCATAGTGGGGTAGACGATCGAGCCGATGGTCGCCGTGGTCGCGGAGTTCGAGCCGCTGATCGCTGCGAAGATGCCGCAGGCCGTCAGCGAAGCCATGCCGAGGCCGCCGCGCAGCCAGCCAAGAAGAGCTAGGGTGAAGTCGGTGATGCGTCTGGCGATGCCGCCGCCCGCGATGAGATCTCCGGTGAGGATGAAGAGGGGCGCCGCCAGCAGAGCGAAACTGTTCAACCCCTCGAACATGCCGTTGCCGATGTTGGCGAGCGAATAGTCCAGGGTGAGATGAGCGGCCAGCACCCAGAGGCCCATGACAAGAAAGATCGGGGTTCCCAGCGCGAAGAGGACCACCGCTCCTCCGCTTGCCAGGGCTAGAAGCAGCCCCTCGGACATCATCGGCCCCTAACGTTCGTATTTTCTTCGACTGTCATGCCGTCTCGCCCAAGCTCAATCGCCGAGCGTGGCGCTGGTCTTCAACGGCCGGCCGTTCTTGAAATCCAGAAAATCCTGAACCGCGCACTGCGTGACGCGAAACAGCAGCAGGGTCCAGCCGACCGGTGTGGCCATATAGAACCACCAGGCCGGCAGGTCGTCGGTTCCCGGCACCAGGCTTTCGTTCAGGATCTGCAGGTCAAGCAGGTCGATAGCCCAATAGATGACGACGACACCGAAGACGATGTAGAGAATGTAATCGAGCTGCATGAGCGCGTATTGGACCGAGCGAGGAAACTGGTTGCGCAACTCGGCAAACCTCAGATGGACGCGCAGCCGCACAGCGTAGGAACAGCCAAGCCAGGTCAGCCAGAGGAACATGTAGGCGGGAACCGTCGTACTCCAGGCAGCCTGATCGTTGAACAGGAAGCGGCGTACCACTTCCACGAACACGATTCCTGCGCAGGTGACGTAGGCGAGGATCAGGATCCACTTTTCCAGATTGGCATCGAGCCAATGATAGACTCGCACGGGACCGCGCTCCTTGCTGGCTGTGATTCGGCTCAGTAATCAGTGGCCGGCGCCGCGGCACAGAGACCGCGGCGCCTGTCGGTGCCTTACGCCGACCGCCACCAGCGCCGCGGCTCGACGTTGATCGCCAGTTCGTCCCTCGGGAACTTGCGAACCTCCGCCGTCATTTCCTCGTAGACATTGAAGCCCGCCATTTTGTTCAGCCGCTCGTGCCAACCGTCGTACTCCGACCTGGTCGGAGAGGCGATCTCTTCGGCTTCCGCAATCGCTTCCTCCGAGAGGAAATTCATCTCGACGCCGTTCTCGCCGAAGATCGTCGTTGCCGGCGGATTCGGCACCTGTCCCGAGATCTTGGTGAGGCCGGCCTCATTGCTCAGCATCGTCAAAGCCTGCGCGTAAAAAGCGGACTCCAGGACGGCTTCCTGGAGATGCGGCTCCAGCTTCTCGAAAGTCGAGGTGCGCATCCCGCAATGGCCCGTTCCCGGGATGAAGTTGATGCCGACGTACTTCGAGACCACCGGCGTGATGTTGAAGGCGGTGGCGGCGGTCGGCCAGGTCTCCATGCCGTCGACGAGGCCCGATTTCATGGCATCCAGAACCTCGACCCAGGCGACGGGGACCGGGTTCAGATCCATAAGCTGCATGGCGATACGGCCGAGCTGAGTATTGGTAGCTCGGTTCTTGGTTCCGGCGAGCTGGGTGACGCTCGTCACCGGCTCCCGATCCTTCCATTTCAAGCCCATGAAGAGCTGCCGGAGCTCGCAAAGGGAGAACAGGAACTCCATGCCATGCCGTTTGCGGTACTGCTCGCGGAACAGCCGCTCCGAGGCCGGGTTGAAGAAGAAGTTGTACATCTGGCCGTGCGATTGGAACATGTAGGGCCAGTCCAGCGCGTTGAGCCAAGGGGCGACGGCCGCGGCATTCTGGGTCGAGCTTGTCCCGATATCCAGAATACCCTGCATGGTCTGCTGAATACACTTGGTCTCCGCGCAAACGCCGTTCGAGTCCAGCATCTCGACACGGATCTCGCCCTCGGTGCGTTCTTCCAGGTCGGTGACGAACTCCCAGATCCCGGCGCGTTGGATGCCGTGCTGACGCTGGTTGAAGATGGTGCCCAGCTTCAGGACATGCTTCGGCTCGTTCTTGAAGCGCTTTTCGTAGGCCGAGTTGGCCGTCTGGGCCAACGCGTCGGCCGAGAAGAGGCCACCCATGCCGGCGGCGGCCGTCAGCACCGTCGTCATGCCGTAGCGGCCGACCAGCCGATTGAAATCCCTCCGCGAGACACCGGCAAGCTTCTGCTTGAATGAGGTACCGCTATCAAGATCCTCTTCGTCGAGTGTATCGATTATGGAGGCTGACTCCCTGTCACATCGCAAGTTTCTCAGGAATTTCATGTTGTTTCCTCCCAGAGTCGTTTCTTTGGACCGCAAGTGCAGAATGCTTTCTGATTCCTGCTTTCCTGCGCTCTTAGCTTCATTTTCCCGGACCATGCCGCTGTGCCGTTTTCAACCGCACAGACCCTTATGCTTCGCTTAAATCACTCACGCCAGCTTCTCAGCGACATCGGGATTGCTTAGGTAGCGCTAACAATTCTAGTATAGCTTTCGCCCGGGCGCAACGTAGCTATTGATTCGGCCAACGATCGGGTGATCGCAGCCGCGAAGACAAGAGAAAGTGACCAGCTTTATGGCCGAGATACGGCTGATCGACACCACGCTGAGAGATGGCCAGCAATGCCTTTGGGCCACGCGCATGTCGACCGCGATGATGTTGCCGGTGGCGGAACGTCTCGATCGGGCCGGGTTCGATGCCATCGAGTTGTTCGGTGCCGTGCAGTTCGACACGGCTGTTCGCTATCTCAAGGAAGACCCCTGGGAGCGACTGCGGATGATGCGCGAACGCATCGAGGAAACGCCGCTGCAAGCGCTCATCCGGAGCGCCTGCGTCTTGGGTTTCGAGCCACAGCCGGACGACCTCAACGCTCTCTGGGCCGAACGACTGGTGGCCAACGGAATTCGCAGCTTCGTCGCCTTCGATGGCCTGCACGACCTGGACAACCTGAAACCGGCGATCCGCCGGGCAAACGAGCTGGGTGTGCCGACGATCGGCTGGCTGACCTTCTCGGACAGCCCGGTGCACAGCGATGCCCTCTATGCCGAAAAGGCACGGGAGTTCATCGAGGATTGCGGTGCTGCCAGCGTCATGATCGAGGATGCCTCGGGCGTGCTGACGCCGGAGCGGGTGCGGACCTTGGTCCCTGCGGTTAAGGCGGTGATCGGCGGGCGGCCGCTTGGCCTGCATAGTCATGGTCTGATCGGTTTGCCGCAACGCAGCTACCTGGCCGCCGCCGAGCTCGGCATTGCGACGCTCTATACCTGCGTGCCTCCGGTGGCCGACGGCAACGCGCCGCCTAACGTCTTCACCACCATCGGCAATCTGAGAGCCTGCGGCTATGAAGTGCCGGTGGATGAGCAGGTCCTTGCCCCTGTAAGCGAGCATTTCATGGCTTGCGCCAAGCGGGAGCGCATGCCGGTCGGTCAACCGCAAGACTTCGATGCACCTAGCCTTCAGCACCAGATTCCCGGCGGTGTCTTAAGCAACTTGAAGGCGCAGCTCGCCTCGCTCGGCCAGGAAGAGTACCTGCCGGCCGTGCTTGAGGAATGTGGGCGGGTGCGCGCCGAGCTCGGTTGGCCCATCCAGGTCACGCCTTTCGCCCAGCTCATCGGCGTGCAGGCGACCTTGAACGTGATCGGCGGTGGCGAGCGCTATTCCAAAGTGCCGGATGAAGTGAAGAAGTACGCCTTTGGCTATTACGGCAAGCTGTTGGCGCCCGTCGAGCCCGATGTGCTCGACCGGATCGCGGAGAACGGGCCGAGATCGGTCAGCGAGTCGGTGCCGGAGCGGC
>JANQMX010000084.1 GCA_028279885.1 Rhodovibrionaceae bacterium | reverse complement strand
CCGCGCGCCAGCCTCGATCTCACCCGAAATGATGCGGGCGGCCAGTTCGCGGCTGATCCTGACGGCAAGGGGTTCGTCTTTCGCGCTCGACATGAAATTATAGATAATCCGAGCTCCGCCCGCCGTCGAGGGCGACTGACGGTTCAAACCAGTGGGTCGTGAACAGCAGGATCAGGCGTGGGACAGGCTAAAGTCGAGGCGCTTTCTCAGGTCGCGGCAGGGCGAGGATGCCGGCACCGGCGATGACGACAATGCCGACAAGGGTCAGCACATCCAGCCGCTCGCCGAAAAACAGGACCGCCCAGATCAGGCTGAAGACCAGATAGCTGTAGTCCAGTGCGGCCACCATTGCCGGCGGACCGTTCTGATAGGCGATGGCCGCGCCGACGCTGCCGATCAGGGTTGCCATGGCCAGAGCGGCGGTGATGCCAATGAGGATCGCGTCCAGAGGCTGCCATGGCCCGAAGACGAAGGAGCCCTCCCGACCGGAGAACAGTCCCAGCATGATCCCGCCGATGATGAAGGCCACATTGAGCGCCAGCGCCAGCGCGAACGGATCGGCGTCGCGGCATTTGGCCCAGGTCAGCACCATCGCGCTGGCGTAGAGAAAGGCCGCAAGCAGCGGCAGCAGGGTAGCGATCTGGAAATCGGAGGCATCCGGCCGGAGCACGAGGATGACGCCGCCGAACCCGAGCGCGATCGCAAGCAGCACGCGCGGGGCCGGCCAGCGGCGGGCGACAAACGCGGCGATGACGGTGATCAGGATCGGGGCGGTGTAATAGGTGGCCGCGGCCAGCGAGAGCGGCATGAGCGGCAGGGCCATGTAGTAGCTGAGCCACATGAGCACCAGCAATACGCTCCGGACCAGGGCCCAGAGAAGCGAGCCGAACGCGACCGGGCCTCGTCGCCGCGCAAGCCACAAGAGGAACGGGAGAGCCAGGGCCGAGCGCAGCACGAATATCTGCCAGAGCGGGAGAGACAGGCTCGTCGCCTTGATGACCGCATCACCCAAAGACAGGGCCAGGACGGCGGTGACGATGGCGAGCGCAGCCCGTCCGGTGCGATAGGTTGGCGATGCGTCGGTCACGTGTTCCTGGTCTTCCAGCCTGAGTGGGCACGCGGATCGCAAAACCGTGCCGTGGGGCAAGATGCGCGCGTCCACGGCGCCACGAAAATCATGTATCACTGGCGAAGAAAAACGAATTTCCCGCCCTTTTACATGAGGCACAGTCATGGATAGTCCGACCCGTGCCTTGCCGCCGCTGTCCCGTTTGAAGCCGTTCGAGGCCGCCGCGCGCCATGAGAGCTTCACTCTAGCGGCCGAGGAGCTTGGGATGACCCAAACGGCGGTGAGCAAGCAGATCGGGCAGTTGGAGCGCGACCTCGGAGCCAAGCTCTTTGAGCGCCGGAACCGGGCCGTGTTTCTGACCGATGAAGGGCGGAGGTTCGGGCGGGTGGTGAGCGCGGCCCTCGCCGACATCGCCGCCGAAGTCGATTATCTGCGCGGCGACCGGCGTTCAGAGGAACTGATCCTCCATTGCCAGCTCTGCGAGGCGTTTTACTGGCTGATGCCCAGGCTTGCCCGCTTCCACGAGCGCCATCCCGGCGCGGAGCTTCGCGTCGTCACGGCGCTCAAGCCGCTAACGGAAGCGAAGGAGCACTTCGACGTTGCGATCCAGACCACCGGCCGGCCTTCGGGAACCGCCCGGCTGGCGTTCACCGCGTCCGACGAGATCTTCCCGGTCTGTGCGCCCACATTGCTTGAAGAGGCGGATTTGCCGCTGCCTCCCGCCGCACTCGCCGCGCATCCCCTTTTGTCGCATCGGGTCGTCCCGCAGGAATGGATGGACTGGCCGGATTGGTTCGAGGCCGTCGGCATTGGCATTCCTGCCGGCCATCGCCTTGTCAGCTTCGACAGCTTCCCGCTGGTGCTTCAGGCGGCCGTGGCCGGACGGGGGATCGCGCTGGGCTGGCGACGCACGGTGCGGGGTATGATCGACGAGGGCAAGCTGATCCGTCCGTGCACCGAGTCCGTGGCGCGCCCGACCGAGATCGCGATCTATCGCGGCGCGGGGCGTGGCCTGCACCCGAAAACCGACACGCTGGTGGCCTGGCTCGCGGATGAGCTTTCGGACTGAAACGAGCGCCTTATGGCAGGATCGCAGGCCGGTATCCGTTGATCTTGAGAAAACCTCGGTTTCGAAACGGTGGCGCGTGCACTAACGAGCGGGTGGCCGTGCACCGCTTCAGCGACCACCCGGCCCATTGTCTAAGCGGCCTCCAGTAGCTTCTTGGCACGGGTCTCTATGGTGAGGCGCGCATCCTGCTGCGGCTTGCCTCTTGCCACCGCGGTAATGCCCTGCACGAAGTTGAACACGCTTTCCAACAAAACGGACACCGGATACCCACTGGATAGGCCAAAGTGGCGGTTTCGCGTTACTGAGTTGTGCGTCGCTTGTCGTTCTCAAGTCAGTCGAGATAGAACATAGCGGGCTGGAAAACTGCGATCGAAGCGGCGTTTTTGAATCAAAGGAACTGAAACCGATGCTGACTGGTCAGAATGTTCTCGTGACCGGCGCAACCGGTGGAATTGGTCAAGCAATTGTAGAGCGTGTTGCTGCTCTTGGAGCTCATCCTGTGATTCACTACGTGCAGAATGTGAGCGCTGCCGAGGAGCTTCTGTCCCGTATCGGAAAAAAAGGAACTGTCGTTCAGGCTGATCTTTCAGATGCAGGAGGAGCGACAGAGTTGTGGGAGAAATCGGTTTCCCATCGCGGTCGCATTCATGGCTTGGTCAACAATGCGGGTATCAGGGCCACGAGCCGCATAGAAGACAGTTTGGCTGAATGGCAGCGGGCATGGGAAGACGACTTGCGGATCAATCTTCTGGCTCCAGCCGATATCTGTCGCGTGGCCATTGGCCATTTCCGCCAATACGGTGGTGGCCGAATCGTCAATATCGCCAGCCGTGCGGCGCAGCGCGGGTACACTGAAGATCACATGCCTTACGGTGCATCGAAAGCAGGCCTCATAAACCTAACCAAGTCCATCGCGCGAAACTTCGGCAAAGACGGTGTGGTCGCCATTGCAATAGCCCCTGGTTTCGTTCGCACGAAGATGGCGGAAGAGTTCATGCGGGAGAAAGGTCGGGAGGCGGTCGTCGGGGACATACCTGTTGGTGAGATGGTCGAACCGGCGGAAGTTGCTGATTTGGTTGCTTTCTCGTTGCTCGAGACGCAGCGCTCGCTGAGCGGTGCAACACTGGACCTCAATGGTGCCAGCTATATCCGTTAGTCTCAAGGACGAGGTCTGGCAGGAAGTAGGTGGGCTGCCGCAATTCGTTGGGTGGCCGGGCACCGCTTGAGCGACCACCCGGCCCATTGTCTAAGCGGCCTTTTCAAGCAGTCTCTTCGCACGGGTCTCCATGGTGAGGCGCGCATCCTGCTGCGGCTTGCCTCTTGCCACCGCGGTGATGCCCTGCACGAAGTCGAACATGCTCTCGGGCGGACGGCCTTCCTCGGCCAGCACCGTCTCGACGATCTTGGCCGTTTCCGCCTTGGAGAAGCCGCGCTTCCTCAGGAAGTCGGTGCGGTCGTCGTCGCTGCGGGCGACGATGCGCTCGCGCGCCGCACGGATGCCCTGGATGAAAGGTTGCGGTGAGGAGTCCGCGAAGTTGGCGAGCGCAGGCGCGGCCTCGTGCGCGAAGCGGTTCGCGGCGTATTTGGAATGCCGGATGCTGATCTCCTGGAAATCCTCGACGCCCCACAGATTGCGATTCTGGCAGACTGCGCGGAGATAGAAGCTGGCGATGCCGAGCGTCTTCGCGCCGACCTCGGAGTTCCAGCAATAGAAGCCGCGGAAGAACAGGTCGGGCGAACCGTCGGGCAGCGTGCCCGCCTCGATCGGATTCAAATCGTCGACCAGGAAGAGGAAGACGTCGCGGTCCGAGGCGTAGAGCGTGGTCGTGTCCTTGGTGACGTCGACCATCGGATTGTAGACGCCCGTCGACCAGTCGAGCACGCCCGGCACTTTCCAGCGTGTGTCACCGACGCCGTCCCCGGCGATCCGCTGTACAGCAGAGACCAGCTCGTGGTCGTAGATGCGGCCATAGTCCGGGCCGGTGACGGCGCGCAGTTCGGTGCGGCCGTTCGCGACTTCCATCGTCTTCACTTGCTCCGCGCGATGGTTGGTGAAGCCGTATTGCAGGTTGATGCCGGCGAGTGGCGCCGGGAGTTGTCGCAAATAGGCCGCTGGCGCGCCGACGAGACTCGCGAGCTGGCCGAAGCTCCAATGGGTGGGCGCGACGGGTGCCTCCGCGTCCGGAAGGACGAGCGCCAGCTTTTCCGGATCGTCGCGATGCGCCTCGACGCGGATCGCAGCGCTCTCCACGGTCCGCGTCCGGCTGCGCTCGGCGCGGCCCTTCACCGAGGTGTAGAGCTCCGAGAGCGACAGGAACTTCTCGTCATCGGGCCGCGAGAACCATTCGGACGATACCCGGCCGTTATGGCCGCCGCGCGATGCATCCACCTTGTATCCGCCGCTCTCGGGACGACCGTTCGTGATTTCGATTGCTGTCATGGCTGTTCTCCATGACGGGCGGTCGAAAGCCTCTCTCTCGACCTGCAAACCCGTCACGGCGCCAGCCGCGGCCCTCTCACTCTCAGGGGGCGTTGCGGGGTCTCCCCGCAGAAGGGGTCGGCCGAGACCTTGGCTCGGCCGCAGGGGAAGGCCTTCCCCTCTTGGACTATGGATATCTCTCGAAATTGTGGAACCGCCTGTCAGATTGATCCGGGACCGGCAATCCTCTTGACACCAACCTTGCCAATCAGATCATCGACATACGAGAGACGGGTCCCTCGACTTCTACACGAAGTGAAAAAGACGCGTTGCATGGCACGCGTGAACGCAACAAAAAACGCCCGCATCTCTTCGCTGTCCTCCGGCTCGAACGCCCACCAGGTCTTGCTGTCGAGCCCTAAAAAGATGACGGTATGAAACTCCAACCCTTTGCTTTTGTGAATGCTCATAAGCGGAACCTGACCAACGCCATCGAAGTTGTTGGCGACGGCCACCCAATCAGTTTCCCCTTCAGCAGATTCTTTCAACAAGCATGTTAATCCGTCACGAGCACGACGATAGTCCTTGTCACGACGATAGGACGGGACAGTGGCTCGCAGTTCAGTCTCGCCGACAAATTCCAAGATCGATTGGACGAGCGTGGTGCATGATGCGTCGGACGGCGCATTTGCCCCCATATATTTCCGTAAGTCAGCGAGCTTGGCTCCAAGTTGGGCTTGCAAGGCCTCTTGGTCAGCCTCGTTGTCCGGGTCCAAACCCCAAATGATGGACAGTCGCTCGGCGCTCGCGTGCCAGTCCTCGGGGGCTTTGTGGAACGTGCCAAGTCGGATCAGCGCCATTACGCACTGTGTGACGTCCTCGGTGAGAACGTCTTGAATTGCGATGCTGGCGCCCTCGGGATTGCGGGCGATGTTTCGAAGACGCACTCCATGTGACGCGAGTGACGGTCCGAGTTCGTCCTCAAGCTCATAGGGTTTGAAACGGACCAGGACGGCGCAGTCTTCAGGGGCCATCTCACCGGAATCGATAGCGGTGGCGATCCAGTTCGCAACGCCCTCGCACTCTGACGTTCGATCATCATACGCCCAGATTGCGCAGACATCGCCGTCGACATCCTTGACGCGCTTGGCGTCGGGTTTCGCAGAGGCGGCTTCGAGCGATATCGCGATTGCATGCTGAATCTCGACCAGCTCCGGATGGGAGCGCCAGTTGGAGATCAGCGTCTCGTGCTCTGCATCAAAATCGGCTGCGAAAGTTGTGAACGCATCGGGCATGGCACCCGCCCAAACCATAATCCGCTGCTTGTTGTCTCCGACGGCGGTGAGGCGCGCATCGCTGTTCAAAAAGAGACACTTGAGCAGGTCATACTGCCCGAATGTGGTGTCTTGAAATTCATCGAGAAAGACAAATGGGTATGTGGCTTGCAGACCGGCGACCAGGCGCGGATCGTGTGATAGAACATAGTTCACGAGACGGTTGATCATCGGGAAGGACAGCTGCGTCAGGTTCTCGTCTCGGTAATACTCAGTCCAAAAACGCGTGAGGACGTCCTTCCACTCTGGGTTCTTGGGGCTCAGGGTTGCGATCGGAAGCCTGCAGCGTGCAACGGCTTGTTCGAGCGTTTTGCCGGACAGATGCTGATACCCGTGGCGCGCCAGGAAATCGTTCCAATCCCGAAAACCGGGAAAGGCAATCTCGTAGTCAGGAGACGGGGTATAAGGTGCAGGGATAAGGGGGCCGAAGCGATCAACAAGGCCTTTTGAGAAGGCATCGAAGGTCAAAGAATCGAACCTGCCTGATAGTTCTGGCCCACAGCGTTGCCGCACGCGGTCTTTGAGGTTCTTGGCCGCATCGCTCTTGAAACTGATAGCCAGAATTCTGTGCGGTGCGCGGCAAATGCCCGTGGACAGGAGGTAGTCTGCCTTCTGTGCGAGAAACTCGGTTTTCCCTGCGCCTGCGCTGGCTACGACACACAAATTGTGGTCGTTTTCGCGAATGGCGTGGAGCGCTGCGGGTTCAAGGGAGGCGACGCCCTTTGGTTTCCATTGTTCTGATTTGATGATCGCCATGCTTTAGCCGAGATGCTGCTCGATCTGGTCAAGCAAGGCGTCAAGCTCTTCCGGAGGTGATTTCAGATCTTTCCTCTTGAGGCGGTTCAATGCGGTCAGATGCGCGACTGGTTTGCTCTTTGATAGAAAGAGATAGGGATGCCACCTGAAGAATTTGTCCCAACCTGCATCATAGTATTCAGGGTGACCGGCTTTCTTCAGCGTTGTTTTCTTTCTCTTTTGTATCGCCACCGGCTCTGCGCTAGGGCCTTGCCCCCCAGGTGTTGCATGCATATAGGCCTTGCTAAAAACGCAGAGCATCGAGAAGTCGATATCTACTGGCTCCGAAAAGAAAACATTCAGTTCTCGAAGCGTTTCGAGCCAATAGGTTCCAAGAGTCTTGTCAGCGTCTTCGGCGTACTCGATATCGATGTCCTCGTCTGATAACTCATCAATGTCGTCCGGATCGATCTCGCCGCTTGCAACATGCTCGCAGTCACCGAACTCGACCCCGAACCCGAGCAGCTTTTCGACAATGCTGCGGATCGCGGCAGCGCCGCCATGCTGTCGCCCGTAATCAAGATCGAGCAAAGTGATGTGTGGGATGGAAAGGTCTTTGAGCAAACGCCAGAAATGCTCGACATGACGCCCACCCAACGGGACGATCGGACAGAAGGCTTTGTCGAGATGAAGGCCGCGCGCTGCAGCAAGCTTCGGCAAGACGATCTGCTCGGAGTCGCCTTCGCCAAGCACGACGAGCTTCGCGAAGTAAAGCTCCGGATAGGCCCGCACGGCTTGCCGCACATACTTGCCGGCTTCTTCGGCCGCAGGCGGCAGGGTGAGTGCTCTGATCGAGCTTTGTCCGGTCTTCTCGTCGAGGCGGCAATAGCGAAGCGTTTCAGGCTTTACGCGGGAAAGGATCGACGCGCTATGGCTGGACAGTATGACCTGCGCCGTATCCATCTCGGCGATGTCCTCGCAAAGGTCCATGATGCGGGACAGGAAAAACGGTGAGAGCGAGTTTTCCGGTTCTTCGATCAGGAGCAAAGTTAGAGGAACGTGTTTTAGCTGCGTGGGCTCAAAGGGGGACTTGTCATCGGACAGAGCGAGTGCGTCCTGTTCGATCTCAAGCAGAGCTGCTGTCAGAGCGATTTGGAATAAGGATTTCTGTCCATCGCTTAGCCGCTCAAGCGGACGGTCTGCGCCGGATGCGTCCGGCGAGAATTTCACATCAGCATGCCGAATAATTGCTTCGAAGCGGTCCTCGGTGAGTTTCAGGATTGGCTGGGCGTGCGTTCCAGCTTCGTTGACCTGTTGCCATCGTTGGGACAACCGTTTGCTGATGAACGTCACCGGCGGTTCTTTTTGAAACGCTTCTTGAAGCTGTTCCGCGTTTTCTTCGGTTTTCTCTTGCAACGCCTCGGACCAACGGGCGGCGCGCCAGAGACGTCCCCGGAGCAGGGCTTTCACCTGAGAGAGCGAGCCGCGATTGGCCGGGACATAGACAACTTGGATGGCGGATCGCTGAGCGGCAGTCAGCGGCTTGCAGGCGTCCCACTCATAGTCGTCGTCCATGCGCGTGATCCATCGAATGTTGGATTCCACGACACCGTCGGGCGTTCCGTCGTCGACCCAAACAGCTTTCAGCACAATCCTTGCCTTCAGCGGATCATCGGGTCCGCTGGCTGACATCTGCGTCCAGAACTCAGCAACAGCAGCGCCGGCCGCATCATCGTCAAGTTCCGGGAAAGAGAAGAAGGCCTCCAGATGAAGTTCACATTCGTTCTCAACATCGTCCGCGTCCACGGGGAGGTGAAAATCAGACTTTTCGATCTGTCTTGCTGAGCCGCCGAGCCCAAACAACCGGTTGAGCGCTTGGAAGACAGCCGTTTTTCCTGAGCCATTCGCGCCAATCATCGTCGTCACTGGATCGGTCATGTCCAGTGCAATTCCGTCCGGACCGAAGCACTGGAAATTTTTGACGATCAGTGTGTCTAGCTGCATGGTTTGAGTAGTCCTTCGGAGCACTGGGGCTTCTTGTCGAGTTAGGTTTTGGCGTTTGATCTATTACGCGAGCGTCATGAGTGTTCCATGATACACAAGCTTCAAAACCACCGCCTTGATCTTCCGACCACTATCGTTCTGCATCATACGCCGCCTTTAGAATCGTATACCAAGCTCCGCGTTTTACGCGGACTTAGCTATATTGAACTTGCTTGCATTCCACTATCATATTAGAAAGTCGGCTGGTAGAGCGGATTTTGCAATATGATACCCGAGCGCATCACCAGTTTGGCGAGCTATGTTGAAGAGCTGGCGTCGAGCGGGCGGACCACCTTCACGCGCGAGGATGCGATGGCGGCTTTGGGGGTTAGCCACGGAGCCTTCCTAGACGCAGCCGCGCGCCTGAAGAAGCGGGGTCATGTCTTCGCACCGCGTCGAGGTTTCTACGTCATCACGCCCACACGGTATCTAAAATGGGGAGCGCCTCCGCCAAGCTGGTACATTGATGCCATGATGAAGGATGCGGGCCGGCCGTACTATGTGGCGCTCCTGAAGGCCGCAGAAATCCAAGGGGCGGCGCACCAGGCAGTCATGGAATTTCAGGTCGTTACGGACCGGCAGTGGAAACCTATTCGTGCCGGGCGTTCCAAGCTCGCCTTTTACTTCCGCAAAGACATGGAAAGCATCGAACAGGGGGTTGAGCGAAGAAAGACCGATACCGGTTCAATGCGAATGTCGTCGCCAGCGCTAACGGCACTGGATCTGGTGCGCTATCCGCATGCGAGTGGTGGCATCAGCCATGCCGCGAGCGTGCTCAACGAGCTTGGTACCCAGATTGATCCGACGCGTCTCGACGCGCTGGTGCCGAAGTTCGAACGGTCGGTTGTCCAGCGCCTAGGTTACCTGCTTGACTTGTTGGGCCAAGAAGAGCTTGCAGCCTGTTTGGAGAGACATCTCCATAGAGGCAATGCGCCATGGGTGGAGCTTGAGCCGCGCGACGGTGGCGTCATTGCTGCCAGCGAAGAGCGACAACGCAACTCACGCTGGCACATCATCGTCCGCCGCCCAATTGAGGTCGACGACCAGTGATCCCTGAAACGAATATCACGGCTTGGAGCATCACTGCGCCATGGGCTGAACCGAGGCAGATTGAGCAGGACCTAATCATCTCGCGAGCGCTGGTCGAGATCTTTAATCACGACCTTCTAAGTGCCGAGCTGAGATTTCGCGGAGGCACTGCGCTCAACAAGGTCATCTTCCCGGCACCTTTGCGGTACTCAGAAGACATCGATCTGGTGCGGACGACTGCAGGCCCAATCGGTCCCATCCTCGATGCAATACGAGAAGTGCTGGAGCCATGGCTCGGACAGGCTAGCTATGCTGCAAGTCCGGTCGCGCCGAAACTGCGCTTTCGTGTACCGGCTGAGGATGATCCCGACGCGCAGCTTCGGCTGAAGGTCGAGATCAACATCGCTGAGATCGAAGCGTTCGATCCACCAGTATCAATTCCGTACACTGTCCAGAACCCATGGTTCACGGGTAAGACGACCATAGCGTCCTTCTCTCCTGAAGAACTACTGGCGACGAAGCTAAGGGCTTTGCTACAGCGCGATAAAGGGCGCGATCTTTTTGATCTTGACCATGCGCTCGATGCGCTTCCAGATCTCAATCTCCATCGGGTTGTGGAGCTGTTTGTCCGATATCTCGGTCGACAGGGTCAGGCTATCTCGCGGGCGGAAGCTGAGCAGCGGATGCTGGCGAAGTTCGCCCGCCCGGATTTGTTGGGGGATATTCGCGCTCTCCTCACTCCCGATCAGGTCGATGCTCTTGGTGTTGCGGCCGGTCGCGCGGCCTTCCTAAGAGTATTCACCAATGTAATTGCTCTGATTCCCGGCGACCGGTGGGCGCGCACTGATGAACTGGCTGAGGCCATGGGATTATCTGAAATCATTGAGGTAAACTGATGTCTACGCGATTCTATATTCGCCTCTGTATTAGAGCTTTGGAATAAGAACTATGAATCAAGCTGAGTTTGCGCGAGTTTTTTGCGAGCGACCTGAAAGCTTCGCTTGGTTCCTCGGGGCGGGCGCATCGCGCAATGCCAACCTTCCGACAGCGGAAGATATCATCACTGACCTGAAGCGGCGGTATTATTGCAGCGAGGAAAACCAGAACTTTTCCACCAAAGATCTGCAGAACGACGCGGTGAAAGCGCAGATTGAAGGTTACTTGCGCTCTCGCGGGTTTCCAGAGCGCTGGTCTGCGGAAGAGTACACGACGTATTTCGAAACGATTTTCGGCGAAGATCGCGAGCGACAGCGGAACTATATTTCAAGTATTTTGGCGGAAGATCGTGTTCGTTTATCTGTAGGAAATCGCGTATTTGGCGCTCTACTAACTGGCGGTCTGTGCCGGATTGTGTTTACGACCAATTTTGATCCGGTTGTCGAAAAGGCCGTTGCGGAAATATCCGGGAAGCCTTTGTCGGCCTACCACCTTGAGGGCGCTCACAACGCTGTATCGGCTCTCAACAACGAGCAGTTTCCTATCTACTGTAAACTGCATGGAGACTTTCAGTATGACAGCATTAAAAACCTGTCATCAGATTTGGCAACGCAGAATGCTCAGCTCTCCCAATGCATGACAATGGCAGGGGCGCGGTTTGGCTTTGTCGTCGCCGGTTACTCGGGCCGCGACAAGAGCGTGATTGCTCTGTTCGATGCCATTCTAAAAGCTCCTAACCCGTTTCCGCACGGTTTCTACTGGATGAAGATGCGGGGCTCGACGCCGATTGACAGCGTCGCATCGCTTATGGAGAGCGCAAAGGCTGTCGGGGTTCGCGCAGAGTTCGTGGACATTGAGACCTACGACACAGCTATGCTTCGGTTGTGGCGCAATCTTCCGAACCAGCCAGATGGTTTGAATGCAAAGGTACGCAAAGGGCGAGCAGGGACTGTTCAGATCTCGATGCCGGAACCGAAGGGAGGCAAGCCACTTCTGCGGTTCAATGGCCTACCAGTGACCAAAGTCCCTACGACATGTGCCGAGGTAAAGTTGAAGACCGCCTCAAGCTGGGAAGCGATTGCCGACCTCAAGCGAAAGCCGGAAACAAGCGCGGTTCTCTCCTTTGATGGCAATATCCTGGCTTGGGGCGGGCGACAAGATATCGAAGATACGTTTGGTCCAGACTTTCTTGAGAAGAGTGAAATCACGTTCGATCCCGACTGGCGAGCGGGCTCACGACTTCACATTAAGAACTTTCTCGAAGAGGGATTGGCGCGCGCAATATGCCGAGAACGGCCGCTCCTACAACGGCGACAAGGGTCCGGCATTTCTTTGATCGTTGATCAAATGGCGCAAGATGTCGGCATCTTGGAAGGCTTGCACCGTGAGACGGGCAAGGTCACCGGACCCGTGCCGGGTCTGTCTCTTCCGGCCACAGAGGAACATGAGGCGGTTGATGAAGTTCGTTTCGCTGAATCGGTGCATATGTCGCTTGGCTATGCGGATAATCGGCTTTGGCTGCTTCTGAGGCCTGATGTCTGGATATGGCCACGATTTGCGCGTCAGCATGCGACGAACTTCTTGGATAGACGAAAAGCTGACCGACGCAATGACAAGCATGACAGGTTGCTCTCTGTTTGGATCGGCATCCTATCGGATCACGCGGGCAGAAATGTTGAGGTGACAATGACGCCTTTCGCGGGCGATGCGGGATTCGCAAACCCAGTATTCGGCTTCTCGACGCAGACAGGTTTTGCGATGAAGAGAGGTAGGACATGACCGACGCGCTCCCTGCTTATGCGATCGCTCCTGAACCTGAGCTTATCTTTCATGATGGACGGACGGACCGGCACCCTCTGCGCGGTCTCATAAATCACGGGCCCTTCAGTCTCAGGTTCGGTGCGCCATCGGTGGTCCGGTTCGCTGTTGTTGCTCCACAAGCCGATCTGGCGCGGGTCGATGGGCTGGTCCGGGAATTGGGTTCACCTGCAAAGCCGAAAGAGGCGCCAGCCTACTATCCTGAGTATCCAGGTTTCGAAGCACTCATGCGCACGCCGATTGCCGATGTCGATGAAGCGATGCGTTTTGCGCTGCCGGACGAGCTGAACCGGCTTGCAGCGGCGCGCGATAAGATGGGCTTGGCGCGGGCTTTGCTGAACGAGGTGATCAAGCTCCGTGCGGAACGTCAAAGGTTTGATGTCGCGCTAGTTTACCTCCCGCGCGCCTGGAGCGATTGCTTTGAGGGTGAGAGCTTCAATCTCCATCACTTCATCAAAGCTTACTGTGCGCCGACTGGAATTCCGATCCAGATATTGAACCAGGAAAGTTTCGATCGATCGTGCAGGGCCAATGTGATGTGGGGTTTGTCTGTTGCGCTATTTGCCAAGGCCCGTGGCGAGCCGTGGAAACTTACGGGACTCGATCCGCAGGAAGCCTTTATTGGTATCAGCTACGCGACACGGCGAAAAAATGATGGCAGCGGCCAAGAATACACGACCTGCTGCAGCCAGGTGTTTGATCCTGATGGGACGGGATTTCAATTTGTAGCCTACGACGCTAAGGAGTTCACTGAGGATCGCCGTCACAATCCGTATCTTTCGTATTTCGAGATGCAGTCGGTTCTGGCGAAGAGCCTGCATGTCTATCAGGCGGGCCATGTCGGTAGGACACCCAAGAAAATTACGATCCACAAGAACACCGAGTTCAAAGAGGAGGAGATTGAAGCGGCGCTCGATAGCTTCAATGAGGGTACGGAGGTCGAACTGGTGCAGATTGTCCAATCCACCGACTGGACAGGTCTACGATACACCTCCGGAAAGTCGGCACAGTACGGCAATCCTGCCGAGAAACCCAAACCTTACAATTACCCTGTCGAACGAGGCACTTACGTCCCAGTCTCGCCATCTGAGGCCCTTGCCTGGTCGCAAGGCAGTGTCGTTGGCGTTCAACTGCAAAACCCGCGCTACAACGTCTATAAGGAGGGTGCTCTGAAGCCTACGCCCTCGCCGCTCTTGTTGCGCCGTTTCTCAGGTGATGGGGGTTGGCATGAAACTGTAAGCGGGGTCCTTGCGCTAACAAAAATGGATTGGAACAACAACACCCTCTACAAGAAGCTACCGGTTACGATGGTTTACTCAGGACGCTTTGCAGAGATAATCCAGCAAAACCCAGAGTTGGTCGATCAAGTCTTTGATTTTCGATGCTTCATGTAAACGGCTCCAACGAGCGACGTTGAGACACGCTGGATTGGAAAAGGTGTGCGATTTCTGGTTCGATTTTTAGGCTGATCGGTTGATCATTTCATCAATCGCTTCCCTGCGAGAATTTCTATCCAGCGCATATGCAGTGCGTTCGAACTGGGCGCCGTCGAGCAGTCCTTGGATGTATCCAGCCACGGTGTCGGCAGCCATGACGAGTACACTATCGAGGGAGTGGATATACTTGCTCGTGATCGAGTGGGTCGCATGGCCGAGCAGCGTGGCGATCGTGCTCTCGGTGAACCCGAGATCGTTTGCGATGCTGGCGAAGCTGTGTCTCAGAACGTGTGCGGTGAAATCCGAAAGCTCGGAGTCACCGAACATCTTCCGCCATTGCCTGGGCAGGCCGCCATAGGTGTCCGCCCCACGCTTGCCAGGAAAGACGAAATCGCTCGTCGCTGTCGCGCGGAGCGTTTCCAGCAATTCGATGGCCGGTAGCCCAATCAGTCGGACCGAGGCGCCTTCTTTTGAGTCTTCCAAGCGCAGGCAGCTATTCTCGAAGTCGACTTCGCTCCATTTCAGCGAAATGACTTCGCCGCGACGGCAGCCTGTTAGAGCCAATAGGCGGGTGATCCCGACAGTCCATGCCAGGTCTGGGTCGTTCTCCGCTTCCTTCAGCATGCGTCCAAGTTCGCGAAACTCGTCCTCGCTCAGCCTGCGATCTCGCACTTGGTCCTTGGGCTTTCTTATCCCGTGAGCGACATTGTGCTCGATGATCCCCATGCTGATGGCAAAGGTGAGCATTGAGCCGGTGAGACCTACACATTTGCTGGCCGTGCCTCGGCCGCCGCGCAAGATGGATTTGCCCCGCTTCTTCGTTTTCTTCACCGCCTTCGTCTTCCCGGCGATGACGTCGTTCATCATTTTCGTCACATCGGCCTTGGTCAGGTCCTGAACGCGGCGCTGTCCTATGAGAGGTATGATATGACCACGCAGTTGGCCCTTGTTCACGTAGATCGTCGATGGTCGCTTGGGGCGACCGCCTTTGCCCATGATGAGGCCAGCGTCCATCGCCTCGATATAGCGTTCGGCAAGTTCACTGACCGTCATCGCGTTGCGGTCAGCCTGCCTGGCTTCGGTTGGGTTCTCGCCTTGTGCGATCTTGCCGAGTTGGACTCTTGCTTCCTTCCGCGCTGTGTCCGGCGTCCAGATGCCATGAAGACCGATACTATAGCGGCGCGATCGACCGGCAGCCCGATACTGGAGAACATAGCTGCGCTTTCCTGACTTGAAGACGCGCAGCCCAAAGCCGGGCAGTTCGTCATCCCAGATGACGTAGTCCTTTTTTCGGACTTCGGCCGCGTCCACGACGCGCTTGGTGAGTTTCGGCATGGGAAGTCGCACCTTTCCGGCCGGTCCCGCGTAAGCACTGCGTAAGCAGTAGGGCGGAAATCGCGACCTGCGTTCGGATAGAGACTTCGGTGGAGCGATCCAGAAAGGCAATATCTTTCAGCGCTTTATCGCACAAAGACGTGCTCTATCGTATGTTTCGGATAGGTGCTATTAAATCCTCCGAAGGCAGAGGTCACAGGTTCGAATCCTGTCGGGTCCGCCAGCCTTCGCAGCTTATCGAGCGAAGCGAGATGAGCGAGAAGGCTGTCGCGCCGTAGCTTCGAAGAAGCGGAGGCGAACACCTCGCTGCTTCGGCTCGGCAAGCCATCCGCCTCGCTCAAGCGGCCTTCACGCTGCGCAGCGAAGCGTAGAATGCAGTTTCCATGTCCAGGTATCCCGTGAAGGAGACGGCGTCGCCAAAGGGCAGGATCTGCGTTGCCCAGAAGCCGCCGAACCCGTTCTGTCGATCAATCCAATAAAACAGGTTGGCGAGACCCGCCCAGCCGATGGCACCCGCAGGTCTGCCCGTCGGCGCCTGCTCGTCGTTGACCATGAACGTGAAAGACCAGGATTTCGACTGGTCGGGGAAGAACTCCGCATCATTCGAAAGCGACGGGATCGCACTCTTGAACGGCGTGATCTTGCGCTCTCCCAACTGGTTCCGTGCCGCCATCTCAACGGTCTCTGGCTTGAGCACAGGGCCATTCTCTCCGGCCCCGTCATTCAGCCACATGCGGATGAACCGCATGTAGTCGCCGACCGTGCCATAGAGACCGTGGCCGCCCATATGGACCTCGGGTTTGTCCGGGAGCTCGAAGTCCATCGGCGTGAGCCCGCCATCCTCGCCGCGCGCATGCATGCCTGCCAGGTTCTGGCGAAGCGCGTCGTTCAGTTCGAACGTCGTGTTCGTCATGCCCAGAGGCTCGAAGATACGCGACTGGAACACCTCGCCCAGGCGCCGGTTGGCGATTCCTTCCACAACCTGCCCGCACCAGTCGATATTGCTGCCGTATTCCCAGCTTTCGTCGGGGTCGAACAGCAAGGGTGTCATCAGCGCCGCCTTCGACGCCGTGATGACGCTGGGTTGACCCTTTTCCTGGGCGAGACGGTTATAGGTTTCGCTGAAAAAGTCGTAGCCGAGCCCAGCGGTGTGGAGCATCAGCATCCGCGTCGTGATCTCGCGCTTGGGCGCGCGGAGCTTCGGGTCGCCGTTCGCTTCAAACCCCTCGATCACCTGCAGCTTGCCGATATCGGGCGCATAGGTCTTGGCCGGTGCATCGAGATCGAGCTGGCCCTCTTCGACCAGCTGCAAGACGGCTGTGCCGGTGATCGCCTTGGTGGTCGAGAAGATGGCGAAGGCATCGTCGGTGGTCATCGCCACATCGCCATCCATCCGGCGCAGACCGGCCGCGCCTTCATAGATGTTCTTCTCTCTGTCGGTGACCATCGCGACGACGCCCGGCACGCGCGGGCTGGATGTGACGACATTGTCCAGGATAGCGTCTGCATTGAAGTGATGGCTCATCGTGTCCTCCCTGTTATCGAGCCGCAGGGAGACCTGTCCCAGGTCATGCCGGGACAGGTCAGCGGGGTTTGAGAGCGCTCAGGCCTCTTGCGGCACGGCGATCTTGCTCATGGCAAAGAGCGGGTAGCCGCCCTTGGCCTCCTCATCGCATTTACCGCGATAGGTGCCGACTCCGCCGGTATATGAGAGCACCCGCCGCGGCTTGCCCTCGACATTCGAGCCGGTGTACCAGGAATTGGTCTTGGCGATCAGCGTGGCGTTCGCCGTCTCGTCGTGGTGACTGACCCAAGCCTCCTCGCCCGTCTCGGTGGGCTCGATCACGTCATGGCCGCTCTCGCGCAGATCGCCGATGCAACGTGCGATCCACTCGGTCTGCTGTTGCAGGCAGGTGGTCATGTTGCAAAGCGCGGCCGAAGGCGCCAGGGGCGCGCCCGTCATGAACAGATTGGGAAAGCCGTATTTCTGCAGTCCCAGCGTGGTGCGGATGTCCTTGCGCCACTCTTCGGCAAGGTTCAGGCCATCGCGACCCGTGATGTCGATCCGGGCCAGCGCGCCTGAGCCCGCATCGAAACCCACCGCCATGATGATGACGTCGAGATCATAGACCGTTCCGTCGGCCAGCTTCACGCCTTCGGGCACGATTTCGGCAATCGGATTGTCGCGGACGCTCACCGCTTCGACATTGTCGCGAAGATAGGCTTCCAGATAGTCCGTCTCCAGCGGCACGCGGTGAGTGCCAAAGCCGTACTCGCCGGGCTTGGGCACCAGAATGTCGATCAGCTTCGGGTCCTTGAGGCGCGCGATCATCTTCTGGCGCACGAATTCCGAGATCTCGGCGCTGACCTCCTCGTCGAAGAACATCTCGGCGAAGGACGCAAGCCACAGCTTCAGCGAGCCGTCGGCATGGATGTCCTCCAGAACCGCGAGGCGCTGCTCGGGCGTCAGCTCTGCCCAGGTGTTCTCGAAATCGTACTCGAAGCCGGTGAAGGTGCGCGGCAGGTTCGTCTTCAATTCATCGAAGCGTCCCTTATACCAGCTTGCCTCGTCGGGCCCGTACTTCGGGTTTTTCATCGGCAGCACGAATTGCGGCGTGCGGGCAAAGACGGTCAGCTGCTCCACCTGCGATGCGATGGTCTGAATGACCTGAATGCCGGTGGCGCCGATGCCGATCACGCCGACCCGCTTGCCCTCGATATCCAGTCCGCCCTTGGGGTAGCGGCCCGTATGGGCGATTTGCCCCTTGAAGGTCGATTGGCCCGGGAAGCGATCTTCCAGCGGCGCCGAGAGCATACCGGTGCAACCGATCAGGAACTGGGTATCGACGACATCGCCTTGGTCGGTTTCAACCCGCCAACGTCCGGTGGTTTCGTCGTAGTCCGCCTTGGTGACAGTGGTCGAGAAAGACATGTCGCCACGCAGATCCAACGTGTCCGCAATGTAGTGCAGCCAGCGTTCGATCTCCGGCTGGCTGGGGAAGCGCTCGCTCCAGGTCCAGTCTTTGTAGAGCTTTTCGTCGAAAAGGTACTGGTAGATGTAGGCTTCGCTATCGAACTTGGCGCCAGGATAGCGGTTCCAATACCAGGTGCCTCCGACATCGCTTGCCGTATCGCAGGCATGGGCCCGCAAGCCCATCTCGCGCAGCTGGTGAAGCTGATAGAGTCCGGCGACGCCTGCCCCGATCACCAGGGCATCCAGTTGTTTGGGTATAGGATTCCGTGCCGCCGCATCGGCGGTCGTTTGTACGTCTGGCATGTTATCCTCCACTGTGTCTGCGGTCCGTCTTTCACGACGGCTCTTTATGTGTCCGGTTGGGGCGCACGCCCCTGCTCCGGCAATACTGCGGACACCGTGGCAGCCAGCGGATGCGCCGGTCTTGTAAGATCGCTTGGGAAGTTTTGAACGATCCGGGCAAAGCCCGGCGCAGGTCAGAGCGCGCTGCGGTACTGTCCGGGGGTGACACCCATCGCTTTGCGGAAGCTGCGGGTCATATGCGCCTGATCGGTAAAGCCGCAGGCGGCAGCAATATCTTTCAGCGCGCGGCCGGGCTCTCGCAGCATTGCGCAGGCCCGTTCCATCCGTTTGCGTTGAACGAAGGCATACCCGGGCAGCCCGACGCTTTCGCGCAGTCGCCGATTGAATGTCCAGACGCCCAGGTGCAGCACGCCTGCCAGCTGATCGAGCGACAGCGGCTCGTGCAGGCGCGCATCGATGTACTCTTCCAGCAAGGCGAGTTGACGCTGCGACAGTCCTGCCGGGCCGCTCCCTTTCCGACCTTCGATAGACGCATAGTTGCGCAGAAGGTGAACGGCCAATTGCACCGACAACGCCTCGGCATAAAGCTCGCCCGCCGGGCCTCCGCCGGCCGCCTCCATGGTCAGTTGGTCGGCGATGTGACTGATCACCGGATCGCTGCCTTGCAGGACATCGTGCAGGCTGACCCGCGCGACATCCTTGCCTCGAATGTCGCGCGCCACCCGGGTCATCAGCGCATCGGTCAGGTAGAGGTGCGAGACGACCAGCCCTTCCGTCCAGTTCCAATGCGACTGCATGGAATGCGATAGCAGCGAGAAGTGCCCCGGCCCACATTGCGTCCGCGTCCAGCGGCCATCGAACTGCCTGTCCATCGGCGTATCGCCCTTGCGGTACTGCACGATCATGAAGGTGTTCATGGGCGGGATTTCAACGTCCTGGCCGTGGTAGCGATAGGTGCGCTGAGCCACGTCCTTCCAACCCAGCCCCTTACTCTCGCACAGAACCTTGCCAGGCACCCAGATCGGCAACTCGTCCGGTTCGATCAGTCGCGCGTCGTTCTGCGTCGTCCCTGTCATGGCGGACCTTGCCGCTTTCCTCCTCTGGGTCGCTATGGAAGGCAGATCCAATCGCGACTTATCATTTTTATGATTTACAGCTCGATGAAGCTTAGTTGCTACGAATAATCTATCCGCGTAATAAAATGATAACAGCCTCTTTGACCGAGTCAATTGAACCGCTCGCATGCCTTGCAGAGACGCCGGCTCATGACCTTTCGTCGGACTGTCCGATCGTGCCGACATGCCGCAGCGCTACGGCCGCAAGGACGACGAGCACAGTGACGCTAACTGCGCTAAAGACGGCCGCGCTGTTGAAGCCCGCTATGAAAGCGATCTGTGCTTGCTCGATCAGCCCAGTTGGCAAGTCGGATGATACGGCAGACGCCGCCCATAGGCTGTCGCTGACCGCTTCACGCGTGTCATCGGCCAGGTTATCGGGCACACGATCGAACATCTGGCGACGATAGATAGCCGTGGCGAGACTGCCCAGAATGGCGATGCCGAGCGAGACCCCGAGATCCTGAACCGTCTCCGACATCGCAGAGGCCGACCCGGCCTTCTCTGGCGGCGCAGCTCCGACCACCAGACCGGTGCCGAGCGCGGCGATGGTGCCAAGGCCGAGATAGGCAAGCGAAAAACCGGCGACGACCAAGGCGACGGCTGCTTTGTCGTTGCCCAGTTGGGTGAGCATCAGATAGCCGACGACCGACAAGGCCAACGCCCCCGCCACCACGAAGCCGGGGCGGATGCGCCGCGCGATAAGTGGCGCCCCGACACCGGCTGCGACCATGGCCAGCGCAGGCGGTCCCATCCAAAGGCCGGCGACCAAAGGCGAAAAGCCGGCCACCAGTTGCAGATATTGCGTGACCAGCAACATGGTTCCGCCGACCGCAATCAGCCCGAAGAGCAGCACGATCAAAGCGGCGGAAAAGGCTCTGTTGCCGAACAGGCTCATGTCGAGCAGCGGATCGGAAAGCCGTCTCTGGCGCCGAACGAAGAGCACGGCGAAGCAGACCCCTATCAGGATGGCAGCGATGGCAGCGGGAACGAAGCCGTACTTGGCGATCTGCTTGATGCCATAGATCACCGGCAGCATGGCGGCGAGCGAGAGCGCCACGCTTAAGAGGTCGATACGCCCGCTGTCCGGTGCGCGGTACTCGGGAAGGACAACGGGAGCGAGCACAAGCAAAAGACCGACGATAGGGACTGCGAGAAGGAAGGCGGCGCCCCACCAGAAATGCTCGAGCAGCGCCCCGCCCACGACCGGTCCCATCGCCATGCCCAGCGCAAACATGGTCGCCCACACGCCGAAGCCGAGCGCGCGCTGACCCGGATCGGCAAAGAGATTGCTGATCAGCGCAAGGGTCGAGGGCATCAGCGTTGCGCCTGCAACACCGAGCGCGGCCCGCGCCGCAATCAACATGGCAGGGCTGGTCGAAAAGGCGGCACAGACGGAGGCGACCGCGAACGCAGCGGCACCGATCATCAGGAGCTTACGCCGCCCGATCCGATCCCCCAGCGTGCCCATGGTGATCAGAAACCCCGCGATCATGAAACCATAGGCGTCCATGATCCACAGCGCCTCGGTGCTCGTCGGGCGCAGATCGGCGGCGAGTGCCGGCAAGGCCAGATGAAGCAGCGTCAGGTCGAGGCCAAGCAAAACGGTCGGCAAGGCCAGCAGCGCCAGCCCGAGCCATTCGCGCGCGCCTGCCTTGGCTGGCGATGGCGCTTTGGTCTGGAACGTCCCTTCTGGGTTCGAAGTCGCTGTATCGCACTGAACCGTCATGTCGCCTCCTTGTCGGAGGCGCACAATCCGAGCAGACTATTCCTGTTACAATGTAAGAAATTATCCTGTTACCAGGAGCGATAGTCTTGTCTGGTCGCAGCCTCGCGCGCGCACGAAGCGATCTTGCCGACTTCGTCACGCACCATCGGAAGAAGCTCGCCCCCGCCGATGTCGGGCTGCCCACCACTGGCGGGCGCCGCACGCCGGGCCTCCGGCGCGAGGAAGTGGCCGCGCTCGCCGGCGTCGGGCTCACCTGGTACACATGGTTTGAGCAGGGCCGCGATATCCAGGTCTCGGAGAGCTTTCTCCTCAAAGTCTCCAAGGCTCTGAAGCTCGATGACGCCGAGTGCAGTCATCTCTTCCTGCTGGCCCACCGGCGACCGCCCCCTCCGGAAGCGCGTCAATGGCCTTCGGTCGGCCCTCTCATCCAGCAGTTGCTCGATGATCTGACGGCGCGACCCGCCTATGTCTTGAACCTACGGTGGGATGTCATCGCCTGGAATGCGGCGGCCGATGAACTGTTCGACTTCTCCGGTCGGGCGCAGGTAGACCGCAACATGATCCGCATGGTCTTTGCCGATCCGGACTTGCGCCGCCGCTTACCGGCGTGGCGCGAGGACGCCCCCCAAATGCTGGCGCAGTTCCGCTGCGATCTGGCCGCCGCGCCGGACGACCCCGCCATGCTTTGGCTGATCGAAGACTCGAAGAAAGTGTCGCCCGATTTTCGGCGCTGGATGGAGCAGCCGGGCATGGAACGCTATGGCTGGGGCGTCAGTGTGGTGCGCGCTGACGACGGCACACACCACAGCTTCAGCCATCAGATGCTGACGGTGGACGAGCACCGTCATCTCAAGATGATCGTCTATTTCCGCCAGTGAAATCGACTTGCGATGTCCTTGGAGATAGGCCCGCTCGACCGCGCCCTTACGATAGACGGGCTCTGACCCTCAGTCGGACAACAGGTTGACGCGCCGGGCCTCGATCACCTCGATGAAGGCGCGCGCATTTATGGCCCAGCAGCGCAACAGCCTGCTAGCTTAAGGCTATGCCGCAAGTGAGTATCCCGTTCGCGGATTGGGGAGTTTGAGCCGGTGCAAGCAAGCAAGCTGACGCCGCGATCGGTGGTGGCCGCGACCAGCGGAAACGTACTGGAATGGTACGACTTTACGGTCTACGGATTTCTGGCACCGATCATTGGTCAGGTGTTCTTTCCCTCGGATGACCCCTTGGCGGCGACGCTCTCCGCCTTCGCCGTCTTGGCGATCGGATATGGGGCAAGGGCCATCGGCTGCTTCATCTTCGGCCACATTGGCGATCGCATCGGGCGCAAGCCGGCCCTGATCCTCTCCGTCCTGATCATGGGCGCGGGCTCGCTCGCCACGGCCTGCCTGCCGACCTATGACCAGATCGGGATCTATGCCGCGATCCTCCTGGTCCTGATCCGCATCCTGCAGGGGATCTCCGTGTCCGGCGAATACACGGCTTCGGGCGTTCTGGTCGCCGAACAGGCAACCGCAAAACGGCGCGCGCTCATTGGCAGCTTCATACCCTTTGCGATGCTGATGGGATGCGTGCTGGGGGCGGCCGTCCCGGCGGCGCTGTCTTCGGTTTTCAGCGATGAGCAGATGGCGGACTGGGGCTGGAGGGTGCCGTTCCTGTTCGGGGCGGTCGTCGCGGTCTTCAGCGCAATCCTTCGCCGACATCTGAAAGAGTCGCCGGTGATGAGCGAGGTCGACCGCTCCGGCCCGTCGCCCGCGATCGTCGCGCTGACGCATCATTGGCGTACCGTCGTTCAGATGGTGGTCCTGATGCTGCCGGGGGCGGTGATCTATTTCATGATCTTCGTCTACGCCGCCTCTTACCTGAAGAGCGACATGCACATCTCCAGCGCCCTCGCTCTGGAGATCACAACCTTGAACCTCTTGGTCATGGCGCTCGCTGTCCCGCTCTATGGCTGGCTCGCGGACCGCTTCAGCCTGCGCGCCGTCTTTCTGACGGCAGCCGTCGCTTCAGTGCTCTTTTCCGCGCCGCTGTGGAGCCTGATGCATGAGCACTCGCTCGCCCTCATCTTTCTCGGCCAGCTCGGCCTGGCGCTTTGCAATGGCGTTGCCTGGGCCCTCTCCGTCACCGCCCTCACCTCGATGGCGCCGCCCACGTTGCGGGTCAGCACCGTGGCGCTTGGCTACAACATCTGCATGGCTGTCTTCGGTGGGACGACAGCCATGGTGGCAACCTATCTGGTTGCCCGCACCGGCGATCAAAACGCGCCGGTCATCTACATCATCATCGCATCGCTGCTGTCGATCATCGTGATCTGGCGGCTGCCGAAGCTGATCGCGCAGGCGCGTGAGGCCCGGGGCTAAGCGATAAGGGCTTTCCGGCTTTTCCGTCGCATCGACAACCGGCCTCTTGAACGCCGCGCCTGGCGTGCCCAGCTATTCCATAGCATTCGATATGGAATTCAAAGATGGCCCGACCCCGCGAGTTCGAACCCGAGGAAGCCCTGGACAAGGCGATGCGCCAGTTCTGGACCAAGGGCTATCACGACACCTCGATCCGCGATCTGGTGGAGGCAACGGGCGTCAACTACTACGGCCTCTACGGCGTCTTCGAGAACAAGCACGGCCTGTTCTTGGCGGCGCTGGACCGCTACCGCGACACGGTGACGGCCGAGATCCTGGCGCAGTTGAAGCAGCCGGGTCCGCTGACGGACGTCATCACCAAGACCTACGAGCACCTGCTCAACATCGGCAAGACACGCTGTGGGCCGATCGGCTGCCTGATGTGCAACACCGCCGTCGAGCTGGCCTCGGAGGACCCGGCGGCCGCCAGCAAGGTTCATGCTAACATGGCGCAGCTGCGCAAGGGCTTCCGCGCCAAGCTGACCGAAGCGCAGCAGAGCGGCGAGCTCGCTGTGGAGCGCGATGTCGGTGCCTTGGCCGAGTTCCTGACGACCACCGTCTACAGCCTGGCGCTCCTGCTGCGCTCCGGCTGCGACAAGGCCTATGTCCGGCGCCACATCCGCACCGCCGTCTCGCTGCTGGACTAATTTTTTGGCTTATTTCATAGCAATCGCTCTGAAATGAGAAATCGAATGCCGCACCTGAGCTACGCCAAGGACTACCGCGGGGTCGCCGATGTCTTTCTGCGCGCCCCGGCACGCTACGCCCCGCTGATGCAGTTCATCGAGAGCGTGATGACCGGCCCTTCGGCATTGAGCGCAGCGGAACGCGAGATGATCGCCACCCACGTCTCGCGGCTGAACGGCTGCGCCTTCTGCCTCGGCGCCCACAAGGCGACCCTTCTTGCGATGGACGTGGACCTCGCCACCATCGAGTCGCTGGAGAGCGGCGGCCTCGATGCCAGCGCGCTGGACGGCAAGTTGCTCGCCCTCCTCGCCTTCGCCGGCAAACTGACCAAGACCCCCGGCGCCATCGCTGAAAGCGACATCGACTCGCTGAAAGAAGCTGGCTGGGACGAGCAGTCCATCGAGGACGCGACCAACGTCGTCGCCCTCTTCAACTACGTCAATCGCCTGGTCGATGCCGTCGGCATCGAGGGCGACGAGGATTACTTCCGCCAAATCGGCCGGACCTTGGCAACGCGCGGCTATGCGCCGCTGACCGAGAGCCTGCTGCAGAAGGCGGGCTGACAGGAGCAATCACGATGACCGACACCCTGCAATGGGCCGTTCGCGGCGTGAGCTTCACGGACGGCAGCCAGCTCCGCGACTGGCGCAAGATCTACGATAGCGAAACCTGGCACTGGCAGTACGACACCCATGAGCTGAGCTTCTCGATCTACGCGCACGACGGCCAGTATTGGAAGCTCTATCGCGCCCGCTTCGTGCCCGAGGGCGAAAGCGACCACGCCTACGACTTCGGCGGCCAGGCCTGCCGCATGGCCCTGGTGCGCTATCGCCGGCGCGCCAAGTCGCCGCACTCCAGCCTGCTGATGCAAGCCGGCGACGAGGAGTGGGTGCGAACCTACGAAGTCGATGAGGGTCTGCACGAGGTGCTGAAGGCCGGCCAGGCCGACGCCAAGTACGGCGCGCCCTATGGACCCAAGCGCAAGGCGGCTTGATCATGGAACCGCAAGACAATGGTCAGCCCGTCGCCCTGATCACCGGCGTCGGCGACTCGACCGGCGCCGCCCTCGCCCGCCGCTTCACGGCCGGCGGCTACCGGGTGGCGATGATTGCCCGCAACGCTCAACGGCTCAAAGCCCTTGAAGAGAAGATCCCCGGGTCCAAGGCCTACGTCTGCGACGTCGGCGATCTCGACGCCCTGCTGAAGACCCTGGCGCGGGTGAAGCGCGAGATGGGCGCACCCTCCGTGTTGGTGCACAACGCGGTCGCCCACACTTTCGATACTTTCCTCGACGCGGATCCAAGCGACCTGGAGCGGAACTTCCGGGTCAACACCACGGCCCTGCTCTATCTCGCCCGCGCCCTGGCGCCGGACATGATCGAAACCGGCCAGGGCGCGATCATGGTGACCGGCAACACCGCCTCCCACCGCGGCGTGCCCAAGTACGCCCTCTTCGCGCCCACCAAGGCGGCCCAGCGTGTCTTGGCCGAAGCCTTGGCCCGCGACCTTGGGCCCAAGGGCATCCACGTCGGCTATGTCACCATCGACGCCGCCATCGACGTCACCTGGCTCGATCACGAGAAGGAACGGGCCGACTGGCTGCAGCCGCCGGCCGACTGGCCGCACGCGCGAGAGGGCTACTTCGCCCAGCCGGCGGATATCGCCGAGGAGGTCTATCACCTGGCGCACCAGAGCCGCTCGACCTGGAGCTTCGATCTGGTCATCCGCCCCTTCGCCGAGAGCTGGTGAGCCGCGGAGCAACGATTGGGAGCATCCGATGTCGCTGACTCCGATTCTCGTCGCGGTCGAGCTGGGTTTCCTCCTGGCGCTCGCGGTGCGCGGTGCGCGGCTCTCCGAACAGCTTCGCGCGGCCTGGCCGGTCATCCTCTACGTCGCGTGGCTTGCCGCCTATGCCGTCATCACCAGCGTGCTGGGCGCCGAGGGAGTGTATCTGCGCGAGGACGTCCTGCGGCTCTATCCGGGCTTCTGGCTGCAGCTAGTTACCGTTGCCGTGGCGTTGGTGCCGCTCCTTCTCTTCGGGTCGCTGCGGCAGCTGGCGCGAGAGGTCGTCGACCGCACGCCGCTCCACTGGTTCGCCTGGTTTCATGGGCTGCGCATCGGCGCGCTGGGCACTGCCTACAAGACGGCCATCGGCGAGTTTCCGGCCTACTTCGAGTATCTCGTGGGCGTGCCGGACCTGCTGTTCGGTCTCTCCGCCCTCTGGGTTGCCGAACGGCTGCGGCGCGGACGAATGGGCGAGCGGGGCTTCCTGCTCTGGAACCTGATCGGCGCACTGATCATCGTGCCCTCGGCGCCCATTCTCATTCAGCTCGGACTGCCAGGACCGCTGCAGCTCTTTACGGCACAGCCCGACGCGCGGGCGATCATGACCTATCCCATGTCGATCGCGCCGATGATCGGGGTCCCGCTCTTCGTGCTGATCAACCTCTGGGTCGCCTGGCGCCTCTGGGAGCGCGGAAACGAGACGGCGAGACACGCGTAAGCGCGAAACATGCCCAGCATTCATAGTCGATTTGCCACAGTCCTAAACCGCAATCGATGCTATACTGCGCCCAGGGGATGAATGACGGGCTGTTGCACATGAAGGTCTTGATCAGGGCCCTTCTCTTGGGGGTCTTTTTCCTTGGCACCGCTTTGGCGTTTGCGCCGGCGCAGGCCGTCGTCGACTCGGCCGACGAAGCAAGCCGCGAGCGTTCGGCCTTCAAGGGCTTGTCGACGCTCGACGGCGCAGGTCCGCACAGCGAAACGGTCGTCTGGCTTCCGTTCTCCTCCGTTCTCTATGGCTTGCTCGTGCCGCTGATCGATCAGGGTGACCTGGCCCGCCTGGAGATCGCTGCGCTGGCCGGCGATACGGACGCCCTTTTCACGCTCGGCCTTGCCCGTCTGCGCGGCGAAGTCGGCGACGGCGACTTCGAAAAGGGCATGGCGGAACTGGCGAGGGCGGCCGAACAAGGCCATCCCGACGCCCTGGCCTTCCACAGCTTCTATAGCCTTGTGGTCATGGCCGAGCCGCGGGAGAGGAACTCCGAGGCTTGGCAGACCCTCACCCAAGCCATCGATGACGGCTCCGACATCGCGTTGGTCTTGCGCGGCCTGGCCCATCAGCAGGGCATGGGCACGGCGGAGGATCTCGAGGCTGCGGTGGCCGACTACCGGCGGGCGCATCGGCTGGGCGTCGTCGCCGGCACGACCCTGCTGGGCATCTCGCATATCGGCGGTATCGGGACCACGCTCGACCGTCCTCAAGGCCGGGCGCTGATCGAGGAAGCAGCGGCAGCGAAGGAGCCCTTGGCTCACTATACGCTCGCAGCTTTAGACTTCGATGCGGCCATGACCGGCTTCGCCGACGCGCCGTCACCTGAAGACATTCTGCGGCGCCTGGGCGAGAGTGTGGATTACGGTGTGCCGACGGCCATTCCGCTCTACGCCTGGTGCCTTTACTGGGGCTTCGGCACCGCCCCCGATCGAGAGGCGGCACTGGCGCTTCTCGATCAGTCCATGGCCGATGATGAGCCCACGGCCGCCTATTTTCGCGCGATGATCGCCAAGGCCGAGGCGCAGCGGCTGGGACAAGCCATCCCGCAAGATGCCATCGACACCTTGCTGGCCTTGGCGGACGCCGGCCATCCCTTTGCCCAGACACACGCTGCCTTTTTCGCCGCCAACGGCATCGGCATGACGGCCGACAAGGCCCGGGCGACAGCCTATGCACGGCGGGGATCGGAGCTGGGAGATGGGCGGGCCGCATTGTACTACGCGGATATCCTGCTCGGGGGCCTGGGCGACGAGCCCGACGTGGATGCGGCACGCGCCCAGCTCGAGCATGCGGTGGCGCTTGGCTTCGTCGAGGGCCACTACCGCCTGGCGGAGCTCTATTGGCTGGACCGCTTCGCACCGAAGGACCCGGAGCGGGCCTTGGCCTACCTGGAGCCCTTGGTCGCCGCCGGCGTGCCGCGCGCCCTCTATCGCGCGGCAGAGATCATGACGACCGAGGCCGAGCAGGGCACACCACGCCACAGCGAAGGCCATCGTCTGATGCTGGAGGCGGCGGAGCGCGGCTACATCGAAGCCCAGAGCACCTTGGGCTTTCGGTACTACAACGGGCTGTTCCTGGAGAAGAACCGTTGGGAGGCCTATCGCTGGTTCGTCGCCGCAGTCAACAACCCGGCCATCGAGTACCATTCCGACATCAAACGCCGCGTCTACAACACGCTGGCCGTCCTCTATGCCTTCTCGGAGAGCGATATGACCGGGCCTTGGGGACCCACCTGGGCGCTCAGCCCGAACTGGCCACGGGCGCGGGCGCTGTGGCGCGTCGCGGTCGATCTGGACCACCCCAAGGCAATGGCCAATCTCGCGGTCAGCTATTTCATGCCGGAGGACGGCGGGAACGATTTCGCCACGGCGAAGCAGCTCCTGACCAGAGCCTCGGCGCTGACGCCGAACGACGAAGAAGGGCCGACCATCGCGCGCAACTGGTATGAATACTATTGGGACGAAGACAACCCCGAGGCTGACCCCGAACGCGCGCTGGAGTTCTATTTCAAGGCCGGCGAACTCGGGATGGACCTGGACTACAGCTATCTGACCGGGCAGTTCTTCAACAGCAAACGCGGCATCCCGCAAAACCACGAAATGGCCTATCGCTTCGCCGCGCTGGGCGCCGAAGAGGATTGCCGGTACTGCCGCTACGTGCTCGGCAACCTGATGGTGACGCAAGAGGCCTACCGGGATCTCCCCAGAGGCCGGGCGCACCTCGAAAGCGTCATCGGCCCGGGCTACGAGCATGCCTGGAAGCTGCTCGCCGACTCCTACATGCCATCGACTGCCGGGCCGGAGGCGGACTGGGAACAGTACTACTATTGGCTCGAGCAGTACGCAGCGGCGACCGGCCACGGTCACTCAAACGAAATCATGGGCGATCGCTACCGCTTCGGCACCTGCTTTACGACACAGCCGGGCGTCGACAACTGTCAGGCCGCGCGGGACATTCCCAAGGCGATCACCTACTACGTCAAATGCCAGAATGACGCCCGCCTGGGCTGCGGCTTTAAGCTCGCCGTCTTGCGGGAAGGCCGAGAACCAGGCGCCCAAGTCGACCCCGCGGAAGCTCTGTCGCTCTATCGCTATGCGGCGGAGCGCGGCCACTACAAGGCAGCCACCAATCTCGCGCTGATGTACGCCAACGGTCGCGGGACGGCACGAGATCTCTCGACGGCGATGTACTGGTGCCTCGTCGCCTTGCGGACCGCCACGGAAGCGAGCGACAAGAACTATATCGCACCCACCTGCCGCCAGATCGCCGCCTACTTCGACGCCTTGACTCTGCAGGGCATTCGCAGCGAGGCCGCGGCCTTCCAACCCTTGCCGCACGAGTGAGCCGGGCAAACATCGCCCCGTAACGCTGCTGTGCGTTACGGGGCGACGTCTGGCTGCCGACCCCCAATTTCGGCCAGCCGATGGGATGAGCGGAGCGGCCTCCGCAAGAGCGTTACGCTTGGGCCCGCTGATGCAGGCGCCAGCTGAAGGGGCAGTGGGGCTTGAGCGCGGTGCGCTCGTTGATCAGCGCCTGGGCGAGGTCGGTCAGGCCGCCGCGCAGCGCCGCCTCGATCAAGGTGCGGTGAACGATATCGCGCTGCGCGTGGCTGCCGCCGAAGATGTTGGCGCGGTAGCGCACCGGCATCAGCAGCTCGACGCTTTCCTCGTAGAGGCCGCGGCCGAAGGCCTCGACGGCGCGGACGATGGGCAGGCCGACTTCGCGCGTCATCTTGGCATTGGTGCCCTCGCCCGTTGCCGCCTGCTCGACAGCCGTCAGCAAGGCGGCGGCGGCGCGGCCGCGGCCGGTTGCGACATAGCTCATCATGGCGTGCATGTCGTTGAAGGCATAGAAGCCGTCTTCGTCGGCCTCCTGGTAAAGCTTGCTGAGCTCTTCCCAACGCTCGCCCACGTCCAGGTCCTGCAGATGCATGCGCCACAGCAAGGCGGCCGCATCGAGCATCATCAGCTGAATCTCGGACGGCTCCGGACGTACGCCGCGGTCGAAGATCTCCAGCGCGCGCGCCGCGTTGCCCTGATCGAGATTATAGAGGGCCGTGTGCCACCAGTTGTGGAAGGCGAAGCCGTTGTCCTCCTGCGCCCAGTTGGCCTGGCGGCTCTCCATGAAGGCAATGCCTTCGGCCTGGCGGCCCTGCATCTCCATGACGTGGGCGACGGCGTGCTGGGCCCAGCAGTCCTCCGGGTCGATGTCCAGCGCGTGGCGGCCCGTTTCCTCGGCCTGGCCATAGCTGCCGCATTCCTCCTGCCCGAAGGCCAGCATGCCAAGCAGGATGCCGTAGCCCTGGTCGTCGCGGCTCCAGGCCGGCAGGGCGCGCAAGATGCGGCCGCGCAGGTTTTCCCGGTCGCCGTGGTAGAAGTCCGACAGATGCCCGATCTGCAGTGCCAGCAGGTCGCGAGGGTGCTCGGCCGACAGGCGATCGAGCGTACCACGCATGCCGTCCCAGTCGCCCGATGCCCATTGCTTGATGGCCCGCACGTGGGCGCGCTCGCGCCGGTTGCTGCTGTTGTGCAGCCCGTCGAGGTGGCTGAGGCTGGCCTCGACCTCCGGCACGACGCTGCGTTCCCACATGCTGATATGCACCTGCGCCCGCAGGATGTGTCCCGAGACGAAGTCCGGATCCTGCTCCAGCGCTTCGTCGATGATGGCGACCGGGTCGCCGCGATAGATGTTGAAGGCTTTGAGCGCCGAGTCGTAGACCTCGACGCTGCGCGCGTTGCTGGTCGAGAGGCTTTCGCCGCGCAGGCTATCCACTATTCCCATTCCTCATGTTTTGTTTTGCGGCGGCAGAGGGCACACCTCGGCCGCAGGTCATCACGTGCGCGCTTCGAGGGGGCGCGTCCCTTCCGCTGGCTTGGGCCGGCTGGCTTTGACCAGTCTGTGGCCGCCAATCACTTGATCACCGAGGCGATCAGCGGCGAGAACAGCACCAGCAAGCAGGGTGCAAGCAGCAGAAAGCCGATGAGAAACGCCAGGCCGTCGATCAAGGCCTTGGACCAACCGTCCAGCTTGAAGCCGACCCGCCGTTTCGCCGATGCGGTGAAAGGGTAATCCGCGTTGAAGTGCTCGAGGCGCGTGCCGTAGGTGGTCAACATTGTCCGCTATCCTTGCCGAGCTTGGGTTCGATTGAGGCGCCGAGACGCCGTCTGTTGTCCGATAATTTTCAAGTAAGCCCCAAGCACGAAAGAATCAGTGAGGGGTCTCACACAGCCTCACAAACAGGTGAGCTTTTAGCCGTAGAACCGTGGATTTGTGTGAAAGGCTTCACGCCTGATGTCGGCGATAGCGGTGTCTGCGAAAGCCTGCGACGCGACAGGCCCTAGAAGACGAGAGCGTTCCAGTTGAGAAACGCGGCAATCAGCCAAAACGTACCCGCCGCAGCGACGAGCTTGACCAGCAGCCGGCTGCCGCGTCGGCGCTTTTCTGAAACGGCCGGCTGCACAGCGCCGCTTGCTACCAAGTACTGTGGTCGATGAAGTGTTTTGTGGGTGGTCATGGATCCCGAATCCCGCGACCTGCCTGCCTTGCCGAGTATCCTAGCACAGTGTGTCGCGCGTGTGACGGGCGCCTGTGGACTCTTTAAGGCCGAGGGCCCCTGACGTCGGTCGAGGGGCCCTCCTTTAAGCGGTCTTTGGTGCCGCTCTTAAAGGGTGCGGCGCAGCCGAGTCGCCATGCCGCCGCCCAAAGCCAGCAATCCGGCCAGCATCAAGCTGAGAGACATCGGCTCGGGAAGATGGCCAGGTATCAGCGAAAGGTTGACGTTGAAATCGCCGTGGTAGTCGTTGCCGCAGTTCAGCGAGGAGGTGCAGACGGACACACCGCTGGTGTTCTGCTTGACCTCCCACTCGAACCACATGGCGCCGCCGAACTCGACGTTCTTGCTATTGGCGCCGAAACCGATCTGCCAGGGATAGGAACCGTCCGAGGGAATCTGCGTGAGATTGAGATCGAGGCCGAGCAGGTCGCCGACACCGGTGAACATACCCATGTCGAGATTGAAGTAGTGCCAGCCGGAGGTGTCGCAGCCGCCCTGCTCGCACTTGCCGGTCAGCGTGGCCGCCACCGCATCGGATACCTTCGAGAACGACAGATTGATGTCGAAGGCACGAGCGGCATTGTCCTTTTGCGTGATACGGCCGGTCAGCGTGGCCGAGGTGCCGTCAACGGAGAACTCGCCGTGGCTGAAGCTGTAACGCGTGACACTGGAGGTGCTGTCAAAACGGCGAAACCACACGCCGTGATGTCTGCTGCCGTTCCCATAGTCGCTGATATCGTAGGTGGCCGGCGACAGTGGCGTCGCTGCAGCAATCCCCCCGCTGCAAAGAATCAGCGCAGCCGTCGCCATAGCGCCGAACAGCGCAAAGCTCTTCCCAATCATGATCCCCAATCCCCAAGCTAATCAAAGCGACATCGTTAGTTCGCCAATTGCCCCAACAATTGTCACAAAAACAATGTCACTAATATATTACCAAAGAATCGCAAATTACACAACAACGAAACGGTGCTGTTATTCAAAGCGGCCCGTCGGCAGCCCTCTAGTTCTACTGCCAAAGGCGTCTAGTGCGGTGGTTTTGAAGGTTCTATGATCAACCCGGACCCGTCACTGCCGAGGACACCCTCTCTTGAAGCTGCGTAGACAGAGCCTGCCCCTTTCCGTCATCGTGGCAGGGACCATGCTGCTGGTTGCGCTTCTTTCCTCGGGCGCTGTGCTGTTCGTCGGCCTGCGCGTCGCAGAGCGCAACACGGAGGAGCTGCTGGCCGAAAACATCCAGTTGATCACCGATACGCTCAAGGATGCCTTGGCCGCACACCTGGAGCCGGTCCGCAACTACTCCTCGGCCATCGCCGAGATGCTCGACCGACGACCGGATTTGCTCGATGACTGGCCCCTGATGGCCGAACGTTTCGAGGCTTCCATGGCCGTCTTGCCGCAGGTACGGAGCGTTGCCTTCATCGCCCCCGATGCACGGCTCTTGCGCGTCACACAGCGGGAAGGACCCGACGAAGTTTCCGTCCTCGACTGGAGCGACGAGCCGCAGATCCAAGCCGTGGTGGAGAGAGCCGCCCAAACGTACGAGCCCTTCTGGGGCAGGTTCTTCTATAGCCAGCCGCGGCAGGACGCGCTGCTGAACTACCATCGTCCAATCTGGCAGGCTGGCCAGTTCCGTGGTTCGCTGGTCTTTGTCATTTCCGTCGAAGAGCTTTCGCAGTTCGTCGCCGGCCTGCCGAACGAGCTGCGAAACGAGGCGCACTTTACCGCCTTCATTCTTTACGATCGCGACTTCGTGCTGGCGCACCCTTTGCTGCACCCTGGATTTCCGGGATTGAGCGAAGAGCAGCCGCTGCCTCTTTTGGCCGACTTCCCCGACCCCGTGCTTAAGGAGATCTGGCGTTCGCAGTCGGAGATAGAACTCGAAATTGCGGCCTTGCTGCCGTCGGAAGTCGAAGTGCATCGCTTCGAAGCGCCCGGCGACAGCTACTATGCCTTGACGGTCGACATCGCCGACTACGGGCCGATCGCCTGGACGGTGGGCCTCTATCTGCCGACGGCGCAAGGCGACGTTCAGATCGACCGCCTCGAGCTGCTTGCCTATGTCGCACTGGGGGTACTGTTGGTCTCGGCCGCGCTCTCCGTGCTTTTGGCAAGCTTGCTCAGCCGTCCGGTCCGCGCCTTCGCCGAGGCGGCGGGCCGTGTCGAGCAACTCGATCTCAAAGAGGTCAAACCGCTGCCGCACAGCCTGTTCAGCGAGATCGACCGGGCTTCCGCCTCGATGAACTCCATGACCGGCGCATTGCGTATCTTCGCAACCTATGTGCCGCAAACCTTGGTCCGCCGCCTGATCGCCCTCAGAGGCGAAGGCGAGGTAGCCTCCGACGAGCGCCGCATCACCGTCATGTTCACCGACATTGTCGGCTTCACCAGCGACTCGGAACAGATGTCGGCGAGCGAGGTCGCCGCCCTGCTCAATCGGCATTTTGCGCTGCTGGGCCGCTGCATCGAGGAAACCGGTGGCACCATCGACAAGTACATCGGCGACTCGGTGATGGCGATCTGGGGCGCACCGGAGCGTCAAGCCGATATGGAGAAGCGCGCCTGCCGCGCCGCCTTGGCCATCGCCGCCGCCCTGGAGGAAGACAACGCCGAACGGCACAGACAGGGCGAGCCGGAAGTCCGCATTCGCATCGGCATTCACAGCGGCCCGGCACTGGTCGGCAATATCGGCTTTCCCGGGCGGGTGAACTACACCGTCGTGGGCGACACGGTGAACAGCGCCCAGCGTCTCGAGGGCCTGGCCAAAACCATCCCCGGCGACGACGCCGTCAAGATCATGGTCAGCGCCGAGACCGCCAGTCACCTTGATGGCGAGTTCCGCCTGGAGCCGGTTGGTCCGCTGGAGGCCAAGGGACGCGAAGCGCCGCTCGAAGCCTTTCAGCTCTTGGGCAATTCGACGGACAAAGCCAAAGTCGCGGCTCAGTAGTCGAGCTGCCAGCGCACGCCCACGTCGCTGGTCGAATCGGCCGAGGTGCGACCCTCGAGGTAGATGTTCGGGAAGACCTCGTACTCGGCCTTGGCGGCGCCGGACTCGGCGGTCAATCCCTGCTCGAAACCGACGTAGAGATCGTCGGCGATGTAGGTGCCGGCATCCAGGCGCTGCTGGCCCTCCTCGTCCGTCGTCACGGTGAGGGTATCGAGCTGCAGGATCTGGCGCGCCTTGCTGAGCGGGTCGAGAGCACCGCTGCCGCCCGAAAGCGTGGCTGCCGCCTCGGCCACCTGTAGCGCCTCGACGGCGGAGAGTTGCCCGGTGTTTCGACCGAAGAGAATGGCGGAGATGATCTCCTCCTGCGGCTGTTCGGGATCGGAGCTCAGATCGATCTTCGGGTCCGCCGCCGTGCCGGATATGGTGATGCGCGCGGTGAGCTCGGTCGCCGTGTAGGTCAAAGTAAGGTCCAGGAAGGGCTCGCTCTGCTCCGGCAGAAAGCGAATGCTCCCCTTCTCCAGCCTGAAGGTCTTGCCGCCGAGGTTGAAGACTCCGCGCACGGGCTCCAAGAGGCCATCGATGCGCGGATCCTCCGCGGTCCCGGTGACCGTGAAGTTCCCCCGCCACTCTGAGTCCAGGCCGCGGCCGCGCACGAACAGCCGCCCCGGCACCTCGAGCGTGACGTCGAGCGCGGTGTTGGCGATGGCTGGCTCTTCGCTCTCCTCATCGTCGTTCGACGCTGCTTCGCTCTCGGTCCCCGCACCGTCTGGCGTTGTGAAGTTGATCTCCTCCACTTGCAGGGTGACGACGCTGGGGGGCAGGTCTTGGCCGATGTCGACCTCGACATTCTCGGTCGTGAAATTGCCGGCAATCCGGTGATCGAGGGGTGTTCCGGAGAAGGTCGCCTCTCCTGAGAGCTGCGCCGAAATCTGGTCGCCCTGGGCGGCGCGAAAGCTGTTCAGAGTCAGACGCAGGTTGGAGTCGGCGTCGTTGCGCAGGGCGATACTGCCCTCGCCCGAGAGCCGGCCGTTGGATCCGTCGTTGGCCGAAAGCGTCGTCAGCTCGATGCGGTCGCCCTCAAGCTGAGCGTTGAGCGAGATGTCTTGGATCAAGGTGCCGTACTCGAGATTCTCATAGCGCCCATCGGACAGGGTCAGGCTGCCGTAGAGTTCGGGTTCGGCCAGAGTTCCGGCCGCGCGCAGATCGAGCTTGGGGTTACCGCTGATGAGGTGCTCATCCAGGTCCAACTCGTCACCCAAGGTCGCAAGCTCGATGTTCCAGGCCAGGGTACCTTCGAGCGGCTCGGTCTCGGGAACGGTGGCTGCGAAGGGCTCCAGCGAGAGCTCCAGTGGCATGGCCAGCGAAAGGCGGGCGGCCTCCTGCGACAGACCCGAAAGCTCTCCCGTCAGGCTGAGACGGTGCCCGCTGTAGCTGCCCTGGAAACGGCCGTCGAGCGGCGGCACGTCGGTTTCCTCGCTCATGGCGATGCCAGAGAGCTCGATGCTGTAGTCGCCCTGCGGTCGTGCGGGTGGGCCGGACAGGTTGATCTTTGCCGAAAGCGTGCCCTCGAGCTCCGGCAGGTCGGCGAGAGCGGCGAGCGGGGAGAGCGCCAGCTTGTCGAGCGAGAGGTCGATGTTTGCGCTGGTCGCGCTGACATCCACCTTGGCGGAGATGTCGCTTTCGTTGAAGGCGGCCTGCAGGTTGGCGGAATAGCCCTCGGCGCCGAAGCGCAGCTCGGCCGGCTCGCGCAAGGTCACGACGTCCTGGCCGTGATCCAGGCTCAGGCTCTCCAGCGACACCGTGGTGTCAGACTCGGCCAGGGCCAGCTGGCCCTTCGCCTCCAGGCTCAGCGCCTGGCGGTGACGCCCTTCAGCCGTCAGGTCGAAACCAACCTCCGCCAGCGAACCTTCGCCTTCCAAGGTGAGACTGGCCACCTCCAGCTCCGGCGGCCGCAGCTCCTGTGCTTGCAGGCTGTAGCGGTAAGAGGTGCCGTCCTCGGTCAGGATACCGTCGATGGTCAAATCGGCCTTGGCCAGGGTGATGCCGTCGAAATCCAGGCTCTGCGCTTCGGCTTGGAGCGCGTAGGACTGCCGGCCCTCTTCGGGGATCAGACGCGCGGTCGCATCGAGGCTGCCGGTCAACGGCAGCTCGGCGAGGGCGGCAAGCTCCGTCAGCTCCGCTGCGGTGAACTTGAACTCGCCGCGCGCCAAGGTTCTCTCAAGATCGACCTCGGCCGTACCAGTGAGCTGCGCTTTACCCAGCGCCACCTGAACATCCGACAGAGTGAGCCTGTTATCTTCCGGCAGCGCCACCCGAGCCGACGCCGACAAGGCCGGCATGCGCATGCCCTGCAGGGCCAAGCCGCTGGAGTCGATGGTCACGGTGGCCCCTTGGCCGTCCAAGTTGCCGGCGACGTCGGCGGTGAGACTGAGCGGACCAGAGAGCTGGTCGCTCAACACGCTGCTGTTCGAGACCTCTGCCTCGAAACGGCCGTTCACATTGCCATCGGCCTCCTCAAAGCGCCCGGTGAAGCTGGCCTTGAGGTCGCTCGTCTCTAGAGTCGCCGGCGCGACGCTCACGGTGCCGTCCTGCCGCGCGAAGGTGACGGACAGACTGGGTGTCGGACCGATCAGCTTGGCAAGCTGTTCCTCGCTGCTCTGTAGCGCGAGGCCGGCGAGTTGCAGGTCGCCTTGCAGGCTGTCGTCGGGACCGACTGTCACGTCTCCAGACAGCTGGAGCGACCCGGAGACCGGCAGCGGGCTCCCCTCGCCCTCTTGCTTCAGGTCGATGCGCAGCTCCGGGACGATGCGCAGGCCGTCGTCTCCCTGCTCGATGCGGCCCGACCCCTCGAGGTCCAGGCCCGCTGCCGAGAGGCTCAGGTCAGAGAGGTCAATCTGCTGGAAGGCGCTGTCGCTCTCGGCAGCCAGCGAGAGGGTCGCCTGCTCGCCGACCAGGGCCTGCAATGTGGCGTCGTCGGCGTTGAAGCCCTCCACCGAGGCCGTGACGGTCAGGGCCGGCTGCCCTTCGAGCGTCAGGCCGAGATCGGCCGAAACCCGCTGCAGGAACAACCCGGGAAGAGAGACCAGCTCGAGCTGCGGCTGCAGCGAGATGGCCGGTGTCTCCAAACTGCCCCGAACGGTGAAGTCTGCACGCCCGTTGGCAACGACCAGCGGCGCGATGAGAGCGGACAGTTGGGAGGTGTCGTGGAGGTCGAGCGCGCCTTGCGCCGAGACGCTCTCATCCTCCAGCCCCAGTTCACCGGTGAGCTGCAGCCCCAGAGCACCGCTTTCCAGTGACAGGCTGTCGAAGCGAATCTGGGACTCACCGATCGACAGCTTGGTCGTGACATCGACGGAGGGCGCGGCCAAGGCCGCTACGTCTTCCGGCAGCAAGACGGCCGGGCGCAGCGTGCCCTCCACGCTCATGTCCAGCGCGTCCTGGCGCCGAAGGCTGATCGTCAAGGCAGCGTCGGCCCCGTCGCCGAGATCGGCAAAGAAGGCGCCATCCCAATGCGACAGGCTGCCCTCGCCGCTCAGGTCGACCGAGATCGGGCTTTCGCTCTTCGTGCCCAGGAGCTTGGCCAAACGCCCGCCGGTTGGCTCGGTCAGCTTCAGCGACGCCGTGAGCTGGTTCTCTTGCGGCGCCACGGAAAAATCCAGCAGGGCCTGAAAGCCGGTCTCTCCGCGCTCGTCGATGCTGCCCTTGAGCGCCACGCTTTCCGGCGCCGCCTCGCCGCTCAGATCGACCTTGAGGTCGAAGGCCTCGCCGACCAACGCCTCCCCCAGCAGAAGGCGATCGATCGAGAGAGTCTCGAGCGCGATCGGCAGCGGCGGGCTCAGGTCGCTCAACGCGAAGGGTTCGTCTGAGGAAACGTCGCCAGATGGCTCCTCCGCCGCAAGCGGCGCCCGCTCCACCTGCAGCTCGGTCGCCGTCAGCGAGACGATCTCCAGGCGACCGCGCAGCAGGGCCCAGGGGGACCACTCAAGCCGCGCCTCTTGCAGGGTCAACCAGACGCCCTCTCGGTCGGCCACCCGCACGGCGGCCAGTGCAAGCTCTGCAGGCAGGCGGCCCGACAGCCCCTCAATGGCGATCGTCTGCTCTTGGTCGGACAGCGTCTCGCTCAAGGTGCTTGCCAGCCACGCCTGCCCTGACTCGCTGCGCAGCCCCGCGAAGAGCCCGCCAACGCCGACGACGACCATCAACAGCAGAACGCCGAAAGCGATCAGCAGGCGGCGCCACCAGCGGCTCTTCCTGGGCGGTGTTGTGCTGCTTTGAGCCATCTAAAAGGCCTGCCCCAGCGAGATATAGAACTGGAACTCGTCGTCCGTCTCACGCTTGTTGAGCGGTACGGCGACATCAAGGCGCAGCGGCCCGACCGGGGTGAAATAGCGCAGTCCCAGTCCGGCGCCCCAGCGGAAGCGGTCGCTGAAGTTCTCCAGCTCATCTCCAGAGACGCCGCCGCCGTCGAGAAAAGGAACAACGCCGATCGTCTCCGTCACCTTGATCCGGGTTTCCAGATTGATCTCGATGAGCGAGCGGCCGCCCAGGGGATCGTCGTCGTCGTCCAACGGACCCAGGGAGCGCAGGGCGTAACCGCGCACCGAGCCGGCACCACCGGCATAGAGGCGCTGACTGGCCGGGATCTCCTCGCGTTCGGCCCCATAGATCCCAGCCACTCCGATCCGGCCGGCCAGAATCAAGCGATCCCCTTCGAAGAACGATTGGTAGCCCGACAGCGTCAGGCTGTTGGTGACGAAGCTGGCGACATCGTCCTCGCTGCTGGAGATGGCCGGTTCGACGCCGCCTCGCGCGCGTATCCCCTTGGTGGGGTTGAGCACGTCATCGCGGTTGTCGAAGGTCAGCGCGAAGGGAAAAGAGAAGGTCTGTGTCTTGCCGACTTCATCGTCCGGGCGCTCGTCGAAGTCGTTGTACTCGAAGTCGACGCCGCCGGAGCCGGTGAGAACGTCGCTGAAGCGCTGCTCGTACCCTAGCGATGCAATCGCGGTTTCGCCCTCGAAGGCATCACCCGTCTCTTGAGCGACCTCGACCCGGCCCAAGAGGGCTCCGCCCTCAATAGGAAACTCGGGCTTGCGAAGGGAGAGCGAGGCGCTCTGCCGGATGAAGGAGCCGGCCAGCTCGGCGCGCAGGCGCTCGGCGTTGCCGAAGAGGTTCCGGTGTTCCCAAAAGACACCGCCCTTACCGAGCTCGTCGGTGGAAAAGCCGATGAAGGCGCCGACCGAACGCTGCGGCCGCTCTTGCAGCTCCGCCGTCACTGGCACGGAGCCGTCTGCATCCGCCTTGTCGGCTGCCTTGACGGTGACGCCGTCGAACAGGCCCGAGCGCACCAAGGCCGCGCGGACGCGCTGGATTTGCGACTGATCGAACTTCGTGCCGGCGGGCCAGTTCACCAGACGACGAATGTAGTCCTCATGGACGGACGTCAGGCCGGTAATGGTCAGGTCGCCCAAGGTAACCTCCGGCCCGGGATCGACGGTCACTTCCGCGCGCAGGCCGGTTGTCGCATGATCGACGATGTAGCGCTTCTTGGTGATCTTGGGAAAGGCATAGCCGCTGTTCCGCAGGCTGCGCAGCAACAAGCCTTCGGCCGCGGTGATATCGGCGGCCAGGGCCGGCTGATCCAGCTTGAGGTTCAGGTCGCTGAGAGGAATGACCGGCGGCGCGGGCTCTTCTTTCGGGCTATAGGTCACCTCGTAGGCCTTGAGCTCGAAGACCTTGCCGGTCTCGATGTCGAGGGTGACAAGCAGGCCGTTGCCCTCCGCATCCTCTTCGATGCTGCTCTCGATGCGTTCGTCGTAGTAACCCTCGGAGCGCAGGATGGTAACCAGGCGCGCCTCATCCTCGCGGAGGCGGCGGCGCAGGATACCTCGGGTTCTCGGCAGGCGCTCCTTCATCGTGATCAGGGCGGAGATGCTCTGGAATGTCGAAATCACCTCAGAGGGCGCATCGCCGGTGATCTGGGTGCGATAGACGATACCCTCCGGCTCCGTCGTTGCCGGCTGCTCCCTGGGCCCGCCGCGGGTGAGATCGTCGCGGCGGGACGTACCGTCTTGCGCAAAGGACGCCTCGGCCGCGACACAAAGCAGCGACGCCAGCAGCAAGACCCGCCCAGCAAACACCCGCAGGCATCGCTGCCTGCCCAAGATACCGCAGTCCGCGATCGGCAAGAGGCTGTTCTCTCCAAGACCCATCAGCACGCAAGGCCATAACGGCAAAAACTTACACGCCGGTACAGAAGGCTCAACTTGTTGAGGTGTTCCACTCGTCGGACGAGTGATTCAGAGTCTAGTACGCTATCTGAGCACGACGAATCAGCGGGCAAAGCGCAGGGACATGCAGGAGAGACCCGCGTCAAGCTTGCGCACCTCCACGGTCGGCAAAGCGACGACCTGATAATCCGCCTGCGCCAGCATCTCGGCGGTGCGGGGATGCCCCTCGGAAAGCAGCACCACATCGTTCACGCGTACGGCGTTGGCGGCATAGTCCTCCCCCGCCGGCACGACCAAACAGCGGTAGCCGGCGAAGACCCCGCTCTCCGCCAGCGCTTTCGTCACCAGCAAGGTCTCTTCATCCAGCACGGCGCAGGCCGACTTGAGGTGCAGGACCTCGGCCGGCGCGGCAACCTGTCGCGCGCTCAGATCCCGGGCCGCGGCGATTTCGGCGAGCTGCCGCGCGCCCTCGACATCCGTGCGCCGCGAGAGGCCGATGACCAGTTCCCGTTCGGTCAGCAGCAGGTCGCCGCCATCCACGAAACCGGGGGCATCGATGCGGGCATGGTCCGAGAAGAGGGGCTTCAGCGCCGGCTCGATGGCCGCGACCTCGCCCAGGCGGGAGGGCGCGCCGGGGCGCAGCAGCACGGCGCAGTCGCCGAGACAGAGAACCGGGTCCTCGACGAAGACGGAATCGGGAAAGTCCTCCAAGGGTGGCAGGGCATGGACGGACAGACCGGCCGCTTCCAGTGCCGAGATGTAACGTGCGTGCTCGCCGTCCAACGCGTCCGGGTCGGGCGCGCCGATATCGACCGCCCGCAGTCCCTCGGTCACGCTTCCGGCCGGCTTGCGGACGACGGCATCGGTAAAGCGATAAGAGCGGGCGAACGCAGGCATGGAACCTCGGCTGGGTTTCGAAGGGCGAAGCGCTCAGCAGAGACCACTACTCCGACGGCGAGGCAAGACCCATGTCGCGCCAGAGATGGGCGGAGCGGCCGGCGAAATCCTCCGCCCGCTCGCCGTGGCCGAGGTGCCCCTGGAGCTTGGCCATAGCCTTCAAAGCTCGGGCCAGACCGGGCCGGAAACCGAGCAGATCGAAAAGCGCGATCGACTGGCTCAGCAGAGCTTCGGCTGTGGCGGTATCTCCGGTCTCCGCCGCGATCTCGCCGGAGACGGCCATGGCCGAGGCCTCGGCGGAGCGGTAGCCGCCGTCGTGCGCGTAGCTCAAGGCCGTCCGCGCCGCCTGCTGCGCCTGCTCCAGCTTGCCTTCCATCAGCAGGAACTTGGCGCGATAGACCAAGGGAAAGGCCCGGTAGCTGGTGAAGCCGCCGACCATGAGCTGCTCCAGTGCCTCCTCGATCAGCCAACGGGCGTCCTCCAGCCGTCCTGTCAGGCTGTAGGCGTAGGCGAGAAAGCTGGCGTTGTAGGGAATGAAGATCTGAATGTCGGCGTCGCGCACGGCGTGCAGGCCACGCTCCAGATAGGGGACCGCCGCCGCGGCCTCGCCGCGCATCAAAAGACTGTGGCCGTAGACGCGCTCGGCAATGCCGATGTCGAACGGCCGCTTGACCCGATAGGCCAGTTCGCAGGCTTGCTTGGCGAAGCTCTCACTGTCTTCGAAAAGGCCCTCGTTGGCCGTCGATTGGGCGAGGTTGGCGAGATAGAGCACGGCGGTCGTGCCGGCCGCGCCGTGGCGCCGCTCCGGCGTCTCCAGGCACTCGGGCAGGCAGCGCCGGAGCAGCGCGCTGGAGCGCGGTGCCTCGCCGCGAAAACGGTGCGAGATGCCGAGGAAGAGATTGGCCATCACGCGAAGGCCCGGATCGCCGGCCGCTTCGGCCAGGCTGACGGCATGCTCACCCGACGCGATCGCATCGCGAATGTCGCCATGCAGGTAGTCGAGGATGCACTCGTGGGTGGCGATGCGGGCCAGTTGGGTGCGGTCGTCGATCCGCTCGGCCAGGCGCTTGGCTTCGGTGAGCTGCGTGCGATTCTCGGCTAGGCGCGCCAAGGCGCCGTAAGCGGCGCGCATGCGCATGTGGATGTCGATCCGGGTCTCCACCACCGTCCGGCTTTCCGGCAGATGGTTCAGCGCGGTCAGCACCCGCTCCAGCAGGATGACCGACTCCTGATGGGCCGACTGGTCGAAGGCGCGCTCCGCCGCCTTCATGAGATAGGCGCTCGCCTCCTGCCACTGCTCGGCTGCGAGGGCATGATGACCCAAGCGCTCGATGCGGTCCTCACGCTTGTAATAGTCCGCCGACTCGATCAGCCCGACCAGACGGGCATGAAGCTCCCTGCGTGAAGCCCGCGGCAGGCTGCCATAGGCAACCTCCCGATTGAGGAAGTGCTTGAAGGCGTAGGTCGGCTCGGGAAAGACCTCGCTCTGGAACAGGAACTCCTGCGCCTCCAGCTCGGTCAGCAGGCGCCTCAGCCGGACAGCATCCCAGCCGCCGCAGTCCTGCAGCAGCTTGCGCGGAAAGCTGCGCCCGATCACGCTGGCGCATTGCAGCAGGTACTTGCGGTCGCTCGGCAAGGCGTCGATGCGCTCGGCGATCACCGCCTGCACGGTGGTGGGGATTTCGATCTCGCCGTCCTCGGCCGCCAGCCGATAGCGATCGTTCTCCGAGGCGACGACTCCGGTCTCGATCAGGGCGCGCACCGTCTCCTCGATGAACAGCGGCCGGCCCTCGGAGCGTTGCACGAGGCGCGGCCGCAGGGTCTCGAGGCTGGGATCCTGGCCCAGCAGACGAGTCATCATCTCATCGACGTCGGCATTGTTCAGGCCGACCAAGCGCAAGGCATGGCAATAGCTGCGCTGCTGCCAGGGCGGATGAAAGTCCGGGCGATAGGTCAGGAGCAGCAGCAGGGGCGCGGCGGAGAGCGCGCCGATGATCTCCTCTGCCACCGCAAGCGTCTCGCCGTCCGCCCACTGCAGATCTTCCAGCACGATGACCGTGCGATGGCGTTGCGCCCACAGCAGCAGGCAGTGGCGCAGGGCCGTGGCGATGCGCCGCTGCCGCTCCTTGCCGTCGAGGGCCTGCCACTCGGCACCGCCGCCCTGACCGTCCAGCAGAAAGAGAAGCGCCGGCGTGTGGACCAGAAGGTCCTTGCCGAGCGCTGCCAGGCCTTTGCGAAGGCGCGCTGCGACGCGGACGGGATCGTCCGTCTCGCGAATCCGAAACAGGCTGCGCAGCAAGCGCGCGATCGGCAGGTAAGGGGACGCGCGAATGACCGGCGAGGTGTCCCCCGACCAGACGTACCAGCCCTGTTTGCGCAGAATGCGCGAAAACTCATAGACCAAGCGCGACTTGCCGGTGCCGGCCTCAGCCACCAGGCTGACCACCTGCCCCTCACCCCAGGCTGCGCGTTGCGCATAGCGGATCAAGGCTTCGCTTTCCGCCTTGCGATTGACGAAGGGCGTAAGCTCCCGGCTGGCGCGCACGGCCCAGCGCGACCAGTTGCCCGCCGTCGCCGTCAGGCTGAAGACGGAGACATGCTCGCTCAGGCCGCGTACCTCGAGCTGGCCTTGCGGCTCCACCTCGACCATCCCGGCGGCAAGCTGGGCGGTGGTCTCGGAGAGAAAGATCTCCCCCGGCCCGGCCAGCTGCTCCATGCGGCCAGCCAGATGCACCGCCGGTCCGACGGCGTCGTACTCGTGGGTCAGGTCGACCTGGACGCCGCGAACCAGCACCTCGCCGCTGTTGAGGCCGGCGCGGATCTGAATGCCCAACTCCGTGCGCGCGGCGATGGCTTCACGCATCTCATAAGCGGCATAGCAGGCCCGGGTGGCGTGATCCTCGTAGGCGCGCGGCGCGCCGAAGATCGCCATGATGCCGTCGCCCTGGACCTTGTTGACGGTGCCATCATAGCGATGCACGGCCTCGGTCATCAGGCGCACGGCCAAGCCGAGCATGTCGGCGGCGTGCTCGATGTCCAGGTCGCCGATCAGCGCCGTCGAGTCGACGACGTCGGCGAACAGCAGGGTGGCCAGCTTCCGCTCGGCATAGGCCGCCGGCGGCCGGACCAAGGTGTCCGTCGCAGCACCACCAGCGCTGAGCGCTTGGACCAGGCCCGTATCCTGACTCTCGGCAAAGCGCGAGAGCGCGGCCTGCAGCTTGCGCCGATGGCCGAGCGACAGGCCGAGCGCCAGCAGGTCCTCGTCGCTCAAATGCGACAGGACTTCGAAATCGACGTCGTTGGCCTCGAAGACGGCGACATAGCGCCCAAGGCCGATTGTTTCGAGCCATTCACTCAGGCTGAAAGCCATCGCCAAACACTCGGCAGTGCCCACTGCAAAACCCAGCAACGCGCACGGGCTAGGCAGCGCGTCCCTTGGGCAAGCTGATACTGTAAATTGAAACCCAGACGCGGGACAGCGCAAGCCGCGGGAAACGCTACACTGTGGCGGGTCTCACCCTTTGGCTATCGAGGCTAACCTTTGGCGGCACCTGCTTCGATCAGGGCGTCGATCTCCGGCAACCCATAGCCGTACTCGGCAAGCACGGCGCGGGTGTGCTGGCCCAGAGTGGGCGCCGCCTGCGTGACGCCGCCCGGGGTCTCCGAGAACTTGACCGGCAGGCCGAGCGACTTCACCGGGCCGAGCGTGGCGTGGTCGACCTCGACCACCATCTCCCGCGCCTGGCTGTGCGGGTCGGCATGCATCTCGCCGACGGAGAGCACGGGGCCGGCGGGCACACCGGCCGCTTCCAGCGCCACCAACCAATCGTGGGTCGTCTTGCCGCGGAAGATCGCCGTCAGCGCCTCGACCAGGGCCGGCAGGTTCTGCATGCGCTTTGCGTTGTCGCAGAAACGCGGATCGGCGTTGAGCTCCGGCGCTCCGATCACCGTCAACATGCGTTCCCAGTTGGTCTGGTTGGCGGCGCCGACGGTCAGCCAGCCGTCGGCCGTCTCGAAGGCCTGGTAGGGCGCATTCAGCGGGTGGGCCGAGCCCATGGGCCCCGGCGAGACGCCGGTGGCGAAAGCGATCGCCGACTGCCAATAGGTGTGGACGATGCCGGCCTCGAACAGCGAGGTGTCGACCCGCTGACCTTCCCCTGTCTTGAGACGGCTGGCGTAGGCGGCGGCGACGCCCATGGCCCCCAGGATGCCGGCGGTGATGTCAGTGACCGGCGCGCCCACCTTGACCGGCGGGCGACCGGGGCCTTCGCCGGTGATCGCCATCAATCCGCTCATGCCCTGGGCGATCAGGTCGAAGCCGCCGCGCTGAGCATAGGGGCCGCTGCGTCCGAAGCCGGAGATCTCGCAGTAGATCAGGCCTGGGTTTTCCTGGCGCAGGCTGTCGTAGCCGAGGCCCAGACGCTCCATGGTGCCCTGGCGATAGTTCTCGATCACCACGTCCGCGGTCTTGAGGAGACGGCGGAGGACGGCCTTGCCCTCTTCATGCTTCAGGTCAAGGGCGATGCCCCGCTTGTTGCGGTTCATCATCATGAAAGCAGCCGACTCGCCGCCGATGTCGGGCGGCAGGAAACGGCGCGAGTCGTCGCCGTTCATCTTCTCCACCTTGATGACGTTGGCGCCCATGTCGGCCAGCATCAGGCCGCAGACCGGACCGGCCATGATATGCGCCAGCTCGATGACCGTGACGCCGGCGAGCGGGCCTTTCGCTTCTGACATAATCTACGAGCCTTTGAAGTCTGGCTTTTCCTTGGCGAGGAAGGCCTTGTAACCGATCTGAAAATCCTCGGTCCCGAAGCAGGCGAAGCCCTCGTCGAGCTCTTCCTCGCTGAGCGGGGTCGGATCCTTCAAGCGGCGCATGAACTTCTTGTGCCAGCGCGCCACCAAGGGCGCACCCTCGGCGATGCGACGGGCGGCAGCATAGGCTTCTTCTTCCACCACGTCATCCGGCACCACCCGGTTGACGACCCCCATCTCCTTGGCGCGCGCGGCATCGAAGACCGAGCCTTCGTAGAGGATTTCCGCGGCATAAGCCTCCCCCACCAAATCGAGCAGGGCGCCGATCTCGGCATAGGCCATGACCAGACCCAGGCGCTTGATCGGCGCACCGAAGCGGCTGGAGGTGCCGCAGATGCGAATGTCGCAGCAACCGGCGATCTCCATGCCGCCGCCGACGCAGATACCTTCGATCAGCGCCACGGTGGGATGGCGGCAGCCCTTCAAGGCTTCCAGGGTGTGCGCCATGATCTTGCCGTAGGCGCGAGCTTGCTCGACGTTGGAGCGCTCGTTCTCGAACTCGGCGATATCGTTGCCCGGCGAGAAGGACTTGCTGCCCGCCCCCCGCAGGATGACGCAGCGCAGCCCGTCGTCGGCCGAAAGCTCCTCGAAGACCTCGCCGAGGCGGCGCCACATGCCCTTGGTCATGGCATTGAGCTTGTGCGGACGGTTGAGCGTGACCGTCGCGATCATGCCGTCGCGCTCGACCAATATCTCCTGGCTCATGGCTTAGGTCTTTCGTGGCTTAACGGTAGAAGAGCTCGACAAGGAACAGCGGCACCTGCGGCACGTAGGTGCAGATCATCAGCACCGTCAAGAGAACGGCGATGAAGTAGATGTTGACCTTCGTCACTTCCCAGATGTTGGTCCGGGCGATCGAGCAGGCGGTGATCAGCACCGAGGCGACCGGCGGGGTCTGCTGACCGATGGCGAGGTTGAGGGTCACCACCAGGCCGAAGTGAATGGGGTCGATGCCGGCCTGCTGAATGAGCGGGATGATGATCGGCACCACCAGGATGATCGCGGCGGCCGAGTGCAGGAAGAAGCCGATCACCAGGAACAGGAAGTTCAGGATCAGCAGGATGACGTACTTGTTGTCGGTGAAGTCGATGATGGCCTGCGCCAGGTCCTGCGGGATCTGCGCGCGGGTCAGGAAGCCGCCCATCAGCACCGAAGCGGCGACCAGCAGCATGACCACGGCGGTCTGCACGCCGCCGTCCAGCATCGCCTCCTTGAGGTGCTTGAAGTCGAGCTCGCGGTAGTAGGCGCCGATCACCAGCGAAGCCAGCACGGCGAGGCCCGCCGCTTCGGTCGCCGTGACGATGCCGCCGAAGATCCCGCCCAGGATGATGACCGGCAGCGCGAAGGTCGGCAGGGCGTCCAGGAAGGTGCGCTTGAGGTGCGCCGTGTTGAAGGCCTCCTCGATCGGCAGGTTGTAGCGTCGGGCGAACCAATAGGCGACGCCCATCAGACCGGCCGCGCCGATCAGCCCCGGCACCACGCCGGCGACGAAGAGCTGCTCCACCGAGGTCTCGGCCGAGACCGCGTAGAGGATCATCGGGATGGAGGGCGGGATGATGATCGCCAAGGACGCCGAAGAGGAGGTCACCGAGGCCGCGAGCGCGCCGGGATAGCCCTTGCGCTTCATGGCCGGGATCAGGATGGAACCGGTCGCCGCCACGTCCGCCACCGCGGAGCCGGAGATCTCGGCGAAGAACAGCGACACGCCGATGTTGACCATCGCCAGGCCGCCGCGGATGAAGCCGAGCAGGGCCGAGACGAAGGCGATCAGCCGCTTGGAGATGCCGCCGGCGTTCATGATGGCGCCGGCCAGCACGAACATGGGGATGGCGATCAGCGAGAACTTGGTCGAGCCGTCGTACATGTCGAGGGCGACGGTCACCAGGCTGCCGGTGCCTTCGATGTAGAGCAGGCCGAGGATGGCGGAGATGGCGAGCGCGACGGCGATCGGCACGTTGAAGCAGATCATCACGATCAGCGCGAGGAAGATAGCGGCGACGATCATTGGCCTGGCTTCTCCTCGACGATCTCGGGATGCTCCAGCGAATGGCCGGCACGCACCTGGCGCCAGTACTCGGGCAGGCTGGTCAGCTCGGCGATGATGAAGACCGCCGCACCGATGGGAATGACGGATTGGGTCAGTTGGATGGGCACCCAGGTCAGGCTGACCAGCGTCTCGCCTTCCAGGACCTGCAGCACGATCATGCCGGTCCAGGCGAGCAGGGCGAAGAAGCCGATGACGCAGATTTCCGCGAAGACCACCGCGTACATGCGCTGGGGCAGCGGCAGCGCCAGCAGCACGCCGTCGAAGCCGATGTGGCGCCGCCTCAGGGCGGCCAGGGCCGCACCGTAGTAGGTCACCCACGCCAGCAGGATGGCGGCGACCTCGTCATACCAAGACAACGAAGCGCCAAGCTTGCGAAAGATCACCGCAAGCACCACCACCACGGTCAGCGACACCATCAGGACGATCAGGGTCCACTGCAGGGTCTGATCGAGCCAACGGGCGAGCTTCAGCCGCATCACCCTGTTCCCGTAAGGTTATTGTTTGGTGTTGGCAGGCTTTCGAGAGGCTTTCGGGGGCTTGGGCGGGCCCAAGCCCCCGAGACCTGCAAGTGCCTGCAGGAAGTGAAAGTCGGCCTTAGTTGGCCAGCTCCATCACCGTATCGACGAGCTTACCGCCGCCTTCGACGCTGTTGGAGAACTCTTCGTAGATCGGCTTGCTGATCTCGATGAAGGCCGCCTTGTCGGCTTCATTGACCTGCATGCCGCCGGCCTCGAGATCGGCCAGAAGCTCGGTCTCCATCCGTGCCGCAAGAGCATAGACGTAGGCCTGAGTCTCCCGCGCGGTCTGCTCGAGGATCTCCTGGATGTCTTCCGGCAGATCGCCGAAGTGCTTGTCGCTGACCAGCACGTAGGCCGGCGTGTAGACGTGCCCGGTGATCGAGAGATAGTCCTGCACTTCCTGGAACTTGGCGCTGTGGATCTGGGCGTAGGGGTTCTCCTGCCCGTCGATCACGCCGGTCTGCAGCGCGGTGAAGACCTCGGAGAAGGCCATCGGCGTCGGGTTGGCACCATAGGATTGGAACATCTTCACCCGCCAGGCACCCTTCGGGGTGCGCAACTTCAAGCCATCGAGATCTTCCGGCGTGTTGATCGGCCGCTCGTTGTTGGTGATGTGGCGGAAGCCGTTCTCCCACAGGGCCAGGATGCGATAGCCGTTGTCCTGGGCGGCCGGCTGCAGCACCGAGTCCATCAGCGCGTGCTCGACCTTATTCATGTGCGCCCGGTCTTTGATGATGTAGGGCATCTCGAAGACGCCGAACTCATCGGACACCGAGGACATCACCGAAGACGGCAGGGCGAAATCGACCTGGCCGAGCTTCAACTTCTGCAGCAGCTCGCGGTCCTTGCCGAGCTGGCTGGAACCGAAGACCTGCACCTCGCCTCTGTCGCCCAGCTTGGCGTTCGCACGACGGGCGAACTCCTCGGCCGACTCGGCGAAAAGCGAGCCCGGCGCACCGACGTGGCCGAACTTGAGGATGATCTGATCGGCCGCGGCCGGTAAGGCCAGAGCCGTCGCAATGGCGGCTCCGAAAGCAAGTGACATGAGTTTCATTTTTTTCCTCCCACGGTATCGGCCGGTTTTTCTTTGGCCGCGAATTGGCTTTGAGACGGACGTCAGGCTGCCTTGGTCGTCGCCTCGCTTTGCTCCTGACTACTCAGGTAGTCGAGTGCGGCTTGCACCCCGCCCCGGCGGTAGGGCGCGCCGGCGCGCTCCAAGCCCATCTCGACGCCGGACAGCGTACCGGCCAGCATCAGGTCATTAAAGTCACCGAGATGGCCAATGCGGAACACCCGCCCGGCCAGCTTGGTCAGCCCGTTGCCGAGCGACATGTCGAAGCTCTCCAGCACCACCTTGCGGAAGCGGTCCGCGTCGTGGCCCTCGGGCATCAAGACGGCGGTCAGCGAACCCGAGTAGTGGCGCGGATTGCGGCAGAGCACCTCAAGGCCCCAGGCCTGCACGGCGCGGCGCGTCGCTTCGCCATGGCGCTGGTGCCGGGCGAAGACGTTCTCCAAGCCCTCCTCGTGCAGCATGTCGATGGCCTCGGCCAAGCCGTAGAGCAGGTTGGTGGCCGGCGTGTAAGGGAACATCCCTTCGGCGTTGGGGCCCTGCATCTCATCCCAGGACCAGTAAGCGCGCGGCAGGCCGGCCGTCTTCGACGCTTCCAGCGCCTTCTCGCTCACCGCGTTGAAGGAGAGTCCCGGCGGCAGCATCAGGCCCTTCTGCGAGCCGCCGACGGTGACGTCGACGCCCCAGGCGTCGTGCCGATAATCGATGGAGGCCAGCGAGGAAATCGTGTCGACCATGTAGAGCGCCGGGTGGCCGGCCGCGTCGATCGCCTGCCGCACCTCGTCGATGCGGGAGGCAGAGCCCGTGGAGGTCTCGTTGTGGACGACGCAGACGGCCTTGATCTCGCCGGCCGTGTCCTGGCGCAGCCGCTCTTCGATGGCCTGCGGGTCGGCACCGCCGCGCCAGTCGCCTTCGATGAACTCGGGCACCAGGCCGAGGCGTTCCGCCAGGGTCTTCCACAGGGTCGCGAAATGCCCGGTCTCGTACATCAATACCCGGTCGCCGGGCGACAGGGTGTTGATCAGCGCCGCTTCCCAGGCGCCGGTACCGGAGGCGGGATAGATGAAGACCGCACTCTCCGTCTGGAAGACGGTCTTGACGCCGTCGAGCACGCGGCGGCCGAGCGCGCGGAACTCAGGGCCGCGATGGTCGATGGTCGGGAGGTCCATGGCCCGCAGGACGCGGTCGGGGACGTTGGTGGGCCCCGGAATCTGCAGGAAGTGCCGCCCTGGTCTGGCCATCGCCGTTCTTACCTCTTCACTTTCGCCCCGCGCGGCTTTTGGCGCCTTGTCGGAGTCACATTTCGATGTAATAATGCATTATGAATGCAATTTGACACCAGCAAGTCAAGCTTAATTCCATGCCCGAGCGCTCCGACACTCATTCGACCGGCGATCTTTTGGCCGACAAGCTCAGCGCCGCCTGCCGCGGCGACGTCCTGTTCGACGCCTTCAGCCGCGGCCGCTATGCCACGGACGCGTCGATCTATCAGGTGATGCCCAAGGGCGTTCTGGTGCCGCGCGACAACGAGGACGTGGCAGCAGCCCTGGCCATCGCGCGAGAGGAAGGCGTGTCGCTGCTGCCGCGCGGCGGCGGAACCTCTCAGTGCGGACAGACCGTCAACAGCGGCGTGGTGATCGACGGCAGCAAGCACCTGAACCGCATCCTGGAGATCGACTCCCAGGAAGGCCGCTGCCGGGTCCAGCCGGGCATCGTGCTGGACGAGCTGAACAAGGCACTGAAGCCGCACGGCCTCTGGTTCCCGGTCGACGTCTCCACCTCGTCGCGCGCCACCATCGGCGGCATGACCGGCAACAACTCCTGCGGTGCCCGCTCCCTGCGCTATGGCACCATGCGCGACAACGTGATCGCCATCGAAGGCTTGATGGCGGACGGCAACCGCATCCGATTCGGGCCGACGCCGCGCGATCTCGCCGGGGTCAACGAGCCCTCGCCGGCGCGCGACCTCTTCGCCGATCTCTTGGCCCTGGGCGCCCGGGAGCAGGACGAGATACGCGCTCGCTTTCCCGACCTGATGCGCCGGGTCGGCGGCTACAACATCGACGCGCTGATCCCCAACGGCCCTGAGAACAATCTGGCGCATCTCCTGGTCGGCTCGGAAGGCGGTCTCGCCTTCTCGACCGAGATCGAGCTCAAGCTCTCCCCCCTGCCGCGCAACAAGACGCTGGGGATCTGCCACTTCCCGACCTTCTATGCGGCGATGGACGCCGCCCAGCACATCGTGAAGCTGGACCCGACGGCGGTCGAGCTGGTCGACCGCACCATGATCGAGCTTTCGCGCGACATCGAGATCTTCCGTCCGGTGGTCGAGCGCTTCGTGCGCGGCACGCCCGATGCGCTGCTGCTGGTGGAGTTCGCCGAAGAGGAGCAGAAGGAGAACCTGCGGCGCTTGAAGGCGCTCGAAGAGCTGATGAGCGATCTCGGCTTCGCCTGGGACAAGGACCCGGCCCACTGCGGCGGCGTGGTCGAAGCGATCGACCCGGACTTTCAGAAGGCCGTATGGGAGGTCCGCAAGCAGGGCCTCAACATCATGATGTCCATGCGCAGCGAGGGGAAACCGATCTCCTTCGTCGAGGACTGCGCGGTGCGCTTGGAGGACCTGGCCGAATACACCAACCGCCTGACCCAAGTGTTCGAGAAGCACGGCACCAAGGGTACCTGGTATGCCCACGCCTCGGTTGGCTGCCTGCATGTGCGCCCGGTCCTGAACCTCAAGCTGGACGAAGACGTGCGCAAGATGCGCGCCATCGCCGAAGAGGCCTTCGAGATGGTGCGCGAATACAAGGGCTCGCACTCCGGCGAGCACGGCGACGGCATCGTCCGCTCCGAGTTCCATGAAGAGATGTTCGGGGCACGCCTGGTCCGTGACTTCGAGGAGGTGAAGGACCGCTTCGACCCGCAGGGTCTCTTCAATCCCGGCAAGATCGTGCGCCCACCCAAGATGGATACGCGAGAGCTCTTCCGCTATGCGCCCGGCTACGGCGTCGGCGAGATGCGCACGGCGCTCGACTGGTCAGGTTTCTATGGCGCCGGCGGCGGATTCCAGGGTGCCGTCGAGATGTGCAACAACAACGGCGCCTGCCGCAAGCTCGACGCCGGCGTCATGTGCCCGTCCTATCGGGTCACCCGCAACGAGCGCGACCTGACCCGCGGCCGGGCCAACACTTTGCGTCTCGCCATCTCAGGGCAGCTCGGCCCGCGCGCCTTCGCCTCCGACGAGATGATGGAGACCATGAAGCTCTGCGTCTCCTGCAAGGCCTGCAAGCGCGAGTGCCCGACCGGCGTCGACATGGCCAAGATGAAGATCGAGGTGCTGTCGGCGCGGGCCAAGGAGAAGGGCCTGAGCCTGCACGACAAGCTGGTCGCCCACATGCCGCGCTATGCGCCCTACGCCGCGCGCATCGCCTGGCTGGTCAACCTGCGCGACCGTATTCCCGGCCTGGCGGCCCTAAGCGAGAAGCTCGCCGGCTTCAGTGCCAAGCGGCCCATGCCGCGCTGGAGCAGCAAGCCCTTCCGCAAGACAGAAGCGGCCTTCGGGCCGGTCGACGGCCCCGAGGTCGTACTGCTGGCCGACAGCTTCAATCGCTACTTCGAGCCGGAGAACCTGGAGGCGGCGCTGAGCGTCCTGGTTGCCGGCGGCTACCGCGTGCATCTCGCGAAAGCCAAGGACGGCGGCCGGCCGCTGTGCTGCGGCCGCACCTATCTCTCCGCCGGTTTGGTCGAGGAGGCACGCGCCGAAGCTAAGCGGATGCTCGAAGCGCTGCTGCCCTTCGCCAAGCGCGGCGTGCCGGTGGTCGGCCTCGAGCCGAGCTGCCTCTTCGGGCTGCGCGACGAGTTCCTCTCCATGCTGCCTGGCGAAGACAGCGCGCTGCTCAGCCGCCACGCCAAGCTCTTCGAAGAGTTCCTCGCCGAGGAAGCGGAGGCTGGCCGGCTCACCCTGCCGCTCGCCTCCAAAGGGCCGCGCAAGGCGCTGCTGCACGGCCACTGCCACCAGAAGGCCTTCGCCGCCATGGGCGCCGTCGAGAAGGTTTTGGCACTCGTCCCCGACCTTGACACCGAGACCGTTCAGTCGAGCTGTTGCGGTATGGCCGGCGCCTTCGGCTATGGTAAGGACACCTATGACACCTCGATGGCCATGGCAGAGTTGTCTCTGCTGCCGAAGGTGCGCCAAGCGACGGAGGACACCGTCGTGATCGCCGACGGCACCTCCTGCCGCCACCAAATCGCCGACGGCAGCGGGCGCAGCGCCCAGCATGTGGCGCGTGTGCTGGCGGATGCCCTTTCCTGAGGACGCGACCATGAGCGAAAGCTTCACGAGCCTCGAGCAGAGCGGCGGCGACAACGCAGTCGCCCCCATCCGGCGGCGCAGCCTGCACGACGAACTGACCGACCGCTTGCGCCACCTGATCGTCGAGGGCGACCTGTCCCCCGGCGCCAAGGTTCCGGAAAAGCAGCTCTGCGAGCGCTTCGGCGTCTCCCGCACGCCGCTGCGCGAAGCCTTGAAGGTGCTGGCCTCGGAAGGGCTGGTGCAGCTCCGCCCCAATCGGGGCGCCGTGGTCTCGCAGATCACCCTGGAAGACCTGGAAGAGACCTTCCCGGTGATGGGTGCGCTGGAGGCGCTCTCCGGCGAGCTGGCTTGCGCGCGCATCAGCGACCGGGAGATGGCCGCCATCCGCGAGGCGCACGAAGCCATGGTGGAACACTACGAGCGGGGCGAGCTGGCCCCCTATTTCCGGCGCAACCAGGAAATCCACGAGCGCATCCTGCAAGCCGCGGGCAACCCGACCCTGACCAGCCTGCACCGCGGCCTGACCGGGCGGGTGCGACGCGCGCGCTATATGGCGAACATGTCCGCCGAGCGCTGGGCCCGGGCCGTGGCCGAGCACGAGGAGATCATGGCCGCGCTGGAAGCGCGCGACGGCCCGCGCCTCTCCCGCATCCTGAAGGGCCACCTGGCCAACAAGTTCGAGACGGTGCAGGCGGCCTTGCTGGGCAGCGATTGAGGCCTCGGCTGCCCCGCCCGCAAACGCCCGGTGCGCAAGAGATGTTCGACTTTTGTTTCCCTCTAGGTTAAGGTCGCCGCCTCAAGCAGGGAGGCGAGCGCTTGGTGACCCCAACTTCGGCACAAATAGAGAACGGAGCGCTCGACGCGGCCCTGATCACCCGCGGTGTCTGCCGCTACTTCGACACGCTGAACTACGCCTGCCTCACCGAGTTCACCCTGCGGAACGGGCGGCGAGCCGACGTCATCGCCCTCGGGCCCGACGGCGAGCTGGTGATCGTCGAGGTCAAATCCTCCCTGGCCGACTACCGCGCCGACGGCAAGTGGCCGGAGTATCTGGATTTCTGCCAGCGCTTCTTCTTCGCCGTCGCCCCGGACTTTCCGCTGGCCGTGCTGCCGCCGGAAACGGGGCTCCTGGTCGCCGATGGCTACGGCGCGGCCGAACGGCGCCGAAGCCCCACGGCCCCCCTGGCACCGGCGAGGCGCAAGGCGGTCACGCTCAAGTTCGCGCGACTGGCCGCCCAGCGGCTTCACAGCCTGACCGACGCGCTTTAGGCTCCCGCCACCCGCCTCGCATCTTGTCCGAAACAAAGGTCCGTTTTCGCCTTGGAGCTGATCGTCACGCTGACGCTGCCCTTTTTCGCCGTGGTCGGCCTGGGCTACCTGGCCGGCCGCCGCAAACTCATCCCCGAGGCTGGCGTCGGCCATCTCAACGTCTTCGTCTTCTATTTCGCCATGCCGGCCCTGGTGGTGGGGGCCTTGGCGCGGCAACCGCTCTCGGTCCTGCTCGATCAGGACTTCCTGATCGCCTGGCTTGTCGCCGGCCTCGTCATCTTCCTGATCGGCGCGCTGCTTGCCCGCTGTCTCTTCGGCGGACGCTTGGGCGACATGGCCATCTTCGGCCAGGCTTGCTCGGTGGGAAACCTCGGCTTTCTCGCCCTGCCTTTGATGCTGGCCGCTTTCGGCGAGACTGCCGCTGGACCGGTGGCCGCGGCTATGGTCGTCGACCTCGTTGTCTTACTGCCGCTCTCGGTCGCGCTTCTGGAAGCGGCGCGCGGCTCCGGCAGCGCCCTGTCGGTCATGCGGCAAGCCTTCGTTGGGGCGGTCGCCAATCCCTTCCTGATCTCCATCGCCGTCGGCGTTCTGCTCTCGGCGACCGAGATCGGCCTGCCCGGCCCGCTCGGCACTTTCGCCGCCTTCCTCGGCGGCGCAGCCGGGCCGGCGGCGCTCTTTTCCCTCGGGTTAAGCCTGGCCGGGCGCAAGGTCGAAGGTGCCTTGGGCGGCATTGGCGCCATGACGCTGGTGAAGCTCTTTCTTCATCCGCTGGCCGCTTGGCTGGCGCTCACCGCCTTCGGACTGCCGCCGGCCACGGTCGCGCTCGGCACGGTGGTCGCGGCCATGCCGGTGGCCGGCAACGTCTTCGTCATCGCCCAGCAGTACGGGGTGGCGCCGCGCCGCTCCTCGGCGGCGATCCTGGTCTCGACAGTCGTCGCGGTGGTCACCGTAGCGCTGGCCCTGGCCTGGGCGCAGGAGCAGATCGCCGCGGCCAGCTAGAGCACTCTCCCCTTCCAGGGAAAGAAAGCCGGCACCCGGTGCCTGTAGGTCTTGTAAGCCTCGCCATACAGAGAGATCAGCTTGCGCTCCTCGAAGTAGGTGCCGATCAGCGTATAGAGCGAGCCCCAGATCGCCGTGGCCAGGCTCAAGGGGTCGTCTGCCAAGCCCCAGAGACAAAGGAAGAGCGCGGAATAGAGCGGGTGGCGGACGTAGCGATGCAGCCCTTGAGTCGCCAAAGGCTCATCCTCGTCCGCCGCCTCTCCACGCAACTGTTTGGTACCGGCGAAAAGCCCGAGATCATAGCTGCTCAATGCCCGAAGGCCGACCAGCAAACCAAACGCCAGGCCGCACCACTGGAGCCAGGCCAGCCATTCCGGGCGGGCAAAGCTGGCCTGATCGCCCAGCGCCCAATGGCCGATTAACAGAATTGCAAGCAGATGGACGGCGGCGATGCCGTTGTAGGCCAGCCGGTCCCCCGCTCCGAAGACGCGACGAAGCAAGGCCGCACCGCTGCCGCGGGCCAGCAGACTGTGGACCAGCCCGAAGCTGGCCCAAGCCAGCGCATAGAAAAATTGTGGAGACCAGACTTGGTCGCTCACCGCCCCGCTATCCTCCTCGATCGATGTCGGGAGGATAGCCCTACGCGGTGAGTGGACGCACCGGTTACTTGTAGCGAACGAAGAGGTTCAGCAGCCGACCGAAGGGCCCGGTGAAGCGGATGGGCGCGTCGGTGACGACAAGGCAGAGGCAGTCTTCGCCGCCGAACGCCACCGGCTTGTGGTCGATCTCCTCGTCGGCAACCTGGAGGTCGCCACGCCGATACTCCCCGGTGCAGTCGCCGTAAGCGCCCTGCAGCAGCAAAGTCAGCTCAAGGCCATTGTGTCCGTGCTGCAGCACCGGCTGGCCGGAGTCGATGTGCATCAGCCGCGTACGGCAGATCTCACCGTCGCTGACCGGCAACTCGGCCTCGCGGACGCCTTTCATAACCCGCTTCCAGCGCAGGGCCTCAATATCCGGGCCGACGTAGCTGCGGAGCACGCTCGGCAGGTCCAAGCCGTCACGGACCGGCTCGGCGACCGGCAGCACAGGCCCCGCATCACCTTCGGCTTCGATCGCCTTCAGCGCGCGGTCGAGCGCGCCCTCGTCGAGAGCAGCCGGGTCGAGCGTTTCGATCAGCGCTCCGGCCACGGCTTTGTGGTGGTGAACGATGCTGCTGGCTTCGGGGCAAAGCGCCGCATGGGCGGCGACGGCCAAGCTCGCCGACTCGGGCAAAGCGCCAATGGCGCGCCCGAACAGCAGCTCTTCCGACCCAACGTAGCCCTCGGGTGCGACAGGTCGGCCCCCTCGTTGTGTCGACAACATGACTATATCAACTCCTCGTCTAGCTCTTTGCGCAGGCGTACCAGCGCCAACCTTAACCGCGACTTGATCGTCCCCAGCGGGAGCGTCGTCTCTTCCGCAATCGTGCTGTGCGCCTTGAACTCGAAATACGCCTTTCTGACCACATCCAACTGTTCCGGCGGCAATTTCTTGATGGCCGCCTGCACCATGTCCTCTTCTTCGGCGCGCGCCAGGATGGCTTCCGCCGATTCGGGTCCGTCGGGCGCCAAAGCCGGATCTTCCATGTCCGGCAAGGGCCGCGACGACTTTCTGAGCGCATCGATGCGCTTGTTGCGCGCCACCGTGAACACCCAGGTGCTGACACTGGCCTGCGACGCATCGAAGGTTTCGGCCCGCCGCCAGACCGTCAACATGGCCTCCTGCGACAGCTCTTCCGCCTGTCCGTGATCCTCACCCTGCCGCAGAAAATAAGCTTTCAGGCGCGGGGCGAAGAAATCGAACAGCTCTGCGAAAGCCGCCGTATCACGTTGTTCCGCGACGGCCGCCATGGCCTGTTCCAGGCGCTGGCGGGTATCGCTCTTGTCCTCACTTATCGACACGCGACTTCCAGTACGACCAGCCATAGGCCCGCGCAAGGATTTCCCCTGCCTGCTTGGCTCGGCGCCGGTTTGCACCGTAGCGGTCGCTTGTCCAATCATATCCGTCAATACGCAGACCTGCCCACGCCGGATCACACCTAGCCCATTGGAACTGAGCGGCATTTGCGACCATCTCAAACAAACCCATGGCGTGCCACGCTTGCAGCAAATTTCCGCGTAGCCTTTATTGCGTCGAACTGGCGTTTCGCGCCATAAGTCCCTTTGCGATTCTCCTACTGTCCTCTGCATGGTGAAGCGATGCGTGTTCCCTTTGCGCTCTTTGCTCTGACTCTGGCGTTAACCCTGTTCGGCCGCGAGCCGCTCGCGCAGGTGATCGAGCGGATCGGCGATTTTCGAGACTGGAGCGCCTTTACCGCCAAGGAAGGCGACGAGCCCGTCTGCTTCATGTCGGCGCAGCCAACCAAAGACGAAGGCGACTACACCCGTCGCGGCGAGATCTTCGCGCTGGTCTCTCACCGGCCCGCCGAAAACCGGCAAGGCGAGGTCTCTTTCGTCGCCGGCTACACCTTCAGGCCGGACAGCGTGGTCGAGGTCTCGGTCGACGGTGCTGCGGCCTTCACCCTTTACACCAAGGATGACGGCGCCTGGGCGCGGGACAGCGAAACCGACTCCAAGCTGATCGACGAAATGATCAAAGGCGGCCGCATGGTGGTGCGCGGCGTCTCGTCACGCGGCACCCAGACCACCGACACCTACTCCCTGTCGGGCTTCACCGCCGCCTACCGCGCCATCAACAGCGCCTGCGGCTACTGAGGCCTACAGGCGCTAGGAACGGAGCCGTCGTCATGGACAGCGCAGCCGGGGCCCTCCCGGCCACCGAATCTCAGCGCAGTTCCGAGGCAGTCGCCCCCCGTGACTTGGTCGGATTGTCGCGCGCGGAGCTGACAGCCGAGATCACCGGCCTGGGCGAACCGAGCTTCCGGGCCGACCAGCTATGGCACTGGATCTATCACCGCGGCGCCTGCGACTTCGCGGAGATGACCAGCCTGTCGAAGGCTTTCCGCGCCAAGCTGGCCGAGCGCTATCACGTCGCCCGGCCGGAGATCGCCACACATCAGCTTTCCAGCGACGGCACGCACAAGTGGCTGCTGCGCCTGGCCGACGGTAACGAGGTGGAAACGGTCTTCATCCCCGAGGAGGACCGCGGCACCCTCTGCGTTTCCAGCCAGGTCGGCTGCACCCTGACCTGCCGCTTCTGCCACACCGGTACCCAGCGCCTGGTGCGCAACCTGACGCCGGGCGAGATCCTCGGGCAGCTCATGATCGCCCGCGACGCCTTGGACGAATGGCCCTCGCCGAAGGACGGCCGGCGCCTGACCAATATCGTCATGATGGGCATGGGCGAGCCGCTTTATAACTTCGACAACGTGGCCCAGGCCCTGACCATCGTCATGGACCCGGCTGGAATCACTCTGGGCCGCCGCAAGATCACGCTTTCGACCGCCGGCGTGGTGCCGATGATGGCGCGTTGCGGCGAGGAACTCGGCGTCAACCTGGCGGTTTCGCTGCACGCGGTGACCGACGAGCTGCGCGACCGCATCGTGCCCCTCAACAAGAAGTATCCGCTGGCCGAGCTGCTGGCCGCCTGCCGCAGCTACCCCGGCGCCCACAACGCGCGCCGCATCACCTTCGAGTATGTCATGCTGAAGGATGTCAACGATTCCCTGGCCGAGGCGCAGGAGCTCGCCCGCCTGCTCAAGGGCATCCCGGCGAAGATCAATCTCATTCCCTTCAACCCCTGGCCGGGCAGCGAGTACGTCTGCAGCGATTGGGATACCATCGAGCGCTTTTCCGACAGCCTGTTCGCCGCCGGCCTTTCGGCCCCCGTACGCCGTCCGCGCGGGCGCGACATCATGGCGGCCTGCGGCCAGTTGAAGTCGGCGAGCGAGAAACTGAAGAAATCTCTGCGCGAAACGCAATCGGCGGCACACGCCGAGGCTTGACCCCCGACCTGATCCCGGGCGTCCTTTGCTAAGCGTCTCCTGCCAATAGGCGTACAGACGGTGCGACCGCTTCTCTGCTTCCTCTCTTTTGTCCTGCCGCTGGTTCTCTTGCTGAACCTCGCCGCGGCCCAACGGGCCGTTGAGCCGCTCGACGTCCTGATCGACGCCTGGGGGCCGTTGATCGACGTCTACGAGGATGAGCTGGCCGGGGCAATCGACGAAACCCGCATGGAGGAGGTGCGCCTGCGGGTTGAGGAGCTGCGCGCGGCCGCCCGGACCGAGGTTCCCGCGCAGTCGGAGAAAGTCGCCCTGGCCGAAGAGCGGCTGCAGGATCTCGGTCCACCGCCGGAAGAAGGCGCTGAGCCCGAAGCCGAGGTGATCGCTCAAGAGCGGGCGGAGAGGAACGAGGCCTTGGCGGCAGCGACATCGACCTTGCGCCGCCTCGAGCTGGTCATTGCAGAGACATCGCGTCTCTTGGACTTGATCAGCGACCGCCGCCGCGACCGCTTCCTGGACGAGGTCTTCAAACGCGAGAGTTCGCCGCTGACGCCGGACATCTGGCAAGAGGGGCTGCCGGAAGCAAAGCGTATCGCGCTCGCCGCCGCGGACGGCTTTGTCGGCTGGCTCGGGCAGCTCGTGGAAACCGGCCGCAGCCGGGCGCTGTGGTTCATCCTTGCCGGACTTGGTGTGGCTTTCGTCCTCGGCTGGCCGCTCCGACGCTGGCTGCTACGCCAGCCAATCGCGTCGACGGCGCAGGAGGACCCGAGCTACATCACCCGAATAGCCCGCGCCGCCTGGGTTGGCAGTGTGCGCTCGCTGCTGCCGATCCTCGCTCTGCTGGTCGTTTACGGGGTGTTGGACCGCTTGCGGCTCCTGGAGGGTGACTTCGGCCGCTTGGGCCTCGCCGCTCTCTGGGGCGGGATCATCATCGTCCTGGTCACGGCCCTGTCCCGCACCGTGCTGTCGCCGCGGTTCCGCAACTGGCGGCTGCTGCCGGTCAACGACCAGCAAGCCGGCCGGCTGCGGCGGCTGTTCAACGCCATCGCCATCGTTCTAGCGCTGGATCACGTTTTACAGACTCTGCTTCTGGCGGTGAACGCCTCGATCGAGCTGTTTTCGCTCTACGGCTTCATCGTCGCCATCCTCTACTCGGTTCTCCTCTTCCGTCTGGCCTCGGCCAAGCTTTGGGCCCGCGACGATGCCGAGGAACCGCGTAGTGCCCGTACCGGACGGGACATAGAAACTGACGAGGAGGGCAAGGGCTCGACCGGCTATGGCTGGTTCCCCCTGGTCATCGCGACGCTGGCGATCGCCATCCCCATCGCCGGCGCCCTCGGCTATGTCCCCCTGGCCCGCTTCGTGGCGCGGCAGATCGTCATCACCGGCGGTATTCTGCTGTTGGCCTGGATGCTGCGGCAGCTGCTGCAGGAGATGATGGCCTACGCGTTTTCCGCGGAAAGCGGCGTCGGCAAGGCACTGCGCCGTTCGCTCGCACTGAGCGACCGCTCCTGCGACTTGCTTGGCTTTTGGCTGGGACTGCTGCTCGATGCCGCCCTGCTGTTCATCACCGTTCCGGTGATCATGCTGCGCTGGGGCGTCAGCTCGGCGGAGATGAGCGATTGGCTCGAGGTCGCCTTTTTCGGCTTCCGCATCGGCGATGTGACGATCTCCTTCTCGAACGTCCTGGTCGCGATCTTTCTCTTTCTTCTTTTCCTGTCGTTCGCCCGTCTGCTGCAGCGCTTTCTCGGCGAGCGTCTTCTGCCGCGCACCGGGATGGACAAGGGCATTCAGGACTCCCTGCGCATCGGCGTCGGCTACGTCGGTTTCGTCATCGCCGCGGCGGTCGGCATCTCGCAGCTCGGGCTCGACCTCTCCAACCTCGCCATCGTCGCCGGCGCTCTCTCGGTCGGTATCGGCTTCGGGCTGCAGTCCGTCGTCAACAACTTCGTCTCCGGCCTCATTCTGCTGGTCGAGCGGCCGATCAAGGTCGGCGACTGGGTGGTGGTCGGAGCCGAACAGGGCTACGTCAAGCGCATCAAGGTCCGCGCCACCGAGATCGAGACCTTCGAGCGTGCCTCTGTGATCATTCCCAACTCGGATCTGATCTCCGGCACCGTGAAGAACTGGTTCCACGGCAACCGCGTCGGCCGCGGCGAGATCCGGATTGGGGTGAGCTATGGCAGCGATGCCGACCAGGTTCGCACGGTGCTGCTGGATATCGCCGAGAAAGAAAGCATGGTGTCGCGCTATCCCTCACCGGTGGTCGACTTCCTGGACTTCGGCGACAGCGCTCTTCTGTTCCGCTTGCGCTTCTTCCTCAACGACATGGACTACGTGCTCTCCACCAGCAGCCGTATGCGCTTCGAGATCCTGAAGCGCTTCCGCGAAGAGGGCATCGAGATCCCCTTCCCGCAACGCGATCTGCACGTTCGCTCCGGCCTGGTGGCGCCGTCGGCGGAAGAGCAGCGCGCCCTGCCCTCGGCCAAGGAGATGGGCGATCAGCCCGCAGAGCGAAGCGACGGAAAGTCGACAGAACGGCGGGCTGGAAATCCGGCGGAAGACTTCGGCGGCGAGCAGACCTGATATTCCCCCGCCACACACCGCCTTGCCGCTTGGCCGCCCCCGACTATACTGCGCCGATTTTGCGCGGGGTCGGCGTCCCGCGAACGCGCAGCGACAAGCACACCGAAGGGCTCCATGACCGACGTCAAGAAAGTGGTGCTCGCCTATTCCGGCGGGCTCGACACCTCTGTCATTCTGAAATGGCTGCAGGAAACCTATCGCTGCGAGGTGGTGACCTTCACCGCCGACCTTGGCCAGGGCGAGGAGTTGGAGCCGGCGCGCCGCAAAGCCGAGCTTTTGGGCATCAAGCCGGAGAACATCTTCATCGAGGACCTGCGCGAGACCTTCGTGAAGAACTTCGTCTTTCCCATGTTTCGCGCCAACGCGCTCTATGAGGGCTGCTATCTGCTCGGCACTTCTATCGCGCGGCCGCTGATCGCCCAGCGCCAGATCGAGATCGCGCGGCAGACCGGGGCGGATGCCGTCGCCCACGGCGCCACCGGCAAGGGCAACGATCAGGTCCGCTTCGAACTGAGCTACTATGCGCTGGAGCCTGACATCAAGGTGATCGCCCCTTGGCGGGAATGGGACCTAACCTCCCGCACCCGGCTGATCGACTTCGCCGAGAAGCACCAGATCCCGATCGCCAAGGACAAGCGTGGCGAGGCCCCCTTCTCGGTCGACTCCAACCTGCTGCATATCTCGGCCGAAGGTAAGGTGCTGGAAGATCCTTGGGTCGAAGCTGACGAGCACGTCTATTCGCGCAGCGTTTCACCCGAAGACGCGCCGGATAAGCCGACCTTCGTCGAGATTTCCTTTGAGCAGGGCGACGCCGTCGCCATCGACGGCGAGCGCCTGTCGCCGGCGGCGCTCCTGACCAAGCTGAACGAACTCGGCGGCGCCAACGGCATCGGCCGTCTCGACCTGGTCGAAGGCCGCTTCGTCGGCATGAAGAGCCGCGGCATCTACGAAACGCCCGGCGGCACCATCCTTTATCACGCGCATCGGGCGATGGAATCGATCACCTTGGATCGCGGCGCCATGCACCTGAAGGACGAGCTGATGCCGCGCTACGCCGAGCTGATCTACAACGGCTTCTGGTTCAGCCCGGAGCGCGAGATGCTGCAGTCCGCCATCGACAAGAGCCAGGAAAAGGTGATCGGCGACGTCCGCCTCAAGCTCTACAAGGGCAATGTCATGGTCTGTGGCCGCCGTTCCCCCGACAGCCTCTACAGCATGGAGCACGTAACCTTCGAGGAGGACGCGGTCTACGACCAGCGCGACGCCGAGGGCTTTATCCGCCTGAATGCCCTGCGCCTCAGGCTACTCCAGCGCCAGAGCCGGATCTAGGGGACCGGATTTAGCTGAAGCGGACCTGAGCCGCGCCCAGAATCGGCCCGACGCCGTCCTGCTGCACGATCACAGCGACGCCGCCGCGACCGCGGCTGCGGGCTTCTTCCAGATTGATCTCCAACGCCAGCGGCTCGCCGGTCCAAGCGGCAAGGCGCGTCCACTCCCGCACCACCCCGTGGTAGGCGATGCGGCGGCCGGCATTCTCGCCGCGGCTGATGTCGGTCTCGTGCTTGCGGTCGAAGGCGACATACCAGACGGTGGCGGAGCTGTCCTCGGCTCCCTCCAGCGTACCGATGGTGACCTCGCCATCCTCACCGATGCGGACGGGGACTCGCGGCTTGCCATCAATCATGGTGTCTTCGATGCGGCGCTGGACATCGCTGCGGCGCGAGCCGACCACGCTGTGCTGTCCATCGATCAGCATCTGCGGAGTGAAGACCGTGCGTTCGCCGCGATAGCGGGCATAGGCGCGCTGCCGCTCCGTCATCTGTGGGCTGGAGAAGGGATCTTCCCAACCGATGTAGTTCCAGTAGTCGACATGACAGGACAAGGCGATCACGTCCTCCCGCTCGGCCAGCTCGCCAAGCAGGGCGTCGGCCGGCGGGCAGGAGCTGCAGCCCTGGCTGGTGAAGAGCTCGACGACCACGGGGGCCATGTCCTTGGCCCGAGCGGCTGGGACGCCGAGCGCCGCCACGGCGGAGGCCGACAGGAAGAGTCTGCGCGTTAGCTTCATGGTGCTTACAGTAGTGCCTCCCGGCGGCGCGATGAATTCAATTCAGGGTGAAAAATGCCCAGTCTTCATTCGGCAAATTTCACATTGCAGTGAGCTGGTCGGCAAGCTACGTGGTCCGCAACCCTGCCAAGACCAGACTCAACACGATGATTTATTTGTTGCGCCACGGAGAGACGGTGTGGAACCGCGCCGGCCGCTTTCAGGGCCAGGGCGATGCGCCGCTGACAGCCGAGGGCGTCGCGCAAGCGCGCGCCATGGGCCGACGCCTGGCACAGGAAGAGCTTGCCGGAGCTCGCTTGATTTCGAGCCCGCTCTACCGCGCCTGGCAGAGCGCCGTGCTGGTGGCCGAGGCTCTGTCGCTGGACCCCCATACGATCGAGTTCGAGCCACGCCTGATGGAAGTGAGCTTTGGGGATTGGGAAGGCTTGACCCGGGAGGAGATCAAGGCGAACGACCTCGACAAGTGGCGGGCGCGCAAGGCGGACATCTGGAATCATGCCCCGCCGGGCGGGGAGAGCTTTGCCCAAACGGAGGTGCGCGTAGAGGACTGGCTCAACGCCCATCGCGACAAGGAGCCACTGATCGCGGTCAGCCACGGCTTGACGAGTCGCGTGCTGCGCGGGCTCTATCTCGGCATCCGGGGGCCGGACGTTCTGCGCTACTCGGTGCGGCAGACCGAGCTCTATCGCCTGTCCGGAGGGCAGGTCGAAACGCTGCCGACCGAGCTGGCCGAATTCGACGAATTCGCCTAGAGCAAAGAAGGGTCGCATCGGCGGGGCGGCAACGCTAACGTGGCCCGGCACATGAGTGATGTACCGGAGCGACGCGGAAACCAACGAGGTGTGGGTCGGCATGCAGACTGATAGAAAGCTTGTTGCGCGCCCTGGGCGGCGTGCCGCCTGGCTGGTAGCGGCCCTCGCCCTCCTGGCCGCCGGCTGCGCCAGCTATCCCGATGTCGCCGAGGTCGACGCGCTCAAGCAGCGCGACGTGGGTAAGCCCTTTTTCGGCGATCTCTTGGCGTTGCAGTATGAGCAGCTTGCCATCACCGAAGCGGACTATCGCGGCAACGTAGAGGCCGCCCGTTTCTATGCCGACAAGGGCAACCTCGCAGCACAAGATGGAGCCGTAGCGCCGGAGAACCCGACCTCGGCGCCGGAGGTGCAGGAGGCTCATTTGCGGCTGATCAGCTTCCTCGACGACGAGATGGCGCTGATCGCGCCGGCGATGCTGGCCCGCGCCCAGACCAGCTATGACTGCTGGGTGGAGGAGAGCCGGCAGGGCGACTCCGAGGATGCCTTGGCCGAATGCCGGGACAACTTCTCCCAGGCCGTGGCGGCGCTTGCCGCGCAACAGCCGCCGCAGCCGCTCTCGGAGCTGACGGCGGACTATACGCTGTTCTTCGCCACCTCCAGCATGCGCCTGACCAACGACGACCAGGCGATCGTGCGCGAAGTTGCCGGCGCGGTGCAGACCGGCGACGTGCGCAGCATTCGCATCGCCGGGTTCAGCGACCGGGCGGGCAACGCCGAGAGCAACTTCAGGCTTTCCGAGATGCGGGCGCGCAGCGTCTTCGATGCGCTGAGCGAAGCCGGTGTGCCGCGGGAGCTGATGAGCACCGAGGCCTTCGGCGAGACGGATCCGCTGGTCGAGACCGCCGACGGCGTTGCCGAAGCCCGCAACCGCCGGGTCGAGATCTACCTGGAGCGGTAGGGGAGTCTCATAGGCGCCGTCTGTGCGCTGGCGCGCCGTGCAGGGTAAGCACTGGCGGCAAGACTATCCTCACCTCGTCACCCCGGAGGAGCCTCGCGAGAGGCGACATCCGGGGTCCATGGCGAGGCTTGGCGCAGGCAGCGGAATGGACCCCGGCTCGGGGGCCGGGGTGACAGGGAGTGGTGCGGCGCGCCGCGCTGTGCCGGCCCACACCCCCACCCGACCAACCCATGGCATGGTACCCTAGTGGGTTGGCCGGGCGGGGGTGCGGGCTGGAGCCGAGAGAAAAGCTTACGCCGCTTCCTTATTCAGGTTACGCAGCACGTAGTGGAGGATGCCGCCGTTGCGGTAGTACTCCAGCTCGTCGGCCGTATCGATGCGGCAGAGCAGCTGGATCTCCTCCACGCTGCCATCCGGCCGGGTGATGCGGCAGGTCAGGTCCATGCGTGGCTTGAGGCCCGCCTCGATGCCGAGGATGTCGAACGTCTCCTCGCCGGTCAGGCCCAGGCTCTGACGGCTGGCGCCGTCCTTGAACTGCAGCGGCAGCACGCCCATGCCCACCAGGTTGGAGCGGTGGATGCGTTCGAAGGACTCGGCGATCACCGCCACGACGCCCAAGAGCCGCGTGCCCTTGGCGGCCCAGTCGCGCGAGGAGCCGGTGCCGTACTCCTTGCCGCCGATCACCACCAGCGGCCGGCCTTCCGCCTGGTGCTTCATGGCCGCATCGTAGATCGGCACGACGTCGTACTCGTACTTGGTGTAGCCACCTTCGACCCCCGGCACCATCTCGTTGCGGATGCGGATGTTGGCGAAGGTGCCGCGCATCATCACCTCGTGGTTGCCGCGGCGCGCGCCATAGGAGTTGAAGTCGATCGGCCGCACCTGATAGCCGGTCAGATACTCGCCGCCCGGGCTCTCCCGCTTGATGTTGCCAGCCGGCGAGATGTGGTCGGTGGTTACCGAGTCGCCGAGCACGGCCAGGATGTGTGCGCCCTTGATGTCGTGCATCGCGCCTGGCTCGGCCTCGATGTCCTCGAAGAAGGGGGGGAAGCGCACATAGGTGCTGCCCGGGTCCCATTCGTAGGTGATGCCGCCTTCGGGCGAGATCTCGCGCCACTGCTCCGGCCCCTCGAAGACGTTGTCATAGCGCGCCTTGAACATCTCCGGCGTCAGCACGGCATCGATCACCGCCTGGATCTCGTGGTTGGTCGGCCAGATGTCCTTGAGGAAGACCGGCTGCCCGTCCGAGCCCTCGCCGAGCGGCTCCTTCAAGAGATCGATGCGGGTGTTGCCGGCCAGGGCGTAGGCCACCACCAGCGGCGGAGACGCCAGGTAGTTCAGGCGGGTTTGCGGATTGACCCGCCCCTCGAAGTTGCGGTTGCCGGACAGCACCGCGGCGACATGCAGATCGCCGACGTCGACGGCTTCGGAAATCGGCTCGGGCAGCGGGCCGGAGTTGCCGATGCAGGTGGTGCAGCCGTAACCGACCAGGTCGAAGCCAAGCTCGTCCAGCGAGGCCTGCAAGCCGGCCGCCTCCAGGTAGTCGGTGACGACCTGAGAACCGGGGGCAAGCGAGGTCTTGACCCAGGGCTTGACGCTCAAGCCCTTCTCCAGCGCCTTCTTGGCCACCAGGCCGGCGCCGATCAGCACACTGGGGTTGGAGGTATTGGTGCAGGAGGTGATGGCGGCGATCACCACGTCGCCGTGGTTGAGGCTGTAGTCGCTGCCGTCGACCGGAACGCTGGCGTCGAGATTCGTGACGCCACCGCCTTCGATCGCTTGGGTCGAATTGGCGGCCATGCCCGACAGCGGCACCCGGTCCTGCGGCCGCTTGGGGCCTGCCAGCGAGGGCTCGACCGTGCCCATGTCGAGCTCCAGGCTGTCGGTGAAGATCGGGTCCGGGCTGTCGTCCTCCCGCCACATGCCTTGGGCCTTGGCGTAGGCCTCGACCAGCGCCACCCGGTCGGGGTCGCGGCCGGTGAAGCCGAGGTAGTGCAGGGTTTCCTTGTCGATGGGGAAAAATCCGCAGGTGGCGCCGTACTCCGGCGCCATGTTGGAGATCGTCGCCCGGTCGGCCAGGGTCATGGTCGAAAGGCCGGGGCCGTAGAACTCGACGAACTTTCCGACCACGCCTTTCTGGCGCAGCATCTGGGTCACGGTCAGCACCAGGTCGGTCGCCGTGGCGCCTTCCTTGAGCCGTCCGGTCAGCTTGAAGCCGATGACCTCGGGGATCAGCATGGAGACGGGCTGGCCGAGCATCGCCGCCTCGGCCTCGATGCCGCCGACGCCCCAGCCGAGCACGGCCAGGCCGTTGACCATGGTGGTGTGGCTGTCGGTGCCCACCAGGGTGTCGGGATAGGCGACGGTGCGCCCCTCTTCCTCGGCCGTCCAGACGGTCTGCGCC
>JANQMX010000078.1 GCA_028279885.1 Rhodovibrionaceae bacterium | reverse complement strand
CCATGGCAAATGGCGCAGCGCCACCGCCAAACCGAACAGCAAGGCGACCGACCAGGAAACGAGGTAGAGTGCCACCGCTCGTTCTGCATCCAGCGTCACGCCGAAGGCCTGGACGGCGATCAGGATGAGCAAGACGAGCACGGACGGCCGAATGATCTGCTCGGAAAGCTGACCGAGAATGACCCTGTGCAAGCCCCGCACCACCGAAGAGACGATCATGGTCAAGGCCATGACCGGCACCACCAAGAGTGCGAGGTAGAAGGCGGGCTTGTTCGCCTCGGACGCCAAGGTCGGCCATATCGCCATCACAGCGACACCGCCCAGTGTCAGGAGGATCGAGACGGCGAGGACGGACAAAGGCGCAAACAGCAGCATGCCGCGCAGCGCGCTCCAAGACGCGGTCTGACGGTACGACGCGGTCAGGCGCACCAGGAGCTGCGGCCACCCGAACGAAGCCGGAATGACGAGCAAGGCCGCGATCGTGACGGCATAGGTGAACACGCCATAGGCTTCGGGACCGAGGAGCCGGGCGAGGACAACGCTCGCCAGCAAGCTCAACCCCACGGCAGACGAACGAACCAGAAAGCTGACGATCGCGCCGGACGAAAGGCGCCGCCGAAGCCCGAGGTGCAAATCTCTCTCCAAAGGGCAGGTCCCCTTATTCGGCTTCGGCGCGCAGGGCTGAGGCTATCGGGCCAGGAATCGCGAGAGGGGTGACTCCTCGTCCCGCGATGTCGGCGTCTCGGATTCTTTCTCCTGTACCTCTGTTGCGGCAGGGTGCGGCGGCGGCATCAGCGGACTCGCAGCAGGCAGCCCGGGCTGCCGCCCGTGTCTCCCAGCGTCATTGCTAGCCAACTGTCCAGCGGTGATCATGAGGTAGATCACGCCGAGCTGAGCGGCGAGCATGTTCTCGGTGCCAAAGCCGAGAAAGAAGATTTGCCCGGCCCAGCCGATCACGGCAATGCCGGCCAAGAGCGACAGCCCGCTTGCGCCGAGGCTGCCGCGCCGGGCCCGCCAGGCCTTGCTCAGCGCAACGACCCAGAAGCTCATGCAAGCCAGAAACCCCAGAATGCCGGCCTGTTCGAGAGGAAAGAGGTGAATATTGTGAATGCCGTAGCCGACGCGATAGCGCACCAGCCCTGTCAAATCAGGCATCGGCACGGCATAGAAACCGCCCCCGTGCAGGAAGATCCCGGCGCCGTGGTAGTCGATGAGGCGGACCAACTGGCCCAGTGTCCCAAGCGAAATGCGGCCTTCAACCGAGTTGGCGTGCTCGGTGTCCATAATCCGTTGGACCGTGATGCTCTCGCCCATGAGGTAGTCGATCACGCCGGGCAGCAAGAGGACGAGCGACACCACGAAGACGCCGAGCACCACGTAAAGCGACCGACGGAAAAGCACGAGGCAGGCCGCGAAGAGAAAGAGCGCGAGGCCGGCGCGGCTGCCGGCGAAGACGGCCAGGAACACACTCAAGGTGAACAGCGGTACGAACCAGAGCCAGCTCAGGCGGTTCTCCATGCGCAAGGCCAGGGCCGCTGTCGCACCCATGGCACCCATGATGCCGGCGTGGAAGTAGGTGGGGCCGTAGGTCGAGAGAATGGCGCCTTGCGATACGTTGATCAGCTCACCGCTGGGCAGGTAGCGCTCAGTCGGCAGGATGCCGAGCTTCTGCAAAATGCCCCAGGCACCGGCAAAGGCCACGCCGGCAACGAAACACTTGAGCAAAGTCACGATCTGTTCGCGGGACCAATCGAACCCGCTGATAATCAAGAGAAATAGCATGATCTCGATGTACTTGATGGCATAGAACAACGAGAAGTAGCGATACTCAGCTGGCAGCAGAAAAAGGAAAGACAGGCCGCCGACCAAGACGAACGACACGGTCACCGCCAGCCAAGACCCGACGAAGGCATCCTTGATCCGCAGGCGCCAGCCCGAGAACACGGCCGCCAGCACCAGCACCACATCGAAAAGCCTTGGATTGAGACGGTCGTAGCTCGTCACTTCATAGAGCGGCAGCTCGTATGACAGGCTCAACAGCAGCAATCCGCACCAGAAGACCGCCACTTTGCCGGCGGGCTTGGTTTGCGTCGCTGTGATGTGGGGGAGGCCCGACGCACGGGTCGCGGGATAGGTCAGGTCGCTCATCTTTGCTCCCGCCGCCTACATACCGGCATCACCCGCCTGGCCCCGCGCCCACGTAGCCAAGCGGACCGTATCAGGCCACTCAACCGCGATCAATCGACTCTGAATGACATATCGATCGAGCGAAGCCGCCTGCAACGCAGAGCATTAACCCACTGAATTTATGATCAAATTCCCTGATCTGACAACTTGCGCACCAAACCGGCGCGGAGCCTACGCCCAAACGGCCCAGGCGTCCTCAATGGACTGGGTCTCGACCCCGTCGAGGATGAGTTGATCGCTGCCGTTGAAGCTGATTTCGGCACCATCCGCGCCATCCGTGACATTGAGCTCGGAGAACGAGCTGAACCCCCACGACGTGAGATCGAGGAGGTCGTTCACCGGATCGAAATCGTCGATCATATCCCTGCCGTCGCCGAGTGTGAAAACGAAGACGTCGGCCCCCAGATCGCCGATCAACCTGTCGTTTCCGGCACCGCCGAGCAGCACATCGTCGCCCTCGCCGCCCTCGAGACGATCGTTGCCTTCGCCGCCTTCCAGCGTATCGTCTCCGTCGCGCCCAAGCAGCCTGTCTTTGCCACCGCGCCCGAGCAAAACGTCGTCTCCGTCTTGGCCGACAATCAGATTGGCGTCCTGGTCGCCGCGCAGGGTGTCAGCATGGTCGCTGCCGTAGAGGTTCTCCACGGCGGTCAGCCGGTCGCCCTCGGCAAAGCCGAATCGACCGACACCATCGAGCAGGTCGACCTCAACGCCGGTATCGGAATAGGCATAGAAAACCGCGTCGAGATCCGCCCCGCCGTCGATCGAGTCCGCGTCGCGGCCCGAATAGAGACGATCATTGCCAGCGCCCCCCAGCATGCTGTTGTCGCCAGCACGGCCGACGATCACGTCGTTGCCGTCGAAACCATCCAGCAGGTTTCCGTTGTTGTCACCATAGAGGCCGTCGCCAAAGGCCGAGCCGCGCAAGCCTTCGATCGATCTGAGCTCATCGCCCGCGGCTTCGCCGCTGCTGCGCGAGGGGGAAAGCAGATCGGCCACGAGCCCGGTCGAAGACTGCTCATAAGAGGCAACATCGAAACCCTCACCCCCTTCAAGACGGTCGCTGCCTTCGCCGCCGATCAAGGTGTCGTTCCCCTCTCTGCCGAACAGCCTGTCGTCGTCGCCGTAGCCCATCAGGATGTCATCGCCGGCATGGCCGACGAGCTGATTGGCGCCGCCGTCGCCACTCAAGGTGTCGTCATGGTCGCTGCCATAGAGGTTCTCGATCGCGACCAAGCGATCGCCTTCGGCGGAGCCAAAACGTCCGTCGCCGCTTTGCAGGTCGACCAGAACACCTGAATCGGAGCTTGCATAGAAGACCGAATCGGCGTCGGAGCCACCATCGATCAGATCGCCGTCCTGTCCACTATAGAAACGATCTTTGCCGTCGCCACCATAGAGGCTGTTGGCGCCACTGAGCCCGAGAAAGACGTCGTCGCCGCCCAGGCCTTCGAAATGATTGTCGACGCCATAGTCGCCACGCAGATAGTCGTTGTGGCTAGACCCGATGACGGCTTCGATCGAGCTGTAGCTGTCGCCGGCGGCGTCGCCTTCATTCCTTGCCAGATTGTCGAAACGAACACTGACGCGCGCCGTGGCCGACGCGTAGGAGGCGACATCGAAGCCATCGCCACCATTCAAGTTGTCGGCACCGGCACCCCCCTCCAGGGTATCGTCTCCGCGGCCACCGCTCAGGCTGTTGCTGCTCGCGTTGCCGAGAAGCACGTCGTTGCCATCGCCGCCAATCGCGTTTTCGATCCCCGGGTCGATGTCGAGGGCAACGCCATCGATGATGCTGGTGCCGCCACCGAGGTCGATGACGCTGTCGGTTGTGACTGGGGCGGCATTCACCGTGTCGATGCCGCCATCATCGTCCGTCAGCGACAGGCGGCTCGCATCGCCCGCCGCGAAGTCCGAGTATTCATTGGTGAAGACATAGACGTCCGCAAGGCTGTCGGCGGTGTCCTTGCCATATAGCGTCAGTGTCCATCCGCCAAAGCTGCCGCTTGTGCCTGCCGCTGTGTCCGCCACCTCGATCTGCCAGGTTCCGGCACTGTCCTCACCCCAGAACGCCGTCGACGAAAGGGCGAAGCTGCTGCCTGGGAAAGAGTTGTTGGCGCCGTTGCCGTCCATCAGGACGCTGCGCGTGCCGCTTGGCGCGATCAGCTCGACCAGCAGTTGGTTGGCACGGGCGTGGCTCAGGTCGAGCGTCACCTCGGCATGCTCCACCGAAAAGCCGGACGATATGTTGATCGACGCCTCTAGCGTCGGGGTGCCGGAATCGAAGGAAGCGCCCGCGTGCTGATCGGAGCCACTCGCGATTTGCCGGCCACTGTAAAGCTGCTGCTTGTCCCAGCTCTCGGCCAAACGCACCGCGGCGTGAGCATCGATCAAGCCGAAGCCGAAGTCGTTGCTGTGCAAAAAACCGCCGCCGTTCCAGCCCTCGGCCGCATTCTGTGTCCAGGCCACGGCGTTGTCAGGTTGGCTCACATCCCGCAGCGGCGTGTGACGCGCGGAATAGGCCAGGATCTCCTGAACGTCGCGATAGCCGAGGTCCGGATTGGCTTCCAGCATCAGGGCCGTCACGCCGGCAACTATTGGAGTCGCCGCCGAGGTTCCGCCGAAGCCGAGAGTATAGCCGGAGCCTGTCGTGGTCGTCGCAATCGCCTGGCTGCCGCCGTTCGACGGCGCGCTGATCAGAAGATTGGCGCCCGGGTTGCTGTAGCCTGCGACGTCGCCTTCGGCATCGACCGCGGCCACGGCGATCGTGTGCGGTGAGTTCGTTATATTGCTGCCGTTGGCCCATTGACCGCTCGCGTCGTTGCGATCGTTGCCGGCCGCCCAGAGCATGACCGTGCCCAGCCCCTCGCGCCCGAACTCGGCCGCCTCTTCGAGGGCGTTCCCCATGGTCTGGAGCTGGGAAAAGCCGGAGTTGAAGTTGCCGAAGAAGGGCGAGGTGAAGGCCCAGGAGTTGTTGATGATGTCGGCGCCACGATCGATGCCGTAAGCGCTGTTGCCGTCGACGACAACGTCCATGACCCGTTCGAAAGCGGTATAGAACGAGCCTGAGAAGTCGGTCTGATAGGACACCAGGGCGGAGTCGTAGGCCACACCGACCACGCCTTCGCCATTGGCCTCGGCGGCGATCAGTCCCGCCACGGCCGTCGCATGGGAGCTCGCACCGCTCGCGCTGACGTCGGCGGAATTGTTGGTCCCGCTAAAGTCCAAACTGGAGTCGTAGTTGCCGATCAGGTCAGGATGGGTCCACTGGACCGCCCCCTCGATAACGCCGACCACCACGCCCTCGCCGGTGTAATCGCTCCATACATCCGAAAGGTTGATATCGACCCGAGCCGAACCTGATTTGAAAAGATGCCACTGACTATCGAACAGCGGATCGTCGAGCTCGATTTGCTGCGGGTTCTGGTCAACCATTGTGATGCGCCTGCTCCCACATCTCCCCTGCCAAAATGGCAGAAACCCAGGTTTTGGGCCGAGATGAACCGCGTTGGTAACGCCCTTTTCAGGGCTTCTCCAACGGTCCCAAGAAACTAGGTCGCGGCGATTTCCGGATGGTTAATAACTGTCGCAAACCAAGCTTCGCCATAACAAACGGTTGCGTTACAGCGCGTCAACGTTTGTACAAGAGCTCATCGATGGGACGGTGCGGAATCGATGGGACAATGCAGAGGCCGCAGTTATCACCGTAATGTCCGCAGCGGTCTGCTTGAGCCCGAAGTGACGGCATCGAAGCACTGAGCGCGATTGCCGGTGTAGAGCGCTTTCACCGTCCGACACGAAATGGCAGAGTTGTCGCCGGTGCCCGCGCTATCGTCACGACATGACCACGGAAGCAGTCTCCAGTCCCCAGAACTCTACCTTGCTTTCCGTTCGCATTTGGCGCGGCGGCGCGGAGGGTGCGTTCGTCGACTACGAGGTGCCCAAGCAAGCCAATCAGACCGTTCTCGATATCGTCACCTGGGTGCAGCGCCACGCC
>JANQMX010000041.1 GCA_028279885.1 Rhodovibrionaceae bacterium | reverse complement strand
CATGTTTGCCGGCCTCCTCACCCGGCAAACATGATGAATCAAAAACCAACCGATTTGGGAATCCCAAAACGATTCAAATAAACCTCATTCCGCTCTAGGCGCTGGCACCAAATGACTCTCCTCGACGCGCGGTTCTGAGCCGCGCGTCTTTCTTTTAGCCCTTGCTTTCGGAGTCGGGACGGTCGGTTAAAGGATCTCGGAGGCCAGCGCAGACAGTGCGGGACCCGCCAGTTCCAAAATGCGGGCATCGTCGTCAACCGCGCCGAGACCGGCATAGAAGGCCCGAGCCTGCCGATTGCAGGACCGTACGCCCCACCAGAGGCTGACGCAGCCACGATCGCAAGCGATACGCGCGGCTTGCCTCATGAGGGCTCGCCCGGCGCCGCCGCCCCGTGCTTCCGGCGCAACGTAGAGATCGAGCAACCAAAGGGAACGGCCGCCGCGCTCCGTATCGTAGGCCGCATGGTAGGCCGCGTAGCCGATCAGCCCGTCGCCGCCTTGCGCGACCAGCACGTGATAGGCCGCGTCTTCACCGAAGCCGTCGCGTAGCACCAGCGCTTCGGAATAGAGAGGCTCTAGCCCCTCATGGCGATTGAGGTCGTTTATCAGCTGTGCGATATCGCCCGCATCGGCCGGGGTTGCCGGGCGAACGGTCCAAGGCGTCTCGATCATAGTTCTTGTCGGCGTGCGTTAGAAATCCAAGCGTCCGTAGAGGTCACCGAAGGGAACCATGACGTGCTCCCGGTAGGCCGGCCGCTCAGTCAAGCTGGCATACCAGCGCTCGACGTTGGGCAGTTCGGGACGTGCGATGGGAAGGTTATAGTAGCGGTAGAGGCAAGTCCCCGCCGGAATGTCGGCCAGGCTCAGCGTCTCGCCGAGCAGGTAGGGGCGGTCGGCCAGAACGCTGTCCAGACGCGCCAGATGCTGTGCCGTCCGCTCCATCTTGTCGGTCACCGTCGCCATGTCGCGCTGTCCCTCCGGCGTGCGATAGAAACCCCAGAACACGCCATTCAGAAAATCGGGTTGTAGCGCCGTTTGCGACCAGTCCATCCAGCGCTCGGCCAAGGAACGTTCGGCGGGGTCGTCGCTCCAGAGCGCCGGGCCGCCATAGCGCGCTGCGAGGTAGCGCAGGATGGAGTGGGACTCCCAAACGGAAAAACCATCGTCGACGACAACCGGCACGCGACCATGGGGGGTCAGGGCACGAAAGTCGGAGTTGTCCAAACCGCCGAACGCGCCGCCGAGCTCGACGTGCTCGTGCGACAGGCCGAGCTCACCAATCAACCACATCACCTTTTGCAGGTTGAAGGCACTCTTTCGTCCGTACACCATCAGCATCTTGCGGAGCGCTCTACTCGAAGCTTGCCTCAATGTCCGCTTGCGTCTGGTTACGCATCCACTCCGCGGCTCGCTGCAACAGCGTCCCGCGTTCTTTGGCCGAGTAGAGCGCTAAGGTCCAGAGCTCCCAAGCGCGCAGCCGCCACTGCGCCTGCACTCTAGCCGTCATAGGTTCGACCGGGAAACCAAGGGCTTGGGCGTTCGCCAAGGTCTGCTGTACCTCTGCTTCCAACTGTTCACTATGCTGGCGTTCTGCAGCCTCCGATGCTTGCCTCAAGGCTTCGGTGACGCCTCGGGGAAGCTCATTCCAGTAGCGCAGGTTCACGATCAGCACGAAGGCACCGAGGCTGTAGCCCGTAATGCGGTGCGAGTTCATGCCGTCGGCACCGTCCGGCGCATCGAGTGCCGAGAGCCGACTCATCTTGAACTGCGGCGCGGCATCCGGGCGCGGTGCCGGCAGCGGCACGCCCCGCAAAAAGGCGATGTAGCCGATCATGGGCGTTTCCGTCGTCGCCACCGGCCGCCCGGCCAGTTCGCCCGGCAAGCGGGCAGACGCACGTGCCGCCTGGAGCAAGCCCGGTTCATCCGCCGGCCACCAGAGCGCTTGGCCGCCGAGCCGGCGAACCTCCTTGTCGAGCGCGCTGCGCAGCGGCGCCCCAGGCGCCAGGGCATCGGCGCGGCCGGCCGCCGACTGGAAAACGACCGGCACCTGCAGCAGTGAAAGGGAGACCTTGGGTTCCTCGAACTCCTTGAGCGGCAGCAGTGCCATCTCGACGGCGCCGGACCCGACGGCTTGCGCCATGTCCTGCTCACTGTAGCCACCTTCGCCGGCTAACAGTTCGACTATGAGTGCGCCTTCGCCTGCCCGTTCGGCTTCCGCCTTGAAGGCTTCCAGTCCGGCGGCCAGCCGACTCCCCGGCGGCTGGTCGAAAGCCAGGCGTAGGACGTACTCCTGGCCCAGCGAAGGGCCGGCGGCGAGCGATAGCAGGCTGCAGACTGCGGCCAAGCGAACGAGCTTCATCATGGCGACTGTCTCAACTCGTGACAGAGTGTTCCGCAAGCACGGGTCGGCTGCATACCACAGCCATCGCCAAAGTAGTATGGCGGATCGCTAATCAGGCGGCCTGGCGCAGCTCCAGCCCCGCCGACTCTTCGAGCCCGAGCATGAGGTTGAGGCTCTGCACGGCCGCACCCGATGCGCCTTTGCCCAGATTGTCGAGCTGGGCGATCAGCAGGGCCCGCTGCCCGTCTTCGCTGCCGAAAACGTGGAGGCGCAACAGGTTGGTTCCGTTGAGCGCTTCCGGGTCGAGCTCGCTGGCAGCCTGGCTATCGGCCAAAGCCGCCACCTCGACATAGCGGCGGCCGGCGTACCACTCGGCCAAGACGGCCCGCAGGTCGGCCGCGCTCGGCGCGCCTTCAAGGTCTGTCAGATGGAAACCGATCTGCACCAGCATGCCTTGGGCGAAGCGTCCGACACTGGGCGCGAAGAGCGGCGGCCTGGTCAGCAGAGCGTAGCGCTCCATCTCCGGCAGATGCTTGTGCTTGAGCGAGAGGCCGTAGAGATAGTGCGCCGGGGCCTGATCCGCAGCATCACCCTCGAAGCGTTCGATCAAGCCCTTGCCGCCGCCCGTGTAGCCGGAGACGGCGTGGATGGCGACGGGGTAGTCGGGGGGCAGCAAACCCTTGGAAACCAAGGGGCGGAGAAGGGCGATGGCCCCTTGCGGATAGCAGCCGGGATTGGCGACGAAGCGCGCGCCGGCCACCTTGGCCTCGTGGCCCGGCTCCATCTCGGGAAAGCCGTAAACCCAGCCGTCTGCCACCCGATGGGCGGTAGAGGCATCGATCACGCGCGTGCTCTCGCCCTCGAGCAGAGCGACGGACTCCCGTGCCGCCGCGTCCGGCAGGCAGAGGATGGCGAGATCGGCTGCATTGAGAAGCTCGGCGCGAGCGGTCGGGTCCTTGCGGCGCTCTTCCGGAATGGACAGTAGGGTCAGATCGCGACGGCCGGTCAGGCGCTGCCGGATCTGCAAACCCGTGGTGCCCGCTTCGCCGTCGATGAAGATCTTCGCTGTCATGGCTTGGTCCGCCGCTGTTGGAGGACCCAAGACTTATGGCCACAAAGGTTCGCGCGCAAGACCGCTGCTGAACTAGGCCAGCTCCGACTCCGTTTCCCGCAGTAGCCGGTGAAACGCGGCGACGGCTGCCTTCGGCCCCTTCGGCGCTGTCCAGATCGCCTGACCGACCATCAGAAAGTCGGCGCCGGCTTCGACCAGGGCCGGGGCGGTCTCCAGGGTAATGCCGCCCCAGGCGATGCAGGGCACTTCCATCAGCTCGGCCCACCAGGTGATGGTCTCGCTCTCGCCGGCATCGAAGATCACATAGTCGGCGCCGGCTTCGCCGGCGACCATGGCGAGATGGCGCGAGCTGCCGCAGTCCGCGCCAACGATCGCGTCCTCGCCCAAGGCCTGCTTGACCGAGCGGATGGCTAAAGGGTTTGGCGGAAGCTGAATACCGTCGCAGCCTGCCTTGCCGGCCACATCGGCGCGGTTTTCGACGAGCAGCGCCACATCGTGCTTTTGCGTCAAGGGACGGATCGAGTCGAGGATCTCGTGAAGCTGCTCTTCCCCCGCGCCCTCGTCGCGCAGCAGGAATGCGGCAACGTCGCCGCCGCTCAGCGCCTTCTGCAGCGCTGGCAGGAAGGCCGCCAGCTCGACTTCACCGGAAGCCAGTCCGGGCGGGGCGACGAGGTACAGACGACAGTCGGACACGTGTTTCAGGAATCTCTTCGCGGCGAGCCTGGGCAGCCCCGGTCAGAACTTGCCCTGGTAGATCTTGATGATGTTGTCGAGCATCTCCAGCGCGTCGTCGCGCGGGCGCTGGAAGGTGTTGCGTCCGATGATCGAGCCGTTGGCGCCGCCCTTGGCGATCAGGCGAATCTCATCATAGACCGCGTCGATGCCTTTGGCGCCGCCACCGGAAAAGACCACGATGCGGCGGCCGCTGAAGGCCGACTGCATGACATGGGCGATGCGCTTGTCCAGGCTGGAGATATCGAAGCCGGCGCTCTCGATGGCTTTCTTGGCTTCCGGTTGCTCGATGTGGTCGGTGGGTGGCTTGACCTTGATGATATGGGCGCCGAGCAGCGCCGCCATGTGAGCGGCGTAGGCGCAGAGGTCGATGCCGGTTTCGCCGGCCTTGGAGAGGTTGCCGCCGCGCGGATAGGACCAGACGACGACGGCGAGGCCGACCTCCTTGGCCTCTTCCGCCAGCTCGCGAATCTCTTCGATCATCTCGAACTGCTCGTCGGAGCCAGGGTAGATGGTGAAGCCGATCGCGGCGCAGCCCAAGCGCAAGGCATCATGAACGCTGCCGGTGATGGCCTGGTCCTTGCTGGTGGCGTGGCTGTTCGAGCTGTTGAGCTTGAGGATGGTCGGGATGGCCCCGGCGAAGCTGTCGGCGCCTGCTTCCAGCATGCCGAGCGGTGCGGCAAAGGCGTTGAGCCCTGCATCGACCGCAAGCTGATAGTGGTAGTGTGGATCGTAGGCCGGCGGGTTGGGTGCGAAGGAGCGGTCGGGACCGTGCTCAAAGCCCTGGTCTACCGGCAGGATGACCAGCTTGCCGCTGCCGCCCAGCTTGCCGTGCATCAGGATGCTGGCGAGCTTTGCCTTGGTGCCGGGACAGTCGCTCTCATAGTTGGCGAGGATACGCTTGACGCGCTGAGTGACTTTCATGAAGCGGCTCCCGGTGCTGGACTGGCATTGCGAAGGCGTTGACGGGCTGACCGGCGACCTCGGGCATGCACACCAGCGACCGGCTCACGAAGGCTTGATAGAGAAGGCTGCGGCGCTTTTCAATCTTGACCGCAAAGTGTGTGTTTTCGCCAAAGCCAGGCGCGGCAGGCGGCGAAGGGGTCCGGCTGGTCCAACAGGTCGAAGGTATCAAAGGTCTCATCGGTGATCTCGGCGCCCAATTGCTCGGCGATGGCGGCAAGCCGTTCGGCGACCTCTGGCCGGCCGATGAAGCGCACGTGACCGACACCGGCGCGAAGCGCGCGCAGCACCGTGCCAGCTTCGTCGGCACAGTCGAGATAAGCGGTGAAGCGGGCGTTGGGATAGGCCTTGCACGCCTGTTGCAGCATGGCCTGCCAAAAGAGTGGGCCGAGGCTCGCACCGGCGCCAGGCGCTGAAACCAGAACCAACGCCGACGCGCCCTCCGGTGCAGCGGCGAGGGCCGCCTCGACATGTTCCAATGAGTGAACGACGAGAGCTGGGCGCAGCGGGACGGTGGTACTGGCCGTCTCCGTCCCGCCGGCCCGCTTTGGCACAGTTCGGGCTTGCGCCGTTACATCAACTTGCCGAGTGCGACGGCCGTATCGCTCATGCGACAGGAGAAGCCCCACTCGTTGTCGTACCAGGTCATGACCCGGACGAAGTCGCCCTCCAACACCTTGGTACCGTCCATGTCGAAAATCGAGCTGGCCGGGTGGTGGTTGAAGTCGACCGAGACCAAGGGCTCGTCATTGACCGCCAGAACGCCCTTGAGCTTGCCGCTGGCAGCCTTGGCCATGGCAGCGTTGATCGCCTCGACATCGGCCTTCTTCTTCAAGTTGACCTTGAGATCGACCAGGCTGACGTTCGGTGTCGGCACGCGAATCGCGACGCCGTCCAGCTTGCCGGCAAGCTCCGGCAGGACCAGGCCGACGGCGCGGGCGGCGCCGGTGGACGTCGGGATCATGGACACCGCCGCCGCGCGGGCGCGACGCGGGTCCTTGTGAAGGGTGTCCACCGTCCGCTGATCACCGGTGTAGGCGTGGATGGTGGTCATGAAGCCTTTTTCGATGCCAAAGTTCTGATGCAGCACGTGCGCCACTGGTGCCAGGCAGTTGGTGGTGCAGGACGCGTTGGAGACCACCTTGTGGCTCTTCTTCATCTTCTTGTCGTTGACGCCATAGACGACGGTGACGTCGGCGTCGCTGCAGGGGGCCGAAACCAGGACTTTCTTGGCGCCGCCTTCAAGATGCGCCGCTGCCTTGTCCCTGCTGTTGAAGCGCCCGGTGCACTCCAGGACGAGATCGACGCCAAGCTTTTCCCAAGGCAGCTTGGCCGGGTCCATCTCGTTCAAGACGCGAACGGAGGTGCCGTTGACCTTCAGCGCAGTCTTGGTGGTCTGCACCTTGCCGGGGAAGGGGCCGTGAACTGAGTCGTACTTCAACAGCTGTGCGTTGGCGTCGACGGAACCCAGATCGTTGATGGCGACGAACTCGATGTCTTTGCGCCCGGACTCCAATGCCGCGCGGAATACCATTCGGCCAATGCGGCCGAAGCCGTTGATGCCAACCTTCAACGCCATCTCCCAGTTCCTCCCATGTTGCGGGCGACCCGTCTTTTGCTCGGCGCCGACCCGACGTTAGCGAAAATACTCCTACAACCAGGCCTTGACCTTATCGGCAAGGTCTTCCGCCGTGATCTTGAAGTGCTTGTACAAATGGGCAGCCGGCGCCGAAGCGCCAAAACTTCTCATGCCGACGAAACCGCCGTCACTGCCCACCCAGCGCTCCCAGCCGAGCGGCGAGGCCGCCTCGACTGCGAAATGCAGGATGCCCGGTCCGAGGACCTCGTCGCGATAGTGCTGCGGCTGCGCGGCGAAGAGCTCCCAGCTGGGCAGCGACACAACCGCGGCGAAAATCTCCTCGGCTTCGAGCAGGCGCTTCGCCTCCAGCGCAACCGAGACCTCGGAGCCCGAAGCGATCAAGGTGACCTGGCGCGGGCCGCTGGCTGACTCGAGGATGTAGCCGCCGTAAGAGCACCAATTCTCGTCGTGATGCTCCTTGCGCACGTTGGGCACGCCTTGCCGGGTCAGGGCAATGACCGAGGGGCCGTCTTGGTTCTCAAGCGCCAGCTCCCAGCACTCGGCCGTTTCCACCAGGTCTGCGGGGCGGAACACCTTGAGGTTTGGAATGGCGCGCAAGGCAGCGAGGTGCTCCACCGGCTGGTGAGTGGGGCCGTCTTCGCCAAGGCCGATGGAGTCATGGGTCATGACGTAGACGACGCGCTGCTCCATCAGGGCCGAGAGGCGAATGGCCGGGCGGCAGTAGTCGGTGAAGACCAGGAAGGTACCGCCGTAAGGGATGACTCCGCCGTGCAGCGCCATGCCGTTCATCGCTGCGGCCATGCCGTGCTCGCGCACACCGTAGTGCACGTAGGCGCCGCTGAAGTCGTCGGCGGAGATCACCGCCTGGCTCTTGGCCTTGGTGTTGTTGGAGCCGGTGAGGTCGGCAGAGCCGCCGATCAGCTCCGGCAAGACCGGCGCCACCGCCTCGAGAACACGCTGCGAGGCAACGCGGGTGGCGATGGACTCCGGCGTCTCGACCGCCTGTCTCTTGACGTTGCGGATGGCCGCGCCGAAGGCGTCGGGCAAGGTACCGGCCTGGCGTCGCTCGAACTCCGCGCGATCGCCGTCCGGCTGTGCGGCCAGGCGCTCACGCCAGGCAGCGGAGGCCGGGGCGCCCGCGGCGCCGATCTCGCGCCAGGCTGTGAGGGTATCCTGTGGTACCTCAAAGGGCTCCGAGGACCAGCCGAGATTCTCTCGGGCCGCGGCAATTTCGTCCTCGCCCAGCGGTGCACCATGCGTCGCCGCGGTGCCTTGCTTGTTGGGGGCGCCGAAACCGATTTGCGTGCGGCAAGCGATCAACGAAGGACGCTCGCTGGTCTGGGCTTCCTCGATCGCCGCCGCAATGGCCTCGGGGTCGTGGCCATCGACCCGCTGGGTATGCCAGCCGCAGGCTTCGAAGCGGGTGACCTGGTCGTCGGAGACAGCCAGGTCGGTCGGTCCATCGATGGAGATGCTGTTGTCGTCGAACAGCACCGTCAGCTTGCCGAGGCGGAGGTGGCCGGCCAGGCTGATGGCCTCATGGCTAATGCCCTCCATCAGGCAACCGTCGCCGACGATGGCATAGGTGCGGTGATCCACCAGCGCGTCGCCGAAGCGGGCATTCAAGATGCGCTCGGCCAGGGCCATGCCGACAGCGTTGCCGAGCCCTTGGCCCAGCGGGCCCGTCGTCGTCTCGATGCCGCCCGCCACACCGTACTCCGGATGGCCCGCCGTCTTGCTACCGAGCTGACGGAAGTTCACCAGCTCTTCGATGGTCATGTCCTCGTAGCCGGTGAGGTGCAGCAGGGAATAGAGCAGCATGGAGCCGTGCCCGGCCGAGAGCACGAAGCGGTCGCGGTCCGGCCAATCCGGAAAGGCCGGATCGAATTTGAGAAAGCGCTGAAACAGAACCGTCGCCACGTCAGCCATGCCCATGGGCATGCCGGGATGACCGGAGCGCGCCTTCTGCACCGCATCCATGGATAAGAAACGAATTGTGTTGGCCAAGTCGTCGTGCGTTACCGCCTCGGCCAAACCGTCCTGCTTTGCCGTTAAAGCCGTCACCTTAGCTCGCCTTCCCAATCAAGCTTGAACCGTCGAGTGTTACCTGAGTCCGGGTCTTGCCCGGTTGCGCTGCGCCTCGTCCTACCCTTCCGCAGCAGAGTCGGCAGACTCTGTTGTAGGAAGTCGTGGCGCCCTATCCAAGGTTTGTGGTCGTAGCGCCCGGCAGGAATCGTCGGGAGAGAACCCCGTTGCCTGGCGGGCCGCACATTGCCTTTGCCATGGCAGGGGGTCAACGCCATGGCAGGGGGTCAACGCCATGGCAGGGGGTCAACGGCTCCCCGCGCTGTGCTTTGGGCCCGCAAGAGCGGTGCGTCTGGACGGCTGGCCAATCGGTTGTCCACCTGCCGCATCAAGAAAACTTTTGAATCAATGCCATGGCCGGTTACACTAAAGCGGGGTTTGCGATTGGAAGACTATGTACCGACGTCATATAGCTGCGAAGGGTAGGCGGGGGTAACGGATGCCGACCATCGAAGAAGCACAATTGCGCCTGACCCGAGCGATGGATCGTTTGGAACGCGCCGTCGCCGGCAAGGCCGAGAACACAGAAGCCATCAAATCGGCGCTGCTCGCCGCCAAGCGCGAGAGCGAGGCCCTGAAGGACGTCGTCCACCTGGTCTCGCAACGCCTGGACGGTGCGATCTCGCGCGTCGACAAGCTGTTGGACGAGGGGCGCCATGGCCAGAGTTAAGGTGACGGTGGTGGGCCGAGCTTATGACCTGGCCTGCGACGATGGTGAGGAAAGCAAGGTCGCGGAACTGGCAGCCATGGTCGACCGGCGTGCCAACGAATTGATGGCCAGCATCGGCAGCATCGACGAGCGGCGGCTGTTTCTCATGGTCGGCATACTGCTGGCCAACGATCTGCAGGCTGCAGGGGGGCCGGGTCGGGCGCCTGGACTGAAGGCCGGCAAGATGAGCACCAAAGACCAAGAAGCCGCGACGGAGTGCCTGGTTGGGGCCGCCGGTCAGCTTGAATCTCTTGCCGCCCGCATCGAGGACGCCTAGGTAACCGGCTTCCGGTCGTGCTGCGGGGTGCGTCAGGCATCTTCTATCCCCGGGGCCACTCTTCTCCAAACGGGAGCTGTCTCTGTCCGGGCCCTGGTCCGGATATCGCGGCGCCCACCTGCTGATGCAGGCCTTGGAGGATGAAACCGCCAACGGCCCACGCGGCACGACCCAATCGACCGTCTATGTGGCCGTCGTTGCAGCCTAGGGAGCGAAGCCGGTGAGCGTCAGCTTGGCGGAAGAGAAGACAGCTCTGCGCAAGGAGATGGCCCGCCGTCGCCGCCAGGCTATGGACAGCGCGCCCGTCGATCATGCCGAGCGGCTCGTCGTGAAGTTCGGCGATGTCCCGCTGCCGCAGGCGACGGTTGCCTCAGGGTATCTGCCGATCCGCAGCGAGCTCGACCCGCGGCCGCTGATGGCGCATCTCGCCGCGGCCGGCTGGCATCTCGCGCTGCCGGTGGTTGTCGCCGCAGACAGCCCGCTGCTGTTTCGTGCCTACAGCTTCGGCGATAGCCTGGCACGTGGCCGGTTCGACACGGAGGTGCCGGCCGAGCACAAGCCGGAACTGCAGCCGCAGCTTCTCCTGGTTCCGCTGTTGGCCTTCGACCGCAGTGGCTATCGCTTGGGCTATGGCGGCGGGTTTTACGATCGCACCCTGTCCGGACTGCGGGCAGAGAACCAAGTTCTGGCCGTAGGCGTGGCCTTTGCCGCGCAGGAGATCGAACAGGTGCCGAGAGATGCCATGGACCATCGATTGGACTGGATCGTAACGGAACATGAAGCCATCGCGGTTGCCGGTGGGGCATGAGGAGCTAAAGGTGATCAAGCTACTCTTTTGCGGCGATATCGTCGGCCGCCCGGGGCGTGAAGTCGTCGTGCGCGAAGTGCCATCGCTTCGCCGTCAGTTGGCTCTCGACTTCGTCATTGCCAACGGTGAGAACGCGGCTGGCGGCTTCGGCATCACGCGGAAGATCTGTGACGAGGTGCTCGCAGCGGGCGTCGACGTGATCACCGGCGGCAACCACAGCTGGGATCAGCGGGAAGCTCTCAGGTTCATCGACGCCGAGCCGCGCCTGCTCCGGCCAATCAATTATCCGGCCGGGACGCCCGGGCGGGGCCTTGCCAGCTTCACTTTGCCGGACGGCCGCAAGCTGCTGATCGTCAGCGTCATGGGCCGGCTGTTCATGGATCCGCTCGACGATCCCTTCGCGGCGCTGGAGAAGGTGCTGGGGCAGCATCGTATCGGGGCTGGTCTGCAGGGCATCGTTGTGGACTTCCATGCCGAAGCGACCAGCGAGAAGATGGCAGCCGCGCATCATCTGGACGGCCGCATTTCCTTTCTGGTCGGAACCCACACCCACGTACCGACCGCCGACGCTCAAATCCTGCCCGGCGGGACGGCTTATCAAACCGATGCCGGTATGTGCGGCAACTACGATTCCGTGATCGGCATGGACAAGGTGGTTCCGGTCGCGCGCTTCACGCGCAAGCTGCCGACGGAACGACTCAGCGTCGCTGATGGCGAAGGAACGCTCTGCGGCGTCTATGTCGAGATCGACGAGCGCAGCGGGCTTGCCAAGCGTATCAGCCCGGTACGGGTCGGCCCGAGACTGGCGCCGATCGTGCCGAGCCCGGCGGCATTGGAGCGTGCGGAAGCCTAGAGGAAACTAGGACTGCTTCCTGAGCGCTACGGAGAGAAAGCGGGCGACTTCCTTGTCCAGAACGCCGGTCCGCTGATCGATATCTCGCGCCACGGCCCGTGCGCCTTCAGCCGCCTGGCCGAGAGAGCTATCGCCGCTTTCGCTCAGGCTGTTTTCCGCCGCCTTGAGCAGGGCGTCGAGGGCCGGCAAGGCATTCTGCGCCGTGAAGTCGGACACCAACTGCTCTGCCTTGACGAGTTGGGCACGCGCCTCCTGAGGATTGGCGTTGGGCAAATCCTCCGCAAAGGGAGGAAGATGGACCAGTTCAGCCATAGGGTCTCTGCCTTCCGTCACCGAAGCCCCACTGCCAGGCGGCACGGGGGCCTTCGGCGGCCATAGTGCGGGGCATTGCTTAAGGCTGCCTTAAGTATGCCCAGGGCGCGTTCGGCGGGGCAGGGCCTTTGACGACGCGGGCAAGCTTGCTAGAAGGCGGCAAGCTGGGGGTAAAAAAGCCACCCCAGCCGATTTTTTCAGTTGTTTCATGGAGAGGCCATGGCCGGCCATTCACAATTCAAGAACATCATGTACCGCAAGGGCGCGCAGGATAAGAAGCGCGCCAAGATCTTTGCGCGCCATTCGCGCGAAATCCTCGTTGCGGCCAAGTCGGGGCTGCCGGAGCCGGACAAGAACCCGCGGCTGCGCGGCGCCATCGCCGCAGCCCGCGCCGACAACATGCCGAAAGACAACATTGAGCGGGCCATCAAGAAGGCGATCGGCGGCGGCGACGACACCAATTACGAAGAGATGCGCTACGAGGGCTATGGCCCGGGCGGGGTTGCCATCATCGTCGAGGCATTGACCGACAACCGAAACCGTACGGCCGCCGAGGTGCGGACGGCCTTTTCCAAGCATGGCGGCACGATGGGAGAGACCAACAGCGTGGCCTTCATGTTCGAGCGGGTTGGGCGCATCGTCTATTCGAGCGAGGTGGGCTCCGCCGACGATGTCTTTGAGGCGGCCGTCGAAGCCGGCGCCATGGACGTGGCCTCCGGCGCCGAAGAACATGAGATCTTCACTTCGCCGGAGGACTTCTCGGACGTACGCGACGCCTTGACCGAGCGCTTCGGCGACCCGCAGGCGGCCAGCCTCGACTGGCGGCCGACGACAACCACGCCGGTCGACGAGGACGCCGCGAGCACCTTGATCAAGCTGATGGATGTGCTCGACGACAACGACGACGTTCAGCGCGTCGCTGCGAACTTTGAGATCAGTGACGACGTAATGGCGAAGCTGACGGCCTAACAAGTCGCCCGGCGGTGCGCTCGGGCGCCCCGGTGCAGAAAGGCGCGGAATGCGCATAGTGGGATTAGACCCCGGGTTGCGGAAGACCGGCTGGGGTGTCATCGACGCCCGGGACGGGCGGCTGTCTCATGTGGCCAATGGCGTCATACGCTCCAACCCCGAGGGCGACCTTGCCGCTCGTCTGGTCGAGCTGAAGCGCGGCATCGACCGCGTCATCGCCAGCTACGGACCGACTCACGCGGCGGTCGAGGAAACGCTGGCCAACAAGAATCCCTCCTCAACCCTCAAGCTCGGCATGGCCCGCGGTGCGGCGCTGCTGGCTGCGGCGCTCGCCGATCTGCCGGTCACCGAGTACCTGCCGATGATCGTAAAGAAGTCGGTGGTCGGCACCGGCCATGCCGGCAAGCAGCAGGTCGAAACCATGGTTCGCCATCTGCTGCCGGGCTGCGAGATCGCGTCCCCCGATGCGGCCGATGCCCTGGCCGTCGCGATTTGCCATGCCCACAACTTGGAAACCCGCCTCGGCTGGTCCTCCAGCCTGGTGGCGCTTGCTGCCGGAGGGGCGCGACGTCGATGATCGGCAAGCTCTCAGGCCATATCGACAGTGTCGGACAGGACTCCATGATCCTGGATGTCGGTGGGGTCGGCTATTTGGTCTTCGCCTCGGCGCGCACCTTGGACCGGCTGCCGCCGTCCGGCTCTCCTGCCAGCCTTTTGATCGATACGCATGTGCGGGAGGACCACATCCACCTCTACGGCTTCTCCGAAGCCGAAGAACAGAATTGGTTCCGCCATCTTTCCTCCGTGCAGGGGGTCGGTGCCCGCATGGCGCTGGCCATCCTCTCCGTATTGCCGCCTGCCGATTTAGCCCAAGCCATCGCCGCACAGGATCGCGCCGCACTGACCCGGGCGAACGGTGTCGGACCCAAGATCGCCGGGCGCATCGCATCGGAGCTGAAGGACAAAGCCGTGCATGTGGCCCTGGCGGCCGGCAACGCGGCGGCTACCCGATCGGCCCCGCCGGTACCACCGGGAAGCGCAAGCGCGGCCGGCGCAGCGCCGGCTTTGGCGGAGGATGCCGTCTCTGCCCTGGTCAACCTCGGCTATGGGCGCAGCGAGGCTTTCTCGGTGGTTTCCAAAGTGTTGCGCGCTGGCGAGAGCGAGCCGCCGCTTGAGAGCCTGATTCGCGATAGCCTGCGGGAGCTGGCCTCGTGAATCAGAGCGTCGGCGAAGAGCGCTTGGTCGACCCGACCATGCAGGAACCGGAGGCCGAGACCTCGCTGAGGCCGCAGCAGTTGGCGGATTTCGTCGGCCAGGCGCAGCTGCGCGCGAACCTCAAGGTTTTCATCGAGGCCGCACGGGCCCGCCAGGAGCATCTCGACCACGTGCTGTTCCATGGACCGCCTGGCCTCGGCAAGACGACCTTGGCCCAGATCGTCGCCCGCGAGCTCGGCGTCGGCTTTCGGGCGACCTCGGGTCCGGTGATAGCCCGGGCTGGCGACTTGGCGGCTATCCTGACCAACCTGCAGCCGCACGATGTGCTCTTCATCGATGAGATCCACCGGCTCAACCCGGCCGTCGAGGAGATCCTCTATCCGGCGATGGAGGATTTCGAGCTCGACATCATCATTGGCGAGGGGCCGGCGGCCCGTTCGGTGCGCATCGATCTGCCACCCTTCACCCTGATCGGCGCCACCACCCGCAGCGGGCTGATTACCCGGCCGCTCAGGGAGCGCTTCGGGATCCCCTTGCGGCTCAACTTCTACACCCACGAAGAGCTGGCTTCGATCGTGCGCCGCGGCGCTGCGGTACTGGGCTTTAGCCTCAGCGACGAAGGCGCCACCGAGATCGCCAAGCGCAGCCGTGGGACGCCCCGCGTCGCTGGGCGCTTGCTGCGGCGGGTGCGCGATTTCTCGGCTGTCGAAGGCGACGGTGTGGTCGATGCACCAACGGCCGACCGCGCTCTTTTGCGTCTCGAGGTCGATCGGCTCGGCATGGATGCCATGGACAGGCGCTATCTGCTCTGCATCGCAGAGAACTATGGCGGCGGCCCGGTCGGCGCAGAGACCATCGCAGCCGCGCTGTCGGAACAACGCGACGTCATCGAGGAGGTGATCGAGCCTTATCTGCTGCAGCAGGGGCTGATCCAGCGCACGCCGCGCGGCCGTATGCTGACGGCCGGCGCCTTCCGCCATCTTGGTTTGGAGCCGCCGACGGGCCCGGGTCAGCTGGATTTGCTTGGAGGGGACGGTTCCGTGGAGGATGAGTCCGGGCCCTCGGCAGCATGACGTCCGAAGGGGACTCCCAACGCCCTGGCGAAAACAGCTCGGGCTGGCTGGAAGGCGACAACCATATCTTTCCAGTTCGCGTCTACTATGAAGACAGCGATGCCGTCGGCATCGTCTACCACGCCAACTATATCAAGTTTGCCGAAAGGGCGCGTAGCGAACTCTGCCGGTTGCTGGGAATCGATCAAAGAGCTATGCGGGAGAAAGACGGCATCGTCTTTGCCGTTCGCGAGCTGGCGGCTGACTATCGCGCGCCCGCACGGCTCGACGATTTGCTTCAGGTGCGATCGCGATTGACGGCCCTGTCAGGCGCGAGTTTGTGGGCTCGCCAAATCATCGAGCGAGAGGGAAGCGTGCTTGTCGGACTCGACGTCAAATTGGTGTGCCTGCGGACTGCTGACGGCCGCCCGACACGGCTTCCCGCAGACGTTAGAGCGATTTTCGCATCTATTACACAGAATCGCCGAAATTCATAGCCAGGAGAGAGAGCATGGAGACGACGGCTGTTGAAGGAGCGGCGCTCGGAGCCGCGGCGGCGCATGATTTATCTGTCTGGGGACTCTTTCTCCAGGCCGACATCGTCGTCAAAGCCGTCATGGTTATGCTTGTGCTGGCGTCCTTCTGGACCTGGGCGATCATTTTCGAGAAGGCCATCCGACTACGCCGCCTGCGGCGCAGCGCCGACCAGTTCGAAGAAGGCTTCTGGTCGGGCGGCTCGCTCGATCAACTCTATGAGAAGCTCGATAGCGCGCCGCCGGACCCGATGTCGGTGGTGTTCGTCACCGCCATGCGCGAGTGGCGCCGCTTTGCTGCGCGCGGCAGTAGCAGTGGCGGCAGTGCGGCCGCGGCCAGCGGCGATCCAGCGGTCCGGCAAAGCGTGCACGACCGTATCGAGCGCGTCATGGACATTGCCGTGGGGCGGGAGATGGACCGCTTGGAGCGGCACATGACCTTCTTGGCGTCGGTCGGCTCGGCGGCCCCCTTCATCGGCCTTTTCGGCACTGTCTGGGGCATCATGAATGCTTTCACCTCGATTGCGGCTGAGGCCAACACCAGCTTGACCGTGGTGGCGCCAGGCATTGCCGAAGCACTCTTCGCGACGGCTTTGGGGCTGGTGGCGGCCATCCCAGCGACAATCGGCTTCAACAAGCTCAATCACGAGCTTTCCCGTTATGGCACGCGTCTGGACAGTTTTGCGGGTGAGTTTGGAGCCATCCTGTCGCGCCAGCTCGAGGAACGCTGAGCCATGGCCGCAGGCATGATGGAAGCGCGGCGCAACCGCCGCGGTCACCGAAGCCGCTGGAGTCCGATGGCGGAAATCAACGTGACGCCCTTCGTGGATGTCATGCTCGTGCTGTTGATTGTCTTCATGGTGACGGCGCCGCTGTTGACCGTCGGTGTACCGATCGACCTGCCCCAGACTGAGGCTCAGAACATCTCGGAGCCGGTCGAGCCGCTGGTCATCTCCGTCAACAGGGAAGGTCAGATCTTCATTCAGGAGACCGAGGTCTCTCTCGAAGCCCTGGTGCCCAGGCTGATCGCTATCACCGACTCCAATCCCGAGGCACGCATCTACGTGCGCGGCGACCGCAGCATTGCCTACGGTTGGGTCATGCAAGTCATGGGGCGCGTGAACAGCGCCGGCTTTCGCCGCGTGGCGCTGATCGCGGAGCTGCCGCGCCCCGAGACGACCTTGCAGTAGGCTTCGGCAAAGAAGGCGCAAGCGGGCGTGAACCCTGTCGATACCATCCTGCCGATGCGAACCGGCTACCTCTGTTCTTTCGCTTTGCACGCCTGCGTGCTCGCCGTTGCCGTCTATGGCCTGCCGCTCTTCTCCCGCGAGTACATGGTTCAACCTTCCATTCCCGTCGACCTGGTGATGTTCGACGACGTGAAGGAAGCCGATTTGGCCTCCCTACCGGAGATCAGTGATCTCACGCCGCAGGATCGCTTGGTGCAGGCCGACGAGATCGCGCCGCAGGTGGTGCGCCCTAACGATCTGGCTGAGGCGGTGGAAGACCAGGAAGTGACCGAGCTCGACAGCGTCGAGCAGGCAGAGCGGCCGGATACGCCGCCGCCGGACTCGGCCGTTGCGCCGGATCCCTCGACCTTGACGGCACTCGACGACCTTGCGGCAACCGCGACGCCTCTAACGCCAGAAGCGCAAGAAGCCGAAGCCGAGCCCCTTGAGCCGGTGGAAGAGCCGCCGCAGCCGCCGCTGCCCTCGTCCAGGCCCGAGACACTGCAGCTTGCCGAAGCGGCCGAGCCTGAGCCCGAACCCGAGCCGGAAACGCAGACCGCTCAACAGGTTGCTGCTTTGGCGCCACCAATGCCGCAGCGCCGTCCCGAGTTGCCGCAGCCCGCCGATAGAGCGGACAGGAATGAGCCGGAAAGCCAGGAGCCCAACCGGCTGGCCTCCATCTTGCGCAATGTCCAAGAGAACCTGCAGCAACCTCAGGCGCGGGCCGCCCCGAGCGCCGCGCAACCGGCTGCTGTGCGCCAGGGCGAGGCGGCCTCCAGCAGTCGTCTGGCCGGCCAGGTGCGGCGGCAGGTGCAGCCTTGCTGGAACTTCGATGCCGGTGCTCGTGACCCGGCCTCGCTGATCGTCGAGATGAGGGTATTCCTTAACCCCGACGGCAGCTTGAGCGGTCAGCCCGAAATCCTTGACCGATCGCGCTATCTCTCCGACCCGTTCTTCCGCAGCGCGGCCGAGCGCGCTCAGCGGGCGGTGCTAGATTGTCAGCCCTTCAACCTGCCCCGGGAGTCCCATTCCCTTTGGAGCAGCCTTCTCATTCGATTCAATCCCGCGGAGGCCTTTTAACGATGCGCCGAGTGCGAGCGATTTTTCCGATCGCCCTTTTCTTGCTTGCTGTCACGGCCAACCCAGGCCGGGCTGAGCTCTTCGTCGACGTCACCGGGCCGAATTTCGAACCCTTGCCCATCGCCATCACCGATTTCTACGGGAACGACGAAGGCGCGGCGCAGATTGGCCGGGATATCACCCAGGTCGTCACTGCCAACCTCGAGCGAAGCGGCCTGTTCAAGCCGATCGATCCGCGCGCCTTCATTCAAGACATCGGCAGCCTGCGCGCCGGTCCACGCTTCGGCGACTGGCGCGTCATCAACAGCGATGCCTTGGTCAGCGGTGGGGTAGAGCTGCAGTCCGACGGCCGGTTGCGCGTCGAGTTCCGTCTTTGGGACGTGCTTGCCGAGCAGCAGATGACCGGGTTGGCCTACGTGAGCACACCGGCGAACTGGCGGCGGGTGGCGCACATCGTCTCTGACGCCATCTACAAGCGCCTGACCGGCGAGGAAGGCTACTTCGACACGCGCATCGTCTACATCGCCGAAAGCGGGCCGCAGAACCGCCGTGTGAAGCGCCTAGCGATCATGGACCAGGACGGCGACAATCACAGCTATTTGACCGACGGCTCGACCTTGATGCTGACGCCGCGCTTCTCGCCGACGTCGCAGGAGATTACCTACCTGGCCTACGTCAACGACCAGCCGCGCGTCTATCTCCTCAACCTCGATACCGGACAACAGGAGCTGGTCGGCAACTTCCCGGGCATGACCTTCGCGCCGCGCTTCTCACCGGACGGCAATAAGATCATCATGTCGATGGCGGAAGGCGGCAACTCCGACATCTATACCATGGACTTGCGCACCCGGCAGGTCGTGCGCCTGACCAACGATCCGGGCATCGACACCTCGGCCTCCTATGCGCCTGATGGGCGGCAGATCGTCTTCAATTCCGACCGCGGCGGCCAGCAGCAGCTCTATGTGATGAATGCGGACGGGACCAACGTGCGGCGCATCAGCTTCGGCGAAGGCCTCTACGCCACGCCGGTGTGGTCGCCGCGCGGCGACCTCATCGCCTTTACACGAATCCATCAGGGCACCTTCTATATCGGTGTGATGAAGCCTGACGGCAGCGGCGAGCGGATGCTATCCAGCGGTTTCCTGGTCGAAAGTCCGACCTGGGCCCCAAATGGGCGGGTCTTGTCCTTCTTTCGACAAGAGCCGTCCGATTCCCAAGGTCGCGTGCGCAGCCGTCTCTACACAATCGACTTGACCGGCTTCAACGAGCGCGAAGTGGCCACCCCCATTGATGCGTCGGATCCCGCCTGGTCTCCCTTGATTCCCTAACGGAGCGATCTCTATAGTCCGCGCGCATGCGAGGCATTAACCTTAATCAAAGAGGCGACCAGTTCTGGCAAATGCCCCTATTAACGCTGCGTGAACACCAGTTGCCGTATGCCGGGGAATGCCGCGTTGGAGCACCCACCGTCCCCACCGTCTGATCAAAGGATCTTACCCATGCGCTTAACCTTCCTGTCAATTGCCCTCAGTGCCCTGGTTGTGGCTGGTTGTGAAACGACGCCGGATAGCACGGCGGACCAGGAGGGTGTTGTGTCCTCTGAGGAGGAGATCGTCGCTATCCAGCAGCAGGGTGTCCAAGCGGTCCCGGGCTCCCAGGAAGATTTGGACATCTTGGTCGGACCTAGGGTTTTCTTCGACTTTGACTCCTCCGCGCTGCGCAGCGATGCCCAGGCGACGGTGCAGAATTTGGGGGCTTGGCTTGAGGCCAATCCGACCAAGCGGATCCGCATCGAAGGCAATACCGATGAGCGCGGCACCCGCGAGTACAACCTGGCGCTCGGCGATCGCCGTGCCGAGGCCGTGCGCAGCTATCTCATGGCGCTGGGCGTCAACGGCAATCGTCTGACGACGATCAGCTTCGGCAAAGAGCGTCCGATCCGGCTCGGCTCGACGCCTGAGGCTTGGGCTATGAACCGGAACGCCACCTTCGTCGTGCTGAACTGAGGCCCCTCCCGCTGGCTTCGAGCCGCCGAGGCTTAGTTCTGCCTTATTGGGGGTCCATCATTAGCGGGTCGGGGTTGGGGCGCCTGCTTTTGGAGTGATCGCCATGCCGACAATCCACCACGGGCCCTGGGTGGCCAAATCCGTGGTCTTCTTGGGCATCTCAACCGCTCTCATCATGGCTGGCCTCACGGCCAGCCATGCCTCGGCGGACGATGTTCGTTCCACCGCAGCCGAGCTTCAGCAGCTCAAAGCCGAACGTCGCGTGTTGGCGACGGACACCAATCGCTTGGCCGTCGCCTTGCAGGACCTGCGGCAGTTGGCCCAGGCCAGCAGCGACGGCGATGCGACTGTGCGTACCCAGGCGGCGCGCATCGAACTGCGCATGAATTCTCTGGAAGAGGCTCTACGCAGGACGACGGGGCAAGTCGAAACCTTCGACTTTCGGCTCCAACAGCTGGAGAGCCGCTTGGGCGGCCTGGACGAGCGTTTGCTTGCGGTCGAGCGTAGCCAGCTCGAGATGGAGACAAGCAGCGCGGCTGACGCGACTACAGACGGCGATGCCCCGGCAGCGGAAGAAGATCGGCAAGCCCTGGCCGACCCGTCGCAACCCACCGGCTCTTCTATTGCGCTGCCCAATGGGTCGCCAGAGGAACAATACGAATTCGCCTTCGGGCTTCTGCGCCAGGCCAAGTATGCCGACGCTCAATCCGCGCTGGAGCAGTTCCTGCAAGGCAACGGCGAACACAGTCTGGCCGGCAATGCTAAATACTGGCTCGGCGAGACCTTCTACGTCCGCGGCGACTACCAGTCTTCAGCGCTGATCTTCGCGGAGGCCTACCGCGAGTATCCTGACAGCCAAAAGGCGCCCGACAACCTTCTGAAGCTGGGCATGTCTTTGGCCAATCTTGGCGATATCGAGAACGCCTGCGGCACGCTCTCCGAGCTGCTGCGCATCTATCCGCGGGCTGCAAGCTCGATTCGCAGTCGCGCCGAGCGCGAGATGCAGCGTATGGAGTGTCCCTGAGGGGCATTGCCGGTCGGCCGTGCTGGAGCCGTCCCCCCTTTGCCGGTCTGAGTTCGACGCCTTGATGCGGCACTGCGGGCCGTTTGAGCCCGCGCCGCAGATTGCCGTCGGCGTCTCCGGCGGTCCGGATAGCCTGGCCTTGACGTTGTTATTGCAGGCGTGGGTCGAGACCAGGGGCGGCAAGCTCACGGCGCTGACTGTCGACCATGGCTTGCGCCAAGGCTCGGTCGAGGAAGCGGCTGAGACCGGTCGCCTTCTGACGGCTCGCGGGCTGAAGCACGTCATCTTGCGCTGGCGGCACGACGGGCCCCGGCATGGCATTCAGACGGCTGCGCGGGCTGCGCGACTGCAATTGCTCTCAGACTGGTGCGCGCGGGAAGGTATCCTGCACCTCGCGCTGGCGCACCACGCCGCCGACCAGGCGGAAACTCTGGTGCAGCGGCTTTGGTCGGGCAGCGGCCTAGCCGGCCTGGCCGCCATGGCGCCGGACCGCGAGCTGGCTCATTGCCGCCTGTTGAGACCTCTGATCCCGATTTCGCCCGAGCGATTGCGGGCAACTTTGCTGGATCATGCTGTGCCTTGGCTTGAGGACCCCAGCAATGAGGATAGCCGCTTCGGACGCGTGCAAGCGCGCCAGTTTCTGCGTACCCGCGAGGAGCCGTTGCGCACGCGCCAAGCGGCGCTGGGAGCGGCGCGAGCGCTGGGCGCATGGCGGAGCACACTCGAAGCCGGCTGCGCCGAGCTGGCGGCGCAAGCCTGCCGGCTGCACCCGCTGGGATATGTCGAGCTGCTCACGCCTCAGCTGCTCGCAGCACCGCGTCTTCTTGTCGAGCACCTGTTGCGCGGGCTTTTTCAGGCCGTGGGGGGAACCGCCTATCCGATCTCCGAGCGGGAGGCTCGGGCTGTCCACGATTGGCTGGTCGACATGCAGGAACCGGTGGCTTCGGACGATCGTTCTTCCTGGACGCAGCGCTTGGTCTCCGGTCGCTGTGTGATGACCCACGGCGAGAGCGGCCGCTGGCTGCTTAGCCGCGAGCTGCGCGACCTGCCGACAATGACGTACGACGGCCCCGGGCCCTGGCTGTGGGACGGGCGCTTTGTCATACATCGAAACGTGCAGCAGGAAGGGCGCGCTCGCCCAGACATCGCGGTCTGCGTGCGGCCATTCAGCCCACAGAACGGCAACGCCTTGGTCTCCAATCACCTCCAGCCGGCGCTGGCGCGTGTCCCCGACCACGTCCTCGCAACCTTACCGTTCCTTGAGAATCACGCCGGCGCACCCTGTTTACCAAGCATTTCTGGCGTCAGCTTGCCGCCGGACCTTCTGAACCAAGGGGTTGCAGCGCGCTTCCGACCGGCGCAAGCTGTTGTACAGGGGCCTTTTACGGTTGCTTAGCGAGGGGCAGCGACACTATCTAGTTTGGCAGGCGGCGCCCCAAAACTACATTATTCAAAGAACAGTGTGGGCCGACGAAGGCGACGGAAGGAAATTAGCCTTGAACATCAGCCGTAATATGATGCTCTGGATCGTCATCATCCTGCTATTGGTGGCGCTGTTTAACCTCTTCCAGGGCTCAAACGTTCGGTCCGGGCGCGAAGAAGTCTCCTACTCGCAGTTCTCCGACTATGTAGAGCAGGGACAGGTCTCGAAGGTCGAACTGCAGGGCGATAACGTCTTCATTCAGCTCAACGACGGCCGCCGACTGAACACGGTTAAGCCCGAGGATCCGGGCCTGATCGAGCGCTTGCGTGACAGCAACGTCGAAATCGTCGTGCGCGAGGTTGAGACTGCCAATCCGCTGCTCAGCATCCTGATATCCTGGTTCCCGATGCTGCTGCTGATCGGTGTATGGATCTTTTTCATGCGCCAGATGCAAGGGGGTGGCAGCAAGGCCATGGGCTTCGGCAAGTCGAAGGCCAAGCTGCTGACGGAAAAGCAGGGCCGCGTCACCTTTGACGATGTGGCGGGCATCGATGAGGCCAAGCAGGAGCTGCAGGAGATCGTCGAGTTCCTGCGCGATCCGCAGAAGTTCCAGCGCCTCGGCGGCAAGATTCCGAAGGGTGTGTTGCTGGTCGGCCCTCCGGGCACCGGTAAGACCTTGCTGGCGCGCTCGATCGCGGGCGAGGCCAACGTGCCCTTCTTCACCATTTCGGGTTCCGATTTCGTCGAGATGTTCGTCGGCGTGGGCGCCAGCCGTGTGCGCGACATGTTCGAGCAAGGCAAGAAGAATGCCCCCTGCATTATCTTCATCGACGAGATCGATGCCGTGGGCCGCCACCGCGGCGCCGGCCTAGGCGGCGGCAACGACGAGCGCGAGCAGACGCTCAACCAGCTGCTGGTCGAGATGGACGGTTTCGAGGCGAACGAGGGCGTCATCCTCATCGCCGCCACCAACCGGCCCGACGTGCTCGACCCGGCGCTGCTGCGGCCTGGCCGCTTCGACCGCCAGGTGGTGGTGCCGAATCCCGATATTCTCGGCCGTGAGAAGATCCTGCGCGTGCATATGCGCAAGGTCCCGCTAGCGCCCGATGTCGACGCACGCGTGATCGCACGCGGTACGCCCGGGTTCTCCGGTGCCGACCTCGCCAACCTGGTGAATGAAGCAGCGCTGATTGCTGCGCGCTTGAACAAGCGCGTCGTCACCATGTCCGACTTCGAAGCGGCGAAGGATAAGGTGCTGATGGGCGCCGAGCGCCGTTCCATGGTGATGAGCGAGGAGGAGAAGGAGTTGACCGCCTATCATGAGGCCGGTCACGCCATCGCTGCACTCTTCGTGCCGGGCAATGACCCGCTGCATAAGGTCACCATTATCCCGCGCGGCCGGGCGTTGGGCGTCACCATGACGCTGCCGGAGCGCGATCAGCTGAGCTATAAGAAGTCGAAGCTGGAAGCGCTCCTGGTCATGATCTACGGCGGGCGCATCGCTGAAGAGCTGATCTATGGTCCAGAGCACGTGACCAACGGCGCCTCGGACGATATCCGCAAGGCGACGCAGATCGCTCGCTCCATGGTCACAGAGTTTGGCATGTCCGAGAAACTCGGGCCGCTCCGCTACAGCGACAATCAGGAAGAGGTGTTTCTCGGCCACTCGGTGGCACGGCACCAGAACGTCTCCGAGGCCACCGCGAAGGTGATCGACGAGGAAATCCGGCGTCTCGTCGACGAGGCTGAGCGGCGCTGCCGAGAGGTGCTGAGCGAGCACGTCGACGATCTTCATGCTTTGGCCCGCGGTTTGTTGGAGTACGAGACCTTGGATTCCAAAGAGATCGAGGCCCTCCTGCGCGGCGAGACGATAGACCGCGGCAGCGACGCCGAGGACAAGCCGAGCGGCGGCAAACGCTCTTCGGTGCCCTCCAGCGGGACGTCCAAGGACAAGGATATTCCGGGCGGCACGATCGGCCCCGAGCCCGAGCCGGCTGGCTAACCGGGGAGGGGCCACCCTCCCTTCCTTTCGGCGGTTGATCTTTCTCGGCCGTAGGTTATGCGGCGCCAAGCTTTCTATCTTATTCCCCGCGCGCTCTCTGCTTCCCGGCTGGAGGGAGCGCATGCGGTTGGCAATCTGGCCTGGGCGAGCGCGTTCGAGCTATGGGATAGCAACGGCACGCGGCAGGGCCTTCTACCTGCCACAGACGGCCTGTCCGACAGGCTGTACGCTCACCTGAGTAGCGATGATAAGCTGGCGCAGCGTACGTACGGCGACGAACTACTGCACTGCTTCTCGGCGCCGCGCGCTTCGCTTGCCGGCCTTGAGCTCGACCGGCCGCGCATCATGGGCGTGGTCAATGTCACCCCGGACAGCTTCTCCGATGGCGGCGAACGCTTTGACAGCGGTCGGGCCGTAGCAGACGGGCTGGCCATGATCGAGGCCGGCGCCGACATCATCGATGTTGGCGGTGAGTCGACCCGCCCCGGTGCGGCCCCCGTGCCGGTCGAAGAAGAGCTGCGACGCGTGCTGCCGGTGGTCAAAGGTTTGGCGGCACAGGGAGCCAGGGTTTCCATCGACACGCGTTGGGCCCCGGTCATGGCCGAGGCTGCAGCAGCCGGTGCGGCCATCTTGAATGATGTGACGGCTTTGTCGGGGGACCCGGAAAGCCTGTCCGTTGCTGCGCAAAGCGGATTGCCGGTGGTGCTCATGCATATGCAAGGGCAGCCGCAGACCATGCAGGCCGACCCTCAATACGAGCAGGTCTCACTCGACGTCTTTGACTACCTCACAGACCGGATCGAGGCTTGCGTGGCGGCGGGCATTCCGCGCGATCGTCTGGTCGTCGACCCGGGGGTCGGTTTCGGGAAGACGCTGGCGCACAATCTGCGTCTGCTGAACGACTTGGCTCTCCTTCACGGCACGGGGTGTGCCATCCTTCTTGGAGTCAGTCGCAAGTCCTTCATCACCAAGATCGACGGTCCCTGTGACGCCAAGGAGCGCTTGCCTGGCTCCCTGGCGGCTATGCTCTATGGCATACGGCAAGGCGTACAAATTGTGCGCGTTCATGACGTCGCAGAAACGCGGCAAGCGCTTGCAGTATGGTGTTGCATGGATGTCTCAGTTTTGCCTTAGCTGTTGTTTACCTTTGCCCGTTACCGTCGTGGCGACCGTATTCAAAGGGGACTTCGGATGGCTCGTAAGCTGTTCGGCACAGACGGCATTCGAGGCCGTGCCAACGAGGAGCCGATCACTGCCCACACCATGCTGCGCCTGGCCATGGCGGCCGGGGCGCGCTTCACGCGCGGCGATCACCGGCACCGTGTGGTTATCGGCAAGGACACGCGTCTCTCGGGCTATATGCTTGAGCCGGCACTGACCTCTGGCTTCGTCTCGGTCGGCATGGATGTGGTGCTGGTCGGCCCCATGCCGACGCCTGCGATCGGCATGCTGACGCGCTCGATGCGGGCGGATCTCGGGGTCATGATCTCCGCCTCTCACAACCCCTACTACGACAACGGCATCAAGATCTTCGGGCCGGACGGCTACAAGCTGTCGGACGATATCGAGTACTCCATCGAAGCGCTTATGGAGACCGGCCACGACCTGGCCGCCGCCTCCAGCGCACAGCTGGGCCGTGCCATTCGTATGGACGATGCAACAGGCCGCTATATCGAATTCTGTAAGCAGACCTTTCCGAAGGCGCTGCGCCTGGACGGCATGACGATCGTCGTCGACTGCGCCCACGGTGCGGCCTATCGCGTGGCTCCGACGGTTCTACGGGAGCTCGGCGCCGATGTGGTGGCCCTCGGCGTTGAGCCGGACGGCTTCAACATCAACGACAATGTCGGCGCCACGGCGACGGACAAGCTGCGCGAGGCCGTTGTGGCCAACAAAGCCGATATCGGCATCGCGCTGGACGGCGACGCCGACCGCGTCATCCTGGTCGACGAAGGTGGCCGCGTGATCGACGGCGACCAGCTCATGGCGCTGATCAGCAAGTCTTGGACAGCGCAAGGTCGGGTCGCCAATGGCTGTCTCGTCTCCACGGTGATGTCGAACCTGGGGTTGGAGCGCTTCGTCAACAGCCTTGGTGTCGAGTTGCATCGTACGCCGGTCGGCGATCGCTATGTGGTCGAGCATATGCGCAAGAACGGTTGCAACATCGGTGGCGAGCAGTCCGGACATATCATCCTGACCGACTTTGCCACTACCGGGGACGGCCTGATCGCCGCCCTCCAGGTCTTGGCGGTGATCGTCGAGATGGAGCGACCGGCGAGTGAGGTTCTGCGCGTGTTCGAACCCTTGCCGCAGATTCTGAAGAATGTCCGCTTCGGTGAAAGCGAGCCGTTGGAACTGGCCAAGGTGCGTGAAGCCATCAAGGCCGGAGAAATCCGTTTGGGCCAGCAAGGCCGCTTGGTGATTCGGAAGTCCGGCACGGAGCCGGTGATCCGTGTGATGGGCGAGGGCGACGACCGAGACCTGGTCGAAACGGTGGTCGAGGAGATCGTCGAGACCATCGCCCAGGCCAGCGCTGCCTGAGTACTGAAGGCGGTTGGACATGACACACGCAGTCCTCGTTATCGGACAAATCGATGTGCTAGGGCAGGGCGCAGCGCCGGCCTTTGGGCGGGCCTTGGCGGCCGCCGGCTTGGATACCGCTCAGGTGGTCACCAGCATCGAAGCGTCGAGCAACCCTATGGCGCCAGGAGACATGGAGGTACCGGCGGCCGTGATCTCTTGGCAGATCGAGGAGGCTTTGGCCCGCGGACTGCCGCAGATGGTTTGCCTGGGGAAGCTCACCAGCGAGGAGCAAGTCGAGCTGGTGGCAAAGCACCTGGCGGGTTGCTTGAAGGAAGTGCCGCTGTTTTGTGCCCCGTCCTTCATAGATGAAGAAGCGCAGCGAAATGTATCCCTGCGCTGCATCGCCCATTGGAAACGGCGTCTAGCGCACGAGGTCGACTACTTGGTGGTCGGGCCTGAAGACGCAGAGCTCCTGGCAGGCAGCGAGGTCGGCGATACCGAAGCGCTGGTTCCGACAGCCGCCGTCTTGACGACGCTGGGCTGCGACACGGTTCTATTGGATGGACGCTTCCCGGGCGAGCCCATGCGCATCCAAGTGCTGGCCGATGAAGAGGGCCTGCACGTGAACGAGGCCGCGGTCATCGCCGAAAGCCGTCAGGACTATTCGACGGCGACTCTCGCCGCCAACTTCGCCAGCGGACTGCTGAGCGGCCTCGATGCCGTTGCGGCGTTCGAGCGCGTGCAGGAAACACTGGTTGACCAGGCCGCTCTCAACCGCGATCACTCTTGCGATTCGAAGGTTCGCAGGCTGATCGGCTAAAAACACGATGCGTCCTCCAGTTCTGGTGATCGCCGGGTCCGACTCCGGCGGCGGCGCCGGCATTCAAGGTGACCTTAAGACGATCACTGCCTTGGGCGGCCACGCCGCAACGGCGATCACCGCGTTGACCGCGCAAAACACGCGTGGTGTCGCCGGCATTCATGAAATCGAGCCAGCCTTCATCGCTCAGCAGATTGCCGTGGTGCTGGAGGATATCGGTGCGGCCGCCATCAAAACGGGCATGTTGCACAGTCCCGCGGTTATCGAGACCGTGTGCAAAAGCCTGACGCGCCTGGCGCCGGATACGCCGCTGGTTGCCGACCCGGTCATGGTGGCACAGAGCGGCGACAGCCTGCTGCAGGCAGACGCCGTGGACGCGCTTAAGACGCACCTCCTGCCTATGGCCAGTGTGCTGACGCCCAATGTGCCGGAGGCGGAGCATCTGCTCGGCGGCCGCCTTGGCGGCCCGGACGACTTGGAGGACGCGGCCCGACGCTTACTGGCGCTGGGGCCGCGAGCCGTGCTGCTCAAGGGCGGTCATCTACAAGGCGACCCCGTGCGCGATGTTCTGGTCACCGCGGAAGGCAGCGAGATCTTCGAGAGCCCGCGCGTCGCGACCAAGAACAATCACGGCACCGGCTGTGCTCTGGCCTCGGCCGTCGCAACGGGCTTGGCTCAAGGATACGATCTGAAGAGTGCGGTGGCGCGGGCGCGCCGCTTCGTCTGGCAGGCCTTGGCGGCGTCAGAGCCGCTCGGCTCCGGCAGCGGCCCTTTGAACCACGCCCATGCCATCCCGCCATACGACGAGGCGGGGTAAGACTCTCGCTACATCAAAGGCAGGCCCGGGCCGGCCTCTGGTCCGCGTGGCAGAAGGGCGGCGAGCCGACCGAGGGCGTTTTGCATCTCTTCCCGCGTTCGGGCGGCGGCGAGGCAGATGCGCACGGCGTGGGGCACTTCCTCGCGGCCGATCGCGAAGACCTCGGCATCGGCGACCCCGACACCGGCGCGATAGGCTGCATGCACGAAGCTGCCGGAGCGCCAGGGACTCGGCAGTTCGAGCCAAAGATGCAGAGGCGTGCCGCCGGACGGTCGTTCGGCATCGGGAAAGTACCGGCGGGCCTGCTCCTGACGGTGCCTTGCCTCTTCGCGCATTGCCTTGGCGCTGCGCGCGGCGACCCCGCTTTCGATTAGCCGCTGGCCAACGTCGTGGGTGAAGGGGGGAGAGCAATAGCTGCTCGAGCGCACGGCGAAGGTCACCGCCTCCATGAGGTGGCTTGGTGCGCGTAGGAAGCCGAGCCGCAGGTTCGGCGCAACGCTCTTGGACAGCGAGCTGACGTGGATGCTGCGCTCCGGCGCGAGATTGGCGTACGGGCAGGGCGGTTCGTCGAGGAGAAAGGCGTAGATGCTGTCCTCGATGATGGTCACGTCGTGGCGACGGCAGATCTCGGCGATCTCCCGCCGGCGTTCGGTCGGCATGATTCGGTTGGTCGGGTTCTGCAGCGTGGGAATGCTGTAGAGCACCTTCGCTTGCGTCGCGCGGCAGGCTGCGTCCAGAGCATCGGGTCTCAGGCCCCATTTATCCATGGCGACGCCGCGGAGGCGGAGCGAAAGACTCCGCGCTGCCGATTTGATGGCAAAGAAAGTGAGCTCTTCGCAAAGTACGATGTCGTCGGGTCGCGTGGTGGCTAGAAGCGACACGAAGATCGCGTGTTGAGCGCCATTGGTCAGCGCTATTTCGCGCCAGTCGGCGGACAGTCCTTCAGTCTCCAGGTGGCTGGCCACCGCCCGCCGGGTTGCTTCCCCCCCAATCAGATCGCGCCGATACTGAAGACGCGCGCCCAGACCGGGCCGGTTGCACTCCTCTTGAATGACGGCGCCGATCTCCTCGGCCAACGGAGGCTCAGGCGGCCAGTTGGCGGAGAGGTCGATGAAGCCTTGCGCGCGGCCCGCGCTCGCCTGCTGCGGTTCGCTCGGCATAGCCAATAGCGGAGCGTCGGCGGACGAGCGCTTGACGAAGGTGCCGCGGCCGACCTCGCCGATGACCAGGCCTTGGCGCTCCGCCTCCGTATAGGCACGGGTCACCGTCCCCACCGTGACGCCAAGCTGGTAGGCCAGCTCTCGCTGCGGCGGCAGCCGTTCGCCGGGGCCCAGGCGGCCTTCGGCGATGTCGCGGCTCATGGCGCTGACGATGGCCTTGTAGATGGGCCGCTGTTCGGCGAGCTCCGGAAGCCAAATTGTCATCGTGGCAATGTTCCGATTGCATTAGTTGCTGGCTCCTCCATAACTCTTATTGCATCGATTGTCATTATAAAGCTGAAAAATTGGAGGGATTGTCATGGTGACAATAGCGAGACTCTACCCGGGGCCCTCCGGGTTTCGGGATTATGTGCGGCGGTTGGAGCGGCAAGCGGTCGAGCTGTTGCGGGCGGCTTTGGAGCGTCTCTACCGCTGGGACGGCGCCTATCGCCAAGCCCTGCATATTGCAGAGTTGGATGATGCGACGCTTAAGGACGTCGGATTGACCCGGCAGCAGATCAATCGTGAAGCGGACCGCATGCTATGGCGCGTCTGATCTCAGCCGCACTCTCGAGGGCGAGGCCAGGCTGCTTTCCATACGCCGGTCTCGCCCTTTCCATTTCTGCATAGGCTATATCTCCCCCCTGGGTTTCTCTGTCGGTCCTCGCTATGACGCCCGCTGAGATGACAGCCGGGAGAGTGGCGAATGACGGCCGAGACGCCGCGTTACTTTGATGACTTTGAGGTTGGCCAGCGCTTCAAGAGCCGCGGCGCCACGCTTTCGGAAGCACAAATCCTGGACTTCGCCTGGCAATACGACCCGCAGCCCTTTCATCTCGACAAGGAGGCCGCCGCCCATTGGGGTTACGACGGCCTGATCGCGAGCGGCTTTCAGACCCTGTTGGTCGGGTTCCGCCTGTTCTTCCAAGAAAACATCTGGACGGCCGCATCACTGGGCTCGCCGGGGATGGACGAGGTCCGCTGGCTTTTGCCGGTGCGGCCCGGCGACACCATCCACACCGAAGCAGAGGTGATGGAAGCACGCGCTTCCCGCTCCAAGCCGGACCGCGGCATCCTCAAGATGCGCTACGAGATCTACAACCAGCGTGGCGAGATGGTGATGAGCTTCATCGCCAACAAAATATTTCGGCGCAACCGCTTAGAGCCGGAAGAAACGGCGGAAAACTAGCCTTTCAGCGAACCGCATAAGCCCACTGTGTCGGCTCCTCTCGTCGAATTGACGCAGTGCAGCATAAATTCTAGGGTCCGACCCCGTCCTGTTGTATAGATCACACCTCCGTTCAGCAGAAATCCGAGACAATGACCGAGCCGACTGATCACGCAGCGCATCCGGCGCTGCGTCCCGCCAATCCCGCCTTCTCATCCGGGCCTTGCGCCAAGCGGCCGGGCTGGTCGCTCGCCAACCTGGAAGGGGCGTGGCTCGGCCGCTCGCACCGCGCCTCCGGCGGCAAGGCCAAGCTGAAGCAGGTAATCGAGGAGTCGAAGCACCTGCTGGGGTTGCCCGACGGCTGGCGTCTTGGGATTGTCCCGGCATCGGACACCGGGGCCATCGAACTGGCGCTTTGGTCACTGCTCGGCGCCCGACCGGCGGATCTCCTGGCTTGGGAGTCTTTCGGCAAGGCTTGGGTCACCGACGTGGTCAAGCAGCTCAAGCTGCCCGACGCGCGGGTTCTGGAGGCAGCTTACGGCAGCCTGCCGGATCTCTCTCAGGTCTCGCCCAAGCATGATATCGTTTTCACCTGGAACGGCACCACCTCGGGCGTGCGAGTGCCGAACGGCGACTGGATTTCGGCCCATCGCGAGGGCTTGACGATTTGCGATGCGACCTCGGCCGCCTTCGCCATGGACCTGCCCTACGACAAGCTCGATGTGGTGACCTGGTCCTGGCAAAAGGTGCTGGGCGGCGAAGCCGCGCACGGCATGCTGGCGCTGAGCCCGCGCGCCGTAGAGCGGCTGGAGAGTTACGCGCCTCCGTGGCCCCTCCCGAAGATCTTCCGCCTCACCAAGAGCGGTGAGCTGAACGAGGAGATCTTTGCCGGCGCCACCATCAATACACCCTCCATGCTGGCGGTTGAGGATGCGCTGGACTCTCTGCATTGGGCTAAGGAGATCGGCGGCCTGCCGGCACTAATCGGCCGCAGTGAGGCCAACCTCAAAGCCGTTGCCGAGTGGGTGGCCGAGACGCCTTGGGTGGAGTTCCTGGCGAAACAGCCGGAGACACGCTCCTGCACCTCGATCTGCCTCAGCATCGTCGACCCTTGGTTCCAAGGGCTTGAGGCCGCCAAGCAGAAGGCGGTCACCAAGTCGGTCTCCGAGCTCTTGGAGGTCGAGGGCGTCGCCTACGACATCAACGGCTACCGCGACGCGCCTCCGGGCCTGCGCATCTGGGGCGGGGCCACGGTGGAGCTAGACGATATGCACCGGCTGCTGCCATGGCTCGATTGGGCCTTCGCCCAGGTGCGGGCGCAGCGAACAGCGGCATAGGGCGAGGACGTAGGATGGTTAGAGTACTAATTGCCGACAAGCTGAGCCCCAAGGCCGCGGAGATCTTCGAGGAGCGCGGGGTCGAGGTCGACACCAAGATCGGCCTTTCGCCGGAAGAGCTGATCGCCGTCATCGGAGAGTATGACGGCCTTGCCGTGCGCTCGGCGACGAAAGCGACCGCCGACGTCTTGGAAGCAGGCGGAAAGCTGCGTGTGATCGGCCGCGCCGGCATCGGCGTGGACAACATCGATTTGGCGGCTGCAACACAGCGCGGCGTGGTGGTGATGAACACACCCTACGGCAATGCCATCACCACGGCCGAGCACGCCATTGCGCTCATCTTCGCCTCGGCCCGCATGATCCCGGCGGCGGACCGCTCGACCCAGGATGGCAAGTGGGAAAAGTCCAAGTTCATGGGCGCCGAACTGACCGGGAAGACCTTGGGCGTGGTCGGCTGCGGTAACATCGGTTCCATCGTCGCCGAGCGGGGCCTCGGCCTGAAGATGCGGGTCATCGCCTACGATCCGTTTCTCTCGCAAGACCGGGCCGACGACCTCGGGGTCGAGAAGGTGGAGCTCGATGAGCTCCTGCGGCGTGCCGACGTGATCACGCTGCATGTTCCGCTGACCGATCAGACCCGCGGCATCATCGATAAGGCGGCAATGGCCCAGATGAAGCAGGGGGCTCGGCTGATCAACTGCGCCCGCGGCGGCCTGGTGGTCGAGGCCGACCTTAAGGAGGCGCTGGAATCCGGCCATCTGGCGAGCGCCGCGCTTGATGTCTTCGAGGTGGAACCGGCACGCGACAATCCGCTGTTCGGCACGCCCAACCTGGTCTGCACGCCGCACCTTGGGGCCTCGACCAGCGAGGCGCAGGAGAAGGTGGCGCTGCAGGTTGCCGAGCAGATGGCCGACTATCTGACCAACGGTGCCGTCTCCAATGCCCTCAACATGCCCTCACTGACAGCAGAGGACGCCAAGCGTCTGGGCCCCTACATGACACTGGCCGAGCAACTCGGTTCCTTCGCAGGGCAGTTGACCCAGACCGGTCTCAAGAAGATGAAGATCGAGTATGAAGGCCATGCCGCCGAGCTGAACTGCCGGCCGATGACCCAAGCGGCGCTGGCGGCTTTGCTGCGGCCCATGCTCGATGCCGTCAACATGGTCAACGCGCCGGTTATCGCGCGGGAGCGCGATATCGACGTCGAGGAAGTGAAGCACGAGCGCGACAGCGACTACCAGACGCTTATCCGCGTGACGGTCGAGACCGAGCGCCAATCGCGTGATGTGGCCGGCACGCTGTTCGGCGGCAGCAAGCCACGCCTCGTGGAGATCAAGGGCATTTCCATGGAGGCGCAGCTCTCCAGCCACATGCTGTACATCGCAAACCGGGACCGGCCGGGTGTGATCGGCGGCCTGGGCAACATCTGCGCCCGCCACGACATCAACATCGCCAGCTTCCACTTGGGCCGAGCAGAGCTTGGCGGCAACGCCATCGCCCTCCTGGAGATTGACCAGGCAATGGATGCTGGCGCCCTGGCCGAGGTCCGGGCCCTGCCGCAGGTGACGCAGGCAACGCCCCTGCAGTTTTAGGCAGAGGTGTTTGCGCCGACCTCTTCGGAGCGCCGGCGCTGTGCCAACTGAAGGATCCGGTCCGTGCAGAGCATGGAGACGACGATGGCGCCGGCGAAGACGTAGATTCCGGCATGCACCTCGACGTCGGCGACCAACGAGAGCTTGACCGACACCACCACCAGCGCCACCACGAAGACGTCCAGCATGGACCACTTGCCACAGACGGCGAGCCATCGGGTGCGTCGCACCAGCTCGGCCTCATCAAGGCGATCTGCCGACCAGAGCGACAGGGCCACGGTCAGCTTGGCCAAAGGAAAGAGCATCGAGAAGGCAATGAGCACGAAGGCCAGCAGGGTCTCGCCGTGGCGCCAAAGCTCGATCACGCCCTGCAGGATGGAGATCTCGTCCGACAGGAAGAGGAAGCGGTGAATGGTCATGAGCGGCAGCAGCCAGCCGAGGATCAGCAGGACGGCGCTGATCAGCAGCATGACACCGAGCGCCCGCTCCGGGCCGCGGGCTGTACCGGCAAGCACACCTCCTTTCACCAAGGCAAGCATGGTTTCGCTCTTCGTCTCCCTCTCTTCGCCGGCCTTGCGGGCCACGGCAGCGGCGCAATCATGAGCCTTTTCCGCAGCAGGCAAAGCCGGTACATCAGGCAGGTTTGTCCAGCCCGCCCGACCCAGTGAATCACCGAGATCGAACCCCTAAGATGGTCAACTACGCCGAAGAAAGCGACGGTTTTGGGGGCCTTTTACCGGCCGGCCTGAGCGATGGCTTGCCGCCCGTGGCAACCCAAGAGGCTGCTTTGATCGAGCATTTCATCGCCGCCTTCGCCCGGCGCGGCTACGATCGGGTCAAGCCGCCGCTGGTAGAGTTCGAGGAGACCTTGCTGGCCGGCACCGGCTCACGCGTCGCCAATCAGACCTTCCGCCTGATGGATCCCGTGAGCCAACGGATGATGGGCGTTCGGGCCGATATCACGCCGCAGGTCTCTCGTATGGCGCTGTCGCGCCTCTCGCGCGTGCCGCGGCCGTTGCGCCTGACCTATGCCGGGCAGGTTCTCCGCGTGCGCGGCACGCAGCTCCGCCCTGAGCGCCAGTTCGCGCAGGTCGGCGCGGAGATCATCGGTTCAGACAGCGTGCGCGCCGATGCCGAGATCATTGTCATGAGCGCCGAGGCCATGATCGCCGCCGGCGTCCCGGACCTGACGGTGGATATCGCCCATCCGGACCTGGCGCGGCTGATCTGCGAGAGCTTGGACATAGAGCCCTCAGGGATGCGCGAGGCGCTGGACAGAAAGGACGGCGCTGCCGTCGCGCAGGCGGCGGGGCAGCATGCCACCCTGTTCAGCGCTTTGCTGCGCGCAGCCGGGCCCGCAGAAGGGTGTCTCGCCGCCTTGCGAGCGCTCGACTTGCCGGAAGCGGCACAGCGTGAGCTCGATCTCCTTGCCGCGTTGGTTGCCGCGATCCGTGAGAGCGCACCGCAGTTCGCTTTGACCATCGACCCGGTCGAGCGGCGCGGCTTCGAGTATCAGAGCGGCGCTTGCTTTACGTTCTTCGCGCGCGGTGTGCGTGGTGAACTGGGGCGCGGTGGGCGCTATCATTGCAGCGGTGGGTTGGAGCCCGGCGAACCGGCCGTCGGCGCTACGCTCTACCTCGACAGCTTGCTGCGCGCGGTGCCGCGAAAACCGCCGGCGCCCAAGCTTTATCTGCCCTTCGGAACGGCTGCGCCTGCGGCAGCGGCCTGCCGCGCGGAAGGTTGGTCGACCGTAGGTGGGCTGGAAGCCGAGAGCGATGCGGAGGAGGCGGCGCTGCGGCTGGGCTGTAGCCACATTCTGCGCAACGGCGCGGTGCAAGAACTCAAGCGTTAACGGGACCTGAGACATGGCGAACGTGGTGGTGGTCGGCGCCCAGTGGGGCGACGAAGGCAAGGGCAAGATCGTCGATTGGCTGAGCCAGCGTGCCGACGTGGTGGTGCGTTTTCAGGGTGGGCACAATGCCGGCCATACGCTGGTGATCGACAATGTCACCTATAAGCTCTCTCTCTTGCCCTCCGGCATCGTGCGGCCGGGCAAGTTGGCTGTCATCGGCAACGGTGTGGTCGTTGACCCCTGGGCGCTCCTCAAGGAGATCCAGGCGCTGCGCGCTCAAGGTGTCGAAATCACGCCGGCCAACCTGCAGATCGCCGACAATGCCTGTCTTATCCTCCCTCTCCATGCCGAGCTCGACGCCTTGAGGGAGGATGCCAGCGGTGCGGGCCAAATCGGCACCACCCGTCGCGGGATCGGTCCGGCCTATGAGGACAAGGTGGGTCGGCGCGCCATCCGGGTTTGCGACCTCTCCGATCTCGACCGCCTGGACGAGAAGCTGGAGCGCCTGCTGGGCCACCACAATGCCCTGCGCCGGGGGTATGGCGCGCCCGACTTGGATGCGGCTGCCCTCCACGGTGCCTTGACCGAGATCGCCGGTCAGATCCTGCCCTTCGCCGCACCGGTCTGGTCCGAGCTGGACAAGCTGCGCCGCGCGGGTCGGCGTATCCTCTTCGAGGGCGCGCAGGGGCAAATGCTAGACGTGGATCACGGCACCTATCCCTTCGTCACCTCCTCAAGCACTGTAGCCGGGCAAGCCTGCGCCGGCTCGGGCGTCGGTCCTGGCGCTGTGAACTATGTGCTCGGCATCGCCAAGGCCTACACCACGCGGGTCGGGGCAGGGCCTTTCCCGACCGAGCAGGACAACGAGATCGGTCAGCATCTCGGCGAGCGCGGGCATGAGTTTGGTACCGTCACCCAGCGCAAGCGGCGCTGCGGTTGGTTCGATGCGGTGATGGTGAGGCAGGCGGTCAAGACGGGTGGCATCGACGGCATTGCCCTGACCAAGCTGGATGTGCTGGACGGTATGGAGGAGATCCGCATCTGCACTGGCTATCGCCGTAACGGCAAGCCGTGCGATAACTTTCCCGCGGGTCAGATCGCCCAGTCGGAGATCGAGCCGGTCTACACATCCGTCCCCGGCTGGCGCGGCAGCACGAAGGGCGCCCGGAGTTGGGCCGATCTGCCGGCCGAGGCCGTCAAGTACATCCGTCTAGTCGAGGAGTTGATCGAGACCCCCGTCGCCCTGCTGTCGACCAGCCCTCAGCGCGAAGACACCATTCTGGTCACGGACCCCTTCGCCGACTGAGCTCGTTTATCGCCGAGCGGGCTCGGCAATAAGACATCTTAACTAATGTTTTCCGGTCGCTGTGAGAGTCTATCACTCTGCACGGATTGGCTGCCTGTGATTCGCATTAACGACTTCAGCGAGAGTCGGTCCTTGTGCAGCGCGCACTACGACCGAAGGGGGTGAAGTTGCCGTGATTTCGATTGCCGGCAACTATGAAGTGGATCCAGGGGCGGAACTGCCGGCTTTCGATCAGCCGGGGTGCCGGGCCTACGCGGCCGAAGACAACCGACAGCCGGACCGGGCGCTTTTCGCTCTCGTGACGCCGCGCCATATGGCGCCGCGGCACGACCTGATGCGGTACTTGATGCGACTGGGTGCCATGCCTTTGATCAGGCCCGTCGCCCTCGGCATCGCTGCCTGGCCGTCCAGCCAGGAAGAGCACCTGATCATCGTCTACAATCAGCCGGGCGGACCGCGTCTCTGCTCGGAAAACAACCCCACCTTCAAGCCGCTGCGCGAGGACGAGCTGCAGGACGCGATCGTTGAACCGGCTTTGGCCGTCTTGAAGGAGTTCAACTCGCGCGGCTATACGCACCGGGCGATCCGGGCCGACAACGTATTCTACGACAGCTCCGACAAGAGCAGCTTGATGCTGGGCGATTGTGTCGCCCTGCCGCCCGCCATCAACCAGCCGGTTCTTTACGAAACAGTCGAGGCTGCCTTGGCAAATCCGGCAGGCCGTGGACCGGGCTGGGTCGCCGATGATCTTTATGCGCTGGGTGTGCTGATCGCGATGCTGCTATCCGGCGGCAAGCTCTGCGAGGGCATGAGCGACGAGCAGATCCTCCAAAGCAAGATCGCCAATGGCTCCTATGGGGCGTTGATTGGCCGCAACCGCTTGTCGATGCCGGTTATGGAGCTGCTGCGCGGTCTGCTCTGCGATGTCACCAGAGAGCGCTGGACGCTGAAGGATCTGGTGGCTTGGGCGCAAGGCCGGCGGCAGACGCCGAAGCAGCCGATGCTGCCGAAGAAGGGTAGCCGTCCATTCGAGTACCAAGACAAGATCTTCTGGACCGCCAAAGCTCTGTCGGCCGCGGCCGGTGCCGACTGGGACATGGCGCTGGAGATCAGCCAGGATACCGTTCTCGCTGGTTGGTTCAGCCGCAGTCTCGGCGACGGCGATCGGGCCGAGCGCTTGCAGGCATTGCTGAGAAGCGGTCTGCCCTCCGCGAACGGTGGTCCCCCGCATCGGCTCGTCTCCGAGACCCTGATCGCGATGGAGCCCGAGGCACCGTTGCGATACCGCGATTTGTCGCTCTATCCCGAAGCAGCCGCCCAACTCCTCGGCATCGAATGGGACCAGCAGGAGCGGCGCCAACGCGTCGCTGAGATGATCAGGAGCCGACTATCGAACGCCTGGTTCGATGGGCAGAAGGGCGGCGGCGCGGAGCACGTACTGCTGCAGAAGAACTTCACGAGCATGCTGCAGTACATTTCTCAGCCGCGTCTGGGATATGGCTTGGAGCGCATGCTGTACGATTTCAATCCCCATTGGCCCTGCCGCAGCCCCTTATTAGGCGGGGCCTACGTTTACAGCCTGCTGCAGCTCCTGCCGGCCTTGGAGCGCATCGCGCGCGACAGCAACGACGACGAGGTTCGCGAGCCGGTCGACCACCATATAGTTGCCTTTGCTGCCGCCCGCGCGCGCCATCTGCCGGAACGGGTGCTCTCTTCCCTCGCTCGGCAGGACAATCCGGCAACCTATCGCATGGCTATCCTTTACCTTTTCGCCGAGCTACAGCGTGAGACAGCCGGTGAGCCCTGTCCTGCCTTCGCTGGATGGCTGGCGCGGCTAACCGGACCGATCATCGAGTCTTACAACAGTACCGAGGCCCGTCACACCGCCGCCAAGGCGATCAAGAAGGCTGCCGATAGTGGCAATCTCAGCGACTTGGTGGCTGCGGCGGACAATCCCGAGCTGCGTGGCCGCGACGAAGCTGGGCTGAAGGCCGCGGTGAAGGCCTGCAATGACATCGACGAAGAGATCGCTTGGCTCGAGTCCGGCGCCATGAACAGCGACGACTTCGTGGGCGAACGGTCGCAGAAGTTTGCTGCAGTGGCTTGTGGATGCCTATCCAGCGTCGCCTTTCTGATTATGACGATCTACTACGTCGCCGCCTAGGAGACGAGGCAGCGTGAAGAAAATCCTCCAAAAGAAATGGCTGCTTCTCATTGGCTTGCTCAGCTTGGTCTTCCTGCCGACCATGCTGGTGCTGGTGATTTCAATGCTGCCCACCTTTGCGGCTCTGGCGGTGGATAGAACCAAGGAGCGCTACCTCGCCATGGGCATTGGCGCCCTGAATTTCTGTGGTTGCCTCCCAGCGATCGTGATCCTCTGGACCGAGGGGCAAAGCCTGACCGTCGCTCTGTCTATCCTTGGCGATGTCATGCTCTGGCTGGCGCCCTACGGCGCATCGGCCATTGGCTGGCTGATCTATCTTTCGATCCAGCCGGTTATGGCTTCGTACTATGCCGCCACGGCGAGCCAGCGGCTCGAGGATTTGCGAAGCAGACGTGCAGAGCTTATCGAGCAATGGGGCGATGCGCTCGCCGAGCACGAGGACCTAGAGAGGCCTGGGCTTGCCGGGGCTCCGGCTGCCTCACCCGACGATGGCGACGAGGTCAGCCAACAGCAAGTCGCTGTTCGATAGCGGCGTTCTTGATCGCTTTCTGCAGCTTTTCGAAAGCGCGCACCTCGATCTGGCGCACACGCTCCCGGCTGATGCTGTAGACTTGGCTCAGCTCTTCCAAGGTCGCCGGATCCTCTTTCAGCCGTCGCTCTTGCAGGATATGGCGCTCACGATCGCTGAGGTTCTTCATGGCGTCTTCCAGCAGAGCCCGGCGCTTGTCCATCTCGTCGCGCTCTGCCACCAGGGTTTCCTGGTCGTCCCGGTCGTCCTCCAACCAGTCCTGCCACTCCCCGTCGCCGTCCTGGCGAAGCGGTGCATTCAGCGAGTGGTCCGGGCTGCTGAGCCGCCGGTTCATGCTGACCACGTCCTGCTCGGAGACATTCAGGGCGTCGGCGATGTGGGTCACCTGCTCGGGGTGCAGGTCACCCTCCTCGATCGCCTGCATCTGGCCCTTTAGCTTGCGCAGATTGAAGAAGAGCTTCTTCTGCGCGGCCGTGGTGCCCATCTTCACGAGCGACCAGGAGTGCAGGATGTATTCCTGAATGGCGGCGCGAATCCACCACATGGCATAGGTCGCAAGACGGAAGCCGCGGTCCGGGTCGAAGCGCTTGACGGCCTGCATCATGCCGACGTTGCCCTCCGAAATCAGCTCGCTGACCGGCAGTCCATAGCCGCGATAGCCCATGGCAATCTTGGCCACCAGCCGGAGGTGACTGGTAACCAGCTTATGGGCGGCTTCGGTGTCGCCGTGCTCGGTCCAACGCTTGGCGAGCATGAACTCCTCGTCAGGCTCGAGCATCGGGAACTTGCGGATTTCTTCGAGGTACCGGCTGAGGTTGCCTTCAGACGTCAAAGCCGGAATACGCGGTGCCGCCATGGTGTTTCTGGTTCTCCCTAATCGGCCAAATTGACCCCTAGTGGACGCTACGGGGGCAATATGGCTAAAAGGTGACTGGATTAGTCATATTTAATCTCCTATCCCCCCAGGCTGTCAAGCAAACCTGCGAAAACAGGGGGGTATTGGCTGTCGAAAGTGAGAGGTTCTTCACTTATCGGGTGGCGAAAGCCGAGGCTACGAGCATGCAGCATTTGGCCTTCCAAAGCGTTGACCTGGTCTACCACGTTGCCAGGCAGTGACTTGAGGCGCGCTGCCGTGCCCCCGCGTCCGTACAGCGGGTCGCCCAGCAAAGGATGCCCCTTGGCCGTCAAGTGTACGCGTATTTGGTGTGTACGGCCGGTTTCCAAACGGCACTCCAAGAGTGCGATCTGACCTCCTTGAAAAGACCTCAGAATTTGGTAGCGGGTTGCGGCTGGTTTTCCACCGCGCTGTAGGACCGCCATTTTCTTGCGGTTCTTAGGGCTGCGGCCAATGTTGCCCTCGATCCGCCCGTTCGGAGGCTGGGGCGTGCCCCAAACCAGAGCGTGATAGCTGCGTGCAACGCTGCGCTCCGCGAATTGGGCGGTCAGCGCGGCCTGCGCGCGCTCCGTCTTGGCCGCCACCATCAAGCCGCTGGTATCCTTGTCGAGACGGTGGACGATTCCCGGCCGCGCCACGCCACCGATGCCACGCAAACTGTCACCACAATGGGCAATCAGGGCATTGACCAGGGTACGGTCCGGATTGCCCGGGGCGGGGTGGACCACGAGGCCGGCTGGCTTGTCGACGACAATGACCTCCGCGTCCTCATAGATAACGGAGAGGGGCAGGTGCTGCGCCTCCGGCTCCGGTGCCTCGACGGGCGGAATGGCGAGAACGAAACGCTCGCCGGCCAGGACCTTGCGAGACGGCTGACAGAGCGCCGCACCGGCACTCTCCAGGTTGCCGCCCTCGATGAGCTGCTTGAGGCGGGAGCGGCTCATGTTCGGCAGGCGGCCCGCAAGCCATCGGTCCACGCGCTCGCCCGCATCCTCGGGTTGGACGGTGAAACGATGGATTTGCGGTTCGGTACGGAAGGGACTATCGCTCATCGCCGGAACTGCAGCAGGAAGCGGGGAGTGGCGCAAGCGCATGCCGGTGAGGGCCTTGAAAGCGCTGGTGATCGGCATGGCGGTGATCATCGTGGTCGGTTTCGTGATCGTGGTGGCGACTATTGCCCAACGCCTCACGGGCTTCGCGCGAGAGGAGGGGGCGCCGATCGGTGACATCGCCTTGCCGATGCCCGAGGCCTGCAGCATGGCGGACGTGACACAGTTGGACGGTGATTTGGTTGCCGTTCGCTTGGAGGGGCCGCGTTGGGAGGGATGCGCGAGCATCCTCTTGATCGATCTTGAGGCCGGTACGGTCGTTGGGCGTTTGCAGGCGGAAGAGGGCGCTGCCGACGCTCCCGCGAATTAGGAGGCTGGGCGTGTCCATGAATTTTGCCTCCGACAACATCACCGGCGCGTGTTCTGAGGTGCTGCAGGCCATCGTCCGACATAACGAGGGGCCCGCGCTACCCTATGGCGACGACCCATTGACCGCCGCGGTTGAGGCCCGCCTCAAAGAGGTCTTCGAGACCGATCTGGTGGCGCTGCCGGTCGTCACGGGCACGGCCTGCAATGCCATCGCCCTGTCGTGCATGACGCCGCCTTACGGCGCCATCTACTGCCACCGCGATGCTCACATCCATGTCGACGAGTGCGGCGCGCCTGAGCTTTTTACCGGCGGAGCCAAGCTGATCCCGCTCGAAGGCGGCGACGCCAAGTTGACGCCGGAGGCCCTGGAGGCGGCGGTCATGGGCGCCGGCGTGGTGCACAATCCGCAACCAGCTGCCGTCAGTCTCAGCCAAGGAACGGAGGGCGGGACGCTCTATAGCCTGGAGGAGATTGCGGCGCTCTCCGCCGTCGCTAGGCGCCAAGGTCTCAAGGTCCATATGGACGGCGCACGTTTTGCGAATGCTCTCGTCGCGCAGGACTGCACGCCGGCAGAGATGACCTGGCAGGCCGGGGTGGACGTCTTATCTTTCGGGGCCACCAAGAACGGCTGTCTGGCGGCTGAAGCGTTGCTCTTCTTCGACAAGACTCTGGCGGTCGAGGCGCATTTCCGCCGCAAGCGCGCGGGGCAACTCCTGTCCAAGATGCGCTTCGTCTCGGCCCAGTTGGAGGCCTACCTGGAGAACGAGGTCTGGCTTAGGAATGCGCGCCACGCCAATGCCATGGCGGCGAAGCTCTCGTCGGGTCTCTGCGCCTTGCCGGGGGTGAGTGCGCTTCATCCGACCGAGATCAACGAAGTCTTCTGCCGCATGCCGCAGGCTTTGACCGACGCACTTCTGGCCGCCGGCTTTGTCTTCTACGACGGCTATTTCGGGCCTGGCACCGTGCGCCTGGTTTGCGCCTGGAACACGTCGGAAGAGAGCGTCGATGCGCTGCTGGACGAAGCCGCCCGGCTCGCCGAGCGCGTGCAAGCGGCGGAGTAGGGGGCTGGGCTGGCGCCGAGATAAAACCTCCACCCTCTTGAACGAGCTGTCCGGCTGCGTTACATCCACGCCTTCGTTCAGGCCCAGCGTCCCCTTCGTCTAGTGGCCTAGGACATCGGCCTCTCACGCCGAAAACAGGGGTTCGAGTCCCCTAGGGGACGCCATCTGCTTCCAGTCATTAAAAGATTGCCGTCGGAAGGCTCTGGGGTTTCACCGCGGCCTACCCACAGGGTCTTGTTTAACACTAAGAAAAGATGTTGCCGCATAGGCTCTTACACACTAAATAATTGCGAATAAAAACAAGAAGCAGGAAAGGAAGAGGGCCAATGATCCTCACCTTACCGGACCGGGTGCGTCAGGGCTGGACCCGGGCAGAGTGGGCCGAGCTGGAGCGCTTCCAGCGCTTGGTGTCGAGCCCTTTAATCAAGACCGAGCTGACGACCGACGTGGATGACATGGGTATCCACTTCGCCTCCCTCTCCCTCGTCGGAGAGGACACCCGCGAAACGTGTCTGGCCATCGTCACTAAGTGCCCGACAGAGTACGAGGTGCAGCTGGGTGGACGCCATCAGGGGCTTCGCGGCAGGGATTTGCGCAGCCTGATCGACTCAGTGCTCGCAGAGGCCGCCGGCGGCAGCGCGGCTTAAAGAAGCAGCCAACTCACTGTATCTGTGAGCTGCCTCACGGACGGCGTTTTTCGCATGGCTACTATGTCTTCCGAACAGGAGGGAAGACCCATGGCGAACTGGCTGGATGATCCTGCTGTTAAAGCGTTGCTACCTCACGGAAAGCTGATCGAGGAAGCTTTCGGTTTGACCGAGGCGGAGCCCGGGACCAAGGCGCCGGACGCGGGCGATCGCAAGGATTTTGTGGCCCGTCGGTCCTCCCCGCGGACGCTCACGCGGAAAAACCTGAGCAAAACGACCCCCTCTCGCACGGTGAAGCCGGTGGCTTAACCGGCCCGGCCTCAGGCGATCTCCTCTTTTTTCTCACTATCGGTCAATCGGTCTGCCTAGCGAAGTGCCCGCAGGTCATCGGGCGCGCGAGACTGTTGCTGCCGATACAAAGCCACACTGTTTCTAATCCTATAGGAGAAATAATAAAAGTTTTGCCCGAGAAGGTTGTTATTAACCTGCGATAGGTAACAAGGAAGCCGAATTCAATCCGTCAAGCCGGCCCGAAGCTGCGGCCGACGAGGACGGCTGAATAGGGGAGTTTCCATGACCTTCGGTAAGTCTATCGGCAATCTAACTCTGGGAACGCGCCTTAGACTGCTGGTCGCCGTCCCCTTGCTCGGCAGCCTCATCCTTGGCGGCTTCGTAGCCAGCTTTTTTTGGCAGACGGCCTCGACAGTCGGCCGCGCTGTACCGATCACTCTGGTTGCCGAGGCGTCGAGCGCACTGGTCCATGAGCTGCAGAAGGAGCGCGGGCGTTCGGTCGGCCTGGTGAGCGCCGGCTTTGAGGAGAGCTTCCGCGCACCGCTTACCGAGCAAAGGGCGCTCAGCGATGCTGCGCAAGACGCTTTCCTCCGCACGTTGGATGACACCGCTATCGAAGGCATGTTGCCCGGACGGGCAGAGCAGATCGCAACGGTGCGCGCTGACCTGGCCCGTATCGAGACGATACGCCAGGCGGTCGACCATGAGGTAGCCGCCCGCGGTGAGGTGGTGCAGACCTATACCGAGCTTGTCGAAGAGCTGATCGAGCTGATTGCCGTCAGCCTGTTCAACAGTCCGGACCAGCGCCTGTCCCAGCAACTGGCGCCCTATCTCTCGCTGGTTCGCGCCAAGGAGCACGCCGGCCTGGAGCGCGCGTTGGGCAGTGCTGTCCTCAATCGCACCGCCGCGGGCACCTTCGATGCCCGGCTTTATGAGAACTACCTTAAGCGCCTGACTGGCGAGCAACTTTTTATCGCACAGTTCCGCCAGCTCGCCGACGACGAAACGCTGCGGTTTTTCGATGAGACGGTGCAAGGCCCCGAGGTGGCGCAAGTCGCGGCCTGGCGCGAGGTTATCGAGACAATTCCAGAGACGCGCGACAGCCAGGGCATCGATGGCAAGGCTTGGTTCGACCTGGCGACCAAGCGCATCAACCTGATCAAGTTAGTGGAAGACGAGATCGCCTTGCACACCTTGGCGCTGGCAGAGGAGATATCCGCCGACGCCCGAACCAACATGCTGGTGGTCATCGCCTTTCTCGTCATCGTGTCTGCTGCCGTGGTGTTGATGACCCTCTCGCAGACCCGGCGCGTCACCTACGCCGTCAAGTTCGTCAGTGGTCGCCTGACCGAGGTCGCCAATGGCAACCTCGACATCGACGTGATGGAACGGCGCACCAGTCCGCGCAAAGACGAGATCAGCGCGATGTACAATGCGCTCAGCAAGCTGAAAGACAACGCGGTGCGTGAGCGTGACGCGCGTGAAGAAAAGCTCCGCGCCAGCGAGGCGGCTGCCCGCCGCGCCAGCCATATGGAAGGCGTCGTCGCCGCGTTCGAAGCCGATATGGCCGGCGTGGTCGATGCGCTGCAGAGCAGTGTTGCGGCGCTGAGCGAAACCTCAACCTCGCTGTCCTCCACGGCAGAACAGACCCAAACGCGGACCGGTGCCGTGGCCGGGGCTTCGGAGGAGGCCGCCTCCAACGTCAGCATCGTTGCTTCCAACACCGGGCAGGTGGCCGACTCCCTGGCCGAGATCAACACCCGTATGTCCAAAGCGGGTGAGATCAGCGGAGAGGCCCAACGCCTGGGCGGCGAGGCGAATAACCTGATGCAGTCGCTGACCGAGCAAATCGTCAGCGTGAAGGACATCGTCAACATCGTCTCCGACATTGCCGAACAGACCAACCTCTTGGCGCTCAACGCCACCATCGAGGCGGCGCGGGCCGGAGAGGCCGGCAAGGGTTTTGCCGTGGTCGCGTCCGAGGTGAAAGGGCTCGCCACGCAGACCGCCAAAGCGACGGCCGAGATCAGCGAGGTCATCGCCGGTGCCGTTTCGACCACCGAGTCTTCGGTGACCTCGGTCGGCCGCATGCTTGAGATCAACACCGAGCTCAAAGAGATCAACACCGAGGTAGCCGCGGCGCTGAATGAGCACGAGGCGGCGACGCAGGAAATCAACCGCAACGTGGCGGCCATCAGCGATGCGGCTCAGCAGGTCTCCAGCAACATCGAGTGGGTGGCCCAGGCGGCGGACGAGACGGCCAAAGGCTCGGGCCGGCTGGCAGAAGCCTCCGAGGCCCTCAGCAGCCAGTCCGGCAACCTGAAGGACAAGGTGCAGGCCTTCCTGAAGGAAGTGGCGGCCTAACAGCTTGTCATTCAGTGGATGGTGAGCGGGTCGCGTCTGGTCAGCTTGTCGGGATTGCGCACGATGAAAACATCCGTGGCCTTGCCGTCTTCGTCGTAAGCGAAGGTGACGATCGCGACTGTCGTGCCAGCCTGTTCCAACAAAATGGCACGGCTGCCGTTGATAGCGGCAACGCGCCAGCGGTAGTCGGCCCAGAAGCGGTGCAAGCCCTTGGCCAAGAAACCGAGCACCTTCTCCTTGCCATGAAGAGTCTTGCGGGCCGCAGGCACCTTGCCTCCGCCGTCGGCGCTGAGGCGAACGTCGTCCGACAAGAGAGTCGCCAACTCTGCCGTCACACCGCTGGTGACGGCGGCTTTGAAAGCGGCCAGGAGTTGGTCTTGCCGTTCCGCGGGCGTGCGTTGGCGGACCTTGGCTTCCGCAACATGAGCTCTGGCACGAGACACGAGCTTGCGGCAGGCGCTCTGTTCGATCTCCAGCGTCTCCGCGATCTCACCATAGGAGGTGTCGAAGATGTCGTGCAGCAAATAGGCGGCGCGCTCCTTCGGCGTCAGCCGTTGCAAGACCAGTAGAAATGCAGTGGTCAAGGATGACGCGCGCTCGAGATCGCGCTCGGCATCGCTCTCGATCGTCGTGTGTATCGGCTCTGGCAGCCAGGCGCCGACGTAGCTGACGCGGCTACGGTACGCGGCGCGCAGAAGGTCGAGGCTTCGCCGCGTGCAGACTGCCGTCAACCAGGCGGCCGGGTCCTCAATGTCTAGGCGGTCGGCCTTGTCCCATCTCAGAAAGGTGTCCTGTACCGCATCCTCGGCATCGGCCAAGGAGCCGAGGATGCGGTAGGCCAGACCGAGGAGCTGGGGCCGCAGCGCCGTGAAGGTCTCGGTCGCATCACCTTCAGGCATGGCGATGCGCCGAGATGCCCATTCGGTTCCACAGATTGATCATGGCGATGGCGGCGGTCAGCACGCCGATCTCCTGGTCGCTGAAGTGTTCGTGCAGGCCGGCACGGAGTGGTGCCAGATCGACCTTGGGGTCAAGTGTCGTCAAGGCTTCGGTCCAGGCCAAGGCGGCCCGTTCGCTCGGCTTAAAATCCTCTACCTCATCCCACACGACCAGACGGTCCAAGCGCTCGTTGGTTTCGCCATCCTGGCGCGCTTCTTTCGTGTGCATCTTGACGCAAAAGCTGCAGCGGTTGATCTGCGAAGCGCGTAGTTGAACCAGGTGATGGAGTCTGCGGTCCAAGCCGTAACCCTCCATGGTCTCGTTGACCCGGGCCATCGCCTGCAGGACGTCCGGAATCTCTTGCTCGTACTTCACCGTTTTCGTGTCGCTCATCGTTGTCCTCTGTCATAGCCGTGAAAAGGAAGTTCAGAGGGGTGACGATTGAGCAAGCGCGTTTGTGACAGCGCAGGGCGAACAAGAGTCTCTTTTGACGGAATGGGCAGGCTGTTCCTATTCCGCAGCGTCGGCCAGCATGCCGCCGCCGGCTTTCGCCTGGTAGAGCGCGGCGATGGCGCAGGAGGCAAGCCGCGCCTGCTCGTCGTCGGCGCGGCTGGTTAGAATGATCGGCACCTTGGCGCCCATCACCAGGCCAGCGCCGTGGGCCTGGGCCACGAAGACCAACTGCTTGGCCAGAAGGTTGCCGGCTTCCAGGTTGGGCACCACCAAGACGTCGGCCCGGCCCGCGACCAGCGATGTGATGCCCTTGGTGCGGGCGGCGCCCAGATCCATGGCGTTGTCCATAGCGAGGGGACCATCCACCAGGCCGCCACGGATCTGCCCGCGCTCGGCCATCTTGGAGATGATGGCCGCATCCAGGGTCGAGGGGATCTTCGGATTGACCGTCTCGACCGCGGAGAGGATGCCGACGTGGGGTTTCTCAACGCCTAAGGCCACGGCCAAGTCGATGGCGTTCTGTACGATATCGACCTTCTCCTCCAAACCCGGTGCAATGTTGATGGCGGCGTCGGTGACCATCAGCAAGCGGTCGAGGCCGGGCACGTCGAAAGCGAAGATATGAGAGAGGCGGCGCTCGGTCCGCAGGCCATGGGCGCGAGCGAGGGCGGCACGAAGCAGCTCGTCGGTATGCAGTGCGCCTTTCATGAGGGCCTGAACCTCGCCGCGCCCGGCCAAAGACGCGGCGAGCTCGGCCGCCGCTTCCGCATCGACAACGTCCCGGATCTCGGCGTCGCCGAGGTCGAGGCCGGCTGTGCGGGCCGTCTGACGAATGGCGGCTTCCTGCCCGATCAAGAGCGGTGCGATCAATCCATGTTGGGCCGCCAGCAGAGCGCCGCCGAGGGCGGCCGGTTCTTCGGGCACCACCACGGCGGTGCGCAGCGGCGGCAGGCCGTCGCAGGCATCGAGCAGCGTCTTGAAGTGGCGATAGCGGCGCACCTCGAGCTCGGGAACGTCCTCGCCCTCGATCTGTACCTTTTGGGTCGGGGCATAGACGTCGGCTTCGCCGTCAGCGACCAGGTCGCCGCCGCGCCCGGTAACGACGGTGGAGAGCTTGACCGAGTTGCCGCCCAACTTCTCCAACACCTTGACGGTGATCTTGAGCTCGTCGCCGACATGGACCCGATCGAGGAAGCGGAAGCTCTGCGCCCTGTAAAGAGTGCCCGGCCCGGGCAGGACGTTGCCGAGCACGGCAGAGACCAAAGCGCCGACCCACATGGAGGGGGCGACCGTCTCCGGCTCGCTGCCCTTGGGCGCTTCGCCTTGGTTGCCTGGAAGATGCAGCGGGTTGAGGTTCCCTGACGCGTGCGCGAAGACGTAAAGATCGTTGCCGGTGCAAACCCGCTTGATCGTCGCCTCGTCGCCGACTTGCAGCTCGTCGTATGTCTTGTTCTCGCGCATGGTCTTGTCAGCTCCTCGCTGTTTGCGCCCGATCTCAACCGCGAATGTGATATCCGCCATCGATATAGTGCACCCCGCCGGTGACGTTGCTGGCCTCCCGGCTGGCAAGAAAGGCGGCATAGGCGCCGACGTCTTCGATACTCGCGAGCTCCTGGGTCGGCGCGCGCGCCGCCGCCCGCTCCAAGAGCTCGTCGAAATCGGCAATGCCGGAGGCCGCCCGGGTCTTCAGCGGGCCCGGTGAAAGGGCGTGAACGGAAATCTTCTTGGGGCCGAGCTCGGCCGCCATGTAGCGGGTGACCGACTCCAGTGCCGACTTGACCGGCCCCATGATGTTGTATTGGTCGACCACCTTCTCCGAGCCGTAGAAGGACACCGTCATGCAGGTGCCTCCGTGGGGCATCAGCGGCTCGGCGCTGCGCACCATGCGGACGAAGGAATAGACCGAGATGTCCATCGCCGTGACGAAGCCCTTGCGCGAGCAGTCGATCACACGGCTATGCAGATCGTCGCGCGGGCAGAAGGCGATGGAATGGAGGCAGATGTCGATTTTGCCCCAGGTTTGCCGGATGGCGTCGAATAGCTGCGAGAATTGGCCGTCTTCGCGTACGTCGAGCGGCAGGATGATCTCCGCGCCCAGTTTTTCCGCAATCGGGCGGACGTGCTGTTCGGCGCGTTCGTTCAAGTAGGTGACGGCCAGCTCCGCACCCTGGTCGCGGAAAGCCTTGGCGCAGCCATAGGCAATCGAGCTGTCGTTTGCGATACCAATGACCAGGGCCTTCTTGCCTGCCAAATCAAACATGCCTTGCTCTTCCGAATTGTGCACTGCGGAATCTAGCAAGGGGATATGACAGTTCCAGGTCCTTTGCGCCAGTGGCGTACGGCTCCTGGCGCCGCCAGGGGGCGGCTCTAGCTCAGTGTCACGTCGACCTTGTCCTCGGAGGCGCCTGACATCTCTTCCAGCCGTCGCGCCATGTCGTGAATCTCCCGCATATGGGAGGGGTCGCCGGCCTCGACCTGCCGCAAAAGCGCTGCGGCAATGGCGAGCAGCCGGCACGGACGCCCTTCTTCGACGAGGTGTTCTCGAACCAGTGCTTTGATCTGATCGTAAGTCGACTGTGTCGCTTTGCTCATGATACCTTTCGAGGCAGTATAGCTCTGCTCAAATACATCCTATAGATTTAAGGGTCTTAACATTGTGGCGCAGCGGCGCACGGACGCGGCCTTCGAAAGAGAGCGTTCAGCAGCTTGAGTCCCGTCACAACGACACTGCCGGCCCCTGGACTATCCTCCATGGGTGGCAGCGCTTAACCCCAGACACCAACCGTACAATACCCGTTATAGTGTGGGTGCTCCAGGGAATATCCTCAAGAAGTGTGGCATGATTGCTATGCAGGCTTGAGCTGCACACGCCGCATAAGTATTCGCAGCTAATATATCTGCAGCCAAAAAGCGATCGAACGCATGCGCTGGCCGACGACACTGGGATCGCGCTCCATCAGGCTTCTTCTACCTGGTCGAGGAGACCTCTAGTCGGAGCGCGGCATACGGCCTTCCAAGGGGTAGGCCGGGTCGTTGTAGCCAGGCGTCGAGGGATGGCCGCTGGCCACCAGAGAGTCGACCAGGGCCTCGTCTTCCGAGGTGAAGGTATAGTCCAGTCCGGCGAGATAGTCGCGCCATTGCTCGAAGGTACGTGGCCCGGCGATGGCGGCCGTCACCAAGCGATTGTTGAGCACCCAGGCGAGGGCGAACTGCCCGGTGGTGATGCCGTGGGCTTCGGCGTGCGTCCGAATCGTCTGGGCAATGACCAGGGACTCCTCGCGCCACTCCGTCTGCATGATGCGTTTGTCCTGCGCTCCGGCGCGGGTATCGGCCGGCGGGGCCTCGCCGGGCGCGTACTTGCCGGTCAGTACGCCGCGTGCCAGGGGGCTGTAGGGCACGACACCCAAGCCGTAGTGGTCGCAGGCCGGCAGGTGCTCGACCTCCGGCATGCGGTTCATGGCATTGTAGTAGGGCTGGCTGACCACCGGCCGTGGAATGCCGAGCGCATCGCAAAGACGGCAGAGTTCGGCGACCCGCCAGGCGCGGAAGTTGCTGACGCCGAAGTAGCGCACCTTGCCGTCGGCCAAGAGCCGGCCCATGGCATGGGCCGTCTCCTCCAAGGGTGTGGCGAGATCCTCTTTGTGCAGGTAGTAGATGTCGATGTAATCGGTGGCGAGGCGTTGCAGGCTGGCCTCGCAGGCCTCGATCATCCATTTGCGGTTCAGGCCCGCGCGGTGGGGTGCCTCGCCCTTTCGGTTCCCGACCTTGGTGGCGAGGATCCAGCTGTCCCGCTCCGTGGCCAGCGCGCGGCCGACAATGCGTTCGGACTCGCCTTCGGTATAGACGTCGGCCGTGTCGATAAAGTTGACGCCGTTTTCCCGAGCGTCGCCGATGATGCGAAACGACTCCGCTTCATCGGTTCGGCCGCCGAACATCATGGTGCCGAGGCAGAGACGCGATACGGTCAGGCCGCTACGTCCCAAGCGTTCGAACTGCATCCTTCATGGCTCCTTCCGCTGCGCTGGCTCCGTCTTATCGGCCTCGGCCGGGCAGAAGCAACGCAGAGATGCCCAGCGTTTTTTGACTGTCGGAGCAATCTGCTAGGCTTGGCGGCTGGAGGATAGCCATGAGCGAACGAAGCGACCTCGATCTCGTGCACGTGCGTGCGGCGCTAGAGGCCGAGCGTGACAGTCTTGATGATCTCAGCGATGCGACGGAGGACGAGCGCCGCCCGGTGGAGCTTGATCAGCAGAGCGTTGGTCGCTTGTCTCGCATGGACGCCATGCAAGTGCAGGCCATGGCGCAGGCGGTGGAAGGGCGGAGACGCCAGCGCCAGGCGCAGATCGCGGCCGCATTGAAGCGGCTGGATGAAGGCGAATACGGCTATTGCGTGGTCTGTGGTGAGGACATTCCGGCCAAGCGTCTCGAAGTGGACCTGACCGCGGCGCGCTGTGTCGATTGCGCCTCCTAATCCGCGAGCCGGCGCGCGGCTTGGCCTAGGCGTCTTCAGGGGTTTCACCAAAGGTCTCGGCGAGATCCGCTGCCGTGCGTTTTAGGGCATCGAGATGGGTCAAGGCTTGGTCGGCTGGCATGCGCTGGCTCGGAGCATGGAACGACAGCGTGGCTGTCAGGCGCCCGCAGGCGTCGACGATGGGAACCGCGACAGCCACCATGCCTTCGACGAACTCCTCTTGGTCGACGCTGTAGCCTTGCCGCCGTATCTGCTCCAGCTCTGCCTCCAGCAGCGAACGCAGCGTGATGCTACGCCCCGTGGCAGGTCTAAGCGGCAGGCTGCGTAGCAGCCGATCCCGCTGCACCGGTTCCAAGCTGCTGAGATAGAGCTTGCCGCTTGCGGTGCAGTGAAAGGGTACGGTGCTGCCGGTCGGCAGCTGCACGCGCAGCGGCCATTGCGTCTCGACCCGGTCCAGATAGAGCATCCCGCTCTCGCTTGGCAGGGCGATGTTGCAGGTCTCGCCGATCGTCTCCGACAGCTTGGCCAAGGCCCGATGGCGCGCGATGCGCAGCCGGTTGCTGTTCAAGACGCCGGCTGCGATGCGCAGCAGTCTCGGCGCCGTCTCATAGCGCTGGCTGCCGGGCGCGCGGACCAGAAAGCCCTCCCGCTCCAAGGTTTGGCAGAGGCGGTGGATGGTCGGTTTGGGTAAGCCGATGGCGGCGTTGATCTCGGTCGCGGAGAGCGCGCTGCCGGCCGCTGCCAGAACCTCCAGGATGCGGAGCATGCGTATGTTGTTGGGGATCTTCTCATTCCCGGCCGCCGCCGTCGAAGAACGCGACGAGACAGCTGCTTGCACCGTATCGCTCTCGTGTAGGGGGAGGCCGGATCGGCTCATTGACTCGCGGCTCCGTTCAGCATTATTGAGACAACTAGTCTCATTCATTGATAACAAGCTTAGCGTAAGCTGCAAGTCCGGGAAAGCCCAGGGAGTCAGCCATCGCCCGCACCGATAGCCTTGTTTTCGCGGCATTGTTTTCGCCTCGGCCTTCGGCGAAGATGCCGCGCGTTTTCGGGGCGCGGCGGTGCGTGCGCCTGTCTCAAGACCTGGCTTTCGCCTGTCCCGGTCGGACGTGCCGATGCGGGCCCGGGTCATGCCGATGAACAACGACGCCGCTCATGCGGCGCTAGCGCTGCGCCGTGACGTGCGCGGGAGGAAGCAGTGACGGCCGTGCGCCAGGGGCGGGCTCAACCCGCGCTCGATCTATCGCCCAAGGTCTCGGACGAGATCCGACAAACCACCTGCTACATGTGCGCCTGCCGCTGCGGCATCAACGTCCACCTGCGCGACGGCAAGGTCCGCTACATCGAGGGTAACCGGGATCACCCGGTCAACCGGGGGGTGCTCTGCGCCAAGGGCTCGGCCGGGATCATGCAGCACTACTCGCCGGCGCGCCTCAGGAAGCCGCTGCTGCGGGTCGGCGAGCGCGGCAAGGGCGAGTTCAAGGAGATCGAGTGGGAGGAGGCGCTGAGCCTCGCCACCGAGTGGCTCAAACCGGTGCGTGAGAGCGACCCTAAGAAGCTCGCTTTCTTCACGGGGCGCGATCAGTCGCAGGCCTTGACCGGCTGGTGGGCGCAGCAGTTCGGCACACCGAATTTCGCCGCCCACGGCGGCTTCTGCTCGGTCAACATGGCGGCTGCCGGCATCTACACCATGGGCGGCGCCTTTTGGGAGTTCGGCTCGCCGGATTGGGAGCGCACCAAGCTCTTCGTCGTCTTCGGTGTGGCCGAGGACCACGACTCCAACCCGATCAAGATGGGCCTCTCGCGGCTCAAGGCACGCGGCGCCAAGATCGTCTCAGTCAATCCGGTTAGGACAGGCTATTCGGCGATCGCCGACCAGTGGCTCGGCGTGCGCCCGGGCACGGACGGCTTGTTCGTGCTCTCGCTCATCCATGAGCTGCTGCGCAACCGCACCGTCGATCTCGACTACCTCATCCGCTACACCAACGCGCCCTGGCTGGTGGTGGAAGACGACGGGCTCTTTGCCAAAGACGCCGAGGGCAAGGCGCTGGTCCAGGACCGGGAGAGCGGCGCGCTGGTGCCCTTCGACGCCAAGGGCGTGAAGCCGAACCTGCACGGCAAGGTCACCCTGCCGGACGGCCGCAGCGCCCGCCCGGTCTTCGAGCTGATGGCTGAAGCCTACCTCGACGAGCGCTATGCGCCGGAACGGGTGGCCGAACAGACCGGCATCGCTGCCGAGCGCATCGTCGCACTGGCCGAGGAGCTGGCCCGCGTCGCCTTCGAGGAAGAGATCACCATCGAGCAGCCTTGGACCGACTGGAAGGGCGAGCGGCACGAGCGCTTCATCGGCCGCCCGGTTTCCATGCATGCCATGCGCGGCATCTCGGCTCATTCCAACGGCTTCCAGACCTGCCGTGCCATTCATGTTCTGCAGATCCTGCTGGGCAGCATCGATTGTCCCGGCGGCTTCCGTTACAAGCCGCCTTATCCCAAGCCGCCGGCGGTGCATCCGCGCCCGGCCGGAAAGCTCGGCGAGGTGGCGCCGAACCAGCCTCTGACCGGCGCACCGCTCGGCTATCCCCTCGGCCCTGAAGACCTGCTGGTGGACGAGGCCGGTCAGCCCATCCGCATCGACAAAGCCTATTCCTGGGAGGCACCGATGTCGGCCCATGGGCTGATGCACATGGTGATCTCCAACGCTCACGCCGGCGATCCTTATCCGGTCGACGTGCTCTTCATGTACATGGCCAACATGTCCTGGAACTCCAGTATGAACAGCCGCGGCGTCATGGAGATGCTGGAGGCCAAGGATCCGGAGACGGGCGAGTACCGCATCCCCAAGATCATCTATGCGGATGCTTATGCCTCGGAGATGGTGGCCTATAGCGATTTGGTGCTGCCGGATACCACCTACCTTGAGCGGCACGATTGCATTTCTCTGCTCGACCGGCCGATCTGCGAGCCCGACGCCGTGGCCGACTCGATCCGCTGGCCGGTGGTCGAGCCCGATCGCGATGTGCGCGGCTTCCAGTCGGTGCTGATCGATCTCGGCGGGCGGCTCGGCTTGCCCGGCTTCGTCGAGGCGGACGGCTCGCCGAGGTACCGCGACTACGCCGACTACATGGTGCGGCACGAGCGCAAGCCGGGTGTCGGCCCCTTGGCCGGTTGGCGCGGCGAAGACGGCAAGGAGTCGGGAACCGGCGCGCCGAACCCCGATCAGCTGCAGCGCTACATCGACAACGGCGGCTTCTGGCAAGGCGAGATCCCGGAAGAGGCACTCTATTTCAAGTTCGCCAACGCGGCCTATCAGGACTTCGCCGTCCGCATGGGCTTCTACAATGCGTCAGCGCCCATGGTCTTCCAGCTCTATCTGGAAACCCTGCAGAAGTTCCGCCTGGCGGCCGAAGGCAAGGCGGAGCCGCAGCCGCCCGAGCATCTGCGCGAGCGCATCGCCGAGTGCTTCACGCCGCTGCCGAGCTGGTACGCGCCTTTCGAGGAAGCGCGCCTGGATGAAGAGGAGTATCCGCTCCACGCCATCACCCAGCGGCCTATGGCCATGTACCACTCCTGGGGCTCGCAGAACGCTTGGCTGCGGCAGATCCACTCCAGCAATCCGCTCTACGTGCCTGGCGCGCTCTACGACGAGCTCGGCCTCGAGCCTGGCGACTGGGTTTGGGTCATTTCCCACCATGGCCGTATCAAGGTTCCGGCCGCACGCATGGAAGCGGTCAACGACAAGACGGTTTGGACTTGGAACGCCATCGGCAAGCGGGCTGGGGCCTGGGAGCTCTCGCCGGCAGCGCCAGAGGCGAAGAAAGGCTTTCTGCTCAACCATCTGATTCATGAGCTTCTGCCGCCCAAGGGCGACGGGCTGCGCTGGTCCAACTCTGACCCGATCACCGGGCAGGCGGCCTGGTACGACCTGCGGGTTCGCCTGGAGAAGGCGGCGCCCGAAGAGGTCGCCGGGGAGAATGTGGTCAGTGAGCCCCAAGTGCCGGCTCAGGAGCGCTTTGCCGGCATGCCGACGCCGCCGCGCGAGTTGCGTTACGGCCAAGAGTGGGATGAGGGAACGGACGCATGACCAGCCTGCCGGAAAAGACCGACAAGAAGCTTGGCCTTGTCATCGATCTCGACATCTGCGTCGGTTGCCATGCCTGCGTCGTGAGCTGCAAGGAGTGGAACACCGGGGGCTATGGCGCGGCCTTGTCCGATCAAAACCCCTATGACGACCACGTTTCCGGCTCTTGGCTAAACCGGGTGCACGCCTACGAGGCCGGGGAAGGGGCCAATGCGCGCGTCGTGCATTTCCCCAAATCTTGCCTGCACTGTGACGACGCGCCCTGTGTCACGGTCTGTCCGACCGGTGCGTCCTACAAGCGCAGCGAGGACGGCATTGTCCTGGTCAACGAAGACCGCTGCATCGGCTGTGGTCTCTGTGCCTGGGCCTGTCCCTATGGCGCGCGGGAGATGGACGTCGCCGAGGGCGTGATGAAGAAGTGCACCCTCTGTGTCGACCGTATCTACAACGACAACATTCCCGAAGAAGACCGCGTGCCGGCTTGCGTCCGGAGCTGCCCGGCCAACGCGCGGCATTTCGGTGATCTGGCCGACCCTGGCTCCGAAGTGAGCCTGATGGTGTTGGCCCGCGGCGGTTTCGACCTGATGCCGGAGCAAGGCACTAAGCCGGTCAACAAGTACCTGCCGCCACGCGAACGCCGACCCGAGCCGCAGCCCTGTGGCCGCCACAGCATGGCGGAGCGCGAGAGCACGGCCGATGCCAAGGGATTCTTCCGTTGGCTCGACCAGGCGCTGGAACGGATGGGCTGATCTCCTGTTATGCATCCCGCATTTTCCGTCATTGCCTTCACCTCGCTCTCCGGCATGGGCTACGGCCTTGCCGTCGTGCTCGGCGTCGGGCTGCTGGATGGCGCCTCGCTCGGTGGCCAGATCGGTTATGTCATTGCCTTGCTGCTGATCTCCGCCGGCCTTGCCAGCTCCACCCTCCATCTCGGCCACCCGGAAAGGGCGCCGCTGGCGCTGACCCAGTGGCGCTCAAGCTGGCTGTCGCGCGAGGGCGTCCTGGCCATCGTCACCTTCCTGCCGCTCGGGCTTGCCGCCCTCGGTTCTCTCTTCTTCGCTGCCGACTGGCGGCCCGCCGGCTGGCTGGCCGCTGCCGGATCGGTCGCGACGGTCTATTGCACGGCCATGATCTACGCCTCGCTGAAGACCGTGCAGCAGTGGGCGAGCGGTCTCACCGTGGCCGTCTATCTGCTGTTCGGACTGGCCGGGGGCCTGCTGCTCGCCAGCGGTCTGGCCGCCATGGATGCGGCGATGGACCATACGGGCGGAAGCTGGCGGAGCCTGTTGCCATTGGCCGTGCTTGTCATGCTCGCGGCCTGGGTCGCCAAGGCGCTGTGGTGGCGCCGTGCCGGTCAGGAGCACTCGGCCTCGACCATCGAGAGCGCGACGGGGCTTGGTCATCTCGGCAAAGTGCGGCTGCTCGAGCGGCCGCACATCGAAGAGAACTATCTGACCCGCGAGATGGGCTTCCGCGTCGCCCGCAAGCACGCAGTCAAGCTGCGCCGCATGGCGTGGATCTTCGGCCTGGTGTTGCCGCTGGCGGCGCTGCTGATCTCTCTTGTCCTGCCCGACGGCTTCGCAGCGGTCCTGCTGCTGCACGCCGCTCTCAGCCATCTCCTCGGCGTGTTGATCGAGCGCTGGCTCTTCTTCGCCGAGGCGCGCCATACCGTCATGCTCTACTACGGCGACGAGCGCGCCTGACCCGGACAAGACGCGGCAGATACCAAGCGTACGTCTTGCACCATTGCCAAATTTGCGCGCTCCCTGTGGGTATTTGGCTAGCGCGATCTTGAAATTAGGCAGGGGTGCGCCATTTGCTTTGTGCTTGGGCGTTGAAAAAGCCGCCACAGGTACACTAAAAGCCGGTAGCGCAGGCAGCGCGAGCCGAAGGACCGCCGTAAGAATGCGGCCTTGCGGCCTTCAGAACAGTGGAGGAGGATCTCGTGAAGAAGATTTCCATCAAGTTGCTGGCAGCGGCGAGCATCGCCGCACTCGGCCTCGGTACGATATCCGCCAAGGCAGAGGAAGCCGAGTACATCCTGTCGACCGCCTCGACCGGCGGTACCTACTATCCCGTCGGCGTAGCGCTCTCGACCTTGGTGAAGGTGAAGCTGCAGCCCAAGCAGAAGATTGGCATGTCAGCCATCAACTCCGCCGGCTCGGGCGAGAACGTGCGCCTGCTGCGCGAGGACGAGGCTCAATTCGCCATCCTGCAGGGTCTCTTCGGCTACTACGCCGCCACCGGCACGGGCCCGGTCGAGAAGGACGGCCCGCAGGAGAATCTGCGCGCGATCACCATGCTTTGGCCGAATGTCGAGCAGTTCATCGTTGCCGCCGACGACGCCAAGACCGGCACGGTTGCGGACTTCGTTGCCTTGAAGGGTGAGAGCATGGCGCTCGGCCGCCAGAACTCCGGCACCATCGGGTCCAACGCCACCATTCTCTCCGGCTTCGGCATCGACATCGACAACGACTACACCTTGGTCCATGCCGGCTACGGCCCCTCTGCCGAGGCGCTACAGAACCGCCAGGTTAAGGGTATCAGCACCCCGGCCGGCGTGCCGACCGGCGCGGTCAGCCAGCTCTTCGCCACCATGGGCGATGACGTCAAGATGCTCGACTTTACCGACGAGGAGCTGGCCAAAGCCGACGCCGAAAAAGATCTTTGGACGCGTTATGTGATCCCGGCCGGCACCTACCCGGGCCAGGCGGCTGATATCAACACCATCGCGCAGCCGAACTTCCTGGCCGTGCGCTCGGACGTGCCGGAAGACCACGTCTATCTCATCACCAAGACGGTCTATGAGAACCTGCCCTTCCTGCAGGCCATCCATCCGGCGACCAAGGCCATGGCGATCGAGAATGCCATTGCCGGCATTCCTCTGCCGCTGCATCCCGGCGCCATCCGCTACTACGAAGAAGTTGGCATCGAGATTCCCGACCGCTTGAAGCCGCAAAGCTAAGCGGCTTCGAAGGGTTTCATCGGGGGGCCGGTGAGAGGGGCGGTTCGGCCGAGTATCGGCCGGCCGCCCTCTTGCCTTTGCCACTCTTCGATCCGCTGACCCGGCCATACTGGCGATAGGGGGCAGGCATGTCGGCGCAGACGTCCGAAGACAGCGGAGACTTGGTCAAGCGCAGCTTCGGCCACGGCATGGGGCTGGCCGTCAGCGCCTTCGCCATCTTCGTCTCGCTCGTTCATCTCTTCCTAGCCATCTTTCCCTGGCTGTCGGAGATCGATCGCAACATCTTCCACTTCGCCAGCTTCTCGCTGCTCTGTGCCCTCATCTTCCCCATGGCGCGGCGGCGCTGGTCGGCGAGCAGCCGGCTTGGCTTCGCCATCGATCTCACCATCGGCCTCGCAACGGCCGGTGCTGCGGCCTATCTCGCCTTCGCGCTCAACCCCATCTACGAGCGCGGCGTTCGCCTCAACACCTTCGACTGGATCGCCAGCTGCGTCGTCATCTTGGGCGCCATCGAGCTGACCCGGCGGGCGGCCGGGCTGGTCATCCCCATCCTCATCGTGTTGTCGCTGACCTACGTGGTGGCCTGGGGCAGCTGGATAGACGGCGTCTTCTCCTTCCCCGGCCTGTCGTGGGAGACGATGCTGTTCCGCTCGATCTATGGTGACGAGGCGCTGTTCGGCACCATTGCCCGCATCTCCTCCACCTATGTGTTCCTCTTCATCATCTTCGGGGCCTTCCTGATTCACTCCGGCGCCGGAGAGTTCGTCATCGACCTGTCCCGCGCCATTGCCGGAAAGTTGGTCGGGGGACCTGGCCTGGTGGCGGTCGTGGCCTCGGGTCTGACCGGCACGATCTCCGGCTCGGCCATCGCCAACACCGCCTCGACCGGCGTTATCACCATTCCGCTGATGAAGCGCGCGGGCTTCAAGCCCAAGTTCGCCGCCGGTGTGGAGTCCGCCTCCTCGACAGGCGGGCAGCTCATGCCGCCGATCATGGGGGCCGGCGCTTTCGTGATGGCGAGCTTCACTCAGATCTCCTACGAGCACATCGTCGTGGTCGCCGCCCTGCCGGCGCTGCTCTACTTCCTCTCGGTCGCCTTCTTCGTGCGCATCGAGGCGCGGCGTCTCAACCTGCAGCCCATGGCCAACGAGGGGCGCACCCTGGGCGCTGCCCTGCGCGACGGTGGGGCCAGCTTCATCATCCCCATCATCGTGCTGATCACGCTGCTGGTCTCCGGCTTTACGCCGACCTATGCGGCCGTCATCGGCATCCTGACGGTGATCGCCTCGAGCTGGCTGACCAAGCGCCCCATGGGCCTGCGCGGTGTCCTCAAGGCCTTGGAAATGGGCGCCCGCAATATGGTGACCTCGGCCGTGCTGCTCTGCTCGGTGGGTCTGATCGTCAACGTCATTGCCACGGCCGGGGTGGGCAACACCTTCAGCCTGATGATCGCCGACTGGGCCAACGGCGTTCTGCTGATTGCCATCGTGCTGATCGCGCTGGCCTCCCTTGTGCTCGGCATGGGCCTGCCGGTGACCGCGGCCTACATCGTGCTCGCCACCCTCTCGGCACCAGCGCTGGCCGGCATGATCCAGAATTTCGTGGTGATCGAGGCCATCGCCGCCGGCACCCTGCCCGATGCGGCCAAGGCGGTGCTTATGCTCGGTGCCCCTGAAGCCATAACCATGCTCGCCGGACCCGTATCGCCGGAGCAGGCTGAGGCCCTGGTCGCCAGCCTGCCCCTGGAGGTCGCCGCCCCCTTGCGCGATCTGGTGGTGCCGCCGGAAGCGGCCGTGGCTGCATTGCTTTCGGCGCACATGATCATCTTCTGGCTCAGCCAGGATTCCAACGTCACGCCACCCGTGTGTCTGGCCGCCTTCACGGCAGCGGCCATCGCCAAGTCGCCGCCCATGTCGACCGGCGTGCAGAGCTGGAAGCTGGCCAAGGGGCTCTACATCGTGCCGGTGCTCTTCGCCTATACGCCTATCCTTTCGGGCGATTGGGCGGCCGCCTTCCAGGTCTTCGCCTTCGCGGTGATCGGCATCTATGCCCTGGCGGCTGGCATGCAGGGCTGCATGGAGCGGCCTTTGGCCTGGCCCATCCGCATTCTGGCTCTGGCCGCTGGCGTCGCCTGTCTCTGGCCCTGGGCCCTGGCGATCAACATCGCCGGCGTCGCCGCGACCTTCGCGCTCCTGGCCTTCAACCTACGCTTCGGCCAAGTCCCCGAGCCGGTGACCCCGGCGGCGGAATAAGGCTAAGCCTCAAAATGTAAAACGGCGGCCAAGAGGCCGCCGTTCGTAGAAGTGGAAAACGCTGCCGCCGCTATCCGCGCCGCCGCCGCGCTATGGCGAGACCGGCGAGCCCGAGACCGAAGAGCGCCAAGGTCGCCGGCTCTGGTAGCTGGCCAACGTTGACGTCGATGGCGACGCTCGCCACTGCGGGGCCGTCGGGAGACGAGAAGGCACTCAAAATGTAGCTGTACTGTCCTGGCACATCGGGGTCGAACGGCACGAAGTCCGGCGGCGTTAGCCCTATAGCGGGGGTAGCAAGGAAGTCGAAGAGGTTGTTCTGGCTGCCTTCAAGCACGGTCCCGGGCTGATTGAAGAGGTCGATCTGTCCGAGCTCGGACTCTGGCGTGTCGAGGCCGGGATCGAAATCGTACCTCAAGGTGAAGATGAAATCCTCGAGGAGCAGTCCGGTGGGTGCTTCGATGTAGACGTTGAAGTTCCAAAGGGCACCGAGAGTCCCGCTAAAGCTGCCTGGGGTGCCGTCGTTGAAGCCGGGCTCGGCGAAGTAGGTGCCGGCGCCGTCGTCCCCGACGGGCGCGTTGTCGAAGCGTTCCGTTGCACTGAGCGCCAGGATGCCGTCTACGCCGAGGAGAGACTGTGCGACTGCGTCGTTCGGGATGCCAGTGCCGCCGAAGGTCGCCTGCGACAGTGAGCCGAAGGTATCGAAGGTCGGTGTGGCGGACGCCGTTGCGGCGAATCCGAACGCGGTGGCGGCGAGAACGGCCGCTCCACCCAAAGCCCTAACGCCACGCATAAAGGAACGATGCTGCACCATCTGAGGCCCCCCTCTCAGCATAAGCCCGTGAACTCTCCTTGAGTTACACCAACTGGCCGGGTCGCTTGTCAATCGCTACGTCGCCCGACTGGTGGGGGTACCCCGAAAACTTGGGGATACATGTGATTCGGGGACGCTAAGGATTGCAGGCGACGACGACTTCCTCGCAGGCACCGCCGCCTTGGTCGATGCAGAATTCGACGGCGGCCTGCTCGGCCCGATCCGGCTTGCGGGCGATGCTGAGCCCCGGGCGCCCGATCTCGCCGGGGGCGATGGCGCCGCAGTGGCCGGGGCCGAAGGCGAGCACCTGCACGCAGTCCTGCTCGGCGCAGGCCTTGACGGCGTCGCGCCGGGCGGTTTCCGGGTCCGAGCGCTCGGTCGCCATGCTCCAGCGTCCGGTTTGGTTGGAATAGGAGATGGCACCGTAGAGGCCGGAGTCGCTGACAACGCCGTCTTCGTCTTCGAAAAGGGCGCAACCGGCCAGCGTTGACAGCAGGGCGAGGAGGCAGAGGGCCGTGCGTGTTTGTCTCTTGGTCATTTTCAGGCGTTTCTTGTGTTAGCCACTATGCAGGATCGATTGTTCCCAAAGACCCCGAAGTGTGACAAGTCGGCGGCGAAGCGAAGGTGTTTTCGGGCATAGCCCGCTCAGCCTTCCAGAACAACCGAGGGAGACGCCGGACATGACCTTGGAGCTGAACAGCCGCGCCGATTTCACCTTGGAGGCGGCGCGTCGTGTGGCGCTTGGTGGCGAGGGCGTGGTGTTCAGCAAGGCCGCCGTCGAGCGCATGACCCAATGCCGCCAGAGCTTCATGCGCCTCCTCGACGACCCGCACGTGGTCATCTACGGCGTCACCACCGGTTTCGGCCAGTATGCGCATCACCGTCTAACCCCAGAGGAGCGCAAGAGGCAGGGCGCACGGGGCCACCTTGCCCCGGCCACCTCCTTCGGCGAACCCTTGCCAGAACGTCTAGCGCGCGCCATCGCCTTTGCCCGTCTGGTCAACTATGTGGAGGGTCATGCGGCGATCTCTCCCCAGGTGGCGATCAAGGCCGCCGAGATGCTGTCTTGGGACAAACTGCCGCCGGTTCCGGCACTCGGCAACGGCTCGCCCGGTGAAATCCAGCCGC
>JANQMX010000038.1 GCA_028279885.1 Rhodovibrionaceae bacterium | reverse complement strand
CGTGATCATGTTCTTCACGTAGTCCGCGTGGCCAGGGCAATCCACGTGCGCATAGTGACGGTTGTCCGTCTCGTACTCCACGTGCGCCGTCGAAATCGTAATGCCGCGCGCCTTCTCCTCAGGCGCCTTGTCGATCTCGTCGTAGGCCGCAAACTCAGCCCCGCCAGCTTCCGCAAGGACCTTCGTGATCGCCGCCGTCAACGTCGTCTTGCCGTGATCGACATGACCAATCGTCCCAATGTTGCAGTGCGGCTTCGTCCGCTCAAACTTCGCCTTCGCCATCGCTTGTTGTCCTTACTTCCTGACGTTCCTTGTTGACCTTACAGCCTCGGGCTCGCGGCTCAGCCGGCCAGCTTGGCTTTGACCTCTTCGGCCACCGACTGAGGTACTTTCTCGTAGTGATCGAAGTGCATGGTGTACTGCGCACGCCCCTGACTCATGGAGCGCAGCGTGTTGACGTAACCGAACATGTTGGCCAGCGGCACCATGGCGGTGATGACCTTGGCATTGCCGCGGTCTTCCATGCCGCTGGGAATGCCGCGGCGGCTTTGGATATCGCCCAGGATGTCGCCCATATACTCTTCCGGCGTCACCACCTCGACCCGCATCATCGGCTCGAGCAGCACCGGAGCCGCCTTCGGCATGCCTTCGCGGAAGGCACCGCGGGCGGCAATCTCGAAGGCCAGGACGCTGGAGTCCACGTCGTGCGACTGGCCGTCGATCAGGCGAACCTTGTAGTCGATCACCGGGAAACCGGCGACCACGCCGGACTCGTTGGAGGCGACCAGGCCTTTCTCGACGCCAGGCACATACTCGCGCGGCACGGAACCGCCGACGATGCCGTTCTCGAAGACGAAGCCCTCGCCCGGCTCGAGCGGCTGGATCGCCAGCTTGACCTTGGCGAACTGACCGGAGCCACCGGTCTGCTTCTTGTGTGTGTAGTCGACCTCGACCGGCCGCGTGATGGTCTCGCGATAGGCGACCTGCGGCGCGCCGACATTGGCGTCCACTTTGAACTCGCGGCGCATGCGGTCGACGATGATCTCCAAATGGAGCTCGCCCATACCCTTGATCACGGTCTGGCCGCTCTCTGAGTCGGACGAGACGCGGAAGGAGGGATCCTCCTGCGCCAGGCGGGACAGAGCCACGCCCATCTTCTCCTGGTCACCCTTGGTCTTAGGCTCGACAGCCACTTCGATGACCGGATCGGGGAAGTCCATGCGCTCCAGGATGACCGGCTTGACCGGGTCGCAGAGCGTGTCGCCCGTGGTGGTCTCCTTGAGGCCGGCAATGGCGACAATGTCCCCCGCCATGGCCTCGTCCACATCTTCGCGGTGGTTGGCGTGCATCAGCAGCATGCGGCCGATGCGCTCGCGCTTGTCCTTCACCGTGTTCAACACCGAGCTGCCCTTGGAGAACTTGCCCGAGTAGATGCGCACAAAGGTCAGCGAGCCCACGAAGGGATCAGTCATGATCTTGAAGGCCAGAGCCGAGGCCGGCTCCTCGTCGGAGGACTTGCGGACCGTCTCCTCGTCGGTGCCCGGCTTGACGCCGCGGATGGGCGGCACGTCGAGGGGGCTCGGCAAATAGTCGACAACGGCATCGAGCAGCGGCTGCACGCCCTTGTTCTTGAAGGCGCTGCCGCAGAGCACCGGCACAAAAGCAAGGCCCGTGGTGCCCTTGCGGATGCAGGCCTTCAAGGTCGCCTCGTCGGGCTCGTTGCCTTCGAGGTAGGCCTCCATGGCCTCATCGTCCTGCTCGACCGCCAGCTCGATCAGCTTCTCGCGGTACTCGGCCGCCTGCTCCTGGAGATCCTCGGGGATATCCGTGTACTCGAACTCGGCGCCCAGCGACTCATCCTTCCAGATGATCGCCTTCATCTTGAGGAGATCGACGACACCGCGGAACTCCGACTCGGAGCCGATCGGCAGCTGGGTCACCAGCGGCACGGCGCCCAAGCGGTCGATGATCATCTCGACGCAGCGATAAAAGTCGGCGCCCATGCGGTCCATCTTGTTGATGAAGCACATGCGCGGCACGGCGTACTTGTCGGCCTGGCGCCAAACGGTCTCGGACTGAGGCTCGACGCCGGCCACCGAGTCGAAGACGGCGACGGCACCGTCCAGCACCCGCAGCGAACGCTCCACCTCGATGGTGAAGTCCACGTGGCCCGGCGTGTCGATGATGTTGATGCGGTGGTCGCTCCAAAAGCAGGTCGTCGCGGCCGATGTGATGGTGATCCCGCGCTCTTGCTCCTGCTCCATCCAGTCCATGGTGGCGGCGCCGTCATGGACCTCGCCGATCTTGTGAGACCGGCCGGTGTAGTAGAGGACGCGCTCGGTCGTCGTCGTCTTACCGGCATCGATGTGAGCCATGATGCCGATGTTTCGGTAGCGTTCGAGTGGCGTTACGCGGGGCATGACCAGTCTCTCGTCCAGATCTCAGCGTTACCAGCGATAATGGGAGAAGGCCCGGTTGGCCTCCGCCATGCGATGGGTGTCTTCGCGCTTCTTGATAGCGGCGCCGCGGCTGTTCGATGCGTCCATGAGCTCACCCGCCAGGCGGTCGGTCATGGTGGTTTCGGAACGGTTGCGCGCGGCCGTGATCAGCCAGCGGATGGCCAGCGCCTGGGCGCGGGCCGGCCGCACCTCGACCGGCACCTGATAAGTGGCGCCGCCGACGCGGCGGGAGCGCACCTCGATCTCCGGGCGCACGTTGTCCAGCGCCTCATGGAAGACGCGCAGCGGGTCGTTGCCGCCACGCGAGGAGATGCGGTCGAAGGCGCCGTAGACGATGCCTTCGGCGGTCGACTTCTTCCCGGCGCGCATGATGTTGTTCATGAACTTGCTGAGCACGACATCCCCGAACTTCGGGTCGGGGTTGATGTCTCGTTTTTCGGCACGACGGCGACGTGACATGGCTTTCTCGCTCCTTACTTCGGCCGTTTGGCGCCGTACTTGGAGCGGCGCTGCCGACGCTTGGACAGACCCTGGGTATCCAGCGTGCCCCGGACGATGTGATAGCGGACACCCGGCAGGTCCTTGACGCGGCCGCCACGGATGAGGACGACCGAGTGCTCCTGCAGGTTATGGCCCTCGCCGGGGATGTAGCTGGTGACCTCGAAGCCGTTGGTCAGGCGCACGCGCGCCACCTTGCGCAGGGCGGAGTTCGGCTTCTTCGGGGTCGTCGTGTAGACCCGGGTGCACACGCCCCGCTTTTGCGGGCAAGCCTCCATCGCCGGCACCTTGTTGCGCACCGGCTTGTCCTCGCGCGGCTTACGGATCAACTGGTTAATCGTTGGCATAGAGTTCTGTCCTTGCCCGAGCCATTCAACAAAAAAGACCGAAGAGAGCAAACGGGCTTGCTCTCGTCGGTTTCGACGCATGCGGGCCGGAGCCCTATGTGTGCCTCAAGATTCCTTTGAGACCGCGTCTAGGCCGCTGTTCTGGGCCTACCACCAGTCCCCTCGCGGAACCCGCGGAACTTATGGAGCCACCCTATTACTGTCAAGCCTTTGTCATGGACATTGCGGCCCGACAGCGACGATTTGGGACGAAGGCGGAAAAGACGCCAGTATCGGCCTCTTTTCCGCCCTTCGACGAAACAAAATGACAGGCGATCGCCGGCCCGCAGGACTGCTTATACTTGCAGCAGTCCCCGACCGGCCGTCGAAGCCCTAAGCCGCGGACGCGGGCTCGGCCTGATCGCCACCCTCGGCCGCCTCTTCGGAGGCCTCGAGCGCCGCCCGCTTCTCCCGCTCTTCCACGAACTCCTGATCGCGCCCGGCCGCGATGCGGCGCAGACGGTTCATCACGGAGCCGGTGCCGGCGGGGATGAGACGACCGACGATGACGTTCTCCTTCAGGCCGACCAGCCGGTCCATCTTGCCGTTGACTGCCGCCTCGGTGAGCACGCGGGTGGTCTCCTGGAAGGAAGCCGCGGAGATGAAGCTGCGGGTCTGCAAGCTGGCCTTGGTGATGCCTTGCAGCACCGGCTTGGCCTTGGCCGCCTGGCCACCTTCGGTGATCACCCGCTCGTTGACCTCGTCGAACTCCTCGCGGTCGATCTGCTCGCCGACCAGGAAGGTGCTGTCGCCAGCCTCGGAGATCTCGACCTTCTGCAGCATCTGGCGAACGATGACCTCGATGTGCTTGTCGTTGATCTTCACGCCCTGCAGGCGATAGACGCTCTGGATCTCGTTGATTAGGTACTCGGCCAGGGCCTCCACCCCGAGCACGTCGAGGATGTCGTGGGGCACTGGGCTGCCGTCCATCAGCAGGTCGCCGCGCTCGACATAGTCGCCTTCCTGCACCGAGATGTGCTTGCCCTTGGGGATGAGGTACTCGGTGGGCTCCGCATCCTCCTCCTGGGGCACCACGACGATGCGCCGCTTGGTCTTGTAGTCCTTGCCGAACTCGACCTGGCCCGGACCCTCGCTGATGATGGCGTAGTCCTTGGGCTTGCGGGCCTCGAAGAGCTCCGCCACCCGCGGCAGGCCGCCGGTGATGTCGCGGGTCTTGGAGGTCTCGCGCGGGATGCGGGCGATCACGTCGCCGGCCTTCACGTGGGTGCCGTTGTCGACCGACAGAATGGCATCCACCGACATGAAGTAGCGGG
>JANQMX010000037.1 GCA_028279885.1 Rhodovibrionaceae bacterium | reverse complement strand
CATGTTTGCCGGCCTCCTCACCCGGCAAACATGATGAATCAAAAACCAACCGATTTGGGAATCCCAAAACGATTCAAATAAACCTCATTCCGCTCTAGGGTACCATGCCATGGGCTCGCGTTAGCGAGTTGCCATAGGCATCGGGAGGGGTGCGGGCTGGTACCGAACTAAAGAAGAGCCGCGACGCGGCGTGCGGCTTCGCGCACCTTCTCGGGTTCGTGCATCACGGCGAAGCGGATGTAGTCGTCGCCAGGTGTACCGGGTCGCGTGTCGCCCGGACATTCGCCATAGGGCCGTGCCATCAGGGAGCCGGGCAAGACGCTGACTCCTTGCTCCTGCCACAGGCGGTGCGCGAAGGCCTCCCCCTCCCCGACCTTGAGCCAGAGGAAAAAGCCGCCCTCCGGCCGGCTATAGCCGGCAAAGTCGCCGAAGACCTCCTCGGCCACCGCCACGCCCTCGGCATAGAAGGCGCGCGCCTCAGTGACATGGGCCTCGTCGCGCCACAAGGCAGCACCCGCCGCCATGTTGGGCCCGGGCACCTGGGTTCCGACATAGCCTCGCTGCAACCCCAGAACGGTGATCAGCTCCGCATCCCCAGCCCCGAAGCCGCAGCGCAGGCCCGGCGCGCCAGAGCGCTTGGACAGCGAATTGAGGCTCAGGACGTTGTCGAAGCTGCCGTCGCGCGCTGCCGCAGCTTCGAGGATGCTCGGCGGTGGCGCCTCGAAGTAGATCTCCGAGTAGCACTCGTCGGAGACCAGGACGAAGTCGTGGGCACGCGCCAAGGTCACCAGTTCCTTGAGGCGCGCCATCGGGGTGACCGAACCACAGGGATTATGGGGCGTGCAAAGGTAGAGCAGCGCCGTCCGCTGCAAGATCTCGCCCGGCAGCGCCTCCGGGTGCAGTAGGAAGCCGTTCTCCTCATCCAGCGGCAGCGGCACAATGTCGGCCCCGGCCAAGAGGCTGCCGCCGAAATAGACGTGGTAGCCCGGGCTGGGAATCAGGATGACCGGGCGCTGGCCTGCGGGCAGATCACGCTCCTTGCGCATGACGGCGGCCAGGGCCGTATTGAACAAGCCTTCCTTGGACCCCGGATAGGCCACGACGTGTGCACCTGGGTCGACGAGCCCGCTTGGGAAGCTATAGCGCCGGGTCAGCCAGTCGGCCACGGACTGGAGATAGTCCGGCGTGCCGGTGCCGAGGGGATACTTCCCCCAGAGGCCACTCTGCTCAGCGACGATCTCCGCAAGGAACGGTGGCGGCGGCACCCCCGGCTCACCGACATGGAGTGCGATGCGCTCTCCAGCGTACTCGCTTTGGCCGAGGATCTTGGGAAGGCGGTGATAGGGATAATCGAAGATCTGCGTCCACCGGCCGGCGTCAGGCGTGTCGGGCGCGGCGGCGGTCGCTTGTCTCTGCATCACTGGGCCTTCTTCAGGATCTCCTTGGCCAGGGCCGCCATCTCTCGCGCCCCCTTGCCGCTCGGCTGAACCTCGCCGATCGCACGGCCTTCGGCAAGGGCACTGGCGAAGGCCACCCGGTTGCCGACCCGGTTCTTGGCAATCTGGGCGCCACTCTCCTTGATCTGCGCAATCATCTCGTCGGTCAGGTTGGCGCGCGGCGGCACCCGGTTGAGCACGAGCAGCGCCGGCACCTTCTCCGCCGCCGCCAGCTCCAGGGTCGGCTGAGTCGCCCAAACATCCATCGGCGAGGGCTGCACCGGCACGATGACGATGCTGGCGCTGCGCACGGCGATACGCGCTTCCGTTTCGGCATGGGGCGGGCTGTCGACGATGACCACATCGTGGTCGCGCGCCAGCTTGTCCACTTCGTTCTTCAGCCGCCAGCCCTGGAGCTGATTGACCAGCAAGCCGGCGCCAGCATCGCCGAAACGCTCGCCACGCAAGCGATACCACATGGAAAGGGACTGCTGCGGATCGATATCGACCGCCGCGACCGACCGGCCCATGGCAGTGTAGGCGACGGCGAGATGCGCGGCCAATGTGGTCTTGCCCGCACCCCCCTTTTGCTGCGCGACAGTGATGACCTTGGCCGCCATGGAGACCTCCACTTCTCGCTGTGGGGATGGCTGATGCGATCCCAACGAGCTACAGGAGCGCCGCGCGCCGGTCCAGCGAAGGGACCGAACCTGGCGCAAGGTTATCCACAGCCGACTGGACTGCTTCTTGAACCAATTCTACAGAAATGGCATAGTTGACCCACGTGGTCGGCTGAGCCGATGACGATAAAGCCGCCGCAAAGCCTGTGCGGCGACGGGCCCGGGCCTGACGCAAGAGCGGGAGTAACGCGGGACCCCTCGGAAGCAGAAAAGGAGCCGCCGTCGCGCGGCTCCTTTATCGTGGGTCGATCACGGCACGGCTCGGCGAATCAAGACATCCTTTTCTTACCACCCGACGCTGCCTATCGTCGCAGCCATGGAGGCTTTCGAAACCCGCATCCTACCCGTCAACGACGAGTCGCTGGCCGAGGCGGCCGGCTTGCTCGCCCATGGCGAGCTCGTGGCCTTCGCCACGGAGACGGTCTACGGCCTCGGCGGCGATGCCACCAACGACACCGCGGTTGCGCGCATCTTCGAAGTCAAGGACCGGCCGACCTTCAACCCCTTGATCTGCCACTTTCCAAGCGGTGCCGCGGCTGCCGGCAAGGTTCATTTCGACGAGCGGGCGCGGAGCCTGGCCGCGGCCTTCTGGCCCGGGCCGCTGACCCTGGTGCTCTCCCGCCTTCACGCCTGCCGCGTATCCCTCTTGTGCAGCGCGGGGTTGGATACTCTGGCCGTGCGCGTGCCAGCGCAAGAGAGCGCACGCCGCTTGCTGACCCTGCTCGGCCGACCCATCGCAGCCCCCAGCGCCAATCGTTCGGGCAACATCAGCCCGACCGCCGCGGCTCATGTCGCCGAAGAGCTCAACGGCCGCATCGGACTCATCCTGGATGACGGCCCCTGCCCCGTCGGGCTGGAATCCACCGTGGTCGACTTGAGCGGAGAGACGGCGCGGCTACTGCGGCCGGGCGGCGTCCCAACGGATGCCATCGAAGCGCTGATCGGCCCGCTCGAAAAACCCGAAGAACGGGGCCCCTTGCTGAGTCCGGGCCAGCTCGCCAGCCACTATGCCCCGCACCATCCGCTGCGCCTGGATGCCAGCACTGTCTCGGGCGAAGAGGCTCTGCTTGCTTTCGGCGGCGAGCCGCTCACCGGCGCCAAGATGACGCTGAACCTCAGCCCGGCCGGCGATCTGGTGGAAGCGGCCGCCAATCTCTATGCCTTCCTGCGCGCGCTGGACAGCATGGACATCGAAGCCATCGCCGCTATGCCAGTCCCCGAACAGGGCCTTGGCCGAGCCATCAACGACCGATTGCGCCGGGCGGCTGTACCGAGGCAAGGCGACGCGCACACCGAGACTGGCGAGATGGATACGCGCCGCCTAGGTTCACTGTCATGACGGAGAGCATGTCGTGACCCAGGCCGTTGCAAGCGGGCAGTCCGGAGAGGACATAAAGCCGGTGATCGCTGCGATCGTCGGTCCGAAAGGCTTGATCGAAGACCCGGATGCCTTGGCGCCCTATGTGGAGGACCAGCGCGGACGCGTGCGAGGTCGCACACCGTTCGTGGTGCGGCCCGCTTCGGTCGAGGAGGTCTCCGCCGTGGTGCAGGCCTGTGCCGAGGCGCGCATCCCCATCGTGCCGCAAGGCGGCAACACTGGGCTGACCGGCGGCAGCGTGCCCTTCGAGGCTGGCCGCGAGATCGTGCTGAGCCTCGGCCGCATGAACCGCATACGCGAGCTCGACGCCAGCAACTTCACCGTCACGGTCGAGGCCGGTTGCATCCTGCAGCAGGTGCAGCAGGCCGCCGAGGCGGCCGACCGGCTGTTCCCCCTCAGCCTTGGTGCCGAGGGCACCTGCCAGATCGGCGGAAATCTCTCGACCAACGCCGGCGGCGTCCAGGTGCTGCGCTTCGGCAACATGCGCGAGCTGGTCCTGGGCCTCGAGGTGGTGCTGCCAGACGGCCGTATCTGGAGCGGGCTGCGCCGCCTGCGCAAGGACAACACGGGCTACGACCTCAAGCAGCTCTTCATCGGTGCCGAAGGCACCTTGGGCGTGATCACCGCCGCGGTGCTCAAGCTCTTCCCGCGGCCGCGTGAGGTGGTCACCGCCCTCGCCGCGGTGCCAAACCCGGCCGCAGCCCTAAGCCTCTTGGAGCTAACCCGCTCCGAGACGGGCGACAGCGTGACCTCCTTCGAGCTGATGCCGCGACGCGCCATCGACTTCGCCGTCAAGCACGTGTCCGGCATCGCCAACCCCCTCTCGCAGCCGTCACCCTGGTACGTGCTGATCGAGCTGTTCGGCGGCCGTGCCGAGGGCGGCCTGCGTGCAGCGCTGGAAGAGGCCCTTGGCGAAGCCTTCGAGCGGCAATTGGTGAGCGACGCGACCTTCGCCGAGAGCGCCAGTCAGTCGGCGGCGCTGTGGCGTATCCGCGAGGCCATTGTCGAAGCTCAAAAGTACGAGGGTGGCTCGATCAAGCACGACGTCTCCGTTCCCGTCTCTCGCACGCCGGATTTTATTGCCGAGGCGAGCGCGCTGGTGGAACGCCTGGTGCCCGGCATTCGACCGGTACCCTTCGGCCATCTCGGCGACGGCAACATCCACTTCAACCTCACCCAACCGGAAGACGCCGACACGGCCGCCTACTTGGCCCGCTGGGATGAGGTCAACGCAGCCGTCCACGATGTCGTGCATGCCATGGGCGGCTCGATCTCGGCCGAGCACGGGATTGGACGCTTCAAGCTGGCGGAAAACCGCCGCTTCAAGGATCCGGTCGAGCTCGAGCTGATGCGCCGGATCAAGCACAGCTTCGACCCCGACGACCTCTTCAATCCCGGCAAGGTGATCTAATGAGCGACTACCGCCCACCAACCGAAGAGATGCGCTTCGTCTTGGACGAGATTGCCGGCCTGCCGCAGATCGCCAGTTATCCCGGCTTCGAAGAGGCGACGCCCGACCTGGTAGAGGCAGTGCTGGAAGAGGCCTCCAAGCTGGCATCCGAGGTGATCGCGCCGCTCAACCACTCCGGCGACCGCGAGGGCGCGAAGATCGAGAACGGCGTGGTGCGCACACCGGCCGGCTTCAAAGAGGCTTACCATCAGTTCGTCGAGGCCGGCTGGCCGGCTCTGCCCTTCGATCCGGCCTACGGCGGTCAGGGTCTTCCGTCGGTCCTGGGCTTCTCGCTCCTGGAGATGTGGAACGCCTCCAACATGTCCTTCGCGCTCTGTCCGCTGCTGACCCAAGGGGCGGTCGACCTGCTGCAGCACCACGGCAGCGAAGAGCAGAAGGCGCTCTACCTGGAGAAGCTGATCACCGGCGAGTGGACCGGGACCATGAACCTGACCGAGCCGCAGGCCGGCTCGGATGTCGGGGCAGTGCGCACCAAGGCCGAGCGCGACGGCACGCAGTACCGCATTCGCGGCCAGAAGATCTACATCACCTATGGTGAGCACGACTTCGCCGACAACATCATTCACATGGTCCTGGCGCGCACCCCCGACGCCCCGGCCGGGACCAAGGGCATCAGCCTTTTCATCGTGCCGAAGTACCTGCTCAATCCAGATGGGACACCCGGCCCCCGCAACGACCTGCGCTGCGTTTCGCTCGAGCGCAAGCTCGGCATCCACGGCTCCCCGACCTGCGTCATGGCCTACGGCGACAATGAGGGCGCCGTCGGCTATCTGGTCGGTGAGGAGTGCGAGGGCATGGCCCAGATGTTCACCATGATGAACAACGCCCGTCTCGCCGTCGGCATGCAAGGGGTCGCCATCGCCGACCGAGCGTACCGCCAGGCCCTCGACTACGCCCGCCAACGCACACAAGGGCGCCCCTATGGCAGCAGCGCGGGCGAAGCCGGACCGATCATTCGGCATCCCGACGTGCAGCGAAATCTCATGACCATGAAGGCCTACTGCGAGGCCGCGCGGGCTCTGGCCTATCACACGGTCGCCGGGGTCGATACCGCCAGCCGGCATCCGGATGCGATCGAGCAGGAGCGAGCGCAGCTTTATCTTGTGGAGCTGCTGACTCCGGTGGTGAAGGCCTGGTGCACCGACCTCGGCGTCGAGGTGGCGTCGCTTGGCCTGCAGGTTCATGGCGGCATGGGCTTCATCGAGGAGACCGGCGCCGCGCAGCACTACCGCGACGCGCGCATCAATCCGATCTATGAGGGCACCAACGGTATCCAGGCGCTCGACCTGGTCGGCCGCAAGATCATCCGCCACGACGGCGCCACCGCCCGCGCGTTGATGGCCCGGATGGAGGAGTTCGCTCAAGGACTGAACGACGCCGGCACGAAGAACGGAAGCTGCGGACCGGAGCTGGCCACGCAACTTTCGGCCGGTATCGCGGACCTGCGCCGGGCCACGGACTGGCTGATGGCTCAGGCCTCGCGTGATCGCGTTGCCGTGGCGGCGGCGGCGACACCATACCTGAAGCTGATGGGCACGGTCACGGCAGGCTGGCTGATGGCCAAGTCTGCCATGGCGGCCGAGCGCCGTTTGGCCGACGGCAACGGCAGCACGCTGTTTCTCGAAAGCAAGCGGGCGACGGCACGTTTTTACGGCGCCAACATCTTGCCGCAGTCAGGCGGCTTGGCGGAGAGCATCGTCGCCGGCGCCCGCACGCTGACCGAGATCGAGCCTGAGCTGCTCAACTGACACAGGGTCGTCCAGTGCCGCCAAACCGGCATCGTCAATCCCTGCACGCCTCTTGCTGATGTCAACCGGAACCGCTTGGGCCTGCCGAAGCGCTCCGTAGTGTCCCATCGCGGCCACAGCTTGCGCTCGCTGCGCGGGCCCGAACGCGGCGGGTTTGCCGCGAGGCTCGACCAATCCAGGCAAATCGGCTAGACCGGACAACAGTTCAGTTCTTTCGCCATCGCACCCGATCACAGGCCAACGGCAAGCCGCATCATGCCCCATGTGAAGAAAGCCATCCTGCCCGTGGGTGGCCTCGGCACCCGCTTTCTGCCGGCCACCAAGGCCATGCCAAAGGAAATGCTGCCGATCGTCGACAAGCCGCTGATTCAGTACGCGGTGGAAGAGGCGCGCGCCGCCGGCATCGAGGAGTTCATTTTCGTCACCGGCCGCGGCAAGACGGCGATCGAGGACCACTTCGACCGCTCCTGGGAGCTGGAACAGACCCTGCAAAGCCGAGGCAAGACCGCCCTGCTCGAGCAAGCCCTCGCTTTCATGCCTCCGCCCGGACAAATCGCCTACACGCGCCAGCAGGAGCCCCTCGGCCTCGGCCATGCGGTCTGGTGCGCCCGGCACTCGATCGGCAATGAGCCCTTTGCCGTGCTGCTGGCTGACGATCTGATCCAGGCCGAAAGCCCCTGCCTTGCCCAGATGGTGGATGCGCACGCCGAGCTTGGCGGCAACATGGTGGCGGTCATGGACGTGCCGCGTGACGAGACCCAGCGCTACGGCATCCTGGATGTGGTCGAGGAGGATGGCCGTCTTGTCCGGGCCAAGGGGTTGGTGGAGAAGCCTTCGCCGGAGGATGCACCTTCCACCCTCTCAATTATCGGACGCTACATTCTGCAGCCCGAGGTGCTGCAGGAGTTGGATCGGCAGGAGGTTGGCGCCGGAGGTGAGATTCAGCTTACCGACGCCATGGCGCGAACCATCGGTCGTCTGCCCTTCAACGGCTATCGCTTCGAGGGCCGCCGCTACGACTGCGGCGACAAGGCAGGCTTTCTGGAAGCGACCGTCGCCTTCGCTCTTGCCCGCGACGACCTGGGCGAAGCCATGCGTGACATCATCGCGCGCAATGGCGGAGCCAGCTAAGCCCTCCCCGGCTCCATCCACCCTGCAACGCTGAGGACACCACCGCGCCATGCGCATCGCCATGATCGGTTCCGGATACGTCGGCCTGGTCTCAGGAGCCTGCTTTTCGGAATTCGGCACGGAGGTCGTTTGCGTCGACAACGACCAGGACAAGATCGCACGCCTTCGGCGAGGCGAGATCCCCATCTACGAACCCGGGCTGGAAGACCTGGTGGCCCGCAATACCGCCGCCGGTCGCCTGACGTTCAGCGACGATCTGGCCGCTGCGGTCGAGGACGCAGATGCGGTCTTCCTGGCCGTCGGCACCCCAACCCGCCGCGGCGACGGTCAAGCCGATCTCACCTACGTCGACGCCGCCGTGCGCGACATCGCCAAGGCACTGAAGCGCTACAGCGTCATCGTTACCAAGTCCACGGTGCCGGTCGGAAGCGGCCGCCGCATCGCCGGGTTGCTCGCCGAACAACGCCCCGACCTCGCAGCCGGGGAGGACTACGACGTGGCCTCAAACCCCGAATTCCTGCGCGAGGGTTCCGCCATCGAGGACTTCATGCGCCCGGACCGTGTGGTGATCGGCTGCGAAAGCGAGCGGGCCGCGGCTGTGCTTCGTGCGCTCTATCGCCCGCTTTTTCTCAACGAAACGCCCATCCTCTTCGCCGATCTCGAAACAGCAGAGCTGATCAAGTACGCGGCCAACGCCTTCCTGGCCACGAAGATCACCTTCATCAATGAGATGGCGGACATCTGCGAAAAGCTTGGCGGCAACGTGCAGCAGGTGGCGCGGGGCATCGGCCTGGACGGCCGTATCGGCAGCAAGTTCCTTCACGCCGGCCCCGGCTACGGCGGCTCATGCTTCCCCAAGGACACGCTCGCGCTCGTCACCAGTGCGCGGGAGGCCGGCACGCCGACGCAGATCGTGGAAGCTGTGGTTGCCGTCAACGAACAGCGTAAGGAGGCCATGGCCGACAAGATCATCGCGCACTGCGGCGGCAGCGTCGCCGGCAAGACGATCGCCGTGCTCGGCCTCACCTTCAAGCCCAACACCGACGACATGCGGGAGGCACCCTCGCTGGTTATCGTGCCGCGTCTGCAGGAGGCAGGCGCCAAGCTCCGCGTCCACGATCCCGTCGGCATGGAGGAAGCCAAAAAGCTGCTCACCGATCTCGAGTGGCTGGAAGACCCCTACGACGCCGCCACCGGCGCCGACTGCCTGGTGATCGTCACCGAGTGGAACCAGTTCCGGAACCTCGACCTCGACCGCATCAGAGGGCTGATGCGCCAGCCCGCCATGGTCGATCTGCGCAACATCTACCAGCCCGACGACATGGCAGCACGCGGCTTCCACTACGCCTCCGTCGGCCGGACCCACAACGAGGCAAAACATCCATGACCGGCCATCCCTTCGATCCCTCTATCCTACGCGAGTACGACATTCGCGGCTTGGTCGACAAAACCCTGTACCGCGCCGATGCGGTGGCCCTGGGTCGCGCCTTCGGTACGCTGGTGCGGCGGCGGGGTGGCGCGCGGGTCGCGCTCGGTTTCGACGGACGGCTGAGCTCGCCCGACATGGCCGACGGCGTCAGCGAGGGCCTGCGCGCGAGCGGAGTGACGCCGCTGCGCCTGGAATGCGGCCCCACGCCGCTGCTCTACTTCGCCGTCTACGAACTCGATGCCGATGGCGGCATCATGGTGACCGGCTCCCACAACCCGCCGCAATACAACGGATTCAAGATGATGCTCGGCAAGAGCAGCTTCTTCGGCGCGGACATCCAGGCACTGGGCCAGCAAGCGGCAGCCGGCGACTTCGAAACCGGCACGGCTGAAGAGGAGGCTCATAGGCTGGCGCCCCGCTACCTGGACGTCCTGCTTGAGCGTGCACCCATCAGTCGGCCTTTCAAGGCGGCTTGGGACCCGGGCAACGGCGCCACTGGAGAAGCCGTAGAGGCGCTCGTCAAGCGGCTGCCCGGCGAGCATCGCGTGATCAACGGAGCCATCGACGGCAACTTCCCGGCCCACCACCCGGACCCGACGGTACCGGCCAACCTGGTGCAGCTGCAGGACATCGTCCGCGCCAAGGGCTGCGACCTCGGCTTTGCCTTCGATGGCGACGGCGATCGCTTAGGCGTGATCGACGGCGAAGGCGGCATCCTCTGGGGCGACCAGGTGATGCTCCTGCTTGCCGAGGACATTTTGAAGGAACGGCCCGGCGCAACCATCATTGCCGACGTCAAGGCCAGCCAAACCCTTTTCGACGGTATCGCCGCGATGGGTGGCAAGCCGCTGATGTGGAACACCGGGCACTCGCTGATCAAAGCGAAGATGAAGGAGACCGACGCTCCCTTCGCCGGCGAGATGAGCGCCCACCTCTTCTTCGCCGACCGCTACTTCGGCTTCGACGACGGCCTCTATGCAGCGCTGAGAGTGATGCAGGCGCTGGAAGGCCGTGCCGGCAGCCTGCGTGACTTCCGACAGTCCCTGCCGGCCACCTTCGCCACGCCGGAGATTCGCGTCGACTGTCCCGCCGAGCGCAAGAGCCCGGTCGTCGAAGGCGTACGCGGAGCCCTAAAGCAAGCAGGCGCCGAAGTCTCGGAGGTCGACGGCGTTCGCGTGCGTACACCCGAAGGCTGGTGGCTGCTGCGTGCCTCGAACACACAGGACGTGCTGGTCGTACGCTGCGAAGCCGACAGTGAGGCCGGCCTCGAACGATTGAAGACGGAGGTCCGGAGCTACCTCTCCGACCAAGGCCTGCAGCCCAACCTCGACTGAGCCGACGACAGTTCACTGACAATGGTTGAGCGCTTCTTCTTCTACGGCAGCCTGCGCGACCCTCATGTCCGAACCGCCGTCTTTCCGCATCTGGACGGCCGGCTGCAGATCAAAGCGGCGCATCTCCCAGGATACCGCCTCGCCTACTCCACCGCCTACCGCTGCCCCGTGCTGACACCCCAGGCCGGACGGCGTGTAACCGGCGATCTCGTGGTCGGCCTCGACCGTCGCGCTCTCGCCCGCATGGCGCACTACGAGGCGGACATCTACCATCCCGAGGAGTTGGAAGTTCGGCTGCCAGCCGGCGAGCGCTGTCGCGCCTGGGTTTTCCTGGCCGCCTATGCCGGGGTGGTCGGCCGCCGTCCATGGCGCTTCGAGCGTTGGCGCCGGCTTGAGAAGAGGAAGCTGTTGAGCCAGGTGCCGCGCTGGATGACGGACTATGGCGCCGCCAACCTGCAATCGCTCGACATCCCTTGGCGCACCCGGCGGGCGCTGCTCACCATTGCCAAGAACCTGCCGAACGACAGCAACCCTGCGAGCCGAGGCTAAAGCCTGCGGTCAGCCCTCGTCGTCGCGGGTCACAAAGCAGTCGAAGGCGCGGCGGCGAAGCTCCGCGCAGGCCTGAGCAGCCTGGTACATCTCCTCAAAGCCGACCAGGCGTGCACGGTAGATCTCGCGCTGGCCATCGCTGTCGACGAAGATGCCGCGGAAGCGCGCATCGTCGGTCAAGCGCTCGGCCGCTTGCACCGCAGCCGCGTGGGCCTGCGCAAACCCGGAGTAGGCACCGACCTGAACTTGCCATCCCTCGATCACCATCTGAGCGGGACCGGGTGCGGCCGGCTCCATGGAGTTGAGGGCCACGGCTTGCGCTTCCCCGTCTTGCTGGAAGAAGGGATTGCGGCGCGGCAGCTGAATGCCGGTGGCGATGTTGGCCGGCCGACCGGCCGCCGGTTCCGCCTGGATGGCCGAGCCGACAGGTTGACTGGTGGTGGGCGCCTGGGCCGTACGCAGGGGATTGCGACGCGGCAGAATCACCGGCGACGCAACGAAGACCCGCGGGTTCCGGGAGAAGCCGATGTTCAGCAGCCGCTCCATCTCCTTGTTGCGGGTACGTGCCGTACGCCCTCCAAAAACGACGGCGATCACGCGCCGCCCGTTGCGTTCCGCCGAAGCCGCCAGATTGAAGCCGGATGCGCGGATGTAACCCGTTTTAATGCCGTCGGCCCCGCTATAGCTGCGCAGCAGCGCGTTGTGGTTTTTGAAGCGGCTGCCGCCGTACTGGAAAAACCGGGTCGAGAAATAGTCGTAGTACTGCGGGAAGTGGCGCAGCAGCGCGCGTGACAGGCGCGCCATGTCCCGCGCCGTGGTCACCTGCTTGCGATGCGGCAGGCCGGAGGCATTGCGGAAAGTCGTGCTGCTCATGCCGAGCTGGCGCGCCCTTTTGGTCATCTGGCGCGCGAACTCCACCTCTGTTCCGGCCAAGCCTTCCGCCACCACGGTGGCGACATCGTTGGCCGACTTGGTGACCAGAGAGAGAATGGCGTCGCGCACTTTGATCGTGCGCCCGGCCCGCAAGCCGACCTTCGAGGCCGGCTGCCCGGCGGCACGCCGCGAGATCTTCAAACGGTCGTCCAGCGAGAGGCGCCCCTGCTCCAAAGCCTCGAAGACCATGTAGAGCGTCATCATCTTGGTGAGCGATGCGGGATAGCGCCTCGCGTCGGCGTGCCGACTGTGCAGCACGGAGCCGTTCTGTGCATCGATCACGATCGCTGCATACTTGCGGGCCTCAGCCGGCGCTGCCGTTAGACAGGCGGCCGCGAAGAGGGCGCAGGCAAGGACGAATAACCCGCTTCGCCGCGAGATCATCCTATTACCCCGTCACAGCGGTGGATTTTCGAGGACCCCATCTTAACTCTACCCGTCAACACTATTGAATCTCTTCAACAATTAGCAAACCACTGGATTCTCTGTCCAGTCGTTTGGCGCGCCGCCCTCGACACGCTCAGTCAGCCTGGCATTTCGAGCTTAAATCACGGTAAAGTCTGAGAATGTTCGACGGAAACGCGATGCTCTGCCGCCTGCGCCTAGCGCTGCTGGCGGGGCTTCTCCTTGGCCTCGGCGCCTGCACCTACGGCGGAAACCTGGAAGACCCCTTTGTGCAGAAGTTCGCCTGGTTCAGCCTGCTGAACGGCGACGACCTGCGGGAAACCTGCGGCACCGGCGCGGGGGCGAACCCGGACGACCGCTACCGTTTCGTCTACAACGCCCGCTACACCAAGCACGTGCGGGTCTACGACCTGACGGTTGGACCGGACGGCAGCGGGACCCTATTGAGCCGCGTGCAATTGCCGGAAAACCTGAGCCGGATAGTGATCGACAGCCCGGGAGACCTGTTGAGCCCCTGGCGCTGGAACAGCGCCACAACCGTTCTGACGGCCCAAGAAGTGAGCCAGTTGACGACGGCGCTCAACAACAGCGGCTTCGGCCAAGAGCCACCGATCGGCCGCTGGCTCGATTCCCGCGCCTATTATTGGATCGCCGTCGCCTGCACGGGCGGCCGGATGGTCTTCAACGCCTGGTCCTATCCCTCGGACCGCTACGACCAGATCAGCTTCCCGGCCATCCTGGCACGCTTCGACCGCACCGGCATCGCCATGCCGCCGCCCAGAAAGGTCGACCCCAGCGGGCGCCTGAGGGCCCGCGGTGGACTGAGCGCCCGGGAGTTCGCCGGGGTGGATTTCGAGGTTGAGGTCGGCGCAAACGGCCTGGTCGGTCAGCGCTAGCGTCCAGATACCGAAGCTTGTCGCAGTAGGCAGCAAGGGCTGGAAGGCCTTGGATGTCCGCATCCGAAGAATTTGTGCAGTGCACAAATTTGCTTGACACAGCCCAACCCAGCGCTTAATTAATGATCATGTTGCAGTGCACAATTTCCAGGCTCGACCGGAGAGATTGAGCCAGCGGCGATGAGTGCGCGGGCCCCCACCCTGCGAGCGCAAGCGATCAGTATTCAGTGATGGAAGGAACGACAGAGATGACCGCCAAGAAGACCACCACCGCTCAGGACGCCATGAAACCGGTCGAAGCCGCCGTGAACGCCGGCAAAGAGACCGTTGAGGCCGTCGTCAAGGCCGGCAGCGAAGCCGCCACCAAGCAGTACGAGCAAGCCGTCACCATGACCAAAGAGAACATCGAGAAGACCTCGAGCGCCATCTTCAAGGGCTATGACGAGCTGGCTTCCGTCAACAAGGACAACATCCAGGCCTTCGTCGAGGCCTCCAACGTCATGGCCAAGGGTATGGAAGCCATGACCAAGGAGTTCTTCACCTTCGCGCAGGGCTCCATGGAAGAGAACGTGGCCGTCGCCAAGAAGATGCTCGGCGCCAAGAACGTCCAGGAGCTCTTCGACGTGAGCGGCGAGGTCGCCAAGAGCAACTTCGACAAGACGCTGGCCGAGACCGCCAAGCTGACCGAGATGTCGGTCAAGGTCGCCAACGAGACCTTTCAGCCGCTGCAGTCGCGCCTGAACGTCACGGTCGAAAAGATGATCAAGTCGGCTGCCTAACACCTGCCGACCAAGGTACCCGGAAAAGCCCGGCCGTTTGGCCGGGCTTTTTTTGCTCCACGCCTGGAACTGCTTCCGTCCTAGGAGTCCTCAAAGCCAAAGCCCTGCGCCAAACGATAGACCGTGCCGTCCGAAAAACGTAGATGGACCGAGAATGCGAGGCGCTCACCGACAAGCATGTCTCCGTTCCGGTCGGAAATTCTCAGTACGAAAACAAAAGGCTTAGCCTTTCCACTCTCCACTTCGATGTTGAGAATCTGCGGTAGCTTCAACTCGATTAGGCTTTGGCTCGAAATCAGCTCTGCGAGCTGCTCGGTCGTATTGAAAACGCCTTCCACGATTGCATAGTCCAGGCGCAAGCTAGGATCGTCTACGAAAGGGCTGCCTTCGACAATCCGAAAGATCGTCGGTTCGCCAGACGCAGCAATCTGAAGCAACGAGGCGCTGCGACCGCCGGTGTTGGACACGATAATGGGAAAGCCGACGTAGAGTTTGTCATCCGCTTCGCCGCTCGCGAAAGTGACCTTAAGCGGCGTTAGCTGCTCGACGACGAAGTCCGGATTGCTGTGGGTATTTGCCTGCCAAACCGCTACGCCGCTCATCACAAGAGCGAAGATCGCGATCACTTCCCCCAGCCCGATCTTTTTATCGAATGTCAGCATGTGTTTTGCCAACCGACTGCTTCACGCTTCACAATTCAGCGCCATCTTCTATTGCCGCCTGTTCTATTGCCGCCTGCGAATCATACCATCTTCGACAGCCAACAGGATTTACCGAGTCCCGTATAGCCTCATGGCAAACGCCGCCGCTTCGCCATAATACGGGCGCGATTCCAGGAGATACTCATTCTGTCGTCGATAAATGCGGGTTAGCGGAAAAAAAAAGCTGCCTGCCCGGCACTTCCCGCCCCCAGGCTGATTCACAATATTGTAGAGCATGCTAGTATTAGATTGGGAACATGGCGGGCCGAGTCGCCGGCCCGAAAGGCGTGAGATGCGAAGCATGCGGTTGGCCAACGAAGACGACGGCGGCCCCGGACGCAACAGTGATGATGGCGGTAGCGGCGGTGGTCGTGCGACCGGCGTCATCGTTCGCACGCGCCCTAAAACCAAGCGCCCCTCGCTTTACAAGGTGCTGATGCTGAACGACGATTATACTCCGATGGAGTTCGTCGTTCATGTCCTGGAGAAGTTCTTCGGCAAGCGCCGAGAAGAGGCGACGCAGATCATGCTACATGTTCACCGCCGTGGTGTCGGCGTCTGCGGCGTCTACACCTACGAGGTCGCGGAGACCAAAGTGACGCAGGTCATAGACTATGCCCGCAAGCATCAACATCCTTTACAATGCACCCTGGAAAAGGACTAGTCGCGCGCGATGCTATCCAGCAACCTAGAGAAGACCTTGCACCGCGCCTTGGCGCTCGCCAACGAACGGCGCCATGAATACGCAACGCTCGAACATCTTCTGCTGGCCCTTACCGAAGACAGCGACGCCGTAGCCGTGCTGCGCGCTTGCGGGGTCGACCTCGGCAAGCTGCGCGACGAGATTTCCGATTACATCGACAACGATCTCTCCTCGCTGATCACAGCGCAGAGTGGCGACGCCTCGCCGACCTCAGGCTTCCAGCGGGTATTGCAGCGCGCAGCCATCCACGTGCAGTCGTCCGGGCGCGAAGAGGTGACCGGCGCCAACGTGCTCGTCGCCATCTTCGCCGAGCGCGAGAGCCACGCCGTTTATTTCCTGCAAGCGCAGGAGATGACCCGCCTGGATGCGGTCAACTACATCAGCCACGGCATCGCCAAGGTCCCGGGCCAGGAGCAGAGCCGCACGGTCAATGGCGCCGAGTCGGAAAGCGAGAGCGAGCAGGTCGTCAAGCAGGGCCGCGAGGCGCTCGACGCCTACTGTGTCGATCTGAACGAGAAATCCCGCCAGGGCCGCGTCGACCCTCTGATCGGCCGCAGCGGCGAGATCGAGCGCACCATTCAAGTGCTGTGCCGCCGCACCAAGAACAATCCGCTCTACGTCGGCGACCCGGGCGTCGGCAAAACCGCGATCGCGGAGGGCCTGGCCCGGCGTATCGAAGAAGGCGATGTCCCGGACGTCCTCAAGGAAGCGACCATCTTCGCCCTCGACATGGGCGCGCTGCTTGCCGGCACGCGCTACCGCGGCGATTTCGAAGAACGGCTCAAGGCGGTGATCTCCGAGCTTGAGGCCATGCCGCACGCGGTGCTGTTCATTGACGAAATCCATACGGTGATCGGTGCCGGCGCGACGTCGGGCGGCGCCATGGACGCCTCCAACCTGCTCAAGCCGGCTTTGCAGAGCGGTAGCCTGCGCTGCATCGGCTCGACCACCTACAAGGAATACCGCAACTACTTTGAAAAGGACCGCGCCCTGGTGCGGCGCTTCCAGAAGATCGATGTGGTCGAGCCTTCAATCGAAGACACGGTGAAGATCCTCAAGGGCCTCAAGCCCTATTACGAGGAACACCACAGCGTGCGCTACACGCAGGAAGCCATCCGCACCGCCGTCGAGTTGGCCGCGCGCTATATCAACGACCGTAAGCTGCCGGACAAGGCGATTGACGTCATCGACGAGACGGGCGCGGCGCAAGCTCTGCGGCCCGAATCCAAGCGCAAGAAGACCGTCGGCGTGAAGGAAGTCGAGGCGGTGATCGCCAAGATGGCCCGCATCCCGCCGAAATCCGTCTCCAAAGACGATAAGCAGGCGCTTGCCAACCTTGAGCGCGACCTCAAGACGATGGTCTTCGGCCAGAACAAGGCGATCGAGGCCCTCACCGCGGCGATCAAGCTCGCCCGTGCCGGCCTGCGCGAGCCGGAGAAGCCCATCGGCTCCTACCTCTTCTCCGGTCCCACCGGGGTCGGCAAGACCGAGGTTGCGCGCCAGTTGGGCATGACGCTCGGCGTCGAGCTGCACCGTTTCGATATGTCGGAGTACATGGAGCGCCACGCGGTCAGCCGTCTGATCGGAGCTCCTCCGGGCTATGTCGGCTTCGACCAGGGCGGTCTCCTGACCGACGCAGTCGACCAGCACCCGCACTGCGTCCTGCTGCTCGACGAGATCGAGAAGGCGCATCCGGACATCTTCAATATCCTGCTGCAGATCATGGATTACGGGAAGCTGACCGACCACAACGGCAAGAACGTCGACTTCCGCAACGTCATCCTGATCATGACCACCAACGCGGGCGCCAGCGAGATGGCCAAGCCGGCCATCGGTTTCGTGAGAGAGGCCCGCAGCGGTGAGGATACGGAAGCCATCAACCGCCTCTTCACGCCGGAATTCCGTAACCGGCTGGACGCCATCATCCCCTTCAGCGGCCTGACGCCGGAGATCGTGGCGCGGGTGGTCGACAAGTTCGTCATGCAGCTCGAAGCGCAGTTGGCCGACCGCAACGTGACCATCGAGCTCAGCGACGCAGCCCGCCAGTGGCTGGCCGAGAAGGGCTATGAGCCGAACTTCGGCGCCCGTCCCCTCGCTCGCGTGATCCAGGAGCACATCAAGAAGCCGCTGGCGGAAGAGCTGCTGTTCGGCAAGCTGGCCAAGGGCGGATTGGTGCAGGTCGACCTGGTCGACGGCGCCCTCACCTTCGGCTTCCCGGATGAGAAAGGCGGTCCGCCCGCTAAGTCCGGGAAGAAGGCGCCGGAGCTGGTGGACTGATCGTCGCTTTGGCCTGAAGGCTGGCCCGCATCAGCGTTGCCGCGCGCGGCAGAGCGGCAGCGCCCAGCACCACGACACCCGCCGAAAGAGCGAACAGCAGGTATTGGCTGTCGAAGCCGTAGCCGTTCTCGTGCAGGAGCGCTATGGCCGGCACGATGGCGGAGGCCATGCCGAGCGACAGCACATACTCGGCCGCGAAGGCACGTGAGCGCCAAGAGCTGGCCACGTAACGACCGAGCAGCCAGCCGGTGATGGGAAGGCCGGCGAACATGAAGGTCACCACCACCAAAGCGCCTGGCACGGCAAGCCAGCCGAAGGCTTGTGAGAGCAGCGCCAAGGTTGCGGCAATCAGGACATAGAGCGCGATCATCACCGGCCGGCCACCGACCCGGTCGAGCAGATTGCCGACCGGGAGCTGGGCGAAGGCGGCAACAGCAAAGACCAAGGTGGTGTAGCCCCCGACACCGGTCAGTGTCGGCGCAATGGCACCCAAGCGCTCGTCAAAGAGTTTAGGCAGCGAGATCGTCACGCCGTTGAAGATCACGCCGCTGAACAGCGCCGCCAGCAGGATCACGGCGACGACGCGGATCTGGATCGCACGCGGCACGGCAACCGTGTCCGGTCCCTTCGCCTGATGTGATGGACGCGCACTTGCGTCATGACGCCTGACCGTCATCAGGTGAACAAGGCCGACAACCAACACGACCAAACCAGGCACCAGGAAAGCGCTCCGCCAGCCGAAAGCATCGGCCAGCAGCCCCGTCGCCAGGGCGGCCGCGGCCAATCCCAGATTGCCGTACACGCCGTTGACCGCCAAGGCATGGCCCGGTCGGTCGCTGAGACGCGTCACCATGGCCAGCCCAACCGGATGATAGATGGCGGCGAAAAGCCCGAGCGCCCCGAGCCCAACCATGAGCCAGAGATCGTCGGCCGCAAAGGCGATGAAGAGACTGGCGGCGCCGAGGCCGAAGAACGACAGGCCGATCAGGCGCTGGCCGTCCCAGTGGTCGCCGAGCCAACCGGCCGGCAAGGTGGCCAGCGCGAAGATAACGTAAAGCGGCGTGCCGAGCGCCAACGCGGCCCCGTATGAGAGCCCCCAATCCGCGGCGATGGCGATGACAGCCGTCGGAAAGATCAGCAGGAAGTAGTGGCAGAGGAAGTGCGCCACATTAAGAAAGGCTAGCTGGGTTCCCGGAGTCATCGTGCCCTCTCCTCTCGATCGTCGCTCGACAAGGTAGGCGACCGCATGGCACCATTCTTCCGGTATCAGGCCAATAAATACGTAAAAAATGCCAAAACACGATCCAGCGATCGAGGTCGAGGGTCTGGCCACCGACTACGCCGCCGGCACTTGGATCGAGCCCCACAGCCATGACGCCCATCAGATCCTCCATGCAGCCGCCGGTGTCTTTCGAGTGATCAGCGAGGACGCGGTTTGGGTGGTGCCGCCGGGCCGGGCAATCTGGATGCCGGCGGGCCGCGTTCACGCCGTCCGCTGCCATACGGCGACGGCCATGCGCACGGTCTATCTCGACCGGACAGCACGGGGGCTGCCCTCCGACTGCGCCGTGTGGTCGATCTCCCCCTTGATGCGCGAAGTCCTGATCCGAATGGCCACTGTGCCGGATGACCCGAACTGGCCGCACCTCCTCGCTCTCTTGCTGGCCGAGATCGCCGAGATCGACGCCTTGCCGCTCGCGCTGCCGCAGCCGCAGGACCCGCGCTTGCGCGGAATGACCGAGGCGATCCTGACTGAGCCGGCCGACCAGCGCTCACTCAAGGCCTGGTCGAAGGAGCTGGGGTTCTCCGAACGCAACCTGATCCGCAAGTTTGCTGACGAGACCGGCATGACCTTTCGCGAGTGGCGCCGGCAAGCGCGCCTGCTTGCAGCACTGGAGCGCCTGGCCGCGGGCGAGCCCGTCACCTCGGCCGCCTTCGCGGTGGGCTACGATAACGTCAGCGCCTTCATCGAAGCCTTTCGCGATGTCTTCGGCACGACACCCCGGCGCTATTTCAAGTCCCAGGAGGTCTCGCCATTGCCTGCCACAGCCGCACCGCGCCAGGGGTAGCTCTTGGCCAGGCGAACCATCAGGCGCAGCACGGGCGAGTACTGCCTGCCCGCGACGGTGACCAGCGAGACGGTGCGGCTGACCTCCGGCTCGACCAAAACACGCGTGGCAATGCCCGGCAGGCTGGGCAGGAACTCCGGCATGATCGAGCAGCCGAGCTTGGCCAGCACCATGGCCTGCACCCAGTCTTCACGCTCGCTGCTGTAGCGCAGATTGACTTCGAAGTCTTTCTCGCCGCCCAGAGCCTCGAAGTGGTCCATGAACTCGCAATGCAGGCGAAGAAGGTAGTCCTCACCGTCAAGCTCGCTGAGCGGCACCACGGTCATGCCTTCGAAACGGTGTCCTTTGGAAAAAGCGATGGTGTAGCGCTCGCCATAGAGCGGGACGGCATCGAGCCGCTCCGGGAGTTGCGGCATGCCGATCAGGCCGACGTCGACCTCGCCTTGCAGCAAAGCCTCGATCAACTCGCTGCCGGTCGCTTCGCTGATCTTGAGATCGAGAACGGGGATCTCCTCGCGCAAGCGATCGAGGAAGCCGACCATCTCGACCGGCCCCACCGTCGACATGACGCCGAGGTTGAGGGAGGCACGCTCCAGGCTGTGAAAGTCCTCGGCGTCGGCCCGGGCTGCCTCGTTGGCGCGCAGAATGGTCTCGAGATGGGGCTTCATGAGCCGACCGAGGTCGGTGAGATGCGTCAGGTTACGCTCGCGCCGGAAAAGCTCCCCGCCCAGTTCCTCCTCAAGGCGCTTGATCGCCTTGGTAAGCGCCGGTTGCGAGACGTGGCACAGCTCGGCCGCCCGCGTGAAGTTCAACGTCTCGCTGACGGCGAGGAAGTAGCGGACCTGATGCATTTCCATGGAAGCTCATCCATACACGTCGTTTCACATTCATTTGAGTCCGTTGCGTCCATCACCCACGGCTATTGAACGCATAGCTAGATGGTATTTCACGCGAGCAACGTTCTTACGCATCTTTCAAGTCATCTGATGCATTCAAAGGGACGGCGGCACCAAGGCAGCCGGACCGTAGCAAAAAGGAAAAAGCAGGATGTCGATCAAATCCAGAGTTCTTGCCATCGCCGGCGCGGCTGCCCTCACCACCGGCATCGCCCTTGCCGGCACTGCCCAGGCCGAGACCGTCATCGAGCTGACGCAGACCGGCTGCCAGTTCGTCGAGTCGGAAGGCGTCGATCATGGCTACACGCCCAAGACGGCCGACGACTGCAAAGAGATCAACGCCGAGAGCGGCGAGGACCGCGCGGCCAAGGCCGTTACCCTGCGCCTCAAGCCAGGCAAGCACATCTTCCGCGTGACCAACGAGAACGTCCCCTATGAGCTCGGCTTCTGGCTGCGCGGCGACGGCCTGATCAGCCGCGCGACCCTGCCCAGCGTTTCCGGCGGCGGTCTGACCCAGGGCGTCACGAAGGACTACGTCGTCGATCTCGAGCCCGGCGAGTATCTCTACTCCTGCCCGCTCAACCCGACCCTCGACTACAAGCTGGTGGTGGAGGGCTGAGCCCTCCACTTCCTCCACCCAAAGCGGCCTTGCGCCGGGGAGACATCATGTCGGACAACAACCAAAAAACCATCACGGCGGACATCGCCATCATCGGTGCCGGCTCGGGTGGCCTGAGCGTCGCCGCCGGTGCCGCCCAGATGGGCGCCAAGACCGTGCTCTTCGAAAAGGGCAAGATGGGCGGCGATTGCCTCAACTACGGCTGCGTCCCCTCCAAGGCCCTGATCGCCGTCGGCGAAGCGGCCCAAACCATCCGCGACAGCAGCCAGTTCGGCATCAACGGCCACGAGCCGGCGATCGACTTCGCCAAGGTCAACAGCCATGTGCATGGCGTCATCGGCGCCATCGCGCCGCATGACTCGGTTGAGCGCTTCGAGGGCCTCGGCGTCCAGGTCATCCAGGAGGCGGCGCGCTTCACCGGGCCGAATGAGGTCGTCGCCGGCGACATCCGCGTCAAAGCCAAGCGCTTCGTCATCGCCACCGGCTCCTCGCCGATGGTGCCGCCGATCCCTGGCCTCGACGCGGTCCCGCACTACACCAACGAGACCATCTTCGATCTCACCGAAGTGCCGCAGCACCTGATCGTCGTGGGCGGCGGGCCGATCGGCATCGAGATGGCGCAGGCGCACCGCCGCCTGGGTTCTCAGGTCACGGTGGTCGAAGCCTTCGGCATCATGGGCAAGGACGATCCCGACGCCGTCGCCGTGGTCCGCTCTAGGCTAGAGCAGGAAGGCGTCGTCTTACGCGAGAACACCAAGGTTGAGAGCGTCGTCGGCGAACGCAACGGTATCTCCGTGCTGGTCAGCGCCAGCGGCCAGAGCGAGCGCATCGAAGGTTCGCATCTGCTGATCGCGGTGGGTCGCCGGGCCAACGTGGACGGCCTGGGCCTCGACGAAGCCGGCGTCGAGCACAGCCCGCGCGGCATCACGGTGGATGCCCGTCTGCGCACCAGCAACAAGCGCATCTTCGCCATCGGCGATGTCGCCGGCGGCTATCAGTTCACCCACATGGCGGGCTATCACGCCGGGATCGTCATCCGCAACGCACTGTTCCGCCTGCCCTCCAAGGTCGACTACCGCGCCGTGCCCTGGGTCACCTACACCGAGCCGGAGCTGGCGCACGTCGGCCTTCTGGAAGTGGCGGCCAAGGAGAAGGACGGAAAGGCAACCGCCACCACCTTCCCCTTCGCCGAGAACGACCGCGCTCAGGCCGAACGCGCGACGGAAGGTTTTGCCAAGGCCGTCATCGACGGACGCGGCCGCATCGTCGGCGCCACCATCGTCGGAAAGCACGCCGGCGAGCTCATCCTGCCTTGGGTCCTGGCCGTCCAGAAGGGCCTGAAGGTGGCCGACATGGCCTCCATCATCGCGCCCTACCCGACCTTGAGCGAGGTCTCCAAACGGGCGGCCGGCGCCTACTACACGCCCAAGCTCTTCAGCGAGCGGACCCGGAAACTCGTGCGCTTTCTGCAGCGTCTGCCGTAACCCAGCTTCGAAAAGGACCACGTCGATGAACAGCCAACAGAGCTGCGCCCCGGCCCAGAATGGCCAGGGTAGCGCAAAAACCCTCGCCAAGCGTCTCTTGCCCGTCTTCGCCATTGCGGGCGCGATCGCCGCCGTCTTCGCCTTCGGCCTGGAGGAATACCTCAGCTTCGACGCTCTGCGGGACAACCGCGAAGTGCTGACCGCCTTCGTGCAGCAGAACTATGCCGTGGCGCTTCTCGCCTTCGTCGCCATCTACGCGGTTGCCACCGCGCTCTCCTTGCCCGGCGGCGCTATCCTGACCATCACCGGCGGATTCCTCTTCGGCACCGCCCTCGGCACCACCTATGCCGTGGTCGGCGCGACCATCGGCGCCGTTGTGGTCTTCCTTGCTGCGCGCACCGCCTTGGGCGACAGCCTGCGGCAGCGGGCCGGCCCCTGGCTGCGCAAGATGGAGGACGGCTTCAAGGAAAACGCCCTGAGCTACCTGCTGGTCCTGCGCCTCGTCCCCCTCTTCCCTTTCTTTGTCGTCAATCTGGTGCCGGCCTTCCTCGGCGTGCCGCTGCGCACCTACGTCATCGGCACCTTCATCGGCATCATTCCCGGCGCCTTCGTCTTCGCTTCGGTCGGCGCCGGCCTGGGCAGCGTGTTCGACAGCATGGAAGAGTTTTCGCCTGCCGCGGCGCTGACCACGGAAGTCGTCGTCGCCCTGGTCGGTCTCGCCGTCCTTTCCCTGGTGCCGGTCGTCTACAAGCGGCTGCGGCGCAAACCGGCCGCCGACGGCAACTGACCCCTTTCCCAGACCAACTTTCAGTGCCCGCTCCCTCTGGGGGCGGGCCTTTTTCTTTGCCCGGTCGCTAGGCAGCGGCGGCTGTATGGCCGCTGCGATAGAGATCTGTGCTCAGGTACTTGATGCCGGAGTCGCACATCACCGTCACCACGGTCGCGTCCGGCCCAAGGCGCCGGCCGATGCGAAGAGCGGCGACGAGGTTGGCGCCGGTCGAGGTCCCCGCGAAGAGCGCCTCGCTCCGCGCCAGCTGGCGCGCCATAGCCATGGCCTCCTCCGTGGAAACGGCAACGATCTCATCGACAACGGAAGGCTCCCAGAGGGGTACGACGAAGCCTGCGCCAACCCCTTCGATCCGATGAACACCCGTCGGCCCGCCGGACAGCACGGCCGATTCGGCCGGTTCGACCGCGGCGATAGAGATGTCCGGCCGGTGGCGTCTCAGGCTCTCGGCGATGCCGCGCACCGAGGCCGCGGTGCCGGTCGATTGGACGAAGCCGTCGATACTCCCGCCGCACTGTTGCCAGATCTCTTCGCCCATCGCGTGGTAAGCGGCGAGCTGGCTCTCGTTGTTGAGCTGGTCGGTCCAGAAAGCACCGGTCTTCTCCGCTATCTCCCCGGCAGCTGCGATCATCGCCCGGGTCAAGGCTGCGTCCATGCCGCCATTCTCGCTGGGCACGACAGTCAGCTCGGCGCCGAGGGCAGCCATGTGACGGCGTTTCTCGGCACTGAAGGCATCTGAGGTGACGATGCTGAGCGGATAGCCCTTCGCCGCGCAGACTAAAGCCAAAGACACGCCGGTGCTGCCGCCGGTGTACTCGACCACGCGTCCGCCTGGCTCGAGGCGGCCGCTTCGCTCGCCCGCCTCGATCATCGCCAAGGCCATGCGATCCTTCATGCTGCCCGTCGGGTTTTCACTTTCCAGCTTGATCAGAATGCGCGCGCAGTTATCCGGAACGATGTGCCCTAGCGCCAACAGCGGCGTGCCGCCGATACGCCCGAGGACGGAGCTCACTTCCGTCGGCGGTAGCGCCGGCTCACGATCTTCAAAGTCCACTGTCATGCCCTATTTCCATTTACATGTAGATACATTTATTGTATATACATGTAACCATGATGCAAGGCAATCGACCCCCGCCAAGAACGCTCGTTTCCGACGCGCGCCACGTCGTCGAACACTGCGCCGGCACCAACGTTCGGCTCGCCGCACGCCGCATCACGCACTTCCTTGAGACCGAGATGCGGGCGACGAACTTGAGCATCGCTCAGTTTGGTTTGATGGCTCATGTCGCTGCGGCAAAGGACGATACGATCGGGGGCTTGGCCGAGCGAACGGGCCTGGAGCAATCCACTCTATCCAGAAACCTTCGCGCCCTCGAAAGCGCCGGCCTGGTCGAGATTGCTATCGTCGAAAAGGATCTGCGCAAACGAGCCGTTTGGCTGACGGAAACTGGCGCACGGCGTCTGGCGGCCGCCATTCCGGTTTGGCGGAAGGCGCATCAGACGCTTGCCGCTGTCCTGGACCCCATCGCCGTGCAACAGCTCGCGGCTGCAACGGCGGCTCTGACCGTTGGGAGCAATCGCCCGACAGCGTGAAGCTCCTCCTTGCCTTGACGCCGGAAGTGTCTTGCGCGGCAGCGGCTGCGCGAAGATCATGCCGCTCCCACCGACAGCGAAGACCGAGCCAGCGTGCCTCAAGACACTCAGACCGCGAAGGAAGCGCTGGTCTCCAGCGTGCTCATCATCGGCGCCGGTATCATCGGTGCCGTCACCGCCTATCACCTGGCTCGGCGTGGCGTAGCCGTCACGGTTATCGAGCGCGGCCGGCCGGCTGCCGGCGCGACCGCCGCGTCGTTTGCCTGGATCAACGCCAGCGCCGGCCGCACCAAGGACTACTTCGACCTGCGCCAGCGCAGCCTCCTGGAGTATCGCACCCTCGCGGCAGGGCTCAACGGCGGCCTCCCGCTGGAGTGGAGCGGCAGCCTGATCTGGGACGAGGACGAAGTCGGCGATCCTGCGGACTTTGCCGCGCGCTACTCGGCCTGGAGCTACGAGAGCCGGGTCGTCGAAAAGGACGAAGTCGCGCGGCGCGAGCCTGCCGTGAAGGACGTGCCCGACCGTGCCGTGCTGGTGCCGGACGAAGGCAGCCTGCATCCGGTCAAGGGGACTCTGGCATTGCTGGACGCTGCCAAGGCGGCCGGCGCAAACCTCATCGAGGGCTGGACGGCCTCTCGCCTGGTGACGAGAGGCGACCGCGTGGTTGGCGTGGAGACCGAAGGCGGCGAGATGACCGCCGACTGCGTCCTGCTCGCCGCAGGCAGCGACACGCAAAGGCTTTGCGACGGCGTCGGGCTGACCGTTCCCATTGAGGCTTCCCCCGGACTGCTGGCCCACTGCAAGCCGCACGCGCGGCTGATCAACCACATCCTGATTACGCCGGGCCTGCACATGCGCCAGGACGCGGAGGGGCACCTCATTGCCGGACGAACCTTCGGCGGCGGGCCGGTGCCCAACGACCGAGAAACCGAGGGACGGCGCCTCGTCCGGGATATTAAAGAGCGTCTGAAGGGTGCCGACGGGCTGGAATTCGAGGCTGCCACCGTGGGCTACCGGCCCATTCCAGCGGACGGTTATCCGGCCATCGGCTTCGCCATGCCGGGCCTCTACGTTGCCGCCATGCACAGCGGCATCACCTTGGCGCCCGCCGTCGGCCGCTTCGCCGCCCTGGAGATCCTCGACGGCACGGAGGTTTCGCTGCTGCAACCCTTCCGCCCTGGACGTTTCTCGTAGCGCGATCACAAAATCGTGAACAGCCGGCGCTCTTTCCTCCGCTTTCGGCACATAGGTGGGAAGATACAGCTCGCCGAGAGAGGAGCGATGCCATGACGGCCGCCCACGTTGCCAAGTCTACTCCGCGTAACGCCCAGCGTGCCGCGTTCTTGGCGACCTTGCTCTGCCTGGCCGTTGCCCTCGCCGCCCCAGTGCTGGCGGCCGGCGACGACGACGGCTGGAGCGGCACCCGGAAGGACAACGACGTCGCTGCCGCGGAGAAGAAAATCGCGGCCGAGGACTTCGCGGGCGCCATTCCTCTCTTAGAGAAGGCGACCAGAACCAACCCGCGCAACGCGAATGCCTTCAACCTGCTAGCCTTCTCCCAGCGCAACCTCGGCGACTATGAGAGTGCCGCCAGCAACTATAAGACGGCGCTCTCCATCGACCCGGACCACAAGGGCGCCCTGGAATACCAGGGCGAGCTGTTCCTCACCCTGGACCAGCCGGAGCGCGCGGAAGCCAACCTGGCGCGCCTGGATGACATCTGCTTTTTCGAATGCCGCGCCTATGTCGAGCTGAAGCAGGCCATCGACGACTATAGGGCGAAGCACGGGTCCTAGCTTTCTTCATTGCGATAGCACTGTTGCGCGGCGATGGCGGCAGCGCCAGACTGCATCCGGCTTGAGGAGGTCTTGGGACATGGCGGCGTTGATGCGGGCCCTGCGCAAGGAACACGAGGACATGACGGTCCTGCTCGACCTCATGGACCGGCAGATCGCACAGTTCCAAGAGGGTGCGCCGCCCGACTTCAATCTGGTGCGGGGCATCATCGGCTATTTCCTGACCTATCCCGACCTTTACCACCATCCCAAGGAAGACCTGATCGCCGAGCGCCTGCGCGACCGCGCGGCCGATCAGGCGGCAGGCCTGGAGAGCTTGCTCAACGGCCATCTGGATCTGGCTTATCTGACCCGCCGCCTGGCCACCGCTACCATCGATCTGATGGTTCGCCCTGAAGACGAACCGCGCGAGTGGTTTAGCAGCCTGGGCCGCGACTTCGTCGATAGCAACCGGCGCCACATGGCGATGGAGGAACAGCACTTCTTCCCGCTCGCGCAGCAGGTGCTCAGCGACGACGATTGGGCCGAGCTGGACGGGCGCTTTGCCGCCGGCAGGGCAGAGGTTCACGTCCGCGCCCTGCATGGCGCGGTGCTGGAGCAGGTGGCCGGCGAATAGCGGCGGCGGAGCAAAGCGCTCGCTCGCCTGCAAGCCACGCCAACGCTTCGCTCACTGGTATTTCTTTTCACCCCATGCTATCCGCTGCACCGCAACAAAAGCGTCAAGGAAGGGGCGGTCGAGCATGCAGGAGATTCTGGCTGAGCTGGAGCGGCGGCGCGCCGGGGCGCGCCTGGGGGGCGGCGAGCGGCGCATCGGGGCGCAGCATAGCAAAGGCAAGCTGACCGCGCGAGAGCGGCTGGAAGTGCTGCTGGACGAAGGCTCCTTCGAGGAGTTCGACATGTTCGTCGAGCACCGCTGTATCGACTTCGGCATGGAGAAGACCACCATCCCAGGCGATGGCGTGGTCACCGGCCACGGCACCATCGACGGCCGCCCGGTCTTCGTCTTCAGCCAGGATTTCACCGTCTTCGGCGGCTCGCTGTCGGAAGCCCACGCCGAGAAAATCTGCAAGGTCATGGACATGGCCATGCGGGTCGGCGCACCGATCATCGGCATCAACGATTCCGGCGGTGCCCGCATCCAAGAAGGCGTGGCCTCCCTTGCCGGCTATGCCGACGTCTTCCAGCGCAACGTCAATGCCTCTGGCGTGGTGCCGCAGATCTCCATGATCATGGGGCCCTGCGCCGGCGGCGCTGTCTACTCCCCGGCCATGACCGACTTCATCTTCATGGTGAAAGACAGCTCCTACATGTTCGTGACGGGCCCGGACGTGGTGAAGACCGTGACCCACGAAGAGGTGACGGCCGAAGACCTGGGCGGCGCGGTCACCCACACCACCCGCTCGGGCGTCGCCGATCTCGCCTTCGAGAACGACGTCGAGGCGATGCTGGAGCTGCGCCGCTTCTTCGGGTTTCTGCCGCTTAGCAACCGGGAGAAAGCGCCGCGGCGCGAGACCACCGACCCCATCGACCGCCGGGTCGACTCCCTGGACAGCTTGGTGCCGCCCAATCCGAACAAGCCCTACGACATGAAGGAGCTGGTGACCAAGATCGTCGACGAGGGCGAGTTCTTCGAGCTGATGCCGGGCCACGCCGCCAACATCATCGTGGGCTTTGCGCGCATGAACGGGCAAACAGTCGGCATCGTCGCCAATCAGCCCATGGTGCTCGCCGGTTGCCTCGACATCGACTCGGCCAAGAAGGCGGGGCGCTTCGTGCGCTTCTGCGACTGCTTCGAGATCCCTATCGTCACCTTCGTCGACGTGCCCGGCTTCCTGCCCGGCACCGGCCAGGAGTACGGCGGCATCATCAAGCACGGCGCCAAGCTGCTCTATGCCTATGCCCAGGCGACGGTGCCCAAGGTGACCGTGATCACACGCAAGGCCTATGGCGGCGCCTACGTGGTTATGGCCTCCAAGCATTTGCGCGGCGACATCAACTACGCTTGGCCGACCGCCGAGATCGCCGTGATGGGCCCGAAGGGCGCGGTGGAGATCATCTTCCGCCAGGACCTTGGAGACGCCGAGAAGATCGAGGCGCGCACTGAGGAGTATCGCACCAAGTTCGCCAACCCCTTCGTGGCCGGATCGCGAGGCTTCGTCGATGACGTGATCATGCCGCACAACACCCGCTGGCGGATCTGCCAGGCCCTCGATCTCTTGAAGAACAAGCGCATCGAAGAGCCCTGGAAGAAGCACGACAACATTCCGTTGTAGGGCAGGCGCTGACGCGCCGTGCGGCGCCGGCCCGCTCCCCCTGTCATCCTCGGGCGAGCCGCAAAGCAGCGAGACCCGGGGATCCATGGATGGGCTTGGCGCAGTTCTTGGATTGAATGCTTGGTGGCTCAGAGACCTGCACCCAACACCGGGGGGCCGTGCAGGCTGATGAATGGATCCCGGCTCGCGGACTTCGCTTAGGCGAATCCCTTGGCCGGGATGACAGCAAGAGAGAACTCGCAGGACTTCGATTCACCTCTTATCGTCACCCCAGCCTTGAGCCGGGGTCCATGGTGCGGTTGGGCACGGGCCACCGAACGAAGGGTGCTGGCTGATGATCGGATCCGGGCTCGCGGGCTTTGCCCTTGGCCGGTATCACAAAGATAGTGTTTGGCAGGCCTGCGCTCCCGCAACTCAGGACAGCACCAGTGCCCGCACCACGATGTAAGCGCCGAGCAGGATAAGAGAAACGAAGAAGACCTTGCGGAACAGGGCTTCTGAGAGACGGCGCCGGATGCGCTCGCCGAGCCACATGCCGATCAGCGCCGGCAGGATGGCAGCGAGGGAGATCAGCGCAAGATCGCCGCTCACCATGTTCTGGCTGCCTAGGGCGATAGCCAGCACAAGGCTGGAGAGGCCAAAGACCATCCCCATGGCCTGGATGAGCTGGTCGCGCGGCAGACCGAGCGACTGCAGATAGAGCGTCGCCGGGACCACGAAGGTGCCGGTCATGCCGGTGATCAAGCCGTTGACCAGGCCGACGACAGGCTTGCTCCAGCCCTCCCAACCATGTGGCAGCCGAATGCTCGGGCGTTGCAGCCCGGTCACGCCATAGATCACCAGCAGAAACCCGAGCAGCGCCGAGAGCAGCCGGTTGTCGACGCGGGCCAAGACCTGGGTCCCGAACCCGATGGCAATGACGATGGCCAGGAGAAAGGGCCACAGCCGGCGGAACAGCACTTTCGCATGGCCGCCAAGTGCCCCTTGCCAGATATTGGTCGCCAACGCCGGCGCCAGGGTGATTGCGATGGCTGGCTGCAAGCTCATAACGGCGGCGAGCAGACCCAGGGACACGCTCGGCAAGCCGACCCCGATCACCCCCTTGACGGCACCGGCCAAAAGGAAAACGCCGGCAATGAAGATCAAGATCGCAGGGTCGGTCATGCTGTGCAATCTAACGAAGTCATCCGCGCCGGCCACCCATCTGCTGCGCACGGCCCCCATGCATGGACTTGCCGCCTCGCCAGCGCCGGTTATGGTTGGGCATGCCGCCGAACAAGCAATACAACCGCGACGACGCACTGAAGGCCGCCATGGCGCTGTTCTGGCGCCAAGGCTTCGAGAGCACGACTTACGATGACCTGGTGCAAGAGACAGGCGCCAGCCGTTATGGCCTCTATGGCGATTTCGGCGACAAGCGCGATCTCTATCTTGCGGCACTCGACCGCTACCGCGACGTCATGGTGACGGCCCTGCTCGGCGAACTAGATCGACGCGATGCCGGTCTTGACGCACTTTTCGCCTACTTCCAGCGCCTGGGTGACGGCAAACTGCATCCCACGCGCTGCCCCGGGTGCTTTCTGGCCCAGGCAGCCGTGGAGACGGCAAATCACGACGAGGACGTGGCCAAGCGCGTGCGGGCCCATTTCGCCAGGCAGCGGCGGAGCTTCCGTCGGGCTCTCGAGAATGCCAAGCAGGATGGCAGCTTGCCGAAGGCGATCGACCCGGAACGCTATGCCGAGCTGCTGGTTGCGCTGGTGCAAGGGCTAGCCGTGATGGCCGCAAGCGGGACGCCCAAAAAGAAGCTGGTGCTTGCTGTGGAAGCCGCTTTGGCTCCGCTGCTTGAAAAGTCTGCCTAGATACAGAATATAGATTCTGAACGGTGCTCCCCTGACTTAGCAGGGGTGACATTCTGTCCACCTGCGTCCCACAAACCGCGAGAGGCCGGACCATGAACGCCATTGTCGACAGCAAAAACAGAATTGATGTTCTGGATAGCTTCATCACCTATTGCGAAAGCGGCAACCCGCGGGATGGCGGCCCGACCTTCGTCTTCCTGCACGGCAACCCGACCTCCAGCTACCTGTGGCGCAACGTCATTCCCTCGGCAGAAGGACTGGGCCGCTGCCTGGCGCCGGACCTCATCGGCATGGGGGACTCGGGCAAGTCGAGCGATGGCTCCTACCGTTTTGTCGACCATGTGCGCTATCTCGATGCCTGGTTCGACGCCATGGACGCGATCGGTCCGGGGCTCGGCGACCGCATCGTCCTGGTGGTGCACGACTGGGGCTCGGCGCTCGGCTTTCACTGGGTGAAACGCCATCCCGAGCGGATCGCCGGCATCGCCTACATGGAAGCCATCGTACAGCCCATCGCGTGGGAGGATTTCCCCGGTCAGGCCACCGAGGTCTTCCAGGCCATGCGCTCGCCGGCCGGCGAAACGCTGGTCCTGGACCAGAACGTCTTCGTCGAGCAGATCCTGCCCATGAGCATACTGCGCGACCTCTCGCCGGCCGAGCACGACGAGTACCGCCGCCGCTTCCGGGAAGCGGGCGAGACGCGCCGCCCCACCTTGACCTGGCCCCGCGAACTGCCCATCGCCGGAGAGCCGGCGGACGTGATCGCGATCGTTGAGGACTACGGTGCCTGGCTGGCGACCAGCGAAGTGCCCAAACTCTTCATCGATGCCGAGCCCGGCGCCATCCTACGCGGCACGCAGCGGGAGTTCTGCCGCAGCTGGCCGAACCAACAGGAGGTGACGGTGAAAGGCATCCACTTCATCCAAGAGGACTCGCCGGAAGAGATCGGCAAAGCGGTCGCGGACTTCGCCAGGGGCCTCTAGCCCCTACTCTTCCTCAGCTCGCTGGGCGCGCAGCTTGGCCCAGTAGGCCAGGCGCTTTTCGATCTCGCGCTCGAAGCCGCGGGCCACGGGGCGGTAGAACTGCTGGCGCGCCATGCCGTCTGGGAAGTAGTTCTGGCCGGAGAAGCCCTCTTCCGCGTCGTGGTCGTAGGCATAGCCCGCGCCGTAACCGAGGTCCTTCATCAGGCGTGTGGGCGCGTTGAGGATGTGCATGGGCGGCATCAGCGAGCCGGTCTCCTTCGCTGCCCGCATGGCGCCCTTGTAAGCACCATAGCCGGCATTCGACTTCGGCGCCGTTGCGAGGAACAGCACGAGTTGCGCGATCGCCAGCTCGCCCTCCGGGCTGCCGATTCGCTCGAAGGCCTGCCAGGCGGCGATGGCCTGGGGTAGCGCCTGAGGCTCGGCGAGCCCGACATCCTCGACGGCGAAACGGGTCAAGCGCCGGGCGATATAGTGCGGGTCCTCGCCGCCGGCCAACATGCGCGCCAGCCAATAGAGCGCCGCGTCGGCATCCGAGCCGCGCAGCGACTTATGCAGCGCGCTGATCAGGTTGTAGTGGCTCTCCTGCCCCTTGTCGTAGAGCGGCGCCCGGCGCTGCACCACCTCGGTCAAACGCGCGGTATCGAGCGTATTGTCTCCATGCAGCGCGAAAAGCTCCTCCGCCATGTTCAGGAGGTAGCGCCCGTCGCCATCGGCCATGGCGAGCAGCGCCTGCCGTGCTTCGGGCTCCAGCGGCAGGCTGCGCGCTTCGTGCGCTTCGGCCCGGGACAAGAGCTGCTCCAGGGCTGCCTCGTCGAGGCGCTTGAGGACATAGACCTGGGCGCGGGAGAGCAGCGCGGGATTGAGCTCGAAGGAGGGATTCTCTGTCGTTGCTCCAATCAGGATGACCGTACCGTCCTCTACGTGAGGCAAAAAGGCGTCCTGCTGGGCGCGGTTGAAGCGGTGCACCTCGTCGATGAACAGCAGGGTCCCCTGCCCGGCCAGGCGGCGCTCCTGGGCACGGGCGAAGACCTTCCGGAGATCGGCCACGCCGGAGAAGATCGCCGAAAGCGGTTCGAAGGCGAGATCGACCTCCTCGGCCAGCAGCCGGGCGATGGTGGTCTTGCCGCAGCCCGGCGGCCCCCAGAGGACCATTGAGGCCAGGCGCCCCTGCGTCCGCATGCGCCCGATCGGCCCTTCCGGCCCGAGCAGGTGGTCCTGTCCGACCACTTCGTCCAGGGTCTGCGGTCGCAAGGCATCGGCCAAAGGGCGCGGCGCCGAAGCCTCGAAGAGGCCCGGGCTCCCTCCTCCGCGAGGCTGTCCGGCACGTGTCATGATGGAGTTATGGGCTTACCGCCCAAGGAGATCCAGAACTGCTAGGACTCTGAATGCCGGGCGCCGGTGAACACGAAGCGGCCGTTGGACCAATAGTTCACCAGCATGGCCAGCACCGACGCGATGCAAAGCGCAATCAGCGGCGTCAAGGTCGGAGCGAAGAGCAGCAACAGCAGGGAATAGATGCCGTAGTTCACGGCAGCCCCTGCCCCGTTCGCCGCCATGTAGCGCAGCCACTCGCGCAGCGGATGGCCGGGCGAGGCGCCGAAGGTGAAGCTCCGATTGAGCAGCCAAGTGTAGGACATGGCGGCAAACACGGCGATGAGGCGTGCGGTGAAAGGGTCGAGCCCAGCGGCCAAACCGGCCAGCAGAACCAAAGCATCGATGACGAAACCGCTGGCACCGACCAGCGCGAAGCGCGAGAAGCGCGAAGCCAAGAGGTAGTGGCTCAACCGGTCCATGGCTGCGCGTCCCGTTGGGCCTCGGCGGCAGGAGCGACCGGCAGCGCTTCGGCAGGCTCCATCGCAAGCGGCAGGCCACTGGCGAGATAGAGCACGCGCTTAACCTCGCTGCGGCCGCGGGTGACGCCATCGAGGATAAAGCCACAGGCGAAGCTGAAGAAGGACAACAGCATCAAACCCATGGACAGGATCGCGGTCGGAAAGCGCGGTACCAGCCCAGTCTCGAAGTACTCGATCAAAACAGGATAGATGAGGCCGAGCGACAGCAGGGCACAGCCCGTGCCCACCGCGCCGAACAGCGACAGTGGCCGCACCTCCTTGAGCAGCAGGAAGATCATCCAGAGGATGCGCCCCCCGTCGCGGAATGTGCGCAGCTTGCTGGTCGAGCCTTGGGGGCGGAGACGGTAGGGAACATCCTGTTCCCGCACCGGCAAGCGGAGTTGCAAGGCGTGGATGCTGAGCTCGGTCTCTATCTCGAAACCGCCCGAGACGGCGGGGAAGGACTTGACGAAGCGCCGCGAGAAGATGCGGTAGCCGGAGAAGATGTCGGTGAAGCCTTTGCCGAACAGTGAGCGCACGACAACGTTGAAGAGGCGGTTGCCGAGCTGGTGCCCGCGGCGCTCGGAAGCGGCATCCTCATGCCGGCGCACGCCGACCAGCATGTCGAGGTTTTCTTCGATAAGCTGCGCAACGTGCAGGTCGACTTGGCTCAAATCGTAGGTATCGTCGCCGTCGACCATGACAAAGACGTCGGCCTCGACATCGGCGAACATGCGGCGGACCACGTTGCCTTTGCCCTGCAGCGGTTCCTCGCGGACTATGGCGCCGGCCGCGCGGGCACGCTCCTTCGTACGATCGCTGGAGTTGTTGTCGTAGACGTAGACCTCGGCGGTCGGCAGCCTGCCCTTAGCCTCGGCAATCACGTCCGCGATCGTTGCTTCCTCGTTGTAGCACGGGATGATGAAGGCAACACGATGGCCCACCGTGCGTAACAGGGTTGCTGGGCGAAACACTTCGAGAATCCTCGCCTGAGAGCTTCTAGCCGACACCTGTTATACCTGCCCAATCCCCATCGCTTCGTTAACGCTTCTTCAAGCGGCAGCCCCGATCATTCACACCGCGATCATTGGAAGGGCGCAGTGCGGCTCAACTTCCGCTTGCGCCCTAAGTTTGTCACTTGTCCACAGAGCAATCGAGTCTGTCGAGCCGGCAAGACGATGCAAGATCAGGAAGCGAACCCTCTTGCCGTGGCCGGCGTTGCTTGGCTGCTCTGCTTCGCGGCCATGCTGTCGTTCGGCTACGGCAACGTCGTTGAGCTCAATCTACTCAACGACGACTACGTTCGCCTGGTTCAGGTCTACGATTTCCTCGACGGCCAGAGCTGGCACGACCTGACACAGTACCGTCTCGCGCCACCGGACGGCTTGGCCATGCACTGGTCACGGCTGCCGGACCTGCCGTTGGCCCTGGTGATCGCGGCCAGTGAAGGCTTGCTCGGGCGGGAGGCAGCCACCCAAGTCGCCCTGGTCGTCGTCGCCGGGCTCTACCTGCTTGCCTTTTTCGTGCTGATCACCCGCATCGGCCTGCTCTTCGGCACCCGCCAGCTCAGCAATCTCTGCGTGCTTTATGCGCTCTTCGGGCTCTACACCATCATGCAGTTCGTGCCCGGCCGCATCGATCATCACAGCCTGCAGATCATCCTGTCCCTCGGTGTACTGCTGTGCGTCCTGCTCTCTCTCGGGCAAGACAGTAGCGATCGTCGCCGCGGCAGCATGGCGCTGGCAGCGGGCGCCATCGCCACCCTTTCCATGTCTATCGGGCTGGAGGCCTTGCCGATCCTGATCGCGGCCAATGCCAGCTACGGCCTGCTCTGGGCCCTCGGCCGGCCGGGCGCTCTCAAGGCCGGCGGCGTCTTCGCTGTCACATCGGTCGCATCCGCTCTGTTCATCGCCGGGGTGCTCTCACCGCCGGGCAGCATCACGGCGACCAACTGCGATACGCTGTCCGGAACCTATATCGCTCTGCTGGCGTTGATCGCCGGCCTCTGGGGGCTGCTCTGGCTGTTGCAACCGGCCTTCGGCTCGCCCCCGACGCGCATCGCCGGCGGCGGCATCTTGGCTGCCGGCGCCGCCGGTCTCTTCGCGGCGCTGGTGCCGCACTGCATTGCCGGGCCCTACTCCGAGGTCGACCCGCTGCTACGGGACCTTTGGCTCGGCAACATCTCGGAAGCCAAGGGCATCGCCGACCTGCTGCAGCAGCCCGACAGGCTGGTGTCAGCCTATACCTATCCCCTCATCGCGTTCGCCAGCCTTCTGGCGCTGGCCGTCATGAAACGCCTCGGCGCGCCAGAGCGATCGGTGCCACTGTCCCTGTTCCTGCTCGTCGCCTTTCTCGTCAGCTTGTCCCAGATCCGTTTCGGCAGCTTTGCCCAAGCCTTCGCCGTCTTTCCGGTGGCCATGCTGGCGAGTGAGCTGATGGCGCGTGCGCCGAAACTCTCGATGCCGGTCGTGCGCCTGGCGCCGACCGTCGCAATCCTTGCTCTGCTAAACCCTCTGGCCGTCACGATTCCCGCCAGCAGCCTAGTGGACAGGCCGGAGGAGCGGGGGCTGGACCGCACGGCGTCGGCGCAATGTGGCCTGCCGCACTCCCTTGCAGCCTTGGCCGCTCTGCCTAAGGCGCGAATCCTCGGCTTCACCGATGTTGGACCGGAATTGCTGTTCTTCACGCCGCACGAAGTCTTTGCCGCCCCCTACCACCGCAATACGGACGGGCTGTTGATGACCATGCAGTTCTTCACCAGCGGCGACGAGGCCGTTGCGCAGGGGCTGGCCACTCAGTCGGGTGCAGACTACGTGCTGTTCTGTGAGGACCTGCCGGAAAGCAACCTCTACAGCGCTCAGGGCGAGGACAACATCATGGTCCGCCTGTTGCGCCGCGACACGCCCGCGTGGCTTGAGCCGGTGCCGAACCTGGGCGGCAACGGCCTGCGCGTCTATCGCATTGGCACCGAAGCCGCGACCGATGAGTCAAATGCCAAGCCCTACCCGGCCACTCTCGAGCGTGTTGTTGACTGAGCCTTAGCCCGGCACCTCAACACTGAGACTGCGGCCGCCCCGCTCCAAAACGATGCGCCAGCGGTCCCGCGGCCCACGAACAAGCTCGACGAGATGATCGACGCTCTGCACTCTTTCGCCTTCGATGCTGCGGATGATGTCTCCAGGGCGGAAACCAAGCCGCCGCGCGACGCCGCGACGCACGACATGCACGACGATCACGCCGCTCCAGCGCTCCAGTCCGATCTCTTCGGCCAGTGCCGGGGATAGGTTAGCCACCACCGATCCGGCAAGCGGCTGGCGACCGTCGAGCCGGGTCTCGTCGCGCGGAGGCAGCTCTGGGGCACGCTCAAGCGGCAGAGCGACTTCCAGCTCGCGCCCCCGCCGCAGCACGGCCAACCGGGCATTGCCATCCAACATGCGCGTTCCGATGCGATAGCGAAATGAGTCCAGATCGGCGACTCCCAATCCGTCCACGGCGACAATGATGTCGCCGGGCCGGAGACCGGCGCGGTCGGCAGGCCCATCGGGGTAGACCTGGTTGACGGCGATGCCGCCGGGAAGCTCGAGACCGAAGCCTTCGGCCAGATCGGGCGTTACCGTCTGCCCGACCAGCCCAGGCCAGGCGCGCACCAGGCGACTGCCTCCCGCCGTGGCGCTGGCGACAACGAGGCGCACCATGTTTGAGGGCACAGCGAAGCCGATACCGATCGAGCCACCCGAGCGCGAGAAGATGGCAGTGTTGATGCCGATCAGCCGGCCGTCGAGGGTGACCAGGGCGCCGCCAGAATTGCCCGGATTGATCGCGGCATCGGTTTGAATGAAGAAGTTGAAATCCGAGACGCCGACCTGGGTGCGCGACAGGGCCGAGACGATGCCGTTTGTCACCGTCTGGCCGACGCCAAAGGGATTGCCGATCGCCAGCACCAGATCGCCGACCTCGACGCTGTCGGAGTCGCGGAACTGGATGTGCGGCAGGTCGTAGTTGTCTCCGTCGTCGTCGTCGATGCGCAACACCGCGAGGTCCGTGCTCTCGTCGGTCAAAACCACCTCGGCTGCAAACTCACGCCGGTCGGCCAAGACCACGCGGATTTCGTCGGCGCCCTCGATGACGTGGTGGTTGGTGACGACCAAGCCGTTGGGATCGACGATGACGCCGGAGCCGAGGGAATTCTGCTGCTGCCGCCGTTGCTGCTGCGGACCAAGATCTCCGAAAAAGCGTTTGAAGAAGGGATCGTCGAACAGCGGTGAGACCCGCCGCTCGACCACCTTGCTGGTGAAGATATTGACCACGGCGGGCGCCGCCCGCTTCACCACCGGGGAGAAGGAGAGGAGCATCTGCTCTTCCGAGGCCGGAACCAGCCGCTCCTGGGCGGGAGAAACACCCGTCCAGGACAGGGTCAAAGCCGCCGAAAGAGCAACAAGCAGTGCGCGATACATCCCCATTCGTCCCATTCCTAAAGATCTAAGCGGCCTCTACCGCCCCACAAGCCTGCATCCCTGCTTTGTGTAAAATACTTCGCAGAAGTGACGCGCCACTATGGCTTGCACGGCCCGCGTCAGCTAGTAAACCATCGCCTGAGGGGAGCCGTTTCAGGATCCCGTTTTCGGCATGACACAACAAACGACAGCGCGGCGAGGAGAAACCATGGCGGGACAGATCGATGCACGTTTGGCGGAGCTTGGCATCACCATACCCGAGGCGGCGGCACCAGTGGCCAACTATGTCGGCCACGTGGTCAGCGGCAACATGGTTTTCGTTTCCGGCCAGGTAACCCTCGAGAATGGCCAACTGCAGTACGTCGGCAAGCTCGGCGACACTATCTCGCTTGACGACGGCTACAAGGCTGCCCGCCTTTGCGCCATCAATATCATTGCCCAGCTCAAGGTGGCTTGCGGCGGCGATCTCGACCGGGTGAAGCGCGTCGTGCGTCTGGGCGGCTTCGTCAACTCCACGCCCGACTTCGGCGATCAGCCCAAGGTGATCAACGGCGCCTCCGACCTGATGGTCGAGGTCTTCGGTGACAAGGGCAAGCACTCCCGCGCCGCCGTCTCGGCCGGCTCCCTACCCTCCGGCATCGCGGTCGAGATCGACTGCATCGCCGAGATCGAGTAGCTGCCCTCAGCGGCGTGTCTCGTGTCTGAGACGTTACCCGAGCCGGTTACCCGCTTTCTGCGGGACCATCCGGACGTTGCCATGGTCGACGCTTTCTTCGCCGACCTGTCCGGCGTCGTGCGCGGCAAGCGCTTGCCCGTTTCCGACTTGCCCAAGCTGATGGCGGGAGAGGCAGCTTTCTGCGCCTCGGTTTTCCTGCTCGATACCCAAGGCACCAGTCACGACCCGCTCGGGCATGGCTTCAGCGACGGCGACCCGGACTGCTTTGCGCGGGCCATCCTTGAGACCTTGACGACCGTTCCTTGGGGCGAGCCAAGCCTAGCTCAGGTCATGCTGTCCTTCGAGCGCGGGCCCGGCGAGCCGCTCTCCTTCGAGCCGCGGCACATCCTGGCCCGAACAGTCGACAAGCTGCGCGCGCTTGGCCTGACGCCCTGCGTCGCCTTCGAGCTTGAGTTCTATCTGATCGATACGAAGCGCGCCGCGGGCGGCGGGCCGCTGCCACCGGCTTCGCCCCTATCCGGCGAGCGGGAGAACTCGACCCAAGTTTACGGCATGGACCAGGTCGACCACTTCGGCACACTGCTGAAGGACATCACCGATGGCTGTGCCGCCCAGGGGGTGTCCTGCGGAGCCATCTCCTCCGAGTACGCGCCGGGCCAGTTCGAGATCAACCTAAAGCACGTGGCTGACCCGCTGTTGGCCGCCGACCACTGCGTCATGTTCAAGCGGGTGGTGAAGGGCGTGGCCCGCAAGCACGGCATGCAGGCAACCTTCATGGCCAAGCCCTACGCCGAAGAAGCGGGCAGCGGCATGCACATGCATCTCAGCTTGCTCGACGATAACGGCCGCAACGTCTTCGCCGGCGAAAACGGAGAGCCCGCCAGCGAGCGACTGAAGCATGCCATCGGCGGTGTCCTGAAGCTGATGCCGGAAGCGATGGCGCTCCTGGCCCCCAACGTGAACTCCTACCGGCGCTTCGTACCCAACTACTTCGTGCCGACCCAGCGCTCCTGGGCCTTCGAGAACCGATCGGTCGCCTTGCGCATCCCGATTGGCCCGGACGAGTCGCGCCGCATCGAGCACCGGGTCGCCGGCGCCGATGCCAACCCCTACCTCGTGCTGGCGAGCTTCCTGGCCGGCGTGCACCACGGCCTCGTCGAGTACCTCGACCCGGGCGCGCCTTTCGAAGGCAACGCCTGCACCGAGACCGACCCGGGCCTGCCGTTCCGACCCCGCCGCGCGCTGGAGGTTCTTAGGGACTCGGCTGTCTATGCCGACTACTTCGGGGCCAACTACCCGGCGCTCTATGCCGCGACCAAGGAAGCCGAGTACGACGCCTTCGAGGCCGAGATACCGCCGCACGAGTTCGCCTGGTACCTCCTGGCCGACTGACGGAACGCCTAACTCTCGGCGCGCTTCTCGACACCGCACCACTCGGCGATGAACAGCGCGATCGAACCGGTCACGCGCTTGATAGAGCTGAGGCTGACTCGCTCGTCGAAGCCATGGATGTTCTGCGAGTAAGGCCCATAAACCAGGCAGGGGCAGTCGCCGTAGAGCACGAAGACCCGGCCATCGAGATAGCCGGGCGTGACGAAACTCTCCAAGGATTGGCCGTAGGATTTGGCATGGGCCCGTCCTAGGGTCTGCTCGGCCTCTGACCCTTCTTCCAAGACGTAACCCTCGGCAAAGAAGCCGTTCCACTCGACTTCCGGTGGGTTGTTGGCGAGGAAGGGGATCTTGGCCGCCGCTGCCCGCAGATGCATTTCGATCTCGCGCGCCTTCTCGGCCGGGTTCCAGCCGGGATAGATCGCCATGCGGCAATCGAAGGAGCACCAGGCCGGTACCGAGGAGGCCCAGTCGCCGCCGACGATCTTACCGACGTTGAAGTTGATCGGGTGCTCCTCTTCCGAGAAGTAGCGCATGCCCGCCTTGGCCTCGTTCCACTCGGCCTCCAGCGCCCGCAAGGCGGCGACCAGGGGAAAGCAGGCTTCGATGGCATTGGCGCCCGCCCCCGCCTCGCGGACGTGGACCGGCATTCCGCGCACATGGACGCGGAACCAGAGCACGCCGACGTTGGCCCGGACCAGCTTGTCGTCTTCCGGCTCGGGAATGATTGCCGCCTCGGCCCGGTAGCCGCGCACCAGGCACGAGAGGGCTCCGTTGCCGGTGCATTCCTCTTCGGTAACGGACTGGACATGAACCCGGGCGGCCGGCTGCAGCCCGAGCGCATACAAGGCATCGAGCGCGAAGATATTGGCCACAAGCCCGGCTTTCATATCGCCCGCTCCGCGGCCGTAGAGCCAGTCGCCCTCGATGTGCGGGTCGAAGGGATTATGCAACCACATGTCGTAAGGCCCCTCGGGCACCACATCGACATGGCCGTTGAGAATCAGCGAGCGCCCAGTCGTCTCCTTCGGGCGATGCGTGCCAACCACGTTGATCGCATTTGTGTAATCGACCTTGACCGGAGAGAAGCCGGGATGACGCTCGATGTCAGCGACGTCGATGGCCCAGCGGTCCATCGCAAGACCGCGCTCACGCATCGCATCGAACAAAAAGTCCTGGGCCGTATGCTCCTGCCCGCGCAGGGAGGGAAAACGAACAAGCTGTCGCGTGAAATCGATTTGCTTGTCGAACCCCTCATCGATAGCGGCCAGGATCTCATCCGCCAAAACCCGGTCCAGCATTGCGTTCCTCGTTCGTTATGACGTCCGAGGAGACTATCGCCGCTTGGCTCAGGACACTCGCGCGATTTTCTCAGGCCTGAGGGCCGTGCGAGGCTGCAAGGCCGTCAGGTTCGGATATCGAGCCAGGCGCCAGGCCGCTGCTCGCTGGTCATGGCCTCAGCGAAACCGTAGCCCTGGCGCGCCACGGACAAGTCCTGCGCCGAGGGATTCACCGCGGCATGGGCGGCCGCCGTCAGACGCGCACCGATGCGTTCGGCTTCCGCGGGATCCCCGCTCGCCACTTGGGCCCGAATGCCGACCGAGCCGCCAACGGCATAGCTGCGGCCATCAGGGCCCGTCACGGTGGTATAGCTGATCGGCCCAGCCAGATCGCCGGCATTGGCGGCGTGAGCCTGTTCTTCCTGACGAACCTGCTGGTCCCGGATGCGCAGGCGGTCGACCTCTGCCCGCTCTTCCGGACTTAGCTCCAACGGGTCGCTGACAAGGGAGGGGCCGTCCTGCGTCCTGCCGCGTGGCGGCTCATCCGCCGGCTGCTCTTGCAGCTGCAGCAAAGGCTGCGGCAATCCCGACGCCCGCAGGCCGGTCAGCGGTGCCGCCGCTTGAGACACGGCGCCGGCGGCGCTGGCGTCGCCCTTCGGCGCGCGGCTCAGGACCGTCAGCTGGACCCGTTGCTGGCCGTCCTGCGGCTCACCCAGCTTACGCGTGGCGATCACAATGCCCGGCGCACCCGCCCGACCGCTCGCGTCATAGGATCCGATAGCTGGAAGCACCGCGTCCGATTACCCTAGGCTTGTCCCACTTGAGTTGGAGACATGATTAACACTGAAGCGGTAAATGGTCGTTTTACTCCCGAATACGAGATCGTTCACGTGTCGTTGAACAAAAGAAAGATCGATAATTTTAGACAATTACATGAGATCCGGCACCGATCCGTTCGAACGACTTGCCGCAACCGCGGCTTGGAGCGACTGGCTCAGGATCGCCAACCGTAACTCGCCACCAGCAGCATCAGCCAGAAGACCGCGGTGATGACGAAGACAGCGCCGATGACCAGGCCCACCCAAACATCTCCGGGAGCGTTAATCGGCCCCGGCGCTTCGACGCCGATCAGAGCGATGGAGATACCAATCACGCCGATCGCGCAGGCCAAGAGGTAGCTCAAGACCCGGCTTAGTCGTCGCTGCCAGCCGCTCGGTCTCGAACGGCCGCGTCCCCTACTCTGCGAATGCCCGTACATGCCGACAGGCCTCCGATGCCTTCACACTGACTGCTGTCGCATTGACGGCAAAACCAACAGCTTAGCAGTGTGACAACGGCCCCTTAAAAAACACTGTATGAGCAGGTGATTCGCGCTCGGATGGTCCGCAGGTAACTGTTTCTTTTTTGGAAACAGAAAGGTGATTTTTTCCATATTTATGCCCCAGCTTAGCCACTCCATTTGCAGTGTGACACAGCCACCAAGCAATGGAGGAACGACGATGATCCACATCAGACCTGCCGAGGCTCGGGGCCACGTTCAGCTCGGATGGCTGGACTCCCGCCACAGCTTCTCCTTCGGTCATTACTTTGACCCGGACCACATGGGCTTCGGCCCGCTGCGGGTGATCAACGAGGACCGCGTCGCCCCAGGCGCAGGCTTCCCCACCCACGGCCACAGGGACATGGAGATCCTGTCGTACGTCATGGAGGGCGCCCTCGAGCACCGGGATTCGATCGGTACCGGCTCGGTCATCCGGCCTGGCGAGGTGCAGCGCATGACCGCCGGCAGCGGGATCAGTCACAGCGAATACAACCCCTCGCAAGAGGAGGGCGTTCACTTCCTGCAGATCTGGGTCGTGCCGGAGCGCAATGGGCTTGCACCAAGCTACGAGCAGAAGGCTTTCCCGAAGGAGGAGCGACGCAATCGTCTGCGCCTTGTGGCATCGCGCGACGGTCGGGACGGTGCGCTGACCGTCCACCAAGACGTCGCGCTCTACAGCAGCCTGCTTGATGCCAGCGGAAAGGTTGTGCACTCCCTCAGCGAGGGTCGCGGCGCCTGGCTCCAGCTCGTTCGGGGCCGCGTTGCGGTTAACGGGGAGACACTCACCGCCGGCGACGGCGCTGCCGTTGCCGATGCACCCGATGTCACAATCGAAGGCGCCGAGGACGCAGAGCTGCTGCTGTTCGACCTGCCGCTTGCGGCCTAACCCTCTGCTGCGCCGAGACAAGAAAGGAGATGACGGCAATCGGAGGATATGCCATCTATCGACATACGCTACTTTCCAGCGAGGAAGTCACGGCATGGCTGTGCTGACGATCAACCCAGACGTCGAGAACTACGTTCACGAAATCGACTGGAAAGCTGGGCAGGCAGACTTCGAGGCGATGCGTGAACAGATCGTCTCGCTGTTCGAAGACAGCCAGTTGGTGATCCTCAAGAACCACCCGATCACGGTCGATACCGATCTGCTCGGGAGCTTCGAGGTCCCGAACATAAAGCGCTATCGCGAGCTCAGCTATAAGCAGTTGCTCTTTCCAAAACTATGGAAAGCAAGAGATCGCGGCGTGATGTTCGGGACCTTCGGCTTGGATGTCGCGAAGTATTTGAGGGTGCGTGCGGAAGTCCTCCGCGTAAACCGGGAGTTGCTCCGTCTGCTCGGCATCATCTTCCCGAGCTACCGAGTCGAGCGCGAGCAGTACTCCTGGCGGTTTCTCTCGACTGACTATTCTGTACATCCGCTTCATCTCGACGCCTTCGGGTCCGACGAAGATCGCCACTACGTGCGCTTCTTCATCAATCTCGACCGGGCGCCGAGGGTTTGGCGTGTCTCTCATCGTCTCGACGAGATGATGCGGCGCCACTACCAGGAACGGAGCTGGGGCAGCTACGCCGACATGCCGGCCAATCAGTTTTGTGACATAGTGAACGACTGTTTCCGAGAGAATCCCGACGTTCCTTGCCACGAGGTCAGCTTCGAGCAAGGCGACCTTTGGCTCTTGGACACCCGCACGATCCCGCATGGAGTTCTCGCCGGCAACCGCATGGTGGCAACCCACTTTTGGGTCGACCCGCAGAGCATGACCAACCCAGCCAAACGGTTGGATGCCCGCATCGCCGCTCTTCACGCGCGTCTTGGGGGTACAGCTCAAGCTGCCGAATAGCGCGAGCAGGCGCCGCTCTGCGATCGCTGTCCGAGCCGGGCGTCACTCCACCGTTATCGTGATCACCTCCGACATGACCGGCGGGTCGTGCGGAATGTGGTTGTGATCGGCCAACAGCAACTGCAGGCGATAGGCCCCTGGCGCCAGCTCGATGGTGGTCTCGGTCTGGCCACCACCGAAATGAATGTGATTGTCGTCGGCCGGAAGAGGCTCCATCAGCGCCATGCCTTCGACGGCCGTGTTGATCAGGAGGTGGTGATGCCCCGTGTTCTCCTTTTCGACACCCGCAGGGGCAATGCCCATGCCGACCAGGCCGAACTGGACCGTGACCGGGCTGCTAACCACGTCACCGTCCTGAGGGCTGATGATGTAAGACTTGGCCCCCGGTGGGGAAGGAGTCTGGTCAGCCAGTGCGGCAGGCGATGTGAGTAACGCGATGCAGGCGGAGAAAACTGCGGCCAGCAGAAGCGCATAGATGCGGTGGCGCACGACGTCGATCATCGTCTCCTCCCTTTGTTGAATCATTCTTATTTTAGTTTTGATAAAGCTTAGGCGCCGAACAGCCGAGACGGCAAGCACAACTTGCGGTCATCGCCGACTCGAGCCGAAGTCATTGGTCACTGCTTTTCACGCCGCCCCGCTCTTGCCCTAGTGCTGCGCAGCAATAGGCTCTAGTGGCAGCGGCGCCGAATGGTGCCTGACAGAGCAAGGGAAGCCGATGCCTGACGGCGGCGAAAGCCTGATCGTCCGTGCGCACAGCAGCATGGCGGACATCGATGCGTCCGCGTGGGATCGCTGCGCCGGGCAATCCCGGCCGGACGCAAATCCCACCGTGAGCCACGCATTTCTCAAGGCGCTAGAAGACAGCGGCTCGGCCTGTGCTGACACCGGCTGGCTGCCGCAGCATTTGACCTTGGAAGACGGCTCCGGCCGCGTGATCGGCGCCCTGCCCCTCTATCTCAAGTCCCACTCCTATGGCGAGTACGTCTTCGACTGGGGCTGGGCAGAGGCCTACGAGCGGGCCGGCGGGCGCTATTATCCGAAGCTGCAATCCAGCGTCCCTTTCACACCGGTCACCGGCCCGCGCCTGCTGATTGCGGACGAGAACGATTGGTCCGCCACCGCGGGTGCGCTGATCAGCGGTTTGCTGCAGATCTTCGAGCGCCACCCGGCCTCCTCCGTCCACATCACCTTCCCTGATGAACGGGAATGGCAGGCTTTCGGCGATGCCGGCCTGTTGCAACGCCAGGGCTTTCAGTATCACTGGGAGAATAGAGGCTATGGTAGTTTCGACGACTTTCTCGGCGATCTGACCTCGCGCAAGCGCAAGACCATTCGCAAGGAACGACAGAAAGCCCTTGATGAGGATGGACTGACCGTCCGTCATCTGACCGGCGCCGAGATCGAAGAGCGGCACTGGGCGGCCTTCTATCGCTTTTACCTCGATACCGTCGACCGCAAGTGGGCGCACGACTATCTGAAGCGGGACTTCTTCCTGGCGCTCGGCGAGAGCATGGCCGACAAGGTGCTACTCATCCTCGCGGAGTACGATGGAAAGCCGGTGGCCGGTGCCTTTAACATTATCGGCGGCGATGCGCTATACGGCCGCAACTGGGGTTGCGCCGCACGCTTCAAGTTCCTCCATTTCGAAGCTTGCTATTACCAAGCCATCGACTTTGCGATCGCCAAGGGTCTGTCGCGAGTCGAGGCCGGGGCGCAAGGCGAGCACAAGATTCAACGTGGCTACTTGCCAAGCGCAACCTACAGCGCGCATCTTATCCGAGACCCGCGCTTCTCTGAGGCGGTCGAACAGTTCCTGACACAGGAACAACTCGGAGTTGCGCGACAGATGGCGATGCTGACGGGCCAAAGCCCCTTCAGGCAGGAGGGAGAGGGATGAAACGGCACTTGGCTATGGCAGCGTTGGCGTTGTTTGCATGCGCTGTTCTATGGAGCCAAGACCCCGCAGGCTCGACCGAGAGCGCGGAGACGCTGACCAAGAGCAGCCCAGACGAGATTCTGTGCCGTGAGACGCAAGGACAGCAGGCCTTGGGGCCTTGCGAGCGGGCCGTCGCCGCATCCCCCGAAGACGTCACCCTGCGCCGCCGACTCGCTTGGGCTTACCAGGCAACCTTTCATGTGGAGCGCGCCATCGCCGAGCTTGAAGCGGTGGCAGAACGTCATCCTTATGACGCCAAGGTCTATTACGATCTCGCCGCCATCCATGCCGGACAACGCCGCTTTGCACGGGCTGAGGAGAGCCTTCGGCAGGCGCTGGCACTCAAGCCCGATCACCGCCCCTCCTATGAGCTGAGCGAGCTGCTCTTCGAACTTACTGGACGAGATGAAGAGCTCTTCGACTTTCATATGAGCCTGGCGCTCAAGGGCCAGCCCGAAGCCATGTTCGATCTGGCACGCGACTTCGCCATCGCCCGCGGCACCGAGCGCGATGTAAAACGGGCCCGCGACTGGTATACGCACGCAGCCAACACCGGCCACATTCTGGCAATGGAAGTGCTGGCAATCATGCTGGAGGATGGCCTCTTTGGCACCCCGCCGGAGCCAGAGAACGCCGCGCACTGGCGCGTCATGGCGCAAGAGGCCCGCGGCCTGAGATAGGCGGCAGCACTAGCCGCGCCGGTTGACGCTCCGCGGGTCCAGCGCGTCCTGCAAGCCATCCCCCAGGAAGTTGATGGCGATCACGGTGATGAAAATCAGCAGCCCCGGCCAAACCGCCAGCATAGGCTGCGACCAAATGGTCTCCTGCGCGCCAGTCAGCATGTTGCCCCAGGACGGCGTCGGCGGCTGAATGCCGAGACCCAGAAAAGAAAGCACCGATTCCAGCAGAATGACGTTACCGACCGATAAGGTCGTGGCGACGATCACCGGAGAGATGGCATTGGGGAGGATGTGGCGCCACATCAACCGACCCTTGCCGGCACCGAGCGCCACGGCCGCGCGGACATACTCGCGCTCCCGCAAGCTCAAGGTGGCGCCGCGCACCAACCTGGCCGTGGTCGTCCAACCGACCAGCGCGATCAGGAAGACGATACGGTAGATGCTGACGCTCTCGTCCTGCAGCCAGTCGGCGGGTAGGCCGAGCTTGCTGAGGTCCACGGCAGCAAGGACGATCAGAAGCGGTAGCAGCGGCAACGCGATAACCGAGTCCGCGAGCCGCATGAGGATGCTGTCGAAGCGACCGCCCAGGGTACCGGCGATGAGGCCCAAGGTCGTGCCGATGACCGCGGCACAGAGCGCGGCCGCCAAACCGACTGCCAGCGAGATCCGCCCGCCGTAAAGCAGTCGCACAAGGAGGTCACGACCCAGCTCATCGGTGCCTAGGGGATGCTCCGCGGAAGGCGGCTGCATGCGGTTGAAGAGATTCACCGCCTCCGCATCCACCCCAAGCGCAGCCTCAATCCAGGGTGCGGCCAAAGCCGCCACCGCCAGAACGACAAGCACGATGAGCGAGACCACCGCCAGGCGATGCCGCAGGAAGCGTTGAAACAGAATGCGGCGCGGCGAATGCGCCGGTGCGAGCGCGCCTGTGGCGTCCGCGGCGAGCTGGCCTGTCGTCTCCCGCGTCATCGGTAACTCACCCGCGGGTCGAGCCAGGCGTAGGCGAGATCGGCCAGGAGGTTGGCCAAGAGCACGGTCACGGTGGCCAGCAGCAGGCCAACCAGGGCGAGGTTGTAGTCCTTGCCCATGACAGCGTCGTAGATCGTCTTGCCCATGCCGAGCCAGCCGAACATGGTCTCGGTGATCAAGGCGCCGCCGAACAAGGTGCCGAAGTCCAGCGCCAGAATGGTCACGACAGGGATCATGGCGTTGCGCAGGGCATGGCGGGTGACGACCCCCACCTCGTCGAGCCCCTTCGCCCGAGCCGTGCGAATATAGTCCTGGCGCAGGGCCTCGATCATAGCGGCGCGCAGATAGCGCAGGTGGCCGCCGACGCTGGCCAAAGTGAGCGTCAGGGCCGGCAGGATCAGATGCTGGGCGCTGCTTCCGAAACTGCCATCGCCCATGCCACCCGCCGGAAGCCAGCCCAGCGTAATCGAGAAGAGGATGATCAGCAGAATGGCCAGCCAGAAAGGCGGCAGCGAGATGCCGGCGAACGCGACCAGATTGACCGTCCCGTCAAGCCAGCCGCCGGGCTTGCGCGCCGCCAGCACGCCGGCCGGCAGCGCCAGCAGGAAGGCGAGGACGAAGGCGAGGCCCATCAGCAGCAAGGTGTTGCCGAGGCGCGGCACCAGGACGTCCAGCACCGGCTGGCCGAAGATGCGCGAAAAGCCGAAATCGCCTTGCAAGGCATTGCCGAGCCAGACCAGGTAGCGCTCATAGAGCGGCCGGTCGAGGCCATAGAGCGCCTTGAGGCGCTGGGCGTCCTCCGTCGTCAGGTTGGGGTCGCCTGAGATCATGATGTCGATGGGATCGCCGGGCATCAGCCCGATCAGACCATAGATCACCGCCGACATGACAAGCAGGACGAGCAGGGATTCGGCGAGGCGGCGCAGCAGGTAGGCGAGCACGGGGGCGCCCTTGAGACCTAAGTGGGCAAGCGGTCGGACGCGTCGCCGACCCGCGCAGGGGCGTTCATGGCCTCGAGGAGCAGCAGCAGAGCCGAATGGTCGAAGTCAGCGCCATTCATCTCATCCACGATGGCAGCGAACGCATCGCGCACCTGGTGGGTCAATGGGAGGTCCAAGTTCAGCTCGCTCGCCACCTCAAGAACGTTATTCATGTCCTTGAGATGAATGGCGCAGCGTCCCCCAGGATTGAAATCCCGCTCGATCATGCGTTGGCCGTGCACTTCCAGAATGCGACTTTGGCAAAAGCCGCCGCCGATGGCTTCGCGCACCGCCGCCGGGTCGGCGCCGCCGGCGGCAGCCAGGAGCAAGCCCTCCGACACGGCCTGGATGGTAACCGCAACGATGGCTTGATTGGCGAGCTTGGTCAGCTGACCGCTGCCGGAGGGCCCGACATAGGTCGCCTTACCCATGGCGGAGAAAAGCGGTTCGGCGCGGCCGAAGTCAGCCGCATCCCCGCCGACCATGATGGCCAGCGTTCCGGCGATCGCTCCGGGTTCGCCACCCGAGACCGGTGCGTCGAGAGAACCGAGCCTCCGGGACGCGAGACGGGCCGCATGGTCCTTGGCCAACGAAGGCTGGATGGAGGACATATCGATGAAGATCGTCCCGGGCGAAGCGGCATCTGCAGCCCCCTGCCGGAACAGAAGATCGGTCACTGCGGTGCCATCGGTGACCATCGTGATGACTGCTCCGGCCCCCGCTACTGCCTCAGCCGGCGTCTCGCAGACCGCGGCGCCCTCCTCGCCCAGGGGTTCGGCCTTCGCCCGCGACCGGTTCCAAACCCTTACGGCAAAGCCGGCCTTCAACAGGTTGGCTGCCATCGGGCGCCCCATGATGCCCGTGCCCAGCACGGCAACGGTAGCGATCGCGGCACTCATCGTCTGGAGGCCTCAATCGTCCCTTTGGGCTGACTTACGTCCATGACGGCGCTCTTCGTCCTCCACGCTGCCGGGGTCCTGATCGAAGACGATACGCGATTCCCCGGCCAGCGCCAGGAAACGCTTGCCCTTGGCCCGGCCGATCAGGGTGAGGTTGGCTTGGCGCGCCAGCTCGACGCCCCACGCCGTGAAACCGGATCGTGAAACCAGGATGGGGATGCCCATTTGCACCGTCTTGATCACCATCTCCGACGTCAAACGGCCCGTGGTGTAGAAGATCTTGTCGTGGGCAGACAGGCCCTTGAGGAATATGTAGCCGGCGATCTTATCAACGGCGTTGTGGCGACCGACATCCTCCATGTAGATCAACGGCCGATCACCCTCGCAGAGCACACAGCCGTGGATGGCGCCGGCGTTGAGATAGAGGCTCGGAGCGGTGTTGATCTTGCGCGTCAAGGTGTAGAGCCAGGAGGTCTTGAGCACCGCCTCCTCGGACAGCGACACCTCCTCGAACTTTTCCATCAGGTCGCCGAAGACGGTGCCTTGGGCGCAGCCGGAGGTCCGGATCTTCTTCTTGAGCTTTTCCTCGTAGTCCGTCTCCCGCTTTGTGCGGACGACAACGACCTCAAGGTCCTCGTCGACGTCGACGCCCTCGATCTCGTCGTCGGCATGCAGCATGTTCTGGTTCAGCAGGTAGCCGACGGCCAAGTACTCCGGATGATCACCGATCGTCATCATGGTGACGATTTCCTGACCGTTGAGGAACAGGGTCAGCGGCCGTTCGACCACAACCGAGGTCTCGACGCGCTGGCCGTCCTGGTCGAGCCCAGTGACCGCCTGGGTCAGCCGTGGGTCATCCGGGTCCGGCCGAACCAGAAAGCCAGCCAGCGTTTCCGGCTCAGCTGCCTTGGCGCGCCCGCGTTCCAGCCGCCGCGGCGCGACATCCTCATTGGCACCCTTCTCTACCTGTGGGCTGTTTTCCATGCTCCGCTTCGCTTTCCTTGCCTAGGCACTTGCCCTTAAGACCCATATGTAAGCCGAATAAGCCAACGAAACCAATCCGCCGCCTGCCGGCAGGACCTGCCGAGCGCGCAAAAGGACCCCGATGACCTGTCGCCCTGTTCTCTTCGGCCTTGCTGCTGTCGCGCTCTCTTGCTTCGGCGCTTCGGCCGCCATCGCTCAGGAGCCACCCTTGCTAGAGCCGCTGGTCGCCTCGGGCGAGTTGCCCCCGCTTGCCGAACGCCTGCCGTCCAAACCGCGCCAGGACCTTCCCCAGCGCGCCACCTGGCAGAACGGCGCCTACGGCGGCACCTTGCGCATGCTGGACCGGGGCGGTCGCGATGCACGCGCCTTCGTCGTCTTCGGCTATGCCCGCCTGATGACCTGGAACGAGGACCTGGTGCTGGTGCCGGACATCCTGCTCCGTGTCGACGTGGAGGAAGAGAAGCGCTTCACCCTGCACCTCAGGCCCGGTCATCGCTGGTCCGACGGCGCACGCTTCACCAGCGAGGACTTCCGCTTCTGGTGGGAGGATATCGCCAACAATCCCGAGCTTTCTCCCCGCGGCTTGCCGCGGAGCCTGCTGGTCGAAGGCGAAGCACCGGCGGTCAGCTTCCCGGCAGCCGACCAGGTGCGCTTCGTCTGGACGAAGCCGAACCGAGAGTTCCTGCCCGCTCTGGCCGCCACCAGCCCGGCGTGGATCTATCGCCCGGCCCACTATCTCAAGCGCTACCACCCGCGCTACCATCCCATCGAGGAGCTGGAGCAAGAGGCGCAGGCGGAGGGCCTGCCCAACTGGGCCGCCCGCTTCGAGCGGCTCGACCGTCCCTACGGCTTGAACAATCCCGAGCGCCCGAGCCTGCAGCCTTGGCGCCTGGAATCGGGCGGCGGTGCCAGCGGGCGCTGGCACGGCGTCCGCAATCCCTACTTCCATCGCATCGACAGCCAGGGCCGGCAGTTGCCTTACATCGACCGCCTGCTTCTGACCAAGGCTGCGGCGCAGCTCATCGCGGCCCGCACGGCGGCTGGCGAGAGCGATCTGCAAGCCCACGGCCTGACCTTCAAACACCTACCTGTCCTGCGGGGACAGGAACAGAAGGCCGGCTACGAAACCAACCTTTGGCCCATAGGCCGCGGCGCCCAGATGGCCCTCTACCCCAACCTGACCACGAAGGATGAGGCTTGGCGCGCACTGCTGCGCGAGCGAGACGCACGCCGCGCCCTGTCACTGGCGGTCGATCGCGACGAGATCAACCAGGTGGTCTATGCCGGCCAAGCCCTGGGCGGGAACAACGGCCTCTTGCCGGAAAGCCCGCTCTACCGCGAGGACGAGCGTTATGCCTGGGCAGCACATGACCCGGCCGAAGCCAACCGCCTGCTGGACGGCTTGGGTTTGAGCCAGCGCGACGCGAGAGGCTATCGGCTCTGGCCCAACGGGCAGCGCATGGTCTTGGTCATCGAGTTCGGCGACATCGATCCTGCAGAATCGGACGTTCTGCAGATCGTCCAGCGCAACTTCGGCGATATCGGCATCGAAACTCTGATCACTAGCCGGGGGCGCAGCGTCTTCCGCCAGCGGGTGCGGGCCGGAGAAACCGTCATGAGCCTGTTCTACGGTCTGGCCAACGGCGTCGCCAGCCGCAACATGAGCCCGGCCGAGCTGGCGCCCACCAGCACGCGGCAAAACAATTGGCCCGCCTGGGGGCGCTACGCGGAAAGCGGCGGACGCAGCGGCGAGGCACCGGACCTGCCCGCGGCCGAAAGCCTGATGGAGCACTATCGCGCCTGGCGCACCGCCCGAACGAGTCAGCAGCAGAGCGAGGCCTGGCATGCCATGCTCGCCATTCACGCCGAAGAAGTCTTCTCCATCGGCCTCGTGGCCGGCGTGCTGCAGCCGGTCGCGGTCCGGAAGAACTTGAGAAATGTTCCGAAGGAAGGGGCTTATCTCTTTGAGCCAGGTGCTTATTTTGGCCGTTACCGGCCCGACACCTTCTGGTTCGAGCAGTAAGGCGCGCGCCTAACACACCGGCCGGCCCCAAACGCGTGGTTAAGGCGGGTCAACGATCATGAGGTTATGATCCTCCGGTTTTCTTGACGACGGCACATCCCTATGTTCGTCCACAGATAAGAAAAAGGTGAAGGGAGCCGCCCGGTCGAATGGAGATCAAAGGCAAGCAAATACTCGTCTGCGACTGTGAAAAGAGCATGCCGCTCGAGGGCGGCGCGCTGTCGGCGTTCTGTCGCAAGGCCGGCGGCGAGGGCGATGACCTTCAAGTCGGGACGCAGCTCTGCCGCGCACAACTCGGCAACTACGAGACTATGCTGGGAGGGGACGGCGGCCTTGTCGTCGCCTGTACCCAGGAAGCGCCGCTCTTCGCCGAGGTCGCAGACGAAACCGGCAGCGCGCGGGACATCGCCTTCGCCAACATCCGGGAGAAGGCCGGCTGGTCGCGCGAGGCGGAGGCCGCCGGGCCAAAGATCGCCGCGCTTCTCGCCGAGGCCTCGCTGGCCATCGAGCCAACGCCAGCGGTCGCCTTCGAGTCCAAAGGCATCTGCCTCGTCTACGGCCACGACGAAAACGCCATCGAGGCGGCGCGCCAACTGAAGAGCCGCCTCGACGTCACCATCCTGCTGAGTGGCCGCGACGAGGTGCTGGCCCCTAGGGTTATCGATGTGCCGATCTTCCGCGGCCGTATCACCAGCGCAAAGGGTCATCTCGGCGCCTTCGGGATCAACGTCGACGGCTACGCGCCGGCCCTGCCCTCCTCCAAGCTGGTCCTGGCCTACGAGCCGCCGCAGAACAATGCCTTCAGCGAGTGCGACCTCATCCTGGACCTGACCGGGGATGCACCGCTGTTTCCGGCGCACGAGCGGCGCGACGGCTATTTCCGGCCTGACCCAGGCAATCCCGCCGAGGTTCAGAAGTGCCTGTTCGAGATCGGCGACCTGGTCGGCGAGTTCGAGAAGCCGCGTTACGTCAACTACGATCCCGACATCTGCGCCCACGGCCGCAGCAAGAAGACGGGCTGCACCCGCTGCCTCGACGTCTGCCCGGTCGGCGCCATCACCTCGGCCGGCGACACGGTGGAGATTGACCCGCACATCTGCGGCGGCTGCGGCATGTGCGCCAGCGTCTGCCCGACCGGTGCGGCGACCTACCAGCTTCCTGCCGGCGACTCGCTCTTCGAGCGCCTGCGCACCCTGCTCGCCGCCTATCACGGCACCGGCGGCGAGCGTCCGGCTCTGCTGGTCCACGACGAACGCCACGGCGAGGAGATGATCTCGCTGATGGCACGGGGCGGAGACGGCCTGCCGGCCCGCGTGCTGCCCTTCGCGGTCAACGAGGTGACCCAGATCGGCTTCGATTTCCTGGCCTGCGCTTTCGCCTATGGCGCCAGCCAGCTTGTCGTGCTGGTCGGGCCGGACAAGTCGGGCGAGCTTGCCGGCCTCGCCAGCCAGCTTGCCCTCCTGGAGACCGTGCTGGAGGGGCTGGGCTATGGCGGCGGCCGGCTCGAGATCATCGAGGACCAGGACCCGGACGCCGTGGAAGGCAAGCTCTATGGCCTGCCCGACCGCGGCGCCATGCCCCTCGGCAGCTTCCTGCCCATCGGCGGCAAGCGCAGCAAAATGCGCCTGGCGCTCGACCAGTTACATCGCAACGCACCGAACCCGGTGGAGTTCCTGCCGCTGCCGGAAGGCGCCCCCTTCGGCACGATCGAGGTCGATACCGACGGCTGTACGCTCTGCCTGGCCTGCGTATCGGCCTGCCCGGCCAATGCGCTGCTGGACAAGGAAGAGCGGCCCTGGCTCGGATTCAACGAAGAGGCCTGCGTGCAGTGTGGCCTCTGCAAGGTCACCTGCCCCGAGAGCGTGATTACCCTGAAACCCCGTCTCAACTTCACCGACAGCCTGCGCGGCGCGGAGATGCTTAACGAGGCTCTGCCGTTCAACTGCATCCGCTGCGGCAAGCCGTTCGGGGTCAAGCAGACCATCGATCGAATCAGCGAGCAGTTGGCCGGCAAGCACTGGATGTTCGGCGACCGCAGCGCCGTGGAACGCATCATGATGTGCGACGACTGCCGCGTGATCGTGCAGTTCGAAGACGACAGCGCGCCCTTCAAGGCCGGCGAACGCCCGGTCCCGCGCACCACAGCCGACTACCTGAAAGAAGTCGCCGCGGCAGAAGACGAGGACAGCGAGCCCAAGTCGTGACCGCGCACGACCGCCGCCTCCATGCCTATCGCGCCGACTTGGCAGACGAAGCGCTGCGCGGCCAGGTCGAGGCTGCCCGGTTCGTCGCGCCGAGCCCTCATTATCTCGCGGTTTCCTTGGCCGATCTGCACCGCGAGCCGCGCGCCGACGCCGAGGTGGAAAGCCAAGCGCTCTTCGGGGAAACGGTTCAAGTCTTTGACACGGACAACGGCTGGGCTTGGGTCCAGCTAGAAGAAGATGGCTACGTCGGCTATGTGCCGGCAGAGGCGTTGAAGCCTGGCGAGGTCGCGGCCACGCACCGAGTCTGGGCCACCAGCACACCCCTCTTCCCGCAAGCGACCCTCAAGGCACCGACGGGGAAGTTCCTGTACTTCTGGTCTCAGGTTCGCGTGATCGGCGAGAGCGGCCGCTATGCCGAGATCGACGGCGGCGGCTGGCTCTGGAAAGACCACCTGCGCCCGCTCGACTGGCGCGAGCCGGACTACGTGAAGACGGCGCAGCGTTTTCTCGAGTCCCCCTATCTCTGGGGTGGAAAGAGCAGCCGCGGTCTGGATTGCTCAGCCCTGCAGCAGCTTGCCCTGCGGGCTGCCGGCCATGGCGCGGCGCGGGATAGCGATATGCAGTGGGCCAAGGGCGGAGCGGGCCTGGGCCAGGTCCTGGCGCCGGATAGCCCCCGGCAGCGCGGCGACCTGCTGTTCTGGCAGGGCCACTGCGCCATCGCCCTGGATGCGCAGCAAATCCTTAATGCCACGGCCGGCCACCTGGCGACCGTGATCGAGCCCTTCGAAGAGATCGACCGCCGCGCCCGACAAGACAGCCCAGAGGGCCTGCTCGGCCTGCGCCGCTTGGCGTGACTGGAGCTTTAGGGCTCGAAATCCCCTCGTGAATTGCTTATTATGTCAAAACAGACATATCGGGTCGGCAAAGAGCCCGGAAAGAGGACGGCAGGACGTATGGACAAGCTTGAGCAGAGCGTGGGCAGCAGTGGCATGGTAGTTTCGGAGTCGGGTGGCGAAGCGCCTTTGATCGACCCTTTTCAGCGCGCCATCAGCTATCTGCGTGTTTCAGTCACCGACCGCTGCGATTTCCGCTGCGTCTACTGCATGTCGGAGGACATGACCTTCCTGCCCAAGGCCGAGGTCTTGAGCCTGGAGGAGCTTGATCGCCTGTGCAGCGCCTTCGTCCGCCTTGGGGTCAAGAAGCTGCGCCTGACCGGCGGCGAACCCCTGGTGCGCCGTAACATCATGTGGCTGATCGAGCGATTGGGCCGGCATCTCAAGACCGGGGAGCTCAACGAGCTGACCTTGACCACCAACGGCAGCCAGCTTGCTCGCTATGCGGACGAACTGGTGGCGGCCGGCGTGAAGCGCCTCAACGTCTCGATCGACACTCTTGACCCGCACAAGTTCGCGGCGATCACCCGCTGGGGCAAATTCGACAAGGTGATGGACGGTCTGGCCGCAGCCGAGGCCGCGGGCCTGAAGATCAAGATCAACTGCGTCGCCCTCAAGGGCGTCAACGATGACGAGGTCCACAATCTCGTCGCCTGGTGCGGCGAGCGCGGCTACGACCTCACCTTCATCGAGGTCATGCCGATGGGCGACATCGGCGGCGAGACGCGCCTGGAGCAGTACTGGCCGCTGTCCATGCTGCGGGCCGAGTTGCAGAAGCGCTGGACCTTGAATGAGATCGACTACAAGACCGGCGGCCCCGCCCGCTATGTCGAGGTCAAGGAAACCGGGGGACGCATCGGCTTTATCACACCCTTGACCCACAATTTCTGCGAAAGCTGCAATCGCGTCCGCTTGACCTGCACCGGCACGCTTTACATGTGCCTGGGACAAGAAGACGCCGCCGATTTGCGCCAGCCGCTGCGCGCCAGCGACGACGATCAGCTGCTTATCGCGGCCATTCGGGAGGCGATCACCCGCAAACCGAAGGGTCACGACTTCATCATCGATCGCCGCCGCCGGGGACCCGCAGTGGGACGTCATATGAGCGTGACCGGCGGGTAGGGAGAAAAGCGCCCCTCCGGCAGACGCTTCTGTAAGCAGAACGGCGGGGACAGTGATCAGACTTCGAAAGCTTGGCCGATACGCCGCGCTTTTGCTCGCTGTGTGGACGGCCGTTCAATCCGGTAACGCCACGGCCGCAGAGGTCACGCTGTCTGTGGAGGGCGGAGAAACCGTCAGCGTTTCCCGTGTCGTGATCAGCAACGGCCAAGCCAGCCTGGCAGTCGAGGTTGCCGACGGGCAGGTGCGCCGCCTGCAGAACAATCCCGCGCTGACCGGCATTCCGAGCTTAGGTGGCCTTGCGGCCAGTGCTTATCCGGTCAGCGCCTTGGGCCCAAATACCCGCATCGGGGCCGCCTGGCACGATGGTGATGCTCTCTTCGTGGTGATCGACGAGTCACTTGTCCGGCTGGAAACGATCGAAAGCGTCACCCTCTTCAATCAGCGCTGGAGCTTCCGCCTGCTAGGGCAAGCCGAGGCTTATGGGCTCAACATGACCGAGGACATCCCCGGGCTCGCCAACGTACCGACGGTGCAGCGCTGGTTGCGCCTGCTACCAGAGCCGGATGACGTGCGTCTCCTGACGTTCGGCACCCGGCAGAGCCCGCTTACTCTGCTCTCGGCCGGCGCTCGCGCCCGCGACGATGTCAAGAGCCTGAGCCGCTTCTACGTCGGCTCCGTCCACCGGCAGCAGGAACAACTCGGCATCGTGATCTATCCAAGCGAAAGCGCCGAATAAACAAAGGCCTGGCAATACACAACAAATCGGCTTTCCCCACTTCGGGCGACTCGGGCACAGCTCTAAAACTCGCCCTGGGCCGAGCGCCGACTATCCAACGCTCGAGGGGAGCAATGTATGACCGCGGTGAACCGCAACGACCTGGAAATCGTCCGTCATATCCGGGCCAGCTTCGACGAAGAGCTGGACGATGGCGAGCGCATTGCGCTGGAGCGTCTCGCCTTGGTCGCTCAGAAGAGCGGCGCCGCCGACGACGCCACCCTGGAGAAGGCGAACCGTATCGCGCAGCGCTTCGGCTTGCGCACCTTCGGCCCGCCCAGCCCACGGCCGCCAGCCCCCGCGGCGCAGGAGGATGCGCCGGCGGAAAGTGCCGTTCCAACCCCGAAAGCCGAGGAAGCCGGCGCCTTGGCTGCGCTAAGCCAATCCTCGCAGCAGGCAGGCACACCCCACGCCAAGCGCGGCTTTGAGCTTGTCGTCTACAGCAAGTCGGGTTGTCCCTACTGCGACAAGGCCAAGGCCCATCTCGCACAGCAAGGCATCCCCTTCACCGAGACGCGGCTGGATGACGAGACCGCCCGGCTGGCTTTCTACGAAGCGTCGTCCGAGCGCTGGGGCCGCGCCGTTTCCAGCATGCCGCAGATCGTCATCGAGGTGGGTGGGCTGGAAACGCTGATTGGCGGTCACCGCGAGCTGCTGCAGAGCGGCCTCGAACGGACGATATGGGAACTCTAGAGCGCTTCGCTACTCGATGATCACCCGATGGGCGAAGTCGTGCCCGTCGGTAATCGTGATCTGCTCGAAGCCCAGCAGCTTGGCGAGATCGAAGAAGGTGAAGCGGTCCTCGACACCGTTCTCGCGAAAGATCGGTAGGCCGCGCGAGAAGGCCGTCATCATCGCAAAGAGCCCCCGGGCGCGGTAGATCGAGTTCACCCGGTCGTCCTCCATGGCGACGATGATCAGCTTCTGCGCCTCCGTCCCCTTGGCGAACATCACGTAAGGCGGCGGGTAGGTCGCCTCCAATTGCTTGGCAGTGAAACCGGTGACGAAGCCAAGCCGCAGGCCGCGCGATGCCTGGGGCATGGTCTCGGCACGAGCGCCATAGACCTCTTGGCTTCCGGGCTCGGGATAGTAATAGCCGGTATGGCGGTCGTTATCGGCTGAGCTTGCCGCATTTTGGGCCAGCCCGGGGCCGGCTGCCAAAGCCGCCAAGGCCGCACCGCCCAGAACCATGGATAGAATTCTGCTGAACGTCACCCTGCCTCCTTCTCTTCCTCACACGCGGGAAGTTCTTGTCAAAGCTGGTCGCTCCGCTTTACTGGACTCCTTAACCCGCCGTCCAGGAGTTTCCCGCGCCGGATGCCTGCTCCCGAGACACAAGACAGCGCCAGGGCCGATGCGCGTCATGCCGAGTCCCCTGAACACGTGGACAAGGCGGCCGGCCGCAAGCTGAAAACGAAGAGCGTCGCCTTCGTCGCCTCACCGGACCCCGATGCGCAGGAAGCACGCCACCGCCTGGAACAGCGCTATGGGGGCGGTCCCGTAGCCGGTGCCGAGATCATTGTCGCCCTCGGCGGCGACGGCTTCATGCTGGAGACGCTGCACGCCCACTTCGACCGGGCGGCAGCGATTTACGGCATGAACTACGGCACCGTCGGCTTCCTGATGAACGGCTATGAGGAGGACGGCCTGGCGGCGCGCCTGGCTTCGGCGGAGGCTGTGAATCTCCACCCCTTGCAGATGCAGGCCGAGACCCTCGACGGCCAGCAGATCCAGGCCATGGCGATCAACGAAGTGGCCCTGTTCCGGGAGAGCCGTCAGGCGGCCAAGCTGCGCATCAGCATCGACGGGGTGACGCGCATGACGGAGTTGATCTGCGACGGCGTGATGGTCGCCACGCCCGCCGGGAGCACGGCCTACAACCTTTCGGCCCACGGCCCTATTCTGCCGATCGGCACACCGCTCTTGGCTTTGACACCGATTAGCGCCTTTCGGCCGCGGCGCTGGCGCGGCGCCCTGCTGCCGCACGAGGCCACGGTCACTCTGGAGGTGCTGGAGCACAACAAGCGACCGGTCAGTGCCACCGCCGACTACACGGAAGTGCGCGACGTACTGCGGGTCACGGTGCGCGAGGACCGTAGCCGCACCCTGCGCCTCCTCTTCGACCCGGAGCACAACCTGGAAGAGCGCATCCTCAAAGAGCAGTTCACGCCCTAGCGGGGGAGCTCCCTTTTCAGAGCCCCTGCGCTGCCTGCCTGGACCAAAGAGCAACAGCATTTTTGTGGTAATAGTCGTTGCAGATCGGCATCTTGGCCGTCGACACTGCACGGTCTTAACTTCGAGCCGCCCAGCCAGGCCAACGACATGACGATCGACGACTACATCAGGGAGTTTGTAACCGTTTGGGTGGTGGTCGATCCCATCGGCACGGTCCCCGTCTTCATCGCCGTGACCGCCACCATGTCGAGCAAGGAGCGCCGCGGCGTCGCGTTTCGTGCCGCCCTTATCTCGGCACTCATCCTGCTTGCCTTTATCGTCGGCGGGCAATTGCTGCTCGAAGCGCTGGAGATCTCTCTGGTCTCCTTCCAGATTGCCGGAGGGATCGTGCTTTTCCTCTTCGCACTGCAGATGATCTTCGGCCCCGGCAAGCCTGAGAGCGAGCTGTCCGAGAACCGGCCAAGCAAGGAGGACGTGGCGGTCTTTCCGCTGGCCGTGCCTTCTTTGGCGTCGCCCGGCGCCATGTTGGCGGTGGTCGTGCTGACCGACAACAACCGCTACAGCATTACCGAGCAGGCCATCACGACCGGAGTGGTGATGCTGGTCATTCTGGGCGCCTTGATCCTCATGCTGGCGGCGGGCTTTATCAACCGCGTGATCGGCATCTCCGGCGCCAGCATCCTCAGTCGAGTGATGGGCCTGATCCTCGCCGCCGTCGCTGTCGACAACGTGCGCGACGCCTTGTTGGCCAGCGGTCTGACAAGCTGATCAGGCCAAGGCTCTGAGAGCAGCAATCAGCTTGCGGTCGCGCTCGGCAGCGAGTTCGGCGAAACTCCGACCCCGCTCCTCCTCGATTATCCCTTCGCTCAAAACACGCCCTGCCTCCTCGTCCAACCGCGGCGCGTTCATGCTGTCCCACCAGCGATGAAAGCTGTCGCCGTAGCGGGCGCAGAATCCCTCCATGCCGGCACCACCGCTCCCGAGACTGAACAGCATGTGCGGCCCCATGACCGACCAGCGCAGACCAGGCCCCGCCGTCACCGCCTTGTCGACGTCTTCGACGCTCGCGACGCCCTGAAGGACCAAGTCGATCGCCTCCCGCCACAAAGCGGCCTGCAGGCGATTGGCGACATGGCCCGGCACTTCCTTGTTCACGCGGATCGTCACCTTGCCGCAGCCTTCGTAGACCGCTCGGGCGAAGTCGAGCGCCCCAAGCGCGGTCCGCTCGTTGCCGAGCAGTTCGACCAGCGGGATCAAATGTGGAGGATTGAAGGGATGCCCTAGAACAATCCGGCTCGGATCGCGCCAAGAGGCTTGCAGGTCGCTCAGCAGCAGGCCGGAGGAGCTGGTGGCGACCAAGGCGTCCGGCGGCAGGGCAGCCTCGATCTGACCGTAGATCTCATGCTTCACCTCGAGACGTTCCGGCACGCTCTCCTGCACGAACTGTGCCTCGGCCACGGCACTCGCCACATCGCCAACGAAGCGGATACGCTCCGGTGACGCGCCGGCCGTCACGAGCCCCAGCTGGTTGAGGCTGGGCCAAGCGGTCTCGATGTAGCGGCGCGTGTCCTCCTCGGCGTTGGATGCAGGATCGAAGAGCTCGACCTCCTTGCCGGCCGCCAGAAAGAGGCTGGCCCAGCTTGCGCCGATCACGCCGGCACCGACGATACCAACGCGCTCCACCGTCTCGGGAAAGGCGGTCATGGAAAGCTCCTCCTAAAACAACTCGGGCCTGAGCGGCGAAGCCGCGACCAGGCCGCCGTCGACCGTGATCGTCTGGCCGTTGACGAAGGCGGCCTCGGCCGAGGCAAGCCAGACGGCCGCTTGTGCGATGTCGTCCGGCGTTCCGAGCCTCCCGACCGGATGCCGCGCCGCCGCATCGGCCCGCGCCGCGGCGGGATCGCGTGCCAGATCGAAGGCAGAGTCCGCCATCTCCGTCAGGATCCAGCCGGGCGCGATGGCGTTGCAGCGGATGCCCTGGGGTCCATGGTCGACGGCGATGGAGCGGGTCAATCCCTGAACGAAAGCCTTGGAGGCGTTGTAGAGCGCCATCTTGGGGTCGGCATGGCTGGCGCTGATCGAGCCGATGTTGATGATCGCCCCGCCGCCCTGCCCGGCCATGACCGGAATGACGCTGCGGCAAAGCTGGAACACAGCCTTGGCGTTGACGCCCATCAGCCGCTCCCAGTCCTCGTCGCTGCTCTCCGCCACGGTCTTTTCGATCTGAACCCCGGCGTTGTTGACCAGGATGTCGATACCCCCCAATTGCGCCTGCGTCACCGCAACCAGTTCTTCCGCCTGCTGCCGGTCGCTGACATCAGCCGAGTGCCACGCTACCCCCAGCGGAAGATCGGTTGGCGTGCTGTTGCGGCCGCAGGTCAGCACCTGGGCGCCTTCCTCCATGAAGGCCTCGACGATCGAGCGCCCGATACCGCGGCTGCCGCCCGTAACGAGTGCACGCTTCCCCTCTAGTCCCTTGGCCATCGTTTATAGCCGCATCTGCTGGGCCTGGGCGGTCAGGCCTCCGTCAAGCACCCAAAGCTGGCCGGAGGCATAGCGCGCCTCATCGCCCGCCAGCCAGTTGACCAGGTTTGCCACGTCCTCGGGCGTGCCGTAGCGCCGCAGCGGATGGATATGCCGCACCTCGCTTTTCAGACTCTCGATATCGCCGGCGCTACCGCAGAAGCTCTGCAGCATGGGTGTGTCGATGTAGCCAGGGCAGACCGCGTTGACGCGGATGTTCTCCGGCCCGTGATCGCAGGCCATGGCCCGGGTCAGGGCATGCACCGCGCCCTTCGTGGCGCAGTAGGCCGCGAGGCTCGGGTCGGCGATGAAGCCGTCGTAGGAGCCGAAGTTTACGATCGAGCCGCCGCCCGCCTTACGCATGAGTGGTAGCGCGTGCTTCGAGGTCAGGAACATCCCGGTGACGTTGATCGCGAAGATCCGATTCCAGTCCTCAAGCGAGGTCTCCTCGACCGTCTTCTCAATCTCGATGCCGGCGGCGTTGACCAGAACGTCAAGCTTGCCATCGTTATCATCAATTGCAGTCATCAGCGCAGAAACGCTGTCTTCGCTTGTCACATCGGTGCGGTGGAAGGTGACCGCGCCTTCCTCGCCCATGCCATCATCCGAGATGTCGGCGGCGTAGACTTTGGCGCCTTCTTTGGCAAAACGGGCGCAGATGGCCTGGCCGATACCGCCACAGCCGCCGGTCACCACAGCGACCCGACCCGCCAAGTGGCCCTGCGCAACCTCGCTCATGGCGCGGCGGCTCGGCGATAGGCATCGAGCACCATGCCGTGGAAGTGATGCACCGCATGTTCGCTCATGCCCGAACCTTCGGCGTCGACCACGTAGCGGCCCTGCTGGAAGGCTGGCGTGCGCATGCCGCGCTGCACGCTTTCGACCAACCCGATGTCTTCCGGCTGCAAGACCTCGTCGACGAAACGGATGGCTTCCCGCTCGGCCTCGTTCGGCGTGCCCGTTTCGAGGAAGAAATCGAACTCCTCGTAGGTCTCTTCCGGGCCGAGCGGGATAAAGCGCCAGACCATGAAGTTGCCGCGGCCGGGATAGCGCATCAGCGTGGTGTTGGGCCAAAGATACCAGACCGCATGATCGGTCACGCTGGCGTCCTCGATATCGTAGGCCTTATTGTCCTGACGCCCGGCCTTCGCCATGTGGCTGGAGTAGATCCCGTGGGTCGTCACCTTATAGGTCTCCATCTCCACCAGGGTAACGAAGTCCTTGTGCGCGACCGCGCAGTGGTAGCACTCCAGGAAGTTGTCGACGACGGCCTTCCAGTTGGCCTGAATGCGGTAGGTCAGGCGGTGCGCGAAGGTCAGCTCGCCGATGTCCGGCGCGTAGCCCAGGATCTCATTGGCAAGAGCGCCCGACTGCTCCGCCAGGGACGGCGCATCGGGGTCGAGGTTGACGAACACCAGATGGCAGAAGACCTCGACGCGAACGGGCGTCAGGCGGATCTGCCCCTTCTCGAAGTTCTCGACCATCTCGCAGTGGCGCGCCGAGTAGAGCGTTCCGTCGAGCCTGTAGGCCCAGGCGTGATAGGGGGCAGGTGATCATCTTCGTCCGCCCCTCGCCCTGCAACAGCTCATGGCCGCGATGCTTACAGACGTTGTAGAAGGCACGCAGTTCACCGTCCGCATCGCGGGTCGCGAAGATGCTCTGACCCTGAATGTCGCCGGTGACGTAGCTGCCCGGCTGTCGCAGCCTCTCTTCGTGGCAGAGGAACTGCCAGCTCTTACGGAAGATCTCCGTCCGCTCGACTTCGAGGAACTTCGGGGACCGATAGCACTCGGTGTTGAGCGACCAGGAGCGGGCCGCGACAGGGTCGAATCCCTTGCCGACCTTCTCCAGGTCTTCCCGGCTCAGCCTTTCCATACTCACCTCGTCTCCCTTGTCTCGCCCGGGCTCTCGCGCGCTAGCAGCGCGGGAAGCGGCCCTTCTTCTCCAGCTCGTAGATCGGTTGGTTGTTGCGCACGTAAGCGCGCGCAGCGTCTTGCTGTGGCTGGTAGTCCCATGAGATGCCTTGCTTAAGCATCACGCCCTGCAGCAGCCGGCGGCGACTCTGGCTCTCCAGCACCGCCCGCTTGAGCGCGGCCGTGTCGTAGGTCGCGGCAATCTCCTGCCGCAGCCGCTCAACGGTGACGCGCTCAGCAGGCTCGGACGCCAAGTTGCGCGTCTCCTGTGGGTCGCTATCCAGATCGTAGAGCTGATCCGGGTCTCTGTCCGCCCGTATGAACTTACGGCTGCCGCGCCGGACCATGAAGATCGGCTCTTGCGTTCCTTCGCCGTAGTACTCGCCGATCACCTCGTCATGGCCGTCGCTACCCGCAAGGTGGGGCAGCAGGGAGCGGCCCTCCAGAGGCGTCGCGTAGTCACCGGCATCCCCGTCGCGCGCCAACTCAACGAAGGCCGGCAAGAGATCGACCAGCGACACGGCGGCAGCAACCCGGCGCGGGGCAAAGCGTTTCGGCGCATGAACGATCAGCGGCACTCGCGCTGAATGCTCGAAGAAACTCATCTTGAACCAGAGCCCTCGCTCTCCAAGCATGTCCCCGTGGTCGGCGGTGAAGATGATCACCGTGTTGTCGGCGAAGCCCGCCTCCTCCAGGGCCTGCAAGACCTCGGCAATCTTGCGGTCGACATCGAAGATCGACCCGTAGTAGGCGCGACGGGCCCGGCGCAGTGTCGCGTCGTCGAGGTCGATCTCTCTGGCGCCGTAGACCTGGCGCAGGCGCGCCGAATGCGGATCCTCGGCGACGCTGCCATGGGGCGTCTTCGGCAGATCGATGTCTTCGTCTTTGTAGAGGTCCCAGGTCTCCTGCCGGCAGAGGTAGGGATCGTGCGGCTGGATCATGGCAAGCGTGAGCAGGAAGGGCGTGCCGTCATCCGCCCGCGCTCGTTCGAAGAGGTAGCGCTTCGCGTGGAAAACCGCCTCGTCGTCATAGTCGAGGTAGAGGGAGCGCGTGCAGACGCCGGCCTGCAGCACGACGTCCATGGTGTGGTACCAGTCGAGTCGCTCGCCCGGCCTATCCCACTCCGGATGCCAGGTGAAGTCGGCCGGATAGACATCGGTGGTCAGGCGGGCATCGAAGCCATGCAGCTGGTCGGGACCAACGAAGTGCATCTTGCCGCTGAGACAACAGCGATAGCCTTCGGCCGCGAGGTAGTGGGCGAAGGTCGGTATCTCAGCGGGGAATTCGACGGCATTGTCCCAGGCGGCAATCTTGGAGGGTAGGCGACCGCTCATCATGGAAAAGCGCGACGGCGCACAGAGCGGCGAATTGGTGTAGGCGGCGTCGAACACGACCCCTTCATCGGCCAGTCGCGCGATCGTCGGCGCCTTGACCACAGGGTGTCCGTAGCAAGGCAAGAAGTGCGGCGCGAGCTGATCGGCCATGATCAGCACAACGTTCGGCTGCTGCCCTTTCCTTGCCATGCCGGCCTCCGGTTAAGACCCTCAGTCTCTTCCGGATTTCTGCGAAGACCTGTATATTTTCGCCATGAACAGGAATTTTTCCGCCAGACAGCAAATGGAAGGCGCCGGTACAGGCAAGCCAAGGCTCCCACAACAGCGCCAGGCTCAAGACAGCACCTCAATCGCCGTCCTCCTGTTGCCGGCCTTCAACGCGCTTGCGACCATGGCCTTCCTGGACCCCTTCCGTGCGGCGAACTACCTGACCGGCAATACACTCTATGACTGGGACATGATCTCGCTTAGCGGGGGGCCGCTGTCAGCTAGCAACGGCTTGGAGATCGCAGGCACGCGCACACTGGACGACTCTGTGGGGCGCTACGACTACGTCATCGTCAGCGCGAGCTGGGCGCCGGAGGCCTATTGCGACCGGCGACTGTTCGACTGGCTCAAGCAGCACACCAGGCAAGGTGCGGCACTCGGCGCGATCGATACCGGCGCCTTCGTCTTGGCTTTCGCCGGACTTTTGGCGGGGCGGCAGGCAACCGTGCACTACGAGCATATCGCCGCTTGCCGAGAGCTCTTTCCCGAACTGGAGGTCACCGAGGATCTTTTCGTCATCGACGATGGGCGGCTGACCTGCTGCGGCGGCACCGCCTCAAGCGACCTGGCCTTGGAGATGATCCGCCGACGCTTCGGGCTCGATCTCGCCAATGCAGCCGCCCGCTACATCTTTCATGATCGCTTGCGCGCCGGCAGCGAAGGCCAGGATTCGGCCACTCATGAACCGGCCGGCTATGCCATGCCCGATACGCTGCGCCTGGCCATTGCCGCCATGGAGCGCACCCTCGAAGCACCGCTGCCACTGGCCGCGATCGCCAAGCGAGCCAGCATCTCGCAACGGCAACTCGAGCGCCTGTTCAAGGCGCATACCGGCGTCACTGCCGTACAGTACTACCTGGAAGTCCGGCTTGACCGGGCGCGCAGCATCCTCATGCAGACCGATCTGTCCATCCTGGAGGTCGCGGTCGCCTGCGGCTTCTCCTCGCGGGAGTACTTCGCTCGCGCTTATCGTCAGAGGTTCGGACTATCGCCGTCCCAAGACAAGTTGGAAGGGCGTGTGCCCTTCCAGTTCCGCTCCTTCCCCAGTCCAAATCGGCAGGCTCAGCGGCGCGCCGAACAAAGCCGGCGCGCCGCTGATCCAGACTAACCGTTCTCGATATGCTCCCGAAAGGGGAGCCGAGCTTTAGTCGTCGTCCTCTTCTTCCTCGCCAGCCGGACAGCAACGATACTCCTGCGACTTCTCGAGCAGCTCGATCTGCTTCGCGAGCAGCTTGTTCTCGAGCTCCTTGCGAGTGAGGTCCAACTTGATCTCAGACTGCAGTGCCGGCTCGCAGACATTACAGTCGTCGAGGCAACCTTTGACCAGAATGGCCGGCGTCGGCAGGCAGGTCTTGATCTCGAACGACAGCTCCGCCGCCAGCTTCGGATTGACGTTGCCGCCGACCTTGTCGAGCAGCCCGGCCGACACGAGTTCTTCGTCGACGGCTCTCAGCGCCTTTTCCCGCTCTTCACGCGAGATCGGCTGCGCTGCCTTGAAGCGCTGCCCGACAGTGGACTGCGCCCCGACGAACCGCCCTTCGAACTGCGGGCTCGCATCGCCGCCGGTCGAGATCAATCCGGCCCGATCGGCCGCTCCGCTGCCCCGGGCGACAGACTCGACCGTGACACGCTGTTTGTCGGTTGCCAAAACGCCCTGCGGAATGACCGAAACGTCGCCCGAATAGCGCGGCGGCAGAACTTCCACCTTGCTATCGGCAGCCGAATCCACAACGCGCCGGGTGATCGCCGTCACCTTGAAACGAATGATCTGCGTCTTGTCGATCTGATAGGCGAAGTAGGTCACCGCATGACAGCGGTTGGGATTGTGGAGAGTGCGGGTCGCGGACTCGAAGGTGCTTTCCGACTCCCCTTCCGCATGAACGCGGCTCTGCACTTCACCGACGGAAACCGAGCTCGCCGCACGCGTCGCCTGGACCGAACGCTCATGCGAGGACTCGGCATGGCTGCGCAGCTCGCGGGTAAAGTCGAGCGAGGAAGAGGCGTTGTGCGAACCGCTGGCGCTGGCCGAGGGGCCGAAGAAGAAGGTCTCGAGCGCACCGGAAACGCTGCCGTCCGTCTTGAACGAGCCGGAGCTCGACCGGTCGGAGTCGATATCCTCCCGCACCGACAGATCGGACATAAAGCGGCTCATGGAGCTCATGTAGAAGCTCTCTTCCGAGGTCTGCTCGTGACGGTAGCTCACCTCGGACTCGCGATCGAAGGTAAAACGGTTCTTGCGGCTGGCACTGAAGAGGCGCACCCGCTCGCCCGGCAATAGCGTCGTCGAGTAGACGAGATCACCCAAGGACAGGGGCCCGGGGCAGCGCTCGAACAAGACGCTGATCTTGACCTCGACGGGAATATCGCCGATGCGATTAATCAGGCGGTAGTCGAAGGTCAGCCGGTCGCAGCAGGGCTCTGCCGTCAGCACCGGGCAACAGGGAATCTCGTTCACCTTGGTTGGTCTTTCCGTCAAGCTAGTCATCATATCTCCTTCCCACCGCGGCGTTTGCCGTGCGGATACGCCCGCCAAGCGCAAGCGGTGTACTCTTGGCGTTTCAACGTTCCGAGGAGAGTGCAGGCAGCGCTACCGACCGACGGCAAAACGCGCACCGACAAGGGCCACTGAAGGTCCGACGACCTGCTTGTTGCCACACGGCGCGGGTATGCTTGATGTGAATCTGGCTGGCTCCGACCGGCTCCCTCGAGCAGCAAAAGGCCGCTCCAGGACAAAGCCCGAAGCTAACAGCCTGTCATCGTTGCAGCAGCGTCACGATTATCCCCCTCGATCCCGAAGCGGCCGTCCCCACCTGCCGCGCCTTGTCTCGTAGCTCGACGAGATACGCGGAAAAGGCTTCCCCCGGCACATGCGGGGTCGGCACCACAAAAGGCTACGCCATCTGGTGCCGCCGCCTTGTGATAAAGAAAGCACATTCTTCCCTTGTATTGTTAACTAATTCACGCTTAGCGCCGTGGATTGTGTATTCCGTCACACTCGTTCAGTGCACTCAGGTCGGCTTGATTCCCATGGCCGCAAGCTCATCCTCAAGGCGCCGCTGCACATGGCCTGCAAAGCCAGCGCCGGCCTCGGTCACACTGTCGACCGCCAGATGAACGCCCGCCGCCTCCAGCGCCGCCACCTCGTCCGGAAAACGAGCCACAGCCGCGATCATGCCATCGAAGCGGCTGCGGGTCAGGCGTTCGATCATGTCCAGGTTGGCGCTTAGCTCCGGCAGTGCCAGCATCACCAGGCTGACATCGCCAGGGTGCACGCGGTCCCAAAAATCCGCATCGGTGGCGTCTCCCAGCACGACGTTGCGTCCAGCCTCCTGATGTGCCGTCACCTTGTCGGCATCGCTATCGACACCGACGATCTTGTCGCCGTAGAGCCCAAGCATATGGTCGTAGGCCGCCGCCCCGATGCGCCCCATTCCAAGGATGGCAATGCGGGACTCGCCGAGGTGCACCGGCTGATCGTCCGCGTGACGTTCCGGGCTCTGCCAACGCACGAGGCGGTCATGAAAGCGGTCATAGAGCCCACGTGACATGGCGTTGAGCGGCGCGCCGATCACGAAGGTGGTCGCCAGTGCGATGGCGATGACCGCAAGCCAGTCCGGCGACAGCCATCCGTTGGTCACTCCGATGGCGCCGACGATGAGGCCAAACTCGCTGTAGTTGGCAAGGCACAGCGATGCCAAGGACGCGCTGCTGGCCCGCAGTCGAAAGCGGGTCAGCAGCAGGAAGAAAAGGCCAACCTTGAACGGCAGCAGCACGACGAAAAGCAGCGCAACCATGACCGCCTCGGCGCTAATGCTGCCCGTCAGCCCGATGTTGAGGAAGAAGCCGACCAGCATCACGTCCTTGAAGCTCAGCAAGGAGTCGGAGATCTCTCCAGCGAGCCGGTGCTTGGACAGCAACACGCCCAGCACCAAGGCCCCGAGGTCTGCCTTCATGCCCACAAGGTCGAAGGCGGCTGCCCCCAGAACCAAGGCGGCAAAGAGCCCATAGAGCGGGACCAGCTCGCCATGGCCGCAACGGTCCATGATGAAGAAAAGCAGCGGGCGCAGGAACACCAACCCGACGAGCGCAAAGGCCCAAAGCGACGGCAGCTTGCCCGTCGAAAAAGTAATGAAGAGCACCGCGATGATGTCCTGCATGATCAGGATGCCGACAGCGACCCGCCCGTGCAGCGACTTCATCTCTCCCTTTTCCTCGAGGGTTTTGACCGCGAAGACGGTGCTGGAAAAGCTGAGCGCGAAGGCGACCAGCGCGCTGGTCGCAAGGTCCATGCCGACGAAGAGATGAATACCCGTGGCGCTTAAGGCGAAGATGACGAGGCCGAACACGACCACCGTAATGGCCATGTGCAGGCTAGCGCCGGCCCAGACCTCCGGTTTCAGCAAGGTCGCAAGCTTCAGCTTCAGTCCGATGGAGAAAAGCAGCAGGGTCACGCCAAGATCGGCAAGCTGGTTCAGCAGCGGACTGCTCTCGTAGCCGAAAGCGCTCAAGGCAAAACCGGCGGCCAGGAACCCCACAAGCGGCGGCAGGGAGATCTGCCTGGCGGCGAACCCAAGCATGAATGCTATTGCAATGAAGACCGACTCCAACACGCCCCTGCTCTCTTTGGGTCCTACCGCTCACCAAACGGGCGAACGCCACCTTGAGCAAGTAGAATAGCCGGCGACGGCGTGAGGACGCTATGGCTTATCTCAATCGGCTGCGACAAGAGCAGCGATCCGTCACACCACGGCGACCGCCGCGAAGCCGCAAGAGACGCGCCTATCCGGCAGGCGCCTTAAAGCTGCCGGTCAATTCGCTCGACTTCTTCATAGCGTCGACCGCCTCGTTCATCGAGATCAGCACCGTTGTGTCGACCTTGGAGAAGCCACCGCTCGCACCGACGGCCATAGCAACTGCTGCCGCATCGACGTTGTTGGGAAACTCGGAAATGACGACCACGTCGTAGTCGCCAAAGCAGAAGTACATGTCGACCATCTTGCCGCCGGCGGCTTTGAAGAGCTTCTCGGCAGCCCGCTTCCGGTTGTGCGGTCGCTTGACCATAGCTTGTACGGCTTCCGTCGTGTAGCTGACACGGTGCAGATAACGCGGCATTGTCGCCTCCCTGTCGTCTGTTGGGGGCCGTCTGCCTCCTGCAGGTTTCTCGCGTCTCCTGGCGTCCCCGACCCTCCGAGCATGCGCTGAACGCGGCGAGCTGTCGAGCCACCCGCTCAGGAAGTATTCGGGAAAAGCAGGCCCTTATTGCGTCTCTGACCTGTGCCGAGTCTCTTCAAGCCAGGCTTTGACGACACTGTAGCCGAGCGCCAGCACCACCGGTCCGACGAAGAGCCCGAGGATGCCGGACGACAGCACCCCACCGATCGCACCCAGGAAGATGACCAACATCGGCACGTCGACGCCGCGCCCTAACAGGAAAGGCTTCAGAACGTTATCGATCGACGTCACGAAGACGCACCAAATCAGGAAGATGATCGCGGTCACCGTATCGGCAGAGGAGAAGACGTAGATCACGGCGGGCAGCAGGACCGGCACCGGTCCAACCTGCAGGACGATCAGAATGAGGCAGACCAGCGCCAGCAGCCCCGCTGCGGGAATGCCTACTGCCAAGAAACCAAGGCCGGCCAGGATGGCTTGCAGCAGGGCAATACCGATAATCCCTCGGGCGACACTGCGGATCGTCGCACGCGCCAGATCGATGTAGGCGCTGCCGCGCTCTCCCACCAAGCGGACGGCAAGATCATGAGCGACCCGCTCTCCGCCGGCCGCGTTGATCAAGAGGGCCGCCGCAATGAAGATGGCAATCACGAAATGCAGCAGACCAACGCCGATTTGGCCGACGAAGGCCAGCATCCAGCTACCGATCGCGTTCAGCTCCGGCCCGATACGCCCAAGTGCCGCTTGCAAGTTGGTCGATGCCAAATCCCAGAAACGGTACAGCGGCTCGCCGATCAGGGGCCATGTCTCGACGGCTTGGGGTGGCGCCGGAATAACCAGGGAGCCCTGCGTCATGGCGCTCGAAAGAGCGCGCAGCCCGTCAACCAGCGTACCGGCTAGCACCAGGGACGGAGCGATCAGGACCAGAAGCCCAACCACAACATAGAGCGCAGCGCTCAGCATCCTCCGTCCGCCGAGCGCCACCAGCAGCCGAAGGTAGAGGGGATAGGTCGCAACCGCGATGACGATGCCCCAGACGATAGGCGCCAGGAAGGGCTTGAGGATGGTGAAGCACCAATAGATCAGCAGCAGCAACAAGCCGATGCCGATCGCCGCCTGCATGGCGCGCTTGACGAAGGCTCCCTCGTCCCGGGATGAACCGCCGATCTCCATTCCCGTCCCCTGGAGTTATCAGGCGCGGATGATGCCGCCCCTATGCCTTACGCTAGCGCAGCTTGCTCAGCGCTCGCCAGCGACACGTTCGTAGGAGACGGCAAAGCACCCGGCCCCGTTGACTTGCCTCAAGGCTGCGTGCACCTGTCTGCGTTCAACTCGTTATCCCGAGCAATGATAGGGACAAACATGAACGTCAAGATCGCCGACCTGATGGCCAAGCGCGTTATCACTGCGCAGCCCCACCACACGGTGGAGCACCTGCGCGGCCTGATGGAGCGGAACCGCATCCATGCGCTACCCATCGTTGGCCCGGAGAAGGAGGCGCTCGGCATCGTCACCACGGCGGACCTTGCTGCGAAGGTCAAAGACGCCACCCCCGCCAGCAAGGTGATGACCAACGGCGTGCGGGCGGTGCCGGCCTACAACGACGTCAGCGTCGCCGCCAAGATCATGCGCAAGAACAAGATCCACCACGTGGTGGTGACCCACGAAAAGCGTGTGGTCGGTATGATCAGCTCCTTCGACCTCTTAAAGCTGGTCGAGGGTCAGCGCTTCGCCACCAAGGGTGCGCCGACGGACAAGAAGGGTACGAAGAAGCGGACGGCCTGAGCGGGCGCCGCGACCGCTGTTCCCTACCCCTCAAGCGCCGTGCAGCGGATGAGCAAGCGGCGCTGACCGCTGAAGTCGTTGATCGGGTAGTGCAGGGTAAAGCGGTTGTCCCACATGACCACCTGCCCCGCTCGCCAGGAGATACGGCAGGTGAATTCCGGCCGGCTCTGGTGCCGGTCGAGGAAATCGATCAGCGGCCGGCTCTCTTCCTCGGTCATGCCTTCGAAGCGGGTGGCAAACATACGGTTGACGTAGAGCCCCTCCGCCCCCGTCTCCGGGTGACGGCGTACCACGGGATGAACCGCCGTCTCCATCGGATGGTCGGGCCGACCGGGGCCGTCATAGCTGTGCACGGCCTTGAGGCTGCGCAGCAGGTCCTGCATCGTCGGCGAAAGGGCGGCGAATGCGGCAACTGTGCTGGCAAATCCCGTATCCCCACCGACCGGCGGCACGATCAAGGCATGCAAGACCGAGAGATAGCCGGCGGGTTTGCGAAAGGTGACGTCGGCGTGCCAGTCACTGCCGCCGAAAAGGCGCTTGCCGTCCGGCTCCTTGCGCATTTCCAGCACTTCGGGCACGCCGATGACGCGCAGAACGCCTTCCCCGGCATGATGCAGGAAGAGCGGCCCGAACTGCGCGGTGAAATCCCGCAGCGCTTCGGCGGAGAGTTCCTGTTCCGGCACAACGACCACGAGATGACGGGCCAGCGCCTCACGCACCGCCGCCAAGTCATGCTCTGCCATGTCCCCGCCCAAGGTGACGCCCCGTACCACCGCCCCGACATGAGGTGTGATCGGCTCGACTGAGACCGTTTCGCTACTCTGCGCGATGCTGCCCTGCTGCATCCTTGCTCCTCCCGGTCTCACGTCCGCTGGTAGACGACGTCTCCGTCGAGCAGGGTCATGTCGACCTGCGTTTCCAGGAGCATCTCGGGCTCGACTGCAAAGATGTCCCGGTCCAACACAGCCACATCGGCCAGTTGACCGGCCGTCAGCCGTCCCTTCTCTTTCTCCGAGAAGCTGCCATGGGCGCCGTACTCGGTCATGGCGGCCAGAGCCTCTTCCATGGTAAGGCGCTCGTCCTGGCCCAGCACGCGGCCGCGATCCGTCTTGCGGGTCACCATGCAATAGAGGTTCTTCATGGGGTCGAAGTCCGACACCGGCGTATCGGTAGAGGCCACCGGCTTCAGACCGGCGTCGCGCCAGCTGCGCATGGGATAGGCGCCGGCTGGGCGGTCCTCACCCAAGATATCGACGTAAAGCTCGCCGAACTCGTAGACGAAGATGGGTTGCGGTGCCGGGATCATGCCGAGCCGCGCCATGTCTGCAATCTGATCCGGCCGAGTGAAGCCGCAATGCTCGATGCGATGACGATGGTTGGTCCGCGGCGCGCCGGCGAGCGCCCGCTTGACGGCCGTCACGCTCTGATCGATGGCGGCGTCGCCGATGGCATGGATGGCAAGCTGGTAGCCTTTTCGGTGATAGGTTTCCGCCCAGTGGTTCAATTCCTCGTCGCTGTAGACGAAGAGCCCGCGGTTGTCGCAGGCGCAGGTGTAAGGCAGCGTCATGGCCGCGGTCTTGCCGCCGGCGCTGCCATCCGCGAAGAGCTTGACCGGGCCGATCTTGAGGCGCTCGTCGCCTTGTCCGGTCATCAGGCGCTCGGCTTCGGCCTGCCGTTCGATGCCGTTGGGTCCGCCTGTGAGCGCCAGATAGGTGCGGACCTTGAGGCGGCCGCTGTCGGCAGCGGCGCGGTAGGCCAGGTAATCGTCGAATTGCTGCCTGAGGCCGAGCCCCGCGTCGGTCACACTGGTGATCCCACGAGCGAGGAAAATGTCGTTGGCCAGTTCCAGGGCCTGCACCATCCGCTCCCGGCTGAGCGGCGGCAAGGCCTTCTTGATCAGCTCTTGCGCCGTCTCCATCAGAAGGCCGTTCGGTTGCCCGGCGTCATCGCGGCCCAACTCGCCCCCTTTGGGGTCGGGTGTATCGGGCCCAACCCCGGCCAGAGCCAGCGCCCTGCTGTTGGCGACGCCCATGTGCCCACAGGTGCGGGTGATATAGACGGGATTATCGGGTGCCACGCGGTCGAGCTCTGCCGCGGTGGGATGGCGCGCCGGTGTAAGGTGGAAGTGGTCGTAGCGTCGCCCCAGGATCCACTCGCCCGGCGGGGTCTCCTGCGCCTTGGCGCCGATCCGGGCAAGCAGCTCTTCCATGGTTGAAAGCTGGGTCGGATGCAGGTTGACCTCGCTCTGCTCCAACCCGAAGAGCAGCATGTGCTGATGGCCGTCGTTGATGCCGGGCACGACTGCACGGCCGGCCAGATCGATGCGACGAGTTTCGGGGCCTGCCAAAGCTTCGATGTCAGAGCTGTTGCCGGCTGCCAACACCCGATTGCCGCGAATAGCCAGCGCTTCAGCCAAAGGCTCTCCCAGACGGAGAAAGATCGGCCCCCCAGTCAAAATGCAATCTGCTTTCATGTCCTCACTCATTCTGCGTGGGCTGTGCATCGCCACTACTGCTATGAGCATAGCGAGGCAGGCGATCAGCCAACTTGACCCATGGCAACATCTCGGCGCAGTGCACGTGGCCCTTCGGCTCGATCAGGCTCGGGTCATCCAGGCCAGCCGCGTAGAAGTGGATTTCATCGGGAAAGCGGTCCGCCTCATAGGCAATTGGCGTGCCGCAACGGTCGCAGAAATGCCGGCGGACGCCAGGAGACGACTCGTAGACCTTTGGCGTCTTTCCAGTGAAGCGATAGGCACCGTTTGGCACACCGACAAAGGTGGTGAAAGGCGAAGCGGTGTTGCGCCGGCAGCTCTCGCAATGGCAGTGGGCGCACCAGTTCTCCGGCCCCTCGTATTCGTAGGTCACCGCGCCACAGAGGCAACGACCCGTCTTGCGGCTCATAGCTGGCCTCCCACCGTCCGTTCGACGCCATTCTAACGTGCCGTGCGCGGCCTGTCCGCCCAGCAGGAACGCATAGCCCCACATCGCCTAGCGGATGGCCGGCCTCAGTCCAGCTTTCGCGCGAAGAACCAGGACTCGCAGAGCGGCGCGAACCCGACCTTGGCATAGGTGCGGTTGGAGGCCGGATTGCGCAGGTCGACATAGAGGCAGGCTGTGTCCCGTCCTTCGGCAAAGACGCGCTCCACAATCGCCGCGGTTGCGGCGCCGGCGTAGCCCCGACCCCTGCATTCGGGTGGCGTGTAGACCGCGGCGATGGCACCGATCCGCCGGGTTCGCCGCACGATTCCGGCGAGAGAGACCGGCGCTCCATCAACCATCCAAAAGAGGTAGTCCCCGCTTCCCGCCAACGCCAACAGCCGCTTGCGGGGCCGAGGCGGATCCTCCGGAATGGCCTCTCGATCAAACGCCGTGAGCCAGTCGGCCAAGAGTTCCGCATCCTCAGCGCTCACGTCCCGCGCTTGGCCCTGGACATCGGGGTAACAGGGCCGCCTTCGCAGTGTAAGAATGCGCTGCGGCATGGGCCGCTGAAACGCGAGGCCCAGTGCTTCGGCTCGCGCCACAAACCACTTGGCCGTCACGTCCGGCCCCAGCACGGCGATATAGCGTAGGTCTTGGGTCTCCTCGGCCAGGGCATGGCACTGCGCCTCGGAGAGGTCGCCCAGCACAATCGCTCCATCGGGCATCTTGATCGCGCAGGCACCGGGCCCGCCCAAGGACCAGGTGAGCAGCTTCGGCTTCTTGCTGTCGATCGCCTTGGCAAGGATGAAAAGCATGAGGTTGTGCTTTGCCTCCTCAGCCTCCAGCGCCGGCCGGTGATAGTCGCAGAATTCGGATAGCGTCATCGATCGCATCGAAGAGGAAAGCCTTTGCAAACGAGAAGAGAAGGCTGCGGCAGCGGCCATCGTATTGCTGCAAGATCAGTCTAGAGTGAGAAGCGCGACACAGAAGACTCTAGGCTTTCACAGGCTTAGCGCCTATTTCTGCTGCTGGTCCAGGATAGAGAGGATGCATGAGCGACACGGCGACGGTCAGAACGCTTGGCGGCGCGCCGCGTCTTTGGGCCGAGTTTCTCCTGATCTTCCTCGCATTGCCCTTGGTCATGGCCTTCGCCATGTCGCCGGACATCATGTGGTCTGCGCTGACCGGCGTCACCATCGGTAGCGTACTTCTTCTGTTCTTCACGCCCGGCTTCTGCTGGCGCTCCCTGATCGAAGGACGCCTGGTTGCCGATTGGCGCTTCGCGCTGCTGTTCGTGGTGGGCACCTCTGCAATCGCCGGCGCGCTGGTGCTTTGGCTGGCGCCCTGGCGCCTTCTGTCGCTGCCTCTCAACGCCACCGATCTCTGGATCAGGGTCATGATCCTCTATCCCTTCCTGTCGGCCCTGCCGCAAGAGATCGTCTATCGGGTGCTGTTCTTCGAGCGCTATGGCCACCTCTTCCCAAACGTCCGCATTGCGATCCTGATCAATGCGTTCTGTTTCGGCTTGGCGCATCTGTTTTTCATGAACTGGCCCGCGCTGATCCTCACGACCATGGGCGGCTTGATCTTCGCCTGGGCTTATGCCCGGAAGCGTTCCTTCGGCTTTGCTTGCCTGCTGCATGCCTTGGGCGGACAGATCATCTTCACTTCGGGCCTCGGCATCTACTTCTACCACGGCGCGGCATGAGGGATCGGCGATGAGCCAGGACTACAAGATCTTCGGCTATTGCGAGCGCGGGCTCGATCCGTCCTTCCTGGCGGAACCGGTCAACGCCGTCACCAACGCCGCCTTTATCATTGCCGGACTGATAGCACTTCGCATGCTTTGGCGCCTGCCGCCCGAACGCCGGCACCTGGTACAATGGCTGCTCGGGCTATTGGTGATCGCTATCGGCATCGGCAGCTTCCTTTTTCATACCTTTGCCACCCGCTGGGCCGCCCTGGCCGACGTCATTCCCATTGCGCTCTTCATGCTGCTCTACATGGGCGTCGCCTGCGTCTACTTCCTGCGCTGCGGCTTTTGGATGACAGCCCTGCTGCTGGGCCTTTTCGTCGCCATGTTGTCCAGCGCCGGGGGACTTTGCCCCGCCGCCGGCATCTGCCTCAACGGTACGGAATCCTATCTGCCCGCGCTGGTGGCCTTGCTCGCCGTGGGCGCTTGGCTGGCGGTCAAGCGCGAACCCGCCGCCGGCTCCGTCCTGGCTGCGGGCGCCGTCTTCGCCGTATCCATGACCCTGCGCACCGTCGACCGTAGCCTGTGCGACGCCTTCACCTTCGATGGCTATGTGCTGGGCAGCCACTTCCTGTGGCACATCCTGAACGCGGTAACCCTGTTCATCCTGACTCGCGCCGCGATCAGGTACCGGCCGGAGACGCTGAAGCCCGCGACCGTCTAGGAACTGGTTTGCATCCACTTGGCTGCCAGCGCTTTCGGGCAAATAGCGAGTTTTGATCCGTTGGGCGCAATCCTAAATCTAAAGGGTACGCTCGCCGACTGTGCGCCGGCAGGAGGATAGGATGCCCGATCTCTTCGAAAACCCCATTGGCCTGGACGGATTCGAGTTCGTCGAGTTTGCCGCCCCCGATCCGAGTCAGTTGGAGCAGGTCTTCACCAGCCTCGGGTTCCTGCCCGTGGCCGACCATCGCTCCAAGCAGGTGACGCTCTGGCGCCAAAACGGCATCAACTTCATCGTCAATCGCGAGCCCAAGAGCCTCGCCCACTATTTTGCCGAGGAGCACGGCGCCTCCGCCTGCGGCATGGCCTTCCGGGTCCGCGATGCCCATCACGCCTACGGACGCTTGCTGGAGCTTGGCGCGCAGCCGGTCGATGTTCCGACCGGACCGATGGAGCTGCGCTTGCCGGCGATCAAGGGCATCGGTGGCGCGCCAATCTATCTGATCGACCGCTTCGCGGACGGTTCGAGCATCTACGACATCGATTTCCGCTTTCGCGATGGCGTCGCCCGCCGGCCGGAAGGCTGTGGCCTGACGGAGATCGATCACCTGACACACAACGTCTACAAGGGCCGCATGGACTACTGGGCCGGCTTTTACGAGCGGCTCTTCAACTTCCGTGAAGTGCGCTACTTCGACATCAAGGGGGAGTATACCGGGCTGCATTCGCGCGCCATGTCGGCGCCGGACGGGCGCATCCGCATCCCGCTCAACGAGGAAGCCTCCAAGGGTACCGGCCAGATCGAGGAATTCTTGCTGAGCTACAACGGCGAAGGCATCCAGCACATCGCGCTGTCCACTCCTGACATCTATGACAGCGTCGATCAGCTGCGCGCCCAGGGTGTGCCCTTCATGACGGCGCCGCCCGATGCTTACTACGAGATGCTGGCCGAGCGACTGGCGGGCCATGGCGAGCCCATCGATGAGCTGCGCCGCCGCGGGCTGCTGATCGACGGCACCACCGCCGACGGGGAGCCCCGCATCCTGCTGCAAATCTTCACTCAGACCCTACTCGGTCCGGTCTTCTTTGAGATCATCCAGCGCAAGAAGGACGAGGGCTTCGGCGAGGGCAACTTCAAGGCGCTTTTCGAGTCCATCGAACGGGACCAGGTCGCCCGCGGATTTCTCGAGCCCACAAGCTGAGCGAGGCCATCATGGCGTTAAAGGGCATCCACCACGTCGCCTACCGCTGCAAGGACGCCAAGGAGACGGTGGCCTGGTACGGCAAGTACCTCGATATGGATTTCGTGCTCGCCATCGCCGAGAACGAGGTGCCCTCGACGAAGGAGCCGGACCCTTACATGCACATCTTCCTCGACGCAGGCGGGGGCAACATCCTGGCCTTCTTCGAGCTACCGACCAAGTCGGAGATGGGCCGCGACCCCAACACGCCGGCCTGGGTGCAGCACCTGGCGCTGAAGGCCGAGAGCATGGAGAGCATGTTGGCGACCAAGGCGCGGCTCGAAGCTGACGGGCACGAGGTCATTGGCCCGGTGGACCATACTCTCTTTCAATCGATCTATGTCTTCGATCCCAACGGCCACCGCATCGAACTGGCCGTCGACACCGGCACGCCGGAGATGGAACGTCGTTTGGACGAGGTGAAATGGGACATGCTGAACGAGTGGGCCGAGACCAGGCGCGCGCCGGACCACGCCCGTTGGATGCATGACGGCTCGCTGAAGAAGCAAGACGCTTAGAGAGCATGAAGCTGGCCAGCCTGAAGCAGGGGCGTGACGGACGGCTGGTCGTCGTCAGCCGGGACCTTGCCCGGGCTGTGCCGGCTACAGGCATCGCCCCCACCCTGCAGGCCGCGCTGGACGATTGGGACGATACCGCCCCGCGCCTGGAGCAACTGGCTGCCGACCTGGAAGCCGGCACAGCGGACGGCAGCTTCGCCTTCGATGCAACGCGCTGCGCCGCTCCCCTGCCTCGAGCCTATCAATGGGCCGACGGCTCAGCCTACGTCAACCACGTGGCCCTGGTGCGCAAAGCGCGCGGCGCCGAGCTGCCTGACAGCTTCTGGCGCGACCCGCTGATCTACCAGGGCGGCTCCGACGGCTTTCTCGGCGCCTGCGATCCGATCCCGCTTGCCGACGAGACCTGGGGCCTGGATTTCGAGGCCGAGATCGCGGTCGTCACCGGGGATGTCCCGCAAGGCGCCAATGATACAGAGGCCGCCGCCGCCATCCGCTTGATCATGCTGGCCAACGACCTGAGCCTAAGAAACCTCATCCCCGACGAGCTGGCCAAGGGCTTCGGATTCTTCCAATCGAAGCCCGCCTCCGCCTTCTCGCCGGTGGCGGTCACGCCGGATGAGCTGGGCGCCGCCTGGGACGGGCGCAAAGCGTCCTTGCCGCTGCTCTCCCAGCTCAACGGCGCGCTCTTCGGCAGGCCCGAGGCCGGCGAGGACATGACCTTCGACTTTCCCCAGCTCATCGCCCACGCCGCCAAAACCCGCGCGCTCGCAGCCGGCAGCATCGTCGGCTCGGGCACCGTCTCCAATCGGGACCCGGAGGGTGGACCTGGCCGGTCGGTGGCCGACGGCGGCCTCGGCTATTCCTGCATTGCCGAGCAGCGGGTGATCGAAGCCTTGACCCACGGCGAAGCCAGGACGCCCTTCCTCAAGGCAGGCGATCGGGTAACAATCGAAATGTTGGACGGAGCCGGTCAGTCGATCTTCGGGGCAATTAATCAGGGGGTGGTGGCCTTTGGTGCCTGATCCGCATTGCCAGGCGCACGCTACAAAGCGATCCGTGCCGCCAACTTCCGAAGCTCTTCGATAGACGGCTCTTTCCGCGGCCAGCTGAGGGCTACCCCGTCGTCTTTGTGGCGAGGTAGAATGTGAACGTGCATATGCGGTACGGTCTGCCAGCCTGCCGGCATGTTCGCCTGTAGGATGGTCAGCCCTTCCGGCTCAAAGGCTTCGTTGACTGCTTTAGCGATCTTTGCAACGACGGAAAAGACGCCGGCTACCGCCTCCTCATCGAGGTCGAGCAGAGTTTCCGCCGGTATTTTGCTGGCCACGATAACATGGCCAGGGTTGACTTGGCCGGCATCCATAAATGCAAAGCTGTGCTGATCTTCGTACACCTTCGCGCAGGGAACTTCTCCAGCTATAATCCTGCTGAATATTGTTGTGGACATGGCATCCTCCATTGTCGCTGCGAGTACAGTCGGCCTCATCCTAACCGGAGAGGTGTCAATCCGATCCTTCGGCGCACAGAGAATCAGACTGTCGGGTAAGCGGTCGTGGGCAGACGTCGGTCTAGGCCCCTGATGGCGGAGTCCGATCAAGGTTGAACGCGGGTGTCGATCGGCAAAGGTGCAATTCAAGGGGATTTCGGGCGAGCGGCGTTGTTGGAGATCGACGCGCCCATACTGCTCCATGCGCATCCCCACTGCCACGCCCTCGCGAAGATCGCTGGCGCGGACAGCCTGTTCCAGATCGACGGCCACAGCTATCCGCTGGACGATCGTCACATGGTGGTTGTCAATCCTTGGCAGCCGCACGGCTATCCACATGCCCTACGGACCGGGAACTCCGTCATCCTGGCGCTTTACCTTCGCGGCACTTGGCTGAAGCAGCTCCACCGCAACTTCGCCCTAAGAGCTGAGAGCGGCTTCTTCCCCGCACCCTGTTTCGAGATGAGTGAGTGTCTCAAGCGGCGAGTCGGCGACTTAGCGGTTGCGCTGCAAGGCCTAGCAAGTGGTTGCACCGGCTTGGAAGAGGCGCTCTACCGCTTAGTGATCAACATCATGGAAGAAAGCACCGACTGGCGCGGCGTCCCGGGAACGCGGAGGGCCGGCCGCGGCAGCATCAGCGACTATCGCATCCGACGCAGCATCGACTTCATGAAGCAGCGTGCGGGACAGGGCTTCACCTTCGAAGAGGTTGCGCGCGACGCCGGCTTGTCCCGGCCGCACTTCTTCTCCCTCTTCAAGGAACAGACCAAGCTGACACCTAGTATCTTCTGCAATGCCCTTCGGATGGAAGGGGCCTATCTCGCCCTGCCGTCGCCGGACCTCGAGCTGAGGGCGATCTCCACTGCGCTCGGCTTTGCTGCACCAAGCCATTTCACGCGCTTCTTCCGCAACAATCTCGGCATTCCACCCAGCGAATACCGTCGACTAATCGCGCGATAGACTAATGACACCGAACTCTGCAAAAACGGTCTCGACACCGATCAGCTAAGAATTGAGCATAGCATATTTTATATTTAAATATTAAAGAGTTACTGCCCTTTTGCCATGCTCAGCGAGACTCTCGACCACATGACGGTGCACGATTCTGCCGCCGAATGACTGCTGCGAGAACGGGCGATCAGGTAACAATCGAAATGCTGGATGGGGCCAGTCAGCCGATCTTCGGCGCGATTAACCAAGAGATCGCAAGAATCGGGCGAAAAAGCCCGTAAACCTCGAAGTTTTCCAAAATCTCAACGGGCATAAGGCCAAACTTGGCTCGACGTGCCGGAGCCCAGCTTGGCCTGGCCCGTCCATCTTGGGGGATGGGGATTATGAAGGGCATTGTTTTCACCGAGTTCCTCGGCATGGTCGACGACACCTTCGGGCCGGTCGTGACCGACAGCGTCGTGAGTGATGTGGATCCGCCGTCCGGCGGCGTCTACATGACCCTCGGCACCTACTCCTGCGAGGAGTTGATCGCTCTGCTGCACACGCTGGAGCAGCGTGTCGGCATGACCATGCCGGCATTGCTTAGAACCTATGGACGCCACCTCTTCGGGCGCTTCGTGGTTCATCACCCGGAGCTCATCCAGCGTTACTACGACAGCTTTTCGATGCTCGAGCGCCTGGATGATACGATTCACAAGGAAGTGCGCAGGCACTATCCCGACTCTGAGCTGCCACGCTTCACCTGCCGGCGCGAAAGTCCGGACCACATGATCATGGTTTACAGCTCGCTTCGCCCTCTGGCCGATCTTGCGCAGGGCATGATGGAAGGCTGTGGCCAGCACTTCGGCGAAGTCCTGGCCATCGAGCGTACGGACCACCAGGACGACAAGCTGAATGTCAGCACCTTCCGTCTCCGGCGGCTACCCATGTGACCCAAAAACGGTTTGGCGCCACGGCCGATCGCCGTGGCGCCAGATCTCACCTCCTTTCCTACGACGGGAGTGGGGTCAGTTGGTTCGCAGCCAGGCTTCCTGCAGTCCGTTGCGGCGATGGGTCTCGCGGTAGGCAATGGGGCCTTCGCCCGGCGCATACCACGTGAGGCGGGTGCGGCGGGGATCCTCGCACTCGACCACGAAGGCCGGCGTGGCTGCCTTGCCTGGCCGCAGTACGGAGACCGCGTCGATCACCTCGCAGCGCGTTTCCCGGGTGTAGGTCCTGCCAGTGCTGGATACCGCCTTGCGCTCATAGCGGCCCACGCTGCCGATCTGAATCGGATAGAGCGGGTCGAGCTCGCGCACCTGCGCACTGGCGGTGCTCCAGTTGCGAGAGTCGCCGCAGTTGGCCCAGCTGTCCGAGGGCGCGAACCAGTTCGGCGCGCTGGTCCAGACGCAGCCATCGCTTTCCCGCACCCGCACGCCGTTGCCATAGCGGCTGACGGCGTAGGTCTTGCGCTCTCCATCCACCAGGCTGGTGACCTTCATGCTGCCGACCTTGTCGAGCGAGGGCTGCGTCACCGGCCGCGGCGGTTGGTCGAGCTGCTCCACCTCCGGATAGGTCGAGTCGAAGAAAGAAGCGACGGATGGAAACGAGGGGATGTCGAGTCCATCCGTCGCGCAGGCGCCAAGCGGCAGGGTCAGCAGCAACAAAGCAAAGCGGTTCATGTCTTGGGTCTCCTGAGGTTCGAATTCAGCTTGGTTGCGCCGCCGGGATGCGGCCTGTTCAGGTAGAGAACGCTGCTTCTCAGGATTTATTCCGACGAATTCCTCTGGGACGGCGGAGTTTGAAAATCCGCCTGTCGCGTTCGCGCGGGACGCGGCGCAAAACGGCGGCAATCCTAGCGGGATTGCAGCAGGTCGATGCCAACGAGGTCGCCATGACATCGGAAGATCTGAGAGCTGCGGCGGCGCGCTATGCGCGCGACGGCTTCCTCTCCCCGGTCGACATCATCAGCACGGAACAGGCGGCCGCGCACCGGGCCCGCCTGGAAGCGGCGGAGGCCGACGTCGGGCCATTGCACTATAAGACCAAGGTCCACACCATCCTGCGGTCCCCGTTGGAGCTGGCCACGGCGCCCCGGGTGCTCGACCTGGTAGAGGCGATGATCGGGCCGGATATCCTGCTCTACAACGTGACCTACATCGTCAAGGAGCCGGGCAGCAGCGCGCACGTCAGCTGGCACCAGGACCTGACCTACTGGGGTTTCGACGGCGACGCTCAAGTCTCCATGTGGCTGGCCCTGACACCCGCCACGGCAGAAAGCGGCTGCATGCGCATGATCCCAGGCAGCCACCGGGAAGGCCGGCTACAGCACGAGACCACCGAGGATTCCAGCAATGTCCTGTTCCAGGGGCAGACTGTGGCGGGCGTGCCGGAGGAGCAGGCTGTGCTGTGCGACCTGGCGCCGGGGCAAGCCTCCTTCCATCATGGCTGGACTCTCCATGCCTCTATGCCGAACAACGGCCGAGAGCGTCGCATCGGCCTGAATGTCCAGTACATCGCGCCGGCCATGCGCCAGACCAAGCATGTCGGCGACAGCGCTATGCTGGTCCGCGGCCAGGACCGCTTCCAGCATTTCGCTCCTGATCTTCCGGCGATAGAGGACTTGGAGCCAGCCGCCGTCGCGCAGCAGCAAGAACTGGAGCGCCACTACCGGGCCATCGCCGGGAACGCCTAGAACTTTCCTAATCGGCGCGTTTGCCCTGCGCCTCGTCGCTCTTCGGCTCCGCGCTTGCTTTGGGGACAGGCTCGGCCCCGGGAATGTTGTCTGGCCGTCGCAGGTCAAGCAGCTTCAGCGCCATGGCCAGAAGGCCGATGCCGATCGGCAAGATCAGCGTCTCCCAGGAGAGATTGCGCAGATCGAGAAGGACGATCTCGAGAAACTTCACGAACAGGATGATGATGATGAGCTCGGCGAGCGTGTTTTTCAGGTGGCCGATGCTCTGCACATTGAACCAAAAGGGGCGATGAAGGACCGGTCGCGCGGTGTGCCGGATGAAGAGATTGTAGACGCCGAAAGAGAAGATCATCGTCACCAGGGCGAAGAGAAAGGCGTCGATGGATTGAACCAACAGCTTCTGGGTCAGATCGGACTTGGTCGTCGTTTCCGAGCCTATGACCCCGAGATCGAGGTCGAAAAGAAAGAGCAGGATGGCCTGTGCCGTCTTTGTCGCGCCGAGCACGAACATCAGAATCGAGCCGGCAAAAGAGCAAACCACGGCAATCACGCTGACATAGCGCAGCTGGTAAAGAATCTTAAAGAGAAGGCTCTGCCTGTCCCGCTCCAAATGAACCATGACGCCTATGCTCCCTTACTCTTCACCGACTGTACTGAAACACTGCATATAGCGCAGCAATCGGCCGGTTCAGTATCCTGCCGCCGGGCCGCCCGAACGTATCGCCGCATATGCTCTTCGCATCCAGGTTTGAACTTTTCGCAAAAGCGCTCCGTCAGAATGGTTCCATCTGCCCAAGGAAGGCTCTAAGGGCACGCACCCGGCATTGACCTAGCGCAATGCGACAGAACCACGGCCGGCGCACTCATGCGGACAACTCTGTCAGTGGGGACAAGGAGCATGTGGAAAACGGTTTGCCTTGCCTTGGGCATCGCCGCGCTAGCCTCTGGGACAAGTCTTGCCGAGGATCTGCCGGGCGACCCGACGCTGGGCCGGCAACTGGCTGATGGCGTCTGCAGTGCCTGCCACAAGGTCGAAAAAGGCATGGACGAGCCGGGTCGGGACGGTGCCCCAAGCTTTCAGACCATCGCCGACAACCCCACCATGACACCGCTGGCGATACGCTTCATCCTGCAGAGCACGGAGAAGCAGAACATGCCGAACCTCATCCTCACGGCAGACGAGACCGACGACATCATTGCCTACATCCGCGGCTTGCACGACGGGCGCTGACCCCTCTCACTCCCGTCAAATCAAGACACTTGGCGTTTTTCGGCCAAGCGTTCCACTGACGCCTGCTCCGCACCGAAGACGCGGCTGAAGATCGCATCCACGTTCTTGCTGTGATAGCCCATGTCGAAGGCGGCCTGGAGGTCGCCTTCGGGCACCTTGCAGTCCGGGTCCTGCTTCAGCGCGGTCAGAAAGTCCGCCCCCTCCTCCCAGACCTTCATGGCGTTGCGCTGGACGATGCGGTAGGCGTCTTCGCGGCTGACCCCGGCTTGGGTTAGGGCCAGCAGCACCCGCTGGGAATGAACCAGGCCGCCGAGCTGATCGAGGTTCTTGGTCATGGCCTCCGGATAGACCAGCAGCTTCTCGATCACGCCGGCCAGGCGGTTGAGCGCGAAGTCGAGAGTCACCGTGGCGTCGGGCGCCAGCATGCGCTCGACCGAGGAGTGCGAGATGTCGCGCTCGTGCCAGAGCGCCACATTCTCCAACGCCGGGATGACGGCAGCGCGCACCACGCGGGCGAGGCCGGTGAGATTCTCGGTCAGCACCGGGTTGCGCTTGTGAGGCATGGCCGAAGAGCCCTTCTGCCCAGGCGCGAAGTACTCCTCGGCCTCCCGCACCTCGGTGCGCTGCAGATGACGGATCTCGACAGCCAAGTTCTCGACCGAGCTGGCGATCAGCGCGAGAGCGGCAAAGAAGGCTGCGTGACGGTCGCGCGGGATGACCTGGGTTGAGACCGGCTCCGGTGTGAGGCCAAGCTTCTCGGCAACATGACGCTCAACGGCCGGGTCGATGTTGGCGAAGGTGCCAACGGCGCCGGAGATGGCACAGGTGGCGATCTCCTCCCGCGCCGCGACGAGGCGCGCGCGGGCACGGGCAAAGGCGGCGTAGTGCCCGGCGAGCTTGAGTCCGAAGGTGGTCGGCTCCGCGTGGATGCCGTGGCTGCGCCCGAGGCAAAGCGTGTCCTTATGCTCGTAGGCGCGTGCCTTGAGGGCAGCAAGCAGGCGGTCGAGATCGGCGAGCAGCAGATCGGCCGCTTCCGTAAGCTGTAGCGCCAGACAGGTATCCAGCACGTCCGAAGAGGTCATGCCCTGATGGACGAAGCGCGCCTCGTCTCCCACTTGCTCGGCCAGCTCGGTCAGGAAGGCGATAACGTCGTGTTTGGTTTCCCGCTCGATCTCGTCGATGCGGGCGATGCGGGCTTCCGTGTAGGGTTTATCGCCGCCTGCCCAAACGGCCGCAGCCGACTCAGTGGGAATGACGCCAAGCTCGGCCAGGGCATCGCAGGCATGCGCCTCGATCAGGAACCACAGGCGAAACTTGTTCTCTGGCGCCCAGATCTTGACCATCTCCGGGCGGGAATAACGTGGAATCATAATTCGCTTTCTAACGTCAGGCTGATCGGTCTCGGAAAAGCTCGGGGGCGTCGCGATGCGACTCCAAGCCGGGCTAGTCGGCGAGCAGTAGGGTATCCTCAGGCGCCCAAGAACACCAGACACGCTCGCCCACAGTAACCATCGGCTGGGTGCTGCGCCCCTCGTTCTGGATCGAGACGGCGATGCTGTGCCCAGCCTGGTCGGTCAGGAAGACCGAGGACGTCTCGCCGTAGTAGGCGACCTGCTGCACCTGCCCCTCGAAACCCAGACGCTCGGGGGACGGCCGCTCGCGCTCAAGGCGAAGCTTCTCCGGCCGCACCGCGAGCGCCAGGTCTGCACGCCCCGCCTCGGCCGCCCCCATGCCTTGGGGTAGCCGCACCTCGCCCAGGCCCTGCACATGCAACACAAGAGAGCCGTTGTCGCGAGACGCTACCCTGGCCTCGAAGAGGTTCACCTTGCCGATGAAATCCGCGACGAAGCGGTTGGCCGGGTTCTCGTAGAGGTCGGCCGGCGAGGCCAACTGGCGGACCGAGCCGCGCTCCATCACAGCAATGCGGTTGGCCATGGAGAGCGCCTCGCTCTGATCGTGGGTGACGATGATGAAGGTAATGCCCACCGACTCCTGCAGGCGGACAAGCTCCAACTGCATCGCTTCGCGCAGTTTGGCATCGAGGGCGGAGAGCGGCTCGTCGAGCAGCAGCACCTTGGGGCGCTTAACGAGCGCCCGAGCCAGCGCCACGCGCTGACGCTGGCCGCCGGAAAGTTGGTCCGGCTTACGCGCGCCATAGCCGCCGAGATGCACCAGCTCCAAAGCCTCCTCAACCCGCCCGGCGATCTCCGACTGCGGAACGCCGGTGACCTTCAGGCCGTAGGCCACGTTCTTGGCCACGGTCATGTGCGGGAAGACGGCGTAGGACTGGAAGACCATATTGATCGGCCGCTTGTTGGGCGAGACATGGGACATGTCCTGCCCATCGATCAGGATGCGGCCGTCCGTCGGGCTTTCGAAGCCGGCGATCATACGCAGCAAGGTGGTTTTGCCGCAGCCCGAGGGGCCAAGCAGGGCGAAGAACTCACCCGGCGCGATTTCCAGCGAGACCCTATCGACGGCGGTCACTGAGCCGCCGAAGCGCTTGGTCACCGTATCGATAGCGATTACCGGCTGGCCGGCGCGCCGGCCTTGGAGGTCCGTCACTGTCTCGTTTCCTTCTTCTCCCGGTTCTGTAGCCAGATGGCCAAGGCTGTCAGCACCAGGGTGATGAGAATGAGCACGGTGGAGGCTGCGTTGACCTCCGGCGTCACCGAAAAGCGCACCATCGAATAGACCTTCACCGGGAAGGTTACGGTGTCGGGGCCAGAGGTGAAGAAGGTAATGACAAAGTCGTCGAGCGACAGGGTGAAGGCCAAGAGACCGCCGGCCACCAGACCCGGCCGCATGTGGGGAATGAGGATATCGCGAAACACCTGCCACTCGGTGGCCCCAAGGTCCTTCGCGCTTTCTTCAAGCTCGCGATTGAAGTTGGCGAGGCGCGCCCGCACCACCATGGCGACGAAGGGGAAGGAGAAGGCGATGTGCGCGATGGTGATATTGCCGAGGTTCCAGGGATAGCCCCAGTCCGGCGGCACGGAGATGCCGCTTCGGGCGAAGAAAACCATCATCGCCACGCCCATGCAGATCTCCGGAATGACGATCGGCAGGGCCACCGCGCCCTCGAAGCCGGCCTTGAAGGGAAAGCGGAAGCGCCACAGCATGACAGCGGTAAGCGCGCCAAGGACGACGCTGACCAAGGTGCAGACGAAGGCGATGGTGAGCGAGTTGGCGAAGGCCTCCATCAGGCTCTCGTTGTTGAAAGCCTTCACATAGTAGTCGGTGGTGAAGCCGCGCCAGATTACGTTGCCGCCGCGCCGGCTGTCGTTGAAGGAGAAGATGACCAGCACGACGATGGGGGCGTAGAGAAAAACGAGGGTGACGAAGAAAAGGAGACGCAGGTGCAGTCGCCTGGCGTACTCCAGCGGTCCGATCGGCTCCCTGTTGCCGCGCCGGAACATCAGAAGGCCTCCGCGTCTTCGCGACCACGCCGCCCGGCGAGCAGTGAACGCGCCGCCAAGGCGAAGAAGGTGGCATAGAGCAGGATGAAGGAGAGCGCCGCGCCGAAAGGCCAATCGTTGGCGCTCTTGAACTGCCGCTCGATGACGTTGGCGATCATGTCGACCTGCCCGCGCCCCAGGAGATCCGGTGTCAGGAAAGAACCGAGGGTCGGAATGAAGGTGATGATGATCGCCGAAACGATACCCGAGGACGCCAAGGGGATGATCACCGAAAAGAAGGTGCGCAACTGCCCGGCACCGAGGTCTAAGCTGGCCTCGATGTAGGAGCGGTCCATGCGCTCCAGGGCTGCATAGAGCGGCAGCACGGTGAAGGGCAGCGCCACATAAACCAGCCCGAAGATCACCCCGAAGTTGTTGCCCAGCAGGGTCAGCGGCGTGAAGCGCTCACCCAGCAGGTTGAGCTGGCCCAAGCCGATGATGGTGAGAAAGCCGTCACCCATCTCCCAGAGCCAACCCAGCGCCTCGTTGATGCGCCCGCGGCTGCCCAAGATGTTGAGCAGCGCGTAGGTGCGGATGAGCAGGTTGGTCCAGAACGGCAGGATGATCAGCAGCAGAAGCCAGGACTTCCACTTCGGCGAAGACGTCGTGATGACCAACGCGATGGGAAAGCCGACCACGAGGCAGACCAGGGTGGCCACGCCGGCCAGCCAAAGCGAGCGCACGAAGAGGGTGAAGATCTCCGGCTCCCCGGCCCGGCGATAGTTCTCCAGGGTCCAGGTCGTCTCGATGGTGACGAGATCGATGTTCTCGCCGAAGCTGTAGAGCCAGACGATGCCGAGCGGCACCAGGAAGAAGAGCACCAGCCAGAAAGCCGGCGGCAATGCTATCGCGGCAAAGACCAGCGGGTTGCGCCGCCAGCTCTCCAAGGCCCCCGCGCTCCCGCTAGCGCAGGTCGGTGTCTACCTGTCGGATACGGCCCACCTTTACGCGGCCTTCACGCGAGTCCAGGCCTCGTCCAGCAGGCGAGTTACCTTCTGGCCAGGATAGATCGCGGTCTCGGAACGGGCGATCACGTCCGGGGGCGGAAAGATGGCCGGATTGTCGGTGTAGTCCTTGTCCATCAAAGACTTGGCCGCCTTGTTTGGCGTGGCGTAGTAGATGAATGCAGCGATGTCGGCGCCCACGGCCGGATCGAGGATGAAGTTGATCAGCTTGTGAGCGTTCTCCGGGTGCGGCGCGCCGGTGGGGATGCAAAGCGTGTCTTCCCACAAAAGGCCGCCTTCCTTCGGGACCACATAGCCGATGTCATCGTCCTCCTCCATCGCCTGGAGGATGTCGCCGTTCCACTCCATGGCGAGATCGACCTCCCCGGCCAGCAGCAGGTCCTGGCCGTTGTCCGGCGCAAAGGCTTTGATGTAGGGCTTCTGCTTGATCAGCATCTCCTCGGCCTGCTTGATGATGGCCGGGTCAGTGGTGTTGAGCGAGTGGCCCATATACTTCATGGCCATCTGGAGGACCGTGCCGCCGTCGCCCAGCATGGCGATGCGCCCGGCATACTTGTCGGAGTCGTAGAGCCACTTCCAGCTATCCGGCACGCTGTCCACGGCGGACTTGCGATAGCCGATGCCGATGGTGCCCCACATGTAGGACAGACTGTACTTGCGACCCGGATCGAAGGCCGGGTCCATAAAGACAGGGTCGATGTTGGCGATGTTCGGGATCTTCGAATGATCCAACGGCTCCAGCATGTTGGACTGGATCATGCGCTCGACATAGTCGTTGGTCGGCACGATCAGGTCATAACCGGGATTGCCGGTCTTCAGCTTGGCGAAGAGTTCGTCGTTGTCGGCAAAGAGATCGTACTGCACCTCGACGCCGGTCGCCTCGGTGAAGTCCTCAAGGGTCGTCTCGCCGATGTAGGTGTCCCAGTTGTAGAAGTTGACCTTGGCATCCTCGGCCGACATGGCGAACTTGCCGGAGAGGGTGACGCCAACGGCAGCCGCGCCAGTGCTGGCAAGGAATTTGCGGCGAGAAAGGGGAGCTTTGCGAAGCGATTTCATGGTCGTGCTGTTCCCTGTTTCGTGAGGGCGCCGTTTCTTGGAATGGGCACCTTGGTTCGGTTGAATCAAGCCGAGCCTACCCTGCTTTGTCAATCGAACGGAGCCACCTAAGCCTGACTATGGCGATAGAATAATCGCGGGCTGCCCCGGAGCATCGTTTTCTCGACAAGCTTGGCCCCGAGGCGCTCGGCAACCTTCTGGGACGCAAGGTTTTCCGGGTGCACGAAACTCATGAGCGGCGGCAAGCCAAGCTCTTCATTGGCCCAGCGCTTCGCCTCCGCCGCCGCTTCGGTGGCATAGCCCTTGCCCGTATGCCCGGGGAATAGCGACCAGCAGAGCTCAGGCTCGGCTATATCGGGCGGATACCAAAGGCCGGCGAAACCGGCAGCCGCGTCGCTCTCCTTCTCAGCCACGAGAAAGACGCCGAAGCCGCGCAGGGCCCATTGGCCCGGAGCAGCACAGAAATCCTCCCAAGCCTTCTCTATGCTGACCGACCCACCGACATAGCGCTGTAACTCGGCGTCGGTGCGTAGCGCGGCATAGGCCTCGAAATCCCTCTCGTCCCAGTGACGGAGGCGCAGTCGATCGGTTTCAAGGGTAGGAATGCTGTAGCTCGCGCTCATGACGCCAGTGTTGGCATGGGGCTCAGCCCCGCTTCAAGCCTGAGCGCACTCCGCGCGGCGCATAGCTGATCCAAGCTCAGCCTTGCCCACGACGCTGCGGCGCAACCCAAGGCTAACTATGGCGATAGAAGAGTTGTGGGGTGCCGCGCAGTGTCGTTTCTTCAACGAACTTGGCCCCGATGCGCTCCGCGACCTTCTGCGAAGCCAGGTTCTCCGGGTGTACGAAGCTCATCAGCGGCGGCAATCCAAGCTCTTCATTGGCCCAGCGCTTGGCTTCCGCCGCCGCTTCAGTGGCATAACCTTTGCCCATATGCCCGGGAAACAGCGACCAGCAGAGCTCCGGCTCGGCGAGGTCCGGCGGATACCAGAGGCCAGCGAAACCGGCGGCCGCATCGCTCGCCTTCTCCGCCACGAGAAAGACGCCGAAGCCGCGCAAGGCCCATTGCCCCGGCTCGGCGCAGAAATCCTCCCAGGCCTTTTCTTTGCTGACCGGCCCGTCGAGGTAGCGCTGCAGCGCGGCATCGGTACGCAGCGCGGCGTAGGCCTCAAAGTCCCTTATGTCCCAGTGGCGCAGTCGCAGCCGTTCGGTTTCGAGGGTAGGAATGCTGTAGCTTGGGCTCATGACGCCAGTGGTCGCACAAGGCGCAAGCGCGCTTCAAGCCTAGCCTTTCCCATGGCGCAGGACGCGCCCCGGGTTCGCGGGACAACGAACGCCGTCCAGAATTACGGCCTCTCCGTTGACGAAAACATGGGCGATGCCATCCGGGTAGCGGCGCGGCTCCCGCACCGTGCAGTAGCTGGTGATGGCGGCCGGATCGAAGACGGTGATATCAGCTTTGAAACCGGGCTGAAGCACGCCTCTGTCTTTCAGGCCGATGCGTTCGGCCGGCAGAGACGTCAGCTTGCGAATGGCCTCGGCGAGCGAGAGCACGCTCTCATCGCGTACGTAGACGCCCAGAAAGCGAGCCGTCCAACCATAACCGCTGAGCGAACCGATCTGCTCGGCCAATGCCCCATCGGGCGCCAGCGCCAAGGTGTCTGAGATCACGGCGCAGCCCGGTTGCTCGAGACACATGCGAATGTCGGCATCCGAGAAGCTGCGCGAGGTCCACAGCAAGTTATGCAGGCCTTCGCCTTCCTCCAACAGCAAGTCGAGCAGCGCGTCATAGGGGTCGCGGTGCCGGTCGCGGCCGATCTCTGCGAAGCTGGCGCCCACCAGATGCGGATTGGCATCGGAGCGCAGCAGCACGATCTCCTCCCAGCGACCGGCCGAGACCAGCCGCCACATGGGATTGGGATTGCGCTTGAGGGCGGCACGCAGCTCCGGATTGGCCAAGCGCTGGAGCAGCTTGGGTGCACCGCCTTCCTGCGCCCACTGAGGCAGAATGGCCGAAACGCGGGTGTGCGACCAATCGTGCGGAATGACGTCGAAGGCGATGTCGACGCCCTGGCGCTGTGCCGCCTCGATCATCTCCAAGGTGTGCGTCATGGCGTAGGCGGGCGCACCGAACTTCGGCTGGATATGGGAGATCTGAAGACGCGCGCCGGCGCTACGCGCCGTGGAGATCGCTTCGGCGAAACCGAGATCGTAGTAGAGATCGCGGTTGCGTACATGGGTGGCATAGAGCCCGCCCTCTCTCGCAGCGACCTCGCAGAGCGGCACGATCTGCTCGACGGACGAGAGGCTGCCCGGCCAGTACTCCAAGCCAGTGGACATACCGAGCGCGCCCTGGTCGAAGGCCTGCTCGACGAGGCGCTGCATGCTCTCCAGTTCTTCCGGCTGCGGCGGACGCAGGGCATCGCCCAAGACCGCCCGGTGGATTGCCCCCTGCCCCACGAAAGCGGCGACGTTGACGCCGAGCGGCGTGGCGTCCAGTCGTGCGAGATACTCGCCGAAGCTACGCCAGCCGAGATGCAGGCAGCCGGAGACATAACCCACGCCGGAAGCTTGGATGTCCTTGTCGCAGGTGACCGGTGCGCAGCTGAAGCCGCACTGCCCTACGACTTCCGTCGTGACCCCCTGGTGCACCTGGCTCTGGGCTCGGCCGTCGACCAGCAGGGTGAAATCCGAGTGCGTATGCAGATCGATGAAGCCGGGAGAAACGGCAAGTCCGGCAACGTTGATGCGCTGCGAGGCCGACGCTTCGCTCAGATCGCCGATCTTTCGCACAAATCCACCAGTAAGTCCCACGTCTGCCGCGATCGGAGCCGTGCCGCGACCGTCATAAACCGTCCCGCCCTCCAGCACGTAATCCAGCACGTCTGCGCTCTCCCTCTCGCTGGCGCCGCTAATAGGAGCTTTCGCCGTAAACCAAGTTGGGCAGGAACAGCGTC
>JANQMX010000081.1 GCA_028279885.1 Rhodovibrionaceae bacterium | reverse complement strand
GAGGCCCTTTTGCGTGCCTTGTTCCAGGCACTCTTGAGGCCAGCCTTCACGCCTCAGAACGCTTGAAAACCCAACCGCGGGGAATCTTCACGGACGACTCGCTTAGGGCTGTCTGCGCTGCCGATGACGGCTTGTACTTCGAAATGGTTTGCGGCCAAGCGAGCGCAAGAGGCCGACTAGGCGCGACCGCCGAGGCTACAAAGGTTTCACAGCTTCGCGTATTGTAAACGAGTGAGGCAGGAATGGCGCGCGCTTCTTCGGCCATAGAAAGGCCCCGCTTGTCCGTTTTCGCTTTCCGATAAGCTGTCGTGTCGGTTTTCAGGCGATGAGCAAAGAAGGAAGCCGTCCGACAAGAAAGACCTGGCGCGCCGATCTGAGGGAGTAGACATCATGACCCTTCGTATTAAGCAAACCTGCCTCTTCGCGGCGGTTCTTCTCTTGATGAGCGGAGCGGCCTTGGCCGACGTTGGCTGGATGCTCAGCCCGGCGGAATCCCGGGTGAGCTTCGTCTCGGTCAAGCAAGGCGCCACCGGTGAGGTGCATCACTTCACAGAGGCCGAAGGTGCGGTCAGCGAGCAAGGCACCGTCTCTCTGAGCATCGATACGGCCAGCGTCGAGACCGGGATTGACGTTCGTGACGAGCGCATGGTCGACTATCTGTTCCAGAGTGCGGTGTTCCCGACGGCGACTCTGTCGATGAAGATCGACATGGAGGAGCTGAGCGAGATGGAAGTCGGCGAGACCCGACAGCTGTCCGTGACGGGCTCGCTAAGCCTGGTGGGGCAGAGCGGTGACGTCGAAGCCGAGCTTATGGTCAGCCGCATTTCCGACGACAAGGTGCTGGTGGCGACTCTCCAGCCCGTGGTGGTGCAGGCGGAGAGCTTCGATCTCATCGCCGGCATCGACACCTTGCGCGAGCTTGCGGAACTCTCGTCCATCTCTGCGGCCGTTCCGGTCTCGGCCGTGCTGGTCTTTGTAAAGAACTAGGCCGTCTAGCCATGGAGGACGGTTGGCCGACGACCGCTCTAGGCATTGCCTCCAAGGCCGATCAATCAACCGCGTAGATGGACTTGGTGAACATTCGTCTCAGCGGCGGCATTGAGCTTCGTGCACGCACGCGGGTGCTTTGCCGAAAAGCAGTCCCTCCGATACAACGCGGGCATGAACATTTACGGCTTCGACCATATTGTCCTTTGCGTCCGCAGCGTGGAGGCGACGCTTGAGTTCTATCAGCGCGTCCTTGGCCTGGAGGCGCGCGAGGAACGGTCCGGCAAATGGTCGCTTCATTTCGGATCGAACAAGATCAGCGTCCAGGATGCGAACGCGCGGCCGAGCCTCGCCGAGGGAACGCTGCCAGGCAGCGGCAATTTCTGCGTCTTGACCGATCTGCCGATTGAAGATGTGATCGCGCAACTTCGGTCAAATGACGTGGAGATCGTCGAGGGACCAGCAGAGAAGGCAGGTGCCGTTGGGACGCTGATGTCGGTCTACTTCCGAGATCCCGATGCCAACCTCGTCGAGGTCAGCAGTCGACTTTAGTGCTTTCTGCGAGGCTTTCCATTGTGTTGGCTGGCATTCTTGCTCCCGCCGCTCGCCGTTTCGGTCCTATGAGGCGGCTTTGTCCTGCTTCCCGTAGTTCTCGAACAGTGCCAGGACGCGCTTCATCTCGGCTTGGCTCAGCAGCGTGGGTTCGCCCAGCTGCTTGGCGGCGATGTACTGGCGGCAGAGTGTCTCGACCTCGCCGGCCAGCCAGAGTGCTTTCTCCAGGCTCGGCCCGAAACAGATCATGCCGTGGTTGGCCAAGAGGCAGGCGCGACGTCCCTCCAGCGCTTTGAGCATGTTCTGCGACAGCGCCTCGCTGCCGAAGGTCGCGTAGTTCGCGCAGCGCAGGTTGCTGCCCCCGGCGACGGCGATCATGTAGTGGAAAGCGGGAACCTCCAGCCGCAGGCACGAGAGGGCGGTGGCATGGACCGCGTGGGTATGGACCACCGCCTGGGCGTCCGGCCGCGCCGCATAGATGTCCCGGTGCATGCGCCACTCGGAGGAGGGGCGCCAGTCGCTGTGCACCTCGCCCTCCAGTGTCATTGCGACGATCTGCTCGGGCGCTGTCTCCTCGTAGGGAACTCCAGACGGCGTGATCAGGAATCCCTCCTTGGTCCGCACGCTGGCGTTACCGGAGGTGCCTTGGTTGATGCCGAGCGCATTCATCTTCAGGCAGGTCTCGATGACGGCGCGGCGCAGCTTGGTGTGCTTGAGTTCTTTAAGGGGTGATTTTGGCATGGGCCGCACTCTGCGCTAGCCCTTGAGGATGTCCAAGAGCGCAGCATGCATGTCTGGGTTGGCTGCTGCGACGACCCGGCCATCGGACTGAAGGTTAAGCGCCTGTCCCTGCCAGTCCGTGATGATCCCACCCGCGCCTTCGATGACCCCGACCAAAGGCAGGTAGTCGTAGGGCTGCAGCCCGATATCGACCACCGCATCGACCCAGCCGGCAGCAAGCTGAGCATAGGGATAGCAGTCACTGGTCGGGCGCTGGTAGCGTCCAAGGGCGAGCAGGCGCTGGGCCTTGTCCGGCTCGCGAGCGATCAACTGTGGCAGATCGTTGTAGCAGAGGAACGCCTGATCCAAAGCGATGCCCGGACAGCAGCGGATCGGCGTGCCGTTCAGGCGGCTGCCCGGGCCGACGGCGCCGGCAAAGCTCTCCCCGAGTTGCGGCATGCGAATAACGCCGGCGAGCGGTCGCCCCTCGTGCAACACGCCGATCAGTGTACCGAAGAGCGGTGCGCCGGCGATGAAGGACTTGGTGCCGTCAATCGGATCGAGGATCCAGACAATGGGCCGCTCCAGACCTTCGGCGCCGTATTCCTCGCCAAGGATGCCGTGGTCCGGAAAGCGCTCGGCGATTGCGGCCCGCATGGCCGCTTCCGTTTCTCGGTCGGCGACGGTGACCGGGCTCTCATCGTCCTTGCTTTCCACGGCAAGGCCGCCACGGAAGTAGCGAAGCGTAATGCCACTGACTTCGGTTGCCACTTCTTCGGCAGCACGCAGCAGTTCATCGACGTCGGGCTCGCTCATTGGCTGGAGTGCCCGGTCGGTTCGGCCACCACCACCTCGACCGAGGCGCCCGCGAAATAGGCGGCGAGCTGCGGCGGTGGCGGGGCATCGGTGACCAGGCAATCGAAAGCGTCCGGCTCAGCGATGCGGATGGGTGCGTGCAGGCCGAACTTGGTCGAGTCCGCGGCGACAATACTGCGCTCGGCACGTGTCAGGATCTCGCGGGAGAAAGCGGCTTCGTCGAGGTCGAACAGCATGAAGCCGCTGTCCGCGTCGATGGCCGCGGCGGAGAGGATGGCATAGCGCACGCTGAACTGACGGACGAAGGACACGGCCTCTTGCCCGAAGGCGCCGGCGTCATGGGAACGAAGCTCGCCGCCGGCCATGAAGACGCGGTTGTTGTTGCGTGTCGCCAGCGCTTGCGCCGCTTCCAGCGAGTTGGTCACGACGAAGAGCTCCTGATGATTGCGCAGCGCGCGGGCGACGTAGGCCGTGGTCGAGCCGATGTCGAGGATCAGAGAGTCGCCGTTGGCGATCATCTGCGCCAGCTGTTCCGCAATCAGGCGCTTGGCGTCCGGATTGACGTCCATGCGCTGGTTCAGGGTCGGCTCGCGCACGGCCTCGGGCAGATAGACGCCGCCGTGGACTTTGCGCACCAGCCCCTGCGCGGCGAGCTTCTTGACGTTGCGCCGAATGGTCTCCTCCGAGACCGCGAGGCGCTTGGCCAGCTCATGAATCCGCCGCGAGCCGTAGCGCTTCAGCTCTTCGAGGATCTCCATCTCACGGTGGGTTGCGTGCATGATCCTAACGTATCTATCCGCCGGTGATTCGGCTTGACGGAGGTCCGGGGGCAAGCGGTCAAAGTTCCGCATTGTCGCGCGAGCGTTGGGCAATCTTCAAGCCGAAGAACCCTAATTCCAACAAAAAACCAAATTCAATGTTGACATACGTGGCTTTTGCTTTGGAAACTTGAACACGACAGCAGGCTGCTCGGCGACGCGAAGACGGCGCCCTGGCGCAGCGGCTTCGCGGCTGTCGAAGGAAACGCATAAAGAAAACTGCGAACAGGAAGGGACGAAGCATGGCAAACGCGGGTGTGAAAGGCGTGGTGCTTGGACTGGCCCTCGGCCTTGGTGTCGCCGGTGCTGCCGCGGCGGACGTTGAGTCCAAGGACCCGATCAAGCTGACCTTGCATGATTGGACCGGTCAGCTGATCACCACCAAGATGATGGGCGAGGTGCTCAAAAAGGCCGGCTACAACGTCGAGTATGTGCAGGCCGACTACATCGCCCAGTTTGCCGGCCTGAAGACCGGCGACCTTCACGTTGCCATGGAGATTTGGGAGACCACCGGGCGCGACGCCATGGATGAGGCCACGGCCACCGGGAGAGTCGAGAACCTCGGCGAGACCGGCATGATGGCGATCGAGGAGTGGTGGTATCCCACCTATATGAAAGAGCGCTGCCCGGGCTTGCCGAATTGGGAAGCACTCAACGACTGCGCCGAAGAATTCGCCACACCGGAGACGGATCCCAACGGCCGTTATCTCGGCGGACCGGTCACCTGGGGCGGCTTTGACGACGAGCGGGCTGAGGCTCTGGAGCTCGACTTCGAGGTTGTGCATGCCGGTACCGACGCCGCGCTCTTCGCCGAGCTTGAGTCAGCCTATCAGCGCCAAGCGCCGATCCTGCTGTGGGTCTATGCGCCGCACTGGGCGCCGATCAAGTACGAGGGCGAGTGGATCGAGTTCCCGGAATACACGGCCGATTGCTACAACGATCCCGAGTGGGGCGTGAACCCGGACATGGCCTACGACTGCGGCAAGCCGCGCGGTCCGATCTGGAAGGTCTCTTGGTCCGGCGTGAAAGATAAGTGGCCGGGTGCACATTCGGCCATCAAGGCCTTCCGCGTCTCCAACGACGAGATGGGCGCCATGGTCGCCGCTGTCGATCTGGACGGCGAAGACCTGGACGCCGTGGTCGCCGACTGGATGGCCAACAACGAGGACACTTGGAAGGGCTGGATCGGGCAATAAAGCCTGACCGACTTTGGGCTGGCCGAGGGCTTGGGTATCACCCGGCTTCAGGCCAGCCCGCACTCTTTCAGTTTGGCATTGGCGCCGTTGCTGCTTGTCCTTCAAAGGACTCCACGCGGGTAACTTGCCTCTATGATCGCAGGTAGCGAAAGCGCAAAGCCGCGAGGGGACCATGCAGCCTAAGCCGGTCAAGCTGGCCTGCCGGAACGTCTGGAAGCTCTTCGGCGAGGGGGCGGATAGGTTGCTGGCGGCCAGACCGCACCCCGAGCTGTCGGAGATCCATGCCGCTGGGCTGATCGGCGCGGTGCGCGACGCCAACATCGAGATCCGCGAAGGCGAGATCTTCGTCATCATGGGCTTGTCCGGCTCCGGCAAGTCCACTCTGGTGCGCTGCCTTTCGCGTCTGATCGAGCCGACCGCCGGCGAGATCCTCTTCGATGGACAGGACCTCTTGCGCGCCAGCGAGCAGGAGATGATCGAGCTGCGGCGCCACAAGATGGGCATGGTGTTCCAGCACTTCGCCCTGCTGCCCCATCTCTCCGTGCTGCAGAACGTATCCTTTCCGCTCGACGTCCAGGGCGTGCCGCGTGCCGAGCGGGAGGCAGCGGCGCGTGACGTTATCGAACTGGTCGGCCTCAAGGGGCGGGAGAGCTACTTCCCGCGCGAGCTTTCCGGCGGGCAGCAACAACGGGTGGGCATCGCCCGCTCGCTCGCCGTCAAGCCCGAGCTCTGGTTCCTGGATGAACCCTTCTCGGCGCTCGATCCGCTGATTCGCCGCGAGATGCAGGACGAGTTCCTGCGGCTGCAGAGCGTTCTGCACAAGACCATCGTCTTCATCACCCATGACTTCGAGGAGGCCATTCGCCTGGCCGACCGGATCGGCATCATGAAGGATGGCGAGGTCATCCAGGTCGCCTCTCCGGAAGAGCTGGTGCTGTCTCCGGCCAACGACTACGTTGCCGAGTTCACCAAGCATATTCCGCGCGCCAAGGTGCTGACCGTCGGCTCCATCATGCAGCCGGGTCCGCCGACGGATGAGGTGGCTGGAGAGGTCAGTGCGGCGGCGCGGATCGAGGATGTCGCTGACCGAGTGGAAGCCTCCGACCAGCCTCATGCTGTCATCGATGAGGACGGCGCGGTGGTCGGCAGCATCGGTGGCCAGGCGGTAGTCGACGTGTTGGTCGGGCGAGGCGCACCGCGATGAGCCGCCTCGATCAGCTCGGTCTGTCGCGCAATGCCATGCTCTGGCTGTTGCTCTTCGTCGTCACTTTCGTTCTGGCGCAGGTCAGCAAGGACCTGGCCAAGGAGATGGACGCGCGCTGGCTGATGAAGGTGCCGCGCGACCTGCGCATCCCCATGCGGGGCGACATCAGCGACTTCATGAGCTGGCTGGTGGAGAGCGCGAGCTTCGGCCTCTTCACCTTCACCGAGCTGACCCGCAGCATCTCCTGGCTGATCGAGCAGCCCTACGACTTCGTCCGTGCGCTGGTGATCGAGGGCTTCGTACGCGGCCAGGGCAACGAGGCCGTGCAGGTTCTGCCGTCGCTGAGCTGGTTGGCCGTGGCCTTCGTGGTTGCTGCCATGGGCCACTACGCCGGGAGCTGGCGGCTCGCCATCTTCGTCGGCCTTTGCTTCCTCTACCTCGCGGTCTTCGGCCAGTGGGACAGCGCCATGATCACGCTGTCCTCTATCCTGATTGCCGTGCCCTTCGGTGTTGGCGGGGGATTGCTGCTCGGCATCGCCGGCTATCGCTGGCCCTGGTTCGACCGGCTCATGACGCCGGTCCTGGACCTGATGCAGACCGTGCCGATCTTCGCCTACCTGGTGCCCATCCTGTTCCTCTTCGGCTTCGGGCCAGTCTCGGCGCTGATCGCCACAGTGATCTATGCCATGCCGCCCATGGTGCGGGTGACGACCCTGGCGCTGCACAACGTGCCGAGCGAGATTCGCGAGTTCGGCAAGATGGTCGGCTGCACGCGCCGCCAGATGACTTGGCGCGTGCTGGTGCCCTCGGCTCTGCCGAGCCTGATGGTCGGCGTCAACCAGGTCATCATGCTCTCGCTCAACATGGTGATCATCGCCTCCATGATCGGAGCCGGGGGCCTCGGCTACGACGTGCTGACGTCGCTGCGCCGTCTCGATATCGGCGCCGGGTTGGAGGCCGGCGTCGCCATCGTGGTGCTGGCCATCGCACTGGATCGCCTGAGCCAGGCCTTCGCCAACCGCCCGCCGCCGGAGCATAGCGAGCGGCAGCTCAATGCGATGCAGCGTCATCCCTGGCTGGTCACCTGCCTGGCCGTCATCCTGGGCACCGGCCTGGTCGGCCTGCTGCTGCCGGCGGTGCAGCAGTATCCCGCGGGCGCCGAGATCACCACCGGCGCCTTCTGGGAGAATCTGGTTCGCTGGATCAACGTGAACTTCTTCGACCAGCTGGAAGCCTCGAAGACCTTCATGCTGGTCAACTTCATGGTGCCGGTGAAGCGCTTCCTGCTCGGCCTGCCGTGGCCCTGGGTGCTGGTGCTGATTACCTTCGCCGGCTGGCAGCTCGGCGGTTTTCGGCTGGCGCTGCTTTGCTGTGCCCTGACCCTCTTCATCCTGGTCAACGGCCTTTGGGCCAAGGCCATGGTGACCGTCTACCTCTGCGGCGTCTCGGTCATCATCGCCTGCATCATCGGCATTCCCATCGGCGTCCTCGCTGCTGAGAACGACCGGGCCAACCGCATTGTCCAAGCCTTCATCGACACGCTGCAAACCCTGCCGAGCTTCGTCTATCTGATTCCCGTGGTGATGCTGTTCCGGGTCGGCGACTTCTCGGCGATGATCGCCATCATTCTCTACGCTCTGGCGCCCGCGGTCCGCTACGCAGCGCACGGCATCCGCTCCATCGACCCGCAACTGATCGAGGCCGGCATCGTCTCCGGCTGCACCCGGCGGCAGCTTCTCATGCGCATCAAGCTGCCGCTGGCGCTGCCCGAGATCATGCTCGGCATCAACCAGACCATCATGCTGGCGCTCTCCATGCTGGTGATCACCGCGCTGGTGGGCACGCGGGATCTAGGCCAGGAGGTCTACATCGCGTTGACCAAGGCCGACACCGGCCGGGGCATCGTCGCCGGCGTCTCGGTTGCCTGTATCGCGATCATCGCTGACCGCCTCATCGCGGCGGCGGCGCAGCGCAAGAAGCGCCGCCTCGGGTTGGCTTGAGGGAAGGGAAGAGATGAGCGACGCCAAAGCGAAGGCGGCCGGCCTATCCATCTGGTCGGAGCCGGTCGATCCGCAGCCGCTGAGCGGCGGCATCACCAACGTCAACTTCGTCGTCGAGGATGCCGGTCGCAAGTTCGTGGTGCGCGTCGGAGAGGACATACCCGTCCATCAGATCATGCGCTTCAACGAGGTGGCGGCGAGCCGCGCAGCGGAGCTGGTCGGCATCTCGCCGGCGGTGCGCCATCAGGAGCCCGGGGTACTGGTCATCGACTACATCGAAGGCAAGACCTTCGGCGAGGAAGACGTCCGCCTCCCGATGAACCTCGAGCGCATCCTGCCTGTCCTCAAGCGCTGCCATCGGGATATCCCGACCAAGCTGCGGGGGCCGGCGCTGATGTTCTGGGTCTTCCACGTCATCCGCGACTACGCCGGCACCTTGGAAGCGGGTGACAGCCGGCACCTTGCCAAGTTGCCTGAACTGCTGGCCGCGTCTGCGGCGCTTGAGCGCGCGGTCGGTCCCATCGACGTGGTCTTCGGCCACAACGATCTGCTGCCTGCCAACTTCATCGACGACGGCGAGCGCATCTGGCTCGTGGATTGGGACTACGCCGGCTTCAACAGCCCGCTCTTCGACCTTGGCGGCTTGGCCTCCAACAACGGCCTGACGCCGGAACAGGAAGACTGGATGCTGGAGACTTACTTCGGGCGCCCGGTCGACGATGCGCTGCGCCGCCGCTACAGCGCCATGAAGTGCGCCTCGCTCTTGCGAGAGACCACCTGGAGCATGGTCTCGGAGATCCACTCCGAGCTCGACTTCGACTACGTCGCCTACACGGCGGAGAACCTGGCTCGCTTCGAGCGGGCTTACGACGACTTCAAGCGAAGCTGAGGAGAAGACAGTGGGGGTGCTTCCTTCGACGGCGAAGGCTGTCATCATCGGTGGCGGCATCGTCGGCTGCTCGACGGCCTATCACTTGGCCAAGCTCGGCTGGACCGACACGGTCCTGCTGGAGCGGCACAAGCTGACCTCCGGCACCACCTTCCACGCCGCGGGCCTCGTCGGGCAGCTGCGCTCCAACGCCAACATCACCCAGCTTCTCGGCGAGTCGGTCGCGCTCTACGACCGCTTGGAAGAAGAGACGGGCCTCGGCACCGGCTGGAAGATGAACGGCGGCTTGCGACTGGCCTGCAACGAGGCGCGCTGGACCGAGGTGAAACGCCAGGCCACGACCGCGCACTCCTTCGGTCTCGACATGCAGTTGCTGACGCCGAGGGAGGCGCAAGAGCTCTGGCCGTTGATGCAGGTCGAGGACGTGATCGGGGCCGCCTATCTGCCGACCGACGGGCAAGCCAATCCCTCCGACATCACCCAGGCCTTGGCGAAAGGCGCGCGGATGGCCGGCGCGACCCTGCTGGAAGAGACGGATGTCACCTCCATCGTCGTGGAAGACGGGCGCATTCGGGGGGTCGAGACCAACCGCGGGCGTATCGACTGCGAGATTGTCGTCTGCTGCGCCGGGCAATGGTCGCGAGCGCTGGCCGCGACTGTCGGCGTCAACGTGCCCTTGGTGTCGGTGCAGCACCAGTACATGGTGACCGAGGTCGTCGAGGGCGTGACGCCCGACTTGCCGACCCTGCGCGACCCGGACCGCCTGACCTATTACAAGGAAGAGGTTGGCGGTCTGGTCATGGGTGGCTACGAGCAGAACCCCTTGCCTTGGGCCGAGGACGGCATTCCGCCAGGCTTCAACTTTTCGCTGCTCGACTCCGACTTCGATCACTTTCAGCAGCTCATCGAGCTGTCCCTGGGCCGCGTGCCAGCTCTCGAAACCGCAGGCGTCAAGCAGCTCATCAACGGTCCGGAGAGCTTCACCCCGGACGGCAGCTTCATTCTCGGGGAGGCGCCGGAACTGCCGAACTTCTTCGTCGGCGCCGGTTTCAACGCCTTCGGCATCGCGGCGGGCGGCGGGGCCGGCATGGCTTTGGCCGAGTGGATCCACGCCGGTGAGCCGCCCTATGACCTTTGGCCGGTGGATATCCGCCGCTTCGGGCGGCCGCACTTCGACACGGACTGGGTACGCAGCCGCACCTTGGAGGCCTACGCCAAGCACTACACCATCGCCTGGCCGTCGGAAGAGCACGACAGCGGGCGGCCCTGCCGCCGCTCGCCGCTTTATGCGCAGTTGAAACAAAAGGGCGCTTGCTTCGGTGAGAAACTGGGGTGGGAGCGGCCCAACTGGTTCGCCGACCGTGCCGCCGGCGAGACACCACAGGACGTCTACAGCTTCGAACGACCCGGCTGGTTCGAGGCCGTCGCCCGCGAGCATCGGGCGGCGCGCGAGGCAGCGGTGATCTTCGACCAGACAAGCTTCGCCAAGTTCGTCTTGAAAGGCCCGGACGCCGCCGCAGCCCTGGAATGGATCTGCGCCAATCATGTCGACAAGCCGGTCGGGCGACTGACCTATACGCAGATGTTGAACGACCACGGCGGGATCGAGTGCGATCTCACTGTGGCGCGGCTCGGGCTCAACGAGTTCTACATTGTCACCGGGACCGGCTTCGCGACCCATGACTTCGACTGGATCCGGCGCAATATCGGCGCTGGCATGAACGCGCAGCTCTTCGACGTGACCTCGTCCAATGCCGTGCTCTCGCTCATGGGGCCGCGCGCGCGGGACGTCCTGCAGGCCGTGACGCGCGACGACGTCTCCAACGAAGGCTTCCCCTTCGGCAGGGCGCGGCGCATCGGCATCGCCGGCTGTCCGGTGCTTGCCTTGCGGGTGACCTATGTCGGCGAGCTGGGCTGGGAGCTTCATCTTCCGGTCGAATACGCCGTCAGCGTCTATCAGGCGCTCATGGAAGTTGGGGCAGAGATGGGCTTGGCGGATGCCGGTTACCGCGCATTGGAAACCCTTCGGCTGGAGAAGGGCTATCGCGCCTGGGGCTCCGACATCGGGCCCGACCATACGCCGGTCGAGGCGGGGCTCGACTGGGCGGTGAAGCTTCGGCGAAACACGCCTTTCAAGGGGCGTGAGGCCATCGAGGTGCAGAAGCGCGATGGTGTGGCCAAGCGCTTCGCCTGCTTCACGCTGGAGGATCCTGGCATCACGCTTTTGGGGCGGGAGACCATCTATCGCAACGACCGGCGGGTCGGCTGGCTCTCAAGTGCCGGCTTCGGCCATACGTTGGGGAGGCCCATCGGCTATGGCTACGTGCGCGACCCTGACGGGGTCGACGCGGACTATCTCGAGTCCGGCCGCTATGAGTTGGAGGTCGCGACCGAGCGGGTCCCGGCGGTGTTCCACGCGCAGCCGCTCTACGACCCGAAGAACGAGAAGGTACGCTGCTGACCGACGAGCGGTGCGCTTGCGTTTTTAAGCGATTCAATTTAGAAATCAAAAGCTTTCGAAATTGAATCGTGATCATGACAGATCAAGCGGAAACCGAAACGGTTGCCTGGGCAGAGATCCTCAACGTGGCCTATGGCCCGTCGCTGGCCGTGGTTTGCCTCGGGGTCTGGCTGCATGCGGCCGACAGCCTGCTGGTTGCCACCATGCTGCCGGCGATTGTCGCCGAGGTCGGCGGCGAGGCTTTGGTCGCCTGGACCATCGCTCTCTACGAGATTGGTTCCATTGTCGCCGGAGCAGCCAGCGCGCTTCTGGCCATGCGCCACGGCCTCCGGCTTTCCATGTGCGCTGCGGCACTGGTGTTTGCCGCCGGCTGTGCCGTCAGCGCCATTGCCCAAAGCATGGAGGTCGTGCTGTCTGGCCGTCTGTTGCAGGGTTTGGGGGGTGGGGGACTTACGGCCCTGTCCTTCGTGGCGGTCAGCCAACTCTTCCCGACGCGCCTGGTCGCGCGCGCCATGGCGGCGATATCCACCTTTTGGGGAGTCTCCGCCTTCTTGGGTCCCTTGATCGGCGGGCTCTTCGTTGAGTTCGGCACCTGGCGTGGCGGTTTCTGGTTTTTCGCCCTTCAGGCCCTGGCTCTCGGGATCTGGATCGCCCTCGGAGCGAAATTGGGAAACAGGCCGGCACCGAAAACAACCAGCACACGTTTCCCCTATCAGCGCTTGCTGCTTCTTTCGGCGGGTGTGGTGCTGATCGCTTATGGCGGCCTGGACGTGACGCCGGTGGGGACGACAGCCTTCGTGCTGGTCGGGCTCGCTTGCTTGGTCCTGTTCCTCCGTCTGGACGGCAAGCGGAGTGACGACCGTCTCTTGCCGTTCGGTCCCTTCAGGATGGCGACGCCCGTCGGGTCGACCTTGCTGCTGGTGCTTTGCTTTTCCTTGGCCACGATCGCCATCACCGCCTACGGCCCGCTTCTCGTGACCGCCTTGCACGGGACCTCCGCACTGGTCGCCGGCTATATCGTCGCCTGCTCCTCCATTGGCTGGTCCGTGGCGGCGGTGCTGGTCTCCGGCGCGGCGGAGCGGCACGACCCGAAGCTCATTGCAACCGGCATGCTCATGGTGACCGTCAGCATCGCTGGTTTCGCCTATAGCGTAGCCGAGGGGCCGGTGTGGCTCATCGCCGTTTGCGCCGCCGTAGAGGGGGCGGGTTTCGGTTTGGCCTGGACCTTCATCCTGCGCCGGGTTACCGCGCTGGCGCCCCTGCAAGAGCGCGAGCGTGTTTCCGGCGCCATCCCGACCGTGCAACGCCTCGGCTACGCCCTGGGCGCTGCCTACATCGGTATCGTCGCCAATGCCGCCGGCTTTGCCGATGCGGAGCAGGGCGCCACGACCTCCGTGGCAGTGGCCATCTTCGTTGGAAGCCTGCCGTTTGCCGCCTTGGGCCTTATCGCGACCGCGCGCTTCGTTCTCTTCCGAAGCGACGCCTCGGCCCGTGAAGTCGCTGCTCCACGCTAGCGAATCCAATTCACCCCCCTGGGTGCATTAACAGCCGCTTTCGCACGACTCTAGTCTTTCACGATTGCGGAGGAGCGTGCGGCAACAGGGCCGGCAACAAGCAAACAACCGAGAAAGCCGGCTCTCAACAGGGAGAGTGCGACATGGACATTTTTGAGAAGATCCGGAGCGATCTGCTGAGCGGCCGGATGAGCCGGCGGCGTGCCTTGCAGCTCCTCGCGGCCACAGGCGCGGTGGCCGTGACGGGGCCGGTGACGGCACAGCGCGCAGCGGCGAGTGACGATCACCCCTTGGTTTTCACCTGGACCGGCTATGACGACCCCGGCCTCTTTCCGGCCTACCAGGAAAAGTATGGCGCGCTGCCACGCTTCACTTTCTGGGGTGACGAGGAGGAGGGCGTCGCGAAGTTGCTCAGCGGTTTCTCGCCGGATGTGATCTTCCCCTGCTTCTACAAGATCAAGAAATGGTATGAGACCGGCCGGTTGGACGCGGTCGATACCGCGAAGCTCTCGCACTGGGAGGACATCTTCCCGAGTTTGCGGGCGCTCGACGGTGTGGAGCAGGGCGGTAACGTGGTTTGGGTGCCGATCGACTGGGGGCAGACCTCCGTGCTCTACCGCACGGACCTGGCGCCCGAGTACGTCGGCAACGAGACCTGGGGCATTCTCTGGGACCCCAAGTATCAGGGCCGGGTGGCGGCTTTCGACAGCCTGGTCGACGCGGTCGTCGCCTCGGGCATCATGGCCGGCCTCGACAACATCTTCGACTATCGCTCCGACGAGGATCTGGAGGCGGCGCGGGAGTGGACCCGCAAGCTGGTCCAGCAGGTGCCTTCTTCTCCAACGACCCGACGACCCTGGAGCAGGGCTTGGCTTCCGGTGAGATTATCGCCGCGACGGCCTGGGCGGAGTCCCTGGTGCGTCTGAAAGAACAAGGTTTGCCGGTCGAGTACATGAACCCCAAGGAGGGGCGCATGACCTGGGTTTGCGGCCTTTCGATCATCAAAGGCGACGGCAACCGCGACAAGATCCATGACGTCATCGACGCCATGCTCGACCCGCGCTCGCGTATGTTCGAGATGGAGGCCTTCGGCACCGGCTCCTCGACCCAAACGCCGTACCAGATCATGGACGAAATCAAGCTCGCCGAGCTCGGTCACTCCAAGGATCCGGAGGCGGCGCTGTCGAAAGGCATCTTCCAGCTCGAGATCCAGGGCGAAGAGCGCCTGCAGGAGATGTTCGACGAAGCCAAGGCGGGCCTGTGACCGGCCGCATCCAGGCAGGTTTATGCTAGCGTTGCAGCGTTAAGGACTAGCGCGAAGCCTCATGGCAGTGGAGGCCATCACCACGACGTCGGAGGAGCCGGCCGTCGCGCGGCGCAAGCTCTTTGCGTTCGACCGCGACGCCCGGCGCGGCCTCTCGCTTCTTTCTCCGACGATGATTCTCTTGATCGTCGCCTTGGCCGAGCCGATCATGGGGGCGGGCGGCGTCATGGTTCCGCCCAAGGGCTATCACAAGCGCTTCCAGGAGGTCTGCCGCAAGAACGAGATTCTCTATATCTCGGACGAGGTGGTCACGGCCTTCGGGCGCCTGGGGCATTTCTTCGCGTCTGAAGCCGTGTTCGATATCCAGCCGGACATCATCACCTGCGCCAAGGGCTTCTCCTCCGCCTACGCGCCCCTCTCCGGCACCCTGATCTCCGACGAATTCTACGACGTGATCAGCGTGCCGCAGGCGGAGGGGGCGCTCTTCACCCACGGCTTCACCTATTCCGGCCATCCGGTCTGCTGTGCCGCCGGTCTCAAGAACATCGAGATCATGGAGCGCGAGGATATCTGCGGCCATGTGCGCGCCGTCGGGCCCTATCTGGAAGAGAAGCTGGCCGGACTCGCCGACTTGCCCATCGTAGGCGACGTGCGCGGCAGCCACTTCATGATGTGCGTGGAGAACGTGGCCGACAAAGAAGGCAAGGCGCTCTTCGCGCCTGAGGTCGCCATCGGCAAGCGTATCGCCGATGCCTGCCAGAAGCGGGGCGTGCTCGTGCGGCCCATCGCCCATCTCAACGTGCTCTCGCCGCCGCTTATCCTGACCCGGGGCGAGATCGACCACATGGTCACTACGCTGCGCGACGCGATCGGCGAGGTGCAGGACGACCTGGTGCGGGAAGGGCTCTGGAAGGGGTGAGGGAGGCGGCTGGCTTCGGCGAAGACAACGCCCTGCTTCGGGAATCCGCAATTTGGGCTTTGCCTTCGCTGGTGCAGTCTGGGCTGCAGACATAGAGGCCATAAGGTAAGGGCGAACCGGCATGAGCAGCCTGGCATTGACGAGAGAAGGCAGCGACGATCCTTTGGTCGCTGCCCTGCGCGACTTCGCCGAGCGGGCCTTCGAGCAGGCCCGCGCCATGCCGGCGGCCGCCTATACCTCGGAGCGCATGCTGGCGGCCGAGACCGAGAGCATCTTCAAGCGCGAGTGGATTTGCGCCGGTCGTGCCGAGGCCCTGGCCGAGAAAGGAGACTATCTCGCCTTTCAGATCGGCGACATTCCCGTCGCCATCCTGCGCGATGGGGAAGGGGCGCTGCGTGCCTTCTCCAACGTCTGCCTGCACCGCATGTCGACGCTGCTGACCGGCCGGGGCAACTGCAAATCCATCGTCTGCCCTTACCACGCCTGGACCTATGGGCTCGACGGCACACTGCGCGGTGCGCCGCATATGAAGAACGCGCCGGCCTTCCGGAAGGGTGACTATCGCCTGCCGGAGTTCCGCTGCGAGGTTTGGGAGGGCTGGGTCTACGTCTCGCTCAACCCGGACGCGCCGCCGCTCGCCGAGCATCTGCAGCCGCTCTACGACACGGTCGTTGGCCGCTATCGCCTCGGCGACTACCGTGAGACCTTCCGCGAGGAGCACGTCTGGAACACCAACTGGAAGATTCTCGCCGAGAACTTCATGGAGAGCTATCACCTGCCGCAGCTCCATGCCGCTACCATCGGCCCGCACTCAAAGGTCTCTGAGATGGAGTGCCCGCCGGGCGGGGCCGCCTTCAACTACCACTGGATTACCAAGGAAGCGTCCCTTGGCGTCGGCACGGCACACCCGAACAACGACTACATGGAGGGTGACTGGCGGCGGACCACGGCGCTGATCACAGTCTACCCGGGGCATATGATCACCCTGACCCCGGGCTACTTCTGGTACCTCTCTCTGCGTCCGCAGGGCGTGGGCAAAGTGCAGATCCTCTATGGCGGCGGCTTTGCGCCGGACTACGCCGCGGATGAGGACTTCGAGACCGTGGCACAGGACACCAAGACGCTGCTCGACGAAACCAATCAGGAAGACCGAGTCGGCGTCGAGGCGGTCTTCCGCGGCATGCTCTCGGCCTACGCCCGGCCCGGCCATCTCAATGCGCTGGAGCGGCCGAACTATGAGTTCGGCCAGTACATCGTCAGCCGCGTGCTGGGCGTGCTTTAGGGAGCTGGTTGGGCAGCGGCGGCAAAAGCTTCGGCAACCATGGCCCGGGCCGCCTTCTTGGTCAGGTCTCGGCGCGACAGCAGGCCGATGGAGCGATAGAGCGGCGGCTCTCCGAAGCCGAGCACGCGCAGTCCGTCCAAACTGCCTCTTGCGTTGCCCACGTCCGGGAGTATCGAGGCGCCTAGGCCGAGGCCGACCATGAGGTAGATAGCCTCGATTGATTGCAGCTCGGTGTGTGTGCGCGGCGCGATGCCCAACTCCTCCAGACGGCCCTCTATCAAGGGCGCAACCCAGGCCCGCCGGTTGAAACGGATGTAAGGATACTTGGCAAAGACGGCATCTGGCGTGGTTTCGACCGAGTCTGCTGGCGCGATCACGACGATCTGTTGGCGGGCGATTTCGCTCCATTCGAGCGCAGGGTCGATGGTCCGCGGGCGGTGCATCAGGCTGGCGTCGACCTCGCCGGATGCCGTCATTTCCAGGAGATCGCCCGACAGGCCCGAGGCAACCGAGACGACCAGCTCGGGACTGCTTGCGCGCAACGCGATCAATCCGTCGGGCAACAGGTTGGTCAGCACCGTCGGAATGGCGCCGAGGCGGAACTCCCCTCGGTAAGCTCGTACGGCCGTGATGGCATCGACCATCTCGTCGTAGTGGCTGACGATCGCGCGCGCGTGCCTCAGGGCGATCTTGCCCGTGCGCGTCAGTTCCGGCGGGCGCCGTTTGCGATCGAACAGGCTGGTGCCGAGTGCCTCTTCCAAGGCGGCCACCTGCATGGAGATGGCCGACTGGGTCAGGTTCAGGGCGTCGGCGGCGCGGGCGAACGATCGATGCTCACCGATCGCTTGCAGGGCGCGGAACTGTCGAATGGACATGGCTCTGTCACTAACATCAGATATCTTGAATTTACACCCATAAAAACGCGCTTTGATAAAGACAGGCCTCTGCTAACCTTTGGTTCAATCACAAGAAGTATGGCGTCTTTCCCCACGGATGAGGCGCGAAAGGGAGGAGACATGAAGGTCTTGCAGAACATTGCGGGAGCAAGCGCGGTCGTCGCCGTGTTGCTGATGGCGGGGCCGGCGGCGGCCATGCCCGACAAGCCGGCTGGGTTCGGCAACCGACCATTGACCATGATCGTGCCCTTCGGCGCCGGTGGCGGCTCAGATCAGTTGGCTCGAGCCATGGCCAAGGCAATGGAAGAGGAGGCGGGGCTTTCCTTCCAGGTGATCAACAAGCCCGGCGGCGGCGGTACGGCGGCCATCCCGGACTTCATGCTGGCGCCCGCCGACGGCTATACGGTGCTGGAGCACATCGACAACGCGATCTCGGCCTATGCTGCGGGTGACATTCGCGAGAATCCGGCAGAGGACTGGATCCCGCTGTGCATGACGCAGATCACCTTCAGCCAGATCTACATCCGTCCCGACGACGACCGCTTCTCGGACTGGGAGAGCTTCGTCGCATACGCCAAGGCGAACCCGGGCGACGTGACCATGGCCAACCTAGGCAAGGTGGGCTCGAAGGAGCTGGTGGTCATGCAGCAGCTATCCGATGCGCTGGACCTGGATGTAAAGCAGATCGCCTTCGACAAGCCGGCCGAGCGCTATGGTGCGCTGATCGGCGGTCATGTCGACGTGCTGTTCGAACAACCGGGGGACGTGCGCAACTTCCTGGACGCCGGCCAGATGAAGCCGATCCTCACTTTCCTGGACAGCCGGCCCGACGCTTTTCCGGACGCGCCGACCCATCTGGAGGCCGGGGCTGACTTCGACGCGCTCAAGCGGTTCCGCGGCTTCTACGTAAAGAAGGGCACCCCGCAGGACCGCCTCGACTATCTCGTGGCCGCGTGCAAGGCGGGCTTCGCCAACGAGGGCTACGCGGAGTTCAACAAAAAGAAATACATGCATCTGATCGACAGCTACCGTGATACCGAAGGCTCCATCGAGCTGATCAACAACGCCGTCGCCACCTACCGCGACATGTATAAGCAGCTCGGCATCGGTAACTGACGCAACTGATGAATGGAGGCGACGGGCGCCCGTCGCCTCCGTAAGGCGCGTCGCGGCGCGCTAAACCGCCTCGAACGTCCAGCCGGGTACGCCTGGTACCCAACAAGGAAGGTGCAATGCCCAGCACTGCCGGTGCCGCCTTGCCTGAACGTAGTCGCGATTTGCGCGCTTTTGCGGGTCCAGTCGTGGAGTGGGCGATCTGGATCGCGGTTCTCGCCTGGGTCTTCTGGCAAACACAGCGATTCGATCGGGAGATTGCCCAGTATGCCTTCGGTGCCGCTGGGTGGCCGCGGGCGCTTTGCATCGCCGCGGCGCTCGGGGCGACCGGTCAGCTGATCTATCGCATCGCCGAGATTCGTCGTGGCCGCGCCGCCGTGCCTGAAGCCGCTGGGCCTGAAATTGCCGCACCCGAAAGTGCTGCGCCCGAGGGTCAGAAACCCGGGCTTTGGCAACGTGCCAAGCATCTGCCGATCTTCATCTTTCCGCTGATCTATCTCTACCTCGTGCCGAGCGTCGGCTTCTATGTGGCGACGCCCTTCTTCATTCTCGGACTGCTGCTGATTCTGGAGGTGCGCACACTAAGGGCACTGCTGGGCGTGACCTGCGTAGTCTACGGTCTCGTGCTCCTCCTCTTCACCCGATTCTTCTATGTCGCGCTGCCGGTCGGACGGATCGAATCCTTCTACGACATTAACAACGCGATCATCGGCATCGCGCGCTACGGCATGTAGGGGGCCGGGCGGGTATGGAGCAGTTTCTCGATGGCACCTTCAATCTGTTCGGCGACGGGCAGGCGGTTCTGATCTTCGCCCTCGGGCTGATCGGCGGCATGCTGTTCGGTGCCATTCCGGGCGTGAACATGCTGACGCTCGGCGCCGTCCTTTTGCCTTTCACCATCACCATGCAGCCCGAGCATGCCGTGATGCTGTTCTCGGTGATCTACTGCGCGGGCGTGTTCGGCGGGGCCATCACCGCGATATTGTTCAACATACCTGGCGCGCCTGAAAACGCGCCCACCTGCTTCGATGGTTATCCCATGACGATGCAGGGCCGAAGCGGCAAGGCCATCGGCGCAGCGGTGAGCTGCTCGGCGATCGGAGGCGTCGCCTCCGCCGTGCTGATGATGTCGGCCACCGGCTTGATCGCGAGCTGGGCGGTGCGCGCTTTTGGGCCGCAGGAGGTCTTTGCCCTGATCTTCTTCGGGCTGGCGGTTTCCGCCTCGATCGGGGCAGAGAACCTCTGGAAGGGCTGGCTGTCGGTCTTTGCCGGCTTGATCATCGCGACCGTAGGAACCGATCCGGTCGGCGGCATTCCACGCTTCAACGAAGGTTCGTTCTTCGGGCTCGAATTTTCCTCCTATTACCTCTCCGCTGGAATCCACTTCATTCCGATGATCCTCGGCTTCTTTGCCGTGTCGGAAGTCCTCACCCAAGCGATGCACATCTCTAAGGGGACGAGAGAGCGGCCTAAGGCCGGCCTGGATTTTCCCACCATCGCCGAGTTCCTGAGCGTGCGTTGGACTATGCTGCGTTCCATCGTGATCGGCTTTTTTGCCGGCATTCTGCCGGGCATCGGCGCGACCTTGGCGGCCTTCCTCGGCTACTCGCAGGCGCATCGCTGGTCGAAGAAGCGCGCGAACTTCGGCAAGGGAGAGCTGGAAGGGGTCGTGGCCTCCGAAACGGCGAACAACGCCGCCACCGGTGCGGCGATGATCCCACTCTTGGCACTCGGCCTGCCGGGCGGTGCGCTGACCGCCATGATCATGGGCATCTTCCAGATCCATGGCATGGAGCCGGGCCCGCTGATCTTCGTCAACTCCGGCGATCTCGTCTGGATCACCTTCGCGGCGATGTTCTGGGCCAACCTCTTCATCATTCTCCTCGGCTGGCTGCAGACCAAGACGGTGGTGCAGATCCTGCGCGTCCCGTTCCGTTGGCTGGCGCCGGGCATCCTGCTGCTTGCCGTGATCGGCGCCTATGCGCTGCGCAACCTCTTCATCGATGTCTGGGTCATGTTCCTGGCCGGGATCGTCGGCTACCTGCTGCGCCGCTCGGGCTACTCGGCCGCCGGCGTCGTGCTCGGCCTCATCCTCGGCAAGCTTGGCGAGTCCGCCTTTTCCAAGTCGATGCAGCTGATGGACTACAACTTCTTCGGCTTTTTCGAGCGTCCCATTTCGGCGCTTCTGATCACCCTCGGGATCGCGGCCATCATCGTTAGCATCATCAACGAGATCCGCGGCGCGGACGTCCAAAAAGCGCTGATGGACTAGAAGGAGAGTAGGATGAGTGTGACTGCGCAACGGCAGCCCTCGGCCGACGAAATCGTCGCCGCGCTGGTCGCCAGCGCCCGCACGGCCATGGACCGTTTTGAGAACCATGACCAGAAGCGGGTCGACGAAGCGGTGACGGCGCTGGCCTGGTCGATCTACAAGCCGGAGCACGCCCGGATGTTGGCCGAGATGGCAGTGGACGATACCGGCCTGGGCAATGTCGACTCCAAGATCATCAAGAACACGCGGAAGACTTTCGGCACGCTGCGCGACCTGATGCGCGCCCGCACCGTGGGGGTGATCGACGAGCAGCCGGAGCGCGGCCTCGTTCTCTACGGTAAGCCGGTCGGTGTTGTCGGCGCCGTCTGCCCCTCGACCAACCCGGCTGCCACGCCGGTGAACAAAGCCATGATGGCGTTGAAGGGCGGCAACGCGGTGATCATTGCACCCTCGCCGGCGGGCTACACGACAACGGCCAAGACGGTCGAGCTGATGCGCGCCGAGCTGAAGAAATGCGGCCATCCGGAGGACCTGGTGCAGGTGCTGCCGGGACCGGTCGACAAGGCCATGACCCAAGCTCTGGTGGAGCAGGTCGACCTGGCCGTGGTGACGGGCAGCCAGAACAACGTCCGGCGCGCCATGCAGTCCGGCACGGTGACCATCGGTGTCGGTGCCGGCAACGTGCCGGTCATTATCGACTCGAGCGCCGATCTCACCGACGCGGCGGAGAAGATCGCCGCCTCGAAAATCTTCGACAACGCCACCTCCTGCTCGTCTGAGAACGCCGTTGTCATCCTTGACGACGTCTACGAGGAGGCCGTCGCGGCCCTGGAGGAGGCCGGCGGCTGGCGTTGCGATGCGGTGCAAAAGGCGCAGGTCGAGCGAACGCTGTGGGTTGGCGGCAAGCTCAATCGTGAGGTCATCGCCAAGGATGCCTCAGTGACCGCCGAGGTCTTCGGTCTGCCGGAAGAGGCGCGCCAGGCCCGCTTCTTCATGGTCGAGGAGCCGGAGGTCGGCGGCAAGCATGGCTTCGCCGACGAGAAGCTCAGCTTGGTGCTGACGATTTACCGCGCGCGGGACTTTGCCGAGGCTAAGCGCCTGGTGCGCGCCATCCTGGAGGTTACGGGTAAGGGGCATTCGGTCGGCATCCACACGGCCAAGATGGCTCACGCGCGGGAGCTCGCCGCCGAGACGGATGTGGTCCGAGTGCTGGTCAACCAGGCGCACACCTTTGGCAACGGCGGAGGTTTCAACAATGCGCTGCCCTTCACGCTCTCAATGGGCGGCGGAACCTGGGCCGGCAACACCATCGACGACAATCTCAACTATCGCTGCTTCATCAACGTCACCCGGCTGGTCACCACCATTCCAGAGGACAAGCCCTCCGAGGAATCGCTGTTCGGCGCCTACTGGGAGAAATACGGCCGATGAACTTCGAGGAGTGGGCAGCCAAGCCACTGCTGGCCGCGCATGGCATCGCCGTGCCGCCAAGCCGGTTGGCCCGGGACGCGGCTGAAGCCGCGGCGGCAGCGGAAGCGATCGGCCCCTGCGTGGTCAAGGCGCAGGTTCCGACCGGCAAGCGCGGCAAGGCCGGGGGTATCAAGCTGGCGGCCACACCGGCGGAGGCGCGTGCTGCTGCGGAGGCTATCCTGGGGATGGAGATCGGCGGCTATCTGGTCGAAAAGGTGCTGATCGAAGCGCAGCTGCCCATCGAAAAGGAGCTCTATGCAGCGGTGCTCAACGACCCGGCGGCGAAGGCCCCCAGCGTGCTGTTCTCGACCGAAGGCGGCATGGATGTCGAGGAGGCCGCTGAGAGCAATCCGGAGGCTATGCGGCGCATCGTCGTCGACATCACCAAGGGTCTGTCACCGGAAGAGGCGCTCGCTGCCCTGGACGGCCTGCCGCTCGATGGGCAGGCGGCGGCCATCGCCGAAACGCTGGTCAAACTCTACCAGGCCTACCGAGCACTCGATGCCGAGCTGCTTGAGGTCAATCCCCTGGTTATCACCCGCGACGGCGAGATCGTCGCGCTCGATTGCAAGTTCACGCTGGACGATTCCGCCGTGCCCCGCCAGCCGGAGATCGCCCCCAAGGGCGCGCCGGAGCGCATGACGGCACTGGAGCGCGAAGCGGCCGACGCCGGGCTTAAGTACATCGAGCTGGGCGGTAGCGTCGGCGTGCTGGCGAACGGTGCCGGCCTGACCATGACGACGATGGACGCCATCACGCACTACGGCGGCACGCCGGCGAATTTCCTGGAGATTGGCGGTGAGGCTTACACCAAGGCGGAGACCGCGCTGCGCATTCTGCTGAAGAACCCGAACATCAAGAGCCTGCTGGTCAACTTCTGCGGCGCTTTCGCACGCACCGACGTGATGTCGCAAGGCGTGGTCGAGGCTTGGAAGGCGCTCGACCCCGATATCCCCGTCTTCTTCACGGTCCACGGGACGGGTGAGGAGGAGGCGGTGGCGCTCATCCGCAGAGAGCTCGATATCGAACCCTTCGACCTGATGGACGATGCGGTGCGCGCTGTCGTCGCGGCCGCCGAGGAACGCGCGGCATGATCCTCAGAAAATCCCACCGCATTCTGGTTCAAGGCATCACCGGCAAGCAGGGCACCTTCTGGACCCAGGCGATGATCGATTTCGGCGCCAGCGTTGTCGGCGGCGTCAACCCGAAGAAGGCCGGCAGCGAGCATCTCGGCCTCCCGGTCTACGCCAGCGCCCGCGACGCCGCCGGCCGCTTCGATGTCGCGTTGATGTTCATCCCACCGATGGCGGCCAAGGCCGCTGCAATCGATGCCTGTGAGGCCGGCGCCAGAATGATCGTCTGCCTGACCGAGCACATCCCCGCGCAGGACGTGATGGAGATGCACGCCGCGGCGCGGTCCAGCGGCAGCCGTATCGTCGGGCCCAACACCGCCGGGTTGGTGACGCCCGGCGAGACCTTCGCCGGCATCATGCCGGCCTTCAACAAGACGGTTTTCCGTCCGGGCGCAGTCGGCGTGATTTCGCGCTCCGGCAGCCTCGGGACGCTGGCCAGCCTCAATCTCACGCAGCAGGGCTTGGGCCAGTCGGCTTTCTACGGTGTCGGTGGCGATCCCATGATCGGCACGACGACGCGCGACGCCCTGCAGTTTCTCGATGCGGACCCCAAGACCGAGGCGGTGGTGATCTGCGGCGAGATCGGCGGAAGCGCCGAGGAAGAGGCGGCCGAGTACGCCGCAACCATGCGCAAGCCTGTCGCCGCCTTCATTGCCGGTCGTGCTTCGCCCCCCGACAAGAAGATGGGCCATGCCGGGGCCATCGTCTCGGGCGGTAAGGGCGACTATGCCTCGAAGCGCCGCGCGCTCGAGCGGGCCGGCGTCGCCGTCGCCGATACGCCTAGCCAACTTCCCACGTTACTCCGCGAGAGCCTGGCGGCCCACGCGGTCTGATCTTGTCGGCATCTAAGTGCACTCGGCACGCCCGAGCCTGAAACGCGGCTCGGGCGCTTGCCTTGTCGTGCCTTCAGTTGACCAGTGACGTTGAGTGCGGGCCATGCGGCACCGGGATGCTCGTGCGCGTTTGCACCAACTTGGGCTCGTCTCCTTCGACCAGGCGCCAGAAGTCGATGGAACCGCCTTCGGCGCCGCCGACGTGCTGATCGAAGTTGACCACCGCGACGTAGCGGCCGGAGGCGTCGAACGTGGCGGCTTCCGGTAGGATGCCGTCGTAGTAGTAGGTTCCGACGGTGGTCAGCTTGCCGCTCTCTCGGTCGATATCGATCAGCGTCAGCGAGGCATAGGGTGTGTGCCGCGGATCGTCGGCCGGCGCATAGGAGACCTCGAGGTTGGTCGTCACCGCCCACTCGCCGTCGGGTGAGATGGCGATGCCTTCCGGTGAGGCGCCCGTGGCAGCGCGGCCGACGATGAGGTGGCGGGCGCCGTTGTCGCCATCGCCTTCGGCGTCGAAGCGGATGGCCATAACATCGCCGTCGACCGCTTCCGTCCAGATGCCGGGCACGTCCGATCCCCAAAAGAGGTTGGCCGTCAGGTAGTGTGAGCCATCAGGTGTGAAGCGGCCCATGAAGGGATACTTCGAGGTCAGCACCGGGTTGCCCCAGGGCTCGATCGTGATCTCGGAGCCGTTTCTGGCCACGCGGGCGAAGTGAACCATGGCTTGGTCCACCGTATGGATGGCTATGAAGTCCTGGCTGGGATGCCATTGAACATGGCTGATCCGTTGGCTTTCGGAGATCGCGGGCAGATTGGCGTAGCTCACTGTGCCCAGCGCGTTGCCGTCGCGCTGCACGAAGGCGATGCCGCGCCCGTCGGTGGGATGGAGGGCCACGGCGATCACCGCACCATCCGGGCTGATCGACAAGCCGTCCAGGCGGTTGCCGATCTCTGCCGTGTCGGCCACCTGGGGGCTCGCGCGGTCGGAGATATCGACGAGTGTCACCCTTGTGCCGATGGGCTTGTCACGAAAGGTCTCTCCGTCTTCAGGGCGCGGCCCAAAGCTCTCGGAGACGACGGCAAACTGACCGTCAGGGGTGACCGCAACCGCCGTCGGGGCACCGGCCACGGAGTTGGAAACCGGGACGCTTGCGACCGAAAAGTCCGACAAGGACAGCACGCTCAAGGCGTCGTGGCTTTCGCGCTCGCCCAGCTGGCCATTCACATAGGCGGAAGAGACCATGTCTCCGTCGTGGATCGAGACGATCGCCGTGCCTTCGATGCCGATCAGGCCTGCACTCGCTGCAGGCGCGTTTCCATCCGCATAGGCGTTCATTGCCATCGAGGCGAAGAGCGTCATGCCCAGCGCCAGCCGCGTGTACGTCATTCTTTGCTCCTGTTTTCTCATCAGTTCGGCGGACGTTGTTTTGGGTCTATCCGCTCCGGCGCAAATGGGCGCGATGGCCGGCAGGACAAATTCAAAGAGCAGCAGCATTATTCGTGAATTGCAATCAATCGTATGGTATCAATCGGCTATGATGGAGTTGAAAGCGATCAGGCTCTTCGTGATTCTGGCGGAGGAGCTGCACTTCGGGCGGGCGGCCAAGCGGGCCGGCGTGACGCAATCTGTGCTCTCGGTGCAGATCAAGCGCCTGGAAGACGTTCTGGAAGCCAAGCTGTTCACACGCTCGACCCGCGAGGTGCAGCTGACCGACGTGGGCATGGCCTTCTGGGATGAGGCTTTGGGGGTCTTGAGGCGTGTGGATCAGGCTGTGCATGCCGCAAAGGCCATGGCGGCCGGCAGTGGTCGGCTCATCCGCATCGGCATCACCTCGGCGGTCGAGGTCTCAAGCCTGATGGACCGCATTGCAGGCTTTCGCGCCACGCGTCCCGATATTCAGGTCCTGATCCGCGAGCTCGGCACGGTGGAGCAGGAAGCGGCTCTGGGAAACGGCGACATCGACGTCGGCATCCTTCACCCGCCGCTCGACCGCTCTGGCCTCATCACCACGTCTTTGAGTATCGATCGCTTCTTCGCCGTCCTTCATCCGGCGTTCTTCGATCTGAAACCCAGGGCAGCCTGGTCGGCGCTCTTCAACCAACCGATCATCTTCTATCCGAGGCGCCGTGCGCCACGGCTCTACGACCAGTTTGTCGGCTTTGCGGAGACAAAGGGGTTCTCTGCCAATATCGTCGCCGAGGCGGAGAGCTTTCTTGCGGCCGTGGTCATGGCGCGCGCCGGCCTTGGCATCGCTTTGCTACCGCGACAGGTCACCCATCTGCACAAGGGTCTCAAGGTGTTCCCGCTTCGGAAGGACTGTCCCTTAAGCCTGGAGACAGCCTGCGCCATCCGAGAAGCTGAGGCGTCGGATGTTGCCATCCGCGCCTGCGTGACAGCACTGAGGTCCGAAGCCTAGTCGTCCCGTCCGGCAAACGCTGGCGGCAAGTCCGCTCGCCGGATGGAGGAGGGTCTCCATCCGGCTTCACGGTTGCCAGACGGTGTTACTGCATGTCGAGCTTGGAGCGGACGTCGTCGGCAACCTCGTTGATCTTGGTGTCCGGGTCGGCGCCCTCGACCACCTCGACCAGGGCGGCGGCAATCAAGTCGGTGACGGCGACACCCTCGGCACCCGGATAGGCGTACCAAGGGCCGGCGTAGGAGGCGACTTGGGCGTGGGCGCGCTTGGCGTTGGGGTTGTCGGCGTAGAACGCACCCAGGTAGCTCTCGTCCTGCAGGACGATGGCGTTGGTCGGCGCGTAGCCGGAGTTTTCGACGATGATCTTGGCGCCGTCCGGGCCGGTAACGAACTGGATGTACTCCCAAGCAGCCTTTTGCTTCGCTTCGTCTTCGGTCAGCATGACGATGGCCGAACCGCCGGTCGGGAAATAGACGGCGGATTTGTCCTCGGATGCCACGATGTTGGGCAGCAGCGTGACCTCAAAGCGGTCGCCGGCCCCCTCCATCATGCGAGTGAGGTAGGACGAAGAGTCGATATAGATGCCGAGCGTGCCGGCGGCGAAGGCCTGCCGGGCTGCGTTGCCGTCATAGCCCTTCATGCCGGCCTCCTTGGCGAAGCGGAAGTAGAGCTCGGCGGCCTTGACGCCGGCGTCGCTGTCAAAGGTGATCGCGGTCTCGTCCTCGTTCATCGGGCGACCACCGTAGGAGCCGAGCATGCTCTGGAAGCGCCAGTCGTGCGCGGCGATCCAGACACCGTCGATGTTGTTGCCCAGGTTGTTGATCTTGGCGGCCAGCGCGATCAGCCCGTCGAAGTCGGTCGGGAAGTCGTCCATATGACCGTTGGCTTGCTCGACCAAGTCCGGGTTGACGTACATCACGAGCGTGGAGGCAGACACTGCCAGCGCGTGCTGCTCGCCCTTGTACTGTCCGAGCGAGCGGAGCGCCGGGGTGTAGCCGGCTTTCTCGAAGGCGGCATCGTCCCCGATGAAGGAGTCGAGCTCCACGGTGAGGCCCCGGTCTTCGAGAATGCGCCAGCGGTTGAGGCCGACGAAGGCCAAATCGGGAGCTTGGCCGCCGACCGACTCGCGCAGCAGGCGCTGAACGCCCTTGGCGTAGGTTTCTTCCGGCGCATCCAGCTCGATCTTGATGTCGGGATTTCGCGCCATGAACTCGGTCGCCAGCTTCTCTTTGATCTCCGACCAAAGGTTGGGAATGGAGTAATGGACGCGCAGTGTCGTCTCTTCCGCCGTGGCAGTCGTTGCCGTGACGGAGGCAAGGGCGGCGAAGGCTGCGGCCGCCAAGAGAACCCGTTTCATCAGCTTTCTCCTTGTGTTCGATCTCGTTGAAGGTCCGGCGCTTGCGGCGCTCTTCTCGCTTGTTGACGCTCGTCCATGGCGGCTCATCCCTTGAGTCCGCTCATGGTGAAACCTTGAATGAAGCGCCGCTGTGCCAGCAGGAAGCCGAGCACCAGAGGCGCATTGATGACGGTCGCGGCCGCCATCAACGGGCCGACGTCGGAGCCGGCTTCCTCGTCGCGGAAGTAGAGGACGCCGCGCGGCGGTGTGGCCAAGTCCCGGTCGCTCACCGCGATCAGCGGCCAGAAGAGGTCGTTCCAGTGGGCAACGACCGAGAAGATTGCGAAGGCCGTGACCGCCGGCCAGGCGTTTGGAAAGGCGATGCGCCAGGCGATCGCGGTTTCGCTCAAGCCATCCACCCGCGCCGCATCGATTAGGTCCGCCGGCAGGGCGGCGAAGTACTGGCGGAACAGGAAGATGCCGAAGACCGAGGCGATGAAGGGGATGATCAGTGCGCTGTAGGTGTTGAGCAGCTTCAGTTCGGCGAGGCCCAGAAAGAGCGGCACGGCGGTGACGTGATAGGGCACCAGCAGGCCAGCCAGCACGAGCCCGAACAGCAGGCCGCGTAGCTTGAAGTCGCGAACCGCGAGCGCGTAGGCCAGGGGCACGGCCAGGAGAAGCTGGAAGAAGAGGATGCCGAAGCAGACGATGACGCCGTTCAGCAGAAAGCGGTGCAGCGGCACCTCGGTGAAGGCCTTGATGTAGTTCTGCCACGCGATCTGCGAGGGCAGCAGGGTGAAGTCGGGCGAGAAGATCTCGGCGGCGGGCTTGAGCGACAACGAGATCATCCAGACGAAGGGGATCAGCACAATCGCGGCCCCGAGGCAGAGAACCGCCAGCGTGGCTGTGCGTCCCAAGAGCCCGCGCGCCGTCATCGGTAGTGCACCCGCGATTCGAGAATGCGGAACTGGGCCAGGGTGAAAATCAGCACGAAGACGAGGAAGACGACGGTGATCGCGCTGGAGTAGCCGGCCTTGAAGTAGACGAAGCCCTCCCGATACATGGCGAAGACCAGCGTGTCGCTGGCGAAAGCGGGGCCGCCGTCGGTCAAGGTGGCAACGATTTCGAAAACCCGGAAGGAGCGGGTGGCCGTGACCACCATGACGAAGAGCGTGGTCGGCCCCAGCATAGGCCAGGTGACGGTCCAGAAACGCTCCCAGCTTCGGTTGGCGCCGTCGATATCGGCTGCGTCGTAAAGGTGGTGCGGGATGGCGGCCAGGCCGGCCAGGAAGAGCACCATGTTGTAGCCGACCGTCTCCCACACTCCGATGATCGTCAGGGTGTAGAGCACCAGACCGCGGTCGGAGAGCCAGTCTTGGCCGGGAAGCCCGAGGGCGAGCAGGGCTTGGTTGACCGGGCCGAGGGTCGGATGCAGCAGCATCTGCCAGACCGTGGCCATGGCGACCAGGGTCGCCGCCACCGGCAGGAAGTAGGCGGCGCGAAGTGCAGCGGCGAGCCGCGGCATCCAGCGCGAGGCTTCATGCACGCCGAGAGCGACCAGGAGCGCCAGGACGATCGAGGCGGGCATGACGACGGCAACGTAGATCAGCGTGTTGACCACCGCGCGCTGGCCGATCGGGTCGGTGAAGATCGTTGCGTAGTTTTCCAGGCCGATCCATTCGAAGCTGCGGGCGCCGAACTGATAGTCGGTGAAGGAGAGCACGACGACGACCAGCACCGGCGCGAAGATCAGCACGATCATTCCCAAGGTGGCCGGTGCGGTGAGCCAAAGATCGGTGAGGATACCGCGGCTGCGGCTGGACAGGCGCGTCATGGCTACTGGTCCCGCCGGGCCGGCCGAGAGGACGCACGCGCCGGCACGAGCCGGGCATCGATGCGCTGGCCGCTATCGGGGTCGAAGAGATCGGCTCGCTGAGGCGCGAAGGAGAGGCGCAGGATCTCGCCTTCGACCGGCACAGCATCTTGCTCGCTCAATACGGCGCTGAGGCGATGTCCGCTGGGCAAGCGCAGCGAAACCATGGTGCTAGAGCCGAGATAGTCGACCCGTTCGATGCGCCCCGCCAAGGCGCCGTCGGCGGCCGGGTGCAGGCGCTCGGAGCGGATACCCACGGTGACGGTGCGACCCGGGATGGCTGTGTCGAGCGTGACGTCTTCGAACGGTGGTGCGAGCTGCCGGCGGTCGACCGCGACGTCAAGAAAGTTGACGGGATGGTCGCCGACGAAAGCAGCCACGCTGCGGCTGGCCGGGCGCTCGTAAAGGTCGCGCGGCGCATCGACCTGCTGCACCTTGCCATCCATGATCACCACGACCTGGTCCGACATGCTCATGGCTTCGGCCTGATCGTGGGTGACATAGATGAAGGTTCGGCCAGTGGTCCGATGCAGATCGACGATCTCGGCCCGCATGGCGTGGCGCAGCTTGGCATCCAGGTTTGATAGGGGCTCGTCGAGCAGGAAGGCGGTCGGCTCCCGCACCAGGGCGCGCCCCACGGCTGCGCGCTGCTTCTGGCCGCCGGAGAGCTGCGACGGCTTGCGGTCGAGCAGCTCTTCGATCTTCAGCAGGGCGGCGATGCGCTCCACAGCCAGATTGTTCTCCACCGCCTTCCTTCGGGCCGATGGCAACAGTTCGCTGAGGACCGGGAAGCGCTCCAAGCGGTTCATGGAGCGCATGGCCAGCGGCAGCGCGATGTTCCCGCGCACGGTCATGTGCGGGTAGAGCGCGTAGGACTGGAACACCATGGCGATGTTGCGCTCGGCGGCGCTGAGATCGCGCACGTCGCGGCCGGAGAAGAGGATGCTGCCAGAAGTGGGGTGGTCCAGTCCGGCGATGATGCGCAACAAGGTGGACTTGCCGCAGCCGGAGGGCCCCAGCAGCGAGGTGAAGCTGGCACCTTCGATCGTCAGCGAAACATCGCTCAAGGCCGAGGTATCGCCGAAGCGGCGGCTGATGTTGCGCAATTCGATCACGGTGTGGGCCTTGTGTAAGGTTTCTTACTTTACCCCAAAGTCAGTGGAAGATTTATGACGGCCTAGGTAGATGCAGAAGAATCGGCAGGAGTGCCTCGATGGCCTCCTCAACCGAGCCTACGTGGTGGACCCCGTCGATTTGCGGCGCGTCGTGAAGCCCGATGACGGGCTTGCCGAAGTTGAGACCGAAGGCGGCCTCGGTGATCGTTCCGTAGTGACCGCCGACGGCAACCAGAGCGAGCGCTGAGCCGGCCACAACATAGTTGCGGGCCGACCTGATACCCGTGGCGAGGGGAAGGGAGATATAGTCGTTGGCGGCCTGCCACTCCGTGTCGGGCAGGATGCCGATGGTCAGACCGCCGGCGTTATGGGCCCCGCGTGCCGCTGCTTCCATGATGCCGAGCTTGCCGCCGCAGAGGACCGGCACGCCGAGGCTTGCCAGCGCCGCTCCAAGCTGTTCCGCCGACTGCAGTTGATAGGCTTCCGCTTGCTTGGGGCCGATGATCGCCACCGGCAGCCGGCGGCAGCGCGCCATCCCATAGACCTGTCGCACCGCGTCTTCCGCCGAGATTTCATCTGCATCGCTCGGCAGGGCTTCCGCCAGCGGCTGCCACCGCCAGGACCAGGGATCCAGCGCCAGCTCGGGCTGTTGGAACAGGCGGTCTTCGCTTGGCGAGTAGAGCAGCATGACGTCCCTCCGCTTTGCGCTTGGCTTGCAACCCTACTGCTGTAAGATATCTTACAGAGAAAGGGAAGCAGGATATGTCCGTAGAAGCGGCGGTGACGGCCTTATCCGATCGTCAATGGGACGTGCTCAGGACGGTCGAGGAGCGCGGCTTCGTCACCATCGAGGGTTTGGCCGAAGAGTTTCAGGTCTCCGCCCAGACCATTCGGCGCGACATTATCGCCCTGGATGCCGCGGGCTTTCTGCAGCGTTTTCATGGCGGCGCCGGCATTGGACGGCAGGACTCGGCGGTCCGGCTCGCCCATCGCTACAAGCAGGATGTCGCGCTTGATGCCAAGCAGCGCATTGCCGAACAGGTCGTCAAACGGATTCCCGACGGGGCGAGCCTGTTTCTTGATGTCGGAACGACCGTAGAGGCGGCAGCCCGGGCGTTGAGCAAGCGCGTCGGCTTGACGGTTTTCACCAACAGCATGAACGCCGCGGCAGTCTTTTCCGCGGACGACCACGAGGTCTTCGTGCTGGGTGGCAGGCTGGGTGGTAGCGATGGCTCGCTGGTCGGCGAGAGCGTGGTTGCAGCCCTCACGGAGCTGCGCCTGGACTATGCGCTGATCGGCTGCTCCGGCGTCGAGGAAACGGGTGCCGTGATGGACTTCGATGTCCGCAAGATCGTGATCAAGAAAACGGCGATGCGGATCTCAAGGCAGAAGCTCCTGCTGGTCGCCTCTGAGAAGCTCGGCCGATCGGCGCAAGCACAGATCGCGGTGCGGGGCGACTTCGACGCCGTTATCACCGAGCGCGAAGAAGACGAGCGCTTGCGCTAGCGCAGCAGGCCGTACAGGCCGATGCAGAGCAGCAGACCGAGCGCCACTCGACGATAGAGCCGCTCGCTCGACTTGCGGAAGAGGCGACTGCCGACCCACACGGCTGCCAGGAAGGGGAGCAGGAGAGCGGCCGCCCGCAGCACTGCCTCCCAGCTGATCAGGCCCTGCAGCAGCATCCAGGCGATCAGCGCCAGGAGCGTGACGGCGAAATAGCCGGTGAAGTTCGCGCGGTTGACGGTGGCCGGGTCGCGACTGGACAGCAGGTAGACCATGACCGGCGGGTTGCCGAGGCTGGTGGAGGCCATCAGCACGCCGGAGAGCGCGCCCACGCCAAGGGTGGCCGGCAGGCGCTTGGGCCCGTCGTAGCGCCAGCCGGTCAGCAGGATAAGGGCGAAGATCACAACGATAGCGGCGATGCCGCGCGCGATCAGTGCCGGGTCGAGAGAGACCAGGAGCCATCCGCCCAGGGGCATGAAGAGGGCGGCGGCCGCGCCCATTGGCCCGACGACACGCCAATTCACGTGGCCTTTCACGCCCGGCAGCAGCTGTGCCGTGGCGACCACCTCCATCAGGATGATTGTGGCGACGGTTTCGACGGGGCCGAAAAGGATGGCAAAGACGGGTGCCATCAGCATGCCCGAGCCGACGCCGGCAAAGCCGCGCATCATTCCCGCGGCCAAGGTCGCGATCAGTGCAAGCAGGAAGTCGCCGGTCAGAAGGGCGTCGAACAGGGCGTCGACCGTGCCTCCGCCGCTCACGTTTCGGCCGGCTCGGCGGCGTGGTTCCGCATCAACTCGCCGATCTGCTGGGCCGCGCGTTGCAAGGCCGGCAAGCGGTCGAGGGCGCTCTCCAGCGTGATGCGGTACTTCGGGCCATGCAGGGCCAGGCCGGCGCAAAAGCGGCCGTTCGGATCCACGATGGGCACGGCAACGGCAACCAGGCCCTCGATGAACTCTTCATCGTCGGTGGCGTAGCCCCGCTTGCGTATCTCCGCGAGCTCGGCCTTGAGCGCCTTGACGGAGGCGATGGAGCGGGGCGTGTGCTTGGTCAGCTCCAGGCGCCCGAGAACACGATCCGCCGTCGCACGTCCGAGGTGACTGAGATAGAGCTTGCCGCTGGCCGTGCAGTGCATCGGCACATGGCTGCCGACCGGCAGCTGCACGCGCAGCGGCCAGTGGGACTCGACCCGTTCGGCATAGATCATCCGCATGCCGTCGGGGATGGAGATGTTGCAGGTCTCGCCGACCTCCTCGACCAGCGTCTCCATGATGATCCGACGCTCCAGGTCGTAGTGCGAACCGGAAAGAATACGCGTTGCGAACTCGAACATGCGCGGCCCGCTGAGCAGGCGCTTGCCGTCGATTTCGTACTGCAGCAGCCGCTGCTCGACCAGCATCTTGCAGAGGCGATGCACCGTGGCCACGGGCAGGCCCACGGTCTTGGAGATATAGGAGACCGTCACCGGGGAGTTGGAATCGACGACGGCTTCAAGGACGCTGAAAGCGCGCAGAAAGGAGGCGCCTTTGTCGCGTGCTACCGAGGCCTTCTTTGCCGGTTCTTGACCCCCGGCGATGGCCTGATCCTTCGTGGTTTCTTGCTGTGCCATGGTCTCGGGCTGCCGGGCGCTCGCTTCACTACCTGTGTATTCTCGCTCCATCATGCCTTCCGCGATCCGCTTCGGTCGAGAGCGGAAGCGGGACGCAGGCGGCTGGAGCGTCCCGCTTTCTTCCGTTCCCGCGTTAGCGACCCGTGCCCTGGAAGCTGACCAGGAAGGTCGAGAGGTCCGGCACCAGCGCGACCACGACCCAGCACAGCATCAGGGCCAGGAAGTAGGGCATCACGTAGCGCAGGATGCGGAAGTAGGGGATGCCGGTGATACCGCTCGCCACGTAGAGGTTGAGGCCATAGGGCGGGGTGATGAAGCCGATGGCATCGCCGATCAGGAAGATGACCGCAAAGTGGATCGGGTCGACACCGATACTGGCCGCGATGGGCGCCAGGATAGGCGCCAGGATGATTGTGTTCGGCAGGCTCTCCAGAATTGTCCCGGCCAGCAGGACGATGGCCATGCAGGCGAAAAGGATGGCGTAGTAGCCGCCGAGGTGGGACAGCGCTTCCGTGACGAAGGCGTTGGCGCCCAGAAGCGAGAGAAGCTGCTGCATGACCACGGAGATGGCGATCAGCGGCACGAGCAGCCCGGTGATCTGTCCGGAGCGGAGAATGACGCCCGGCAGCTCCCTGAAAGAGAAGCCCGGAACCAGCAGGGTCGCCGCCATGCTTCGGCCGTCGGTGCTGCCATCGCGCGGCAGCTCGATGCGCTTGGCGATGGGGTACATGATCAAGCCGACCAGCATGCAGAAGCCTGCCGTCACGCCGGCTGCCTCGGTGGGCGAGAACTTGCCGGTATAGATGCCCCAGATCACCAAGCCGATGGCGAAGAAGCCCAGCCAGGCGCCGATTGCGGCGCGCATGATCCGCTTGTATTGCAGCTTGATGATCTCGCCCCAGCCGTACTTGCGCGACATGTACCAGCAGGCGAGCTGCATCGAGACGACCATCAGGATGCCGGGGATCATGCCGCCGAGGAACAGCTCGCTGATCGAGAGGTTCAGCAGGAAGCCGTAGACGATGAAGATGATGCTCGGCGGGATGATGATGCCGACCGTGCCGCCGGCGGCGACGGTCGCCGCGGCGAAGTTGGGGTCGTACTTTGTCTTGGTCATCTCCGGATGCATGATCGAGCCGATGGTCGCCGTGGTGGCGGAGTTCGAGCCGGAGATGGCGGCGAACATGCCGCAGGCGCCCAAGGCCGACATGGCGAGGCCGCCTCTGACCCAACCGAGGATCGAATAGGCAAAATCGGACATGCGCTTGGCGATGCCGGCCTGGTTGATCAGGTCGCCGGTGAGAATGAAGAGGGGGAGGGCCAAGAGGCCGAAGAAGTTGAGGCCCTCGTAGAGCGTAACCCCGATGTTGGCGAGGGTGAAATCGATCACCAGGCTGACGCCGACAGCCCAGAGGCCGATGATCAGGAAGATCGGCACGCCCATCACGAACAGGATGGTGACGCCGATCGAGATGAGGGTGATCCAGAGACCGTCCATAACGCCGCTCCTAGTCTGCCCCGACGCCGATGTTGACCATCATCGGCTCGTTGTTGCGGTAGCGGCGAATGTCGTCCGCCAGGTTGCGCAGCACCCGGTAGATGACGAGTGCGAAGCCGATGGGCGTGGCGGTATAGAACCACCACTGCATGACATCGTCGGTGCCTTGGACGATGGCGAAGTTGTCGTAGGCGATCTGCACCTGCTGCATCGAGTAGTAGATCACCAGGATGGAAAAACCGATCCAGACAAGGTGGTCGACCACCAAGCAGAAGAACTGTCCGCTGTAGGGTAGGCGCATACGAAACTCTTCGAAGCGCAGGTGGCTGCGTCGCTTGCAGTTGTAGGCACAGCCTATCCAAGTGACCCAGAGAAAGAGGTAGATGGGGATGGTCGAACTCCAGGCCGCTTGCTGCCCGAAGGCGAAGCGGCGGATAACCTCGACGAAGATGATCGCCGTCATCAGCACATAGCTGACGAGGATGATGGACTTCTCGATGTTCTCATCGAGCCACTTGAGCACGACCATGCTGTCCTCCCCTTGAAGCTTGCTGAACGAGGCGACCTACGCGCCCTGTCGGCCCGTTTGGCGTCGTTCACGGCTCTTCGGCCGCCGGGTTGGTCGGCAAGCTTAGCATTCAGGGGGGCACGATCTTCGACGTCGTGCCCCCGGCACGACAGGGACTTACGGGGCTGCGCGAGTCAGCCTTTCCACCAACGCCGCGGCTCGACGTTCTCCGCCAGCGTATCCTTGGGGATCTCGCGGGCGATGTCGTAGATGAAGGTGTAGGTATCCATGCCGCCGGACCAATCGTTGATCCGCTCGCGCCACTTCTCCCACGGGCCGGGCTGGAACTCCGGCGAGCACATTTCCTCAGCTTCCTTCTTGGCCGCATCGGAGAGCCAGGCCACCCGCACGCCGTGCTCGGCGAAGAGGGTGTTGGGAAGCTGCGGATCCGAAAAGCCCACCGTGTTCACGAGGGAGGCCTCGTTGGCCGCTTGCACGTGAACCTGCGTCAGGTAGGCGGACTCCATGACCGCGTCCTGCAGCGTGCCATCGAGCTTTTCAAACGACGGGGTGCTCATGGCGGTGTGCTCGGTGCCGCAGAAGAACTCCAGGTTCACGCTCTGCGAGACCACCGGTGACATGTTGGCGTAGGCCACCGCGGCCGCCCAGGTCTCCGCGCCATCGATCAGGCCTTGCTTGAGGCCGTCGAGGGTCTCGGACCAGGCGATCGGCGTGGGGTTGAGGTTCATCAGCTCCATGGCGATGCGGCCGAGCTGCGTTCCCGTTACCCGGTTCTTGGTGCCAGCCAGCTCGGTGACGCTCTGCACCGTCGGCTTGTCGTCCCAGCCGAGGCCGAGCTGGATGCCGCGCAGCTCGGCGTGGCTGAACAGGAACTCCAGCTTGTGCCGCTCACGCATCGGCTCCCGCAGCACCTTCATGCTGCCCGGGTGGTAGAGGAAGTAGTACTGCGACGCCCGGCTGGGGAACATATAGGCGTAGTCCAGCACGTTGAGATAGGGCGCGCCGCCGGCCGAGTTCTGGGTCGAAGCGGCAAAGAAATCGATGATGCCCTGCTGGGTCTTCTTCACGCAGTCGAGCTGGCCGCAGATCTGGTTGTTGCCGATGAACTCGACACGGATGGCGCCGTCGGTGCGCTCTTCCAGGTCATTGACGAACTGCAGGGCGCCCGCGCGCTCGATCAGCAGGTTGCGCTCGTTGAAGCCCGCAGCACCCAACTTGAAGTTGTGCTTCGCAGGGGTCTTGAAGCGCTTCTCATAGGTCGAGTTCGCGGCCTCCGCGAGACGTGCCAACGAGACGGCACCGGTCAGGCTGCCGGCGGCCAAGAGGGTCGAAGTGAGACCGTATTGCTTCGTCAGGCGCAGCAGGTCCCGACGAGAGATGTTCCGCAGCTTGCGGCTTAACATGTCGATTCTCCTCCCTATTTGGTTATTTTGAGACTGCAAAAACGATATTTATTTTTCCATTATTGCATCATTTGATAAGCTGTGCAACGGTGATGGTCGGCAGTCCCGCACGCGAATTATCGGTCTGGCTGTAGCGGGCGGGGTGCCGTTGCCAAGAGGGGAAGCATAGCCATGAGCCGGCCGGCTGAGGAATTCGACTATGTGGTTGTCGGTGCTGGCTCGGCCGGGTGCGTGCTTGCCAATCGGCTGAGCGCCGATCCACGCAACAGAGTGGCGCTGCTCGAGGCCGGCGGCCGGGACTGGTACCCCTGGATCCATGTGCCGGTCGGCTACTTCAAGACCATGCACAACCCGAACTACGACTGGTGCTATCGGACCGAGCCGGACCCGGGGCTGAACGGCCGCCGTCTGGAGTGGCCGCGCGGCAAGGTCTTGGGCGGGTCCAGTTCGTTGAACGGCTTGCTCTACGTCCGCGGCCAGCCGGAGGACTACGAGCGCTGGCGTCAGATGGGAAACAGCGGTTGGGGTTGGGACGACGTGCTGCCGCTATTCAAGCGGTCGGAAGACCAGGAGCGGGGAGAGGACGAGTTTCACGGGGTCGGGGGTCCTCTGTCGGTCTCCAGCATGCGTCTCAACCGTCCCATCTGCGATGCTTGGGTCGCGGCGGCACAAAAGGCGGGTTATCCCTTCAATCACGACTACAACGGAGAGAGCCAGGAAGGGGTTGGCTACTTCCAGCTCACCACCAGGAACGGACGACGCTGCAGCTCGGCCGTGGCCTATTTGCATCCGGTGAAGCAGCGCCCCAACCTCAAGGTCATCACCAAAGCGCTGACTGAGCGCGTGGTGACGAAGGACGGGCGGGCCAGTGCCGTGATCTACCGCCGTCCGGACGGCAGCGAAGCGGAAGCGCGGGCGACGCGCGAGGTTGTGCTGAGCACGGGCGCGATCGGCTCGCCGCAAATCCTCATGCTCTCAGGCATCGGCGAGGCGGCGCAGCTCCGCGAGCAGGGTATCGATGTGGTGGCTGACCTGCCTGGCGTGGGCAAGAACCTGCAGGACCATCTGCAGGCGCGCCTGATCTACAAGTGCAAAGAGCCGACCCTCAACGACGAGGTGCGTAGCCTTTGGAACCAGATGCGCATCGGCCTCAAGTACATCATGTTCCGCGCGGGGCCGATGACGATGGCGGCGAGCCTGGCGACGGGTTTCCTCAGGACCCGCGAGCACCTGCAGACGCCGGACATCCAGTTCCACATTCAGCCCTGGTCGGCCGACAGCCCGGGGGAGGGGGTGCATCCCTTCTCGGCCTTCACCGCTTCGGTCTGCCAACTTCGCCCGGAGAGCCGCGGCGAGATACGTTTGAAGGATGCCAAGGCGACGACCTATCCCGCCATCCATCCCAACTACCTGGCGACGGAGACCGATCGGCAGACACTGCTCGACGGCATCAAGATCGCCATCCGCATCGCCGAGCTTCAACCCTTGGCCAGCAAGATTTCCGAGCGCTTTCGGCCCGGCCCGGAGGAGACGTCGGACGAGGAATTGCTGGAATGGGCACGGAATTTCTCGACGACGATCTACCACCCCTCGGGCACCTGCAAGATGGGCCAGGACCAGAATGCAGTGGTCGATGAGCGGCTACGCGTCCACGGCATAGGCGGCCTGCGCGTCGCCGATTGCTCGATCATGCCGGAGATTGTATCGGGGAACACCAACGCGCCGACCATCATGATCGGCGAAAAAGCCAGCGACATGATCCTGGAAGATGCGCGTGCTTGAACTTGCCTGACAGCGCGCGGTAACTCGCAACCTTGAAACGTCCGTCCTGCCCGGGACCGAGCCGAATACTGGAGGAATCACAACAATGAAGATGACGACCGAAGAGGCCTTCGTAAAAGTTCTGCAGATGCATGGCATCGAGCATGCCTTCGGCATCATCGGCTCGGCCATGATGCCGATCTCGGACCTCTTTCCGGCGGCCGGCATCACCTTCTGGGACTGCGCCCACGAGTGCAACGCGGGCATGAGCGCGGACGGCTACACCCGGGCGACCGGCAAGATGGCCATGGCCATCGCGCAGAACGGTCCGGGCATCACCAACTTCGTGACCCCGATCAAGACGGCCTACTGGAACCACACGCCGATGCTGCTGGTGACGCCGCAGGCGGCCAACAAGACCATCGGCCAGGGCGGCTTCCAGGAGATGCCGCAGATGGCCCTGTTCGAGGACATCGTCTGCTACCAGGAAGAGGTGCGCGATCCCTCCCGCATCGCCGAGGTGCTGAACCGGGTGATCGAGAAGGCCTGGCGGGGCAGCGCGCCGGCGCAGATCAACGTGCCGCGTGACTACTGGACCCAGGTGATCGATATCGACCTGCCGCAGATCGTGCGCCTGGAGCGGCCGCGCGGCGGAGAGGATGCCATCGCGCAGGCGGCGGAATTGCTTTCCGAGGCCGAGTTCCCGGTCATCCTCAATGGCGCCGGCGTCGTGCTTGCCGGTGCCATCCCGGCCAGCGTCGCCTTGGCCGAGCGGCTTTCTGCCCCGGTCTGCTGCAACTATCAGCACAACGACGCCTTCCCAGGCTCGCACTCGCTGTCGCTCGGCCCGCTCGGCTACAACGGCTCCAAGGCGGCGATGGAGACCATCGCCAAGGCGGACGTGGTGCTGGCGCTGGGCACGCGGCTCAACCCCTTCTCGACCTTGCCGGGCTATGGCATCGACTACTGGCCGAAGGATGCCAAGCTTATCCAGGTCGACATCAACTCCGACCGCATCGGTCTGACGAAGAAGGTCACGGTCGGCATCCAGGGCGACGCCAAGCGGGTGGCCGAGCAGCTCCTCTCGCAGCTCTCGACCACGGCCGGCGACAAGGGCCGGCAGGCCCGCAAGGACCTGGTGGCGGAGACCCGTTCACGATGGCTGCAGCAGCTCTCCTCCATGGACCACGAGGACGACGATCCGGGCACCAACTGGAACGAGCGCGCCCGCACTCGGGAGCCGGAGCGGATGAGCCCGCGGCAGGCCTGGCGGGCCATTCAGGCCGGGCTGCCGAAAGAGGCGATCATCTCGACGGACATCGGGAACAACTGCGCCATCGGCAACGCCTATCCCACCTTCGAGGAAGGGCGGAAGTATCTCGCGCCGGGGCTCTTCGGGCCTTGCGGCTACGGTTTCCCGTCCATCCTGGGCGCCAAGATCGGCCGTCCCGATGTGCCCTGCGTCGGTTTCGCCGGCGACGGCGCCTTCGGCATCTCCATGAACGAGATGACGGCTTGCGGCCGCAACGACTGGCCGGGCATCACCATGGTGATCTTCCGCAACTACCAGTGGGGTGCGGAGAAGCGCAACACGACGCTCTGGTTCGACGACAACTTCGTCGGCACCGAGCTCAACCTCGGCGTCGAGTACGCCAAGGTGGCCGAGGCCTGCGGCGTCAAGGGCGTGAAGGTCAGCACCATGGACGGTCTGACCGATGCCCTGCGCACGGCGATCAAGGAGCAGATGGAGAACAACACCACCACCTTCATCGAGGCGGTGCTGAACCAGGAGCTCGGCGAGCCCTTCCGCCGCGACGCCATGAAGACCCCGGTGCAGGTCGCCGGCATCAGCCGCAGCGACATGCGCCCGCAGCAGGGGGCATAACTTAAGGTCAGAGCGGCGGCGCGACCGCGCGTCGCCGCCTCTAAGCCTCGATCACCGCCAGCAAGTCCTTGGCGTCGACGACGCTGCCGACCGCAACCGGCAGCCGCACGACCTTGCCGGCGAGGGGCGCGGTGACGGCGGATTCCATCTTCATGGCTTCGAGGGTCAGCAGCACGTCGCCTGACTGAACCCGCTGACCGACGGAGGCCGCCAGGGTCGAGACCACCCCCGGCATGGGGGCGGCGACCTGGCCGGGGTCGTCGAGGTTGGCGCGCTCGTTCGCCGGCACGGAGGGCGCGACGCTTTTGTCGGCCACGGCGATCACCCGCGGCTGGCCGTTGAGCTCGAAGAAGACTTCCCGCTCGCCGCGCTCGTCCGCTTCGCCGACCGTCATCAGGCGGATGACCAGCGCCTTACCGGCATCGATCTCGACGGAGATCTCCTGGCCCGGCGTCATGCCGTAGAAGTAGACGGGGGTGGAGAGGATATCGAGGCGGCCGAATTCCCGGCGGTGCTTGGCGTAGTCGGCGAAGACGGCCGGGTACATGATGCTGGAGGCCACCTCGTAGTCGGAGACGTGGCGCTCGGCCGCCCTCTCGGCGGTCTTGCGTTCGGCGGCGAGGTCCATGGGGGCGAGATGCTTGGCCGGCCGGTCGGTGAAAGGCTCTTCGCCGCGCAACGCCTTTCTTTGGATGGCTTTCGGCCAGCCGCCCGGCGGCTGGCCCAGCTCGCCGCGCAGCATGGAGACCACGGACTTGGGAAAGGCGATCTCGACCTCAGGGTCCAGCACCTGCTCCGGCATGATCCCGCTGGCCACCATATAGAGCGCCATGTCGCCGACCACCTTGGAGGAGGGGGTGACCTTCACAATGTCGCCGAAGAGCTGGTTCACCTCGGCGTACATGTGCGCGACCTCGTGCCAGCGGTCGGCCAGGCCCAAGGCGCGCGCCTGTTCCTTCAGGTTGGTGAACTGGCCGCCCGGCATTTCGTGGAGATAGACCTCCGAGGCGCCTGAGCGCAGGTCGGGCTCGAAGGCCGCGTACTGCACCCGTACCGCTTCCCAGTAGTCGGAGAAGGCGCGGATCGTCGCCGGGTCGATGCCGCTGCCCCGGCCGCCGTCGTTCAGCGCGGCGACGATGGAGCCGAGATTGGGCTGGGAGGTGAGGCCGGAGAAGCTGTCCATCGCCGCGTCGACCGCATCGACACCGACCTCGCAGGCCGCCAGCACCGTCGCGGCCGAAATGCCCGAGGTATCGTGGGTATGGAAGTGGACGGGCAGTCCGGTCTCCTCCTTCAGCCGCTGCACCAGCACCCGCACCTGCTCGGGCCGGCAGAGTCCGGCCATGTCCTTGATGCCGAGGATATGGGCACCGGCCGCCTTCAGCTCCCGCGCCATGGCGACGTAGTAGTCGAGATTGTACTTCGCCCGCTCCTCGTCGAAGAGGTCGCCGGTGTAACAGATCGCCGCTTCGCACAGGCGGTCGGTCTTCAGCACCGCGTCGATGGCGACCTTCATGTTCTCGACCCAGTTGAGGCTGTCGAACACGCGGAAGACATCGATGCCGGCCTCGGCCGACTTATCGACGAAGTAGCGCACGGCGTTGTCGGGGTAGTTGGCGTAGCCCACGGCGTTGGAGGCACGCAGCAGCATCTGCAGCAGGATGTTGGGGATGCGCTTGCGGATGTCGATCAGGCGATCCCAGGGGTCTTCCTTGAGGAAGCGCATGGCGACATCGAAGGTGGCACCGCCCCAGCACTCCAGCGAGAGGAGCTGAGGCAGGCGATGGGCGTAGGCCTCGCTGATCGCAACCATATCGTAGGAGCGCATGCGGGTGGCCAACAAGGACTGGTGCGCATCGCGCATGGTGGTGTCGGTGATCAGCACCTGCTGCTGCGCCAGCATCCAGTCGCGGAAGCCCTCCGGCCCTTGCTCGTCCAGCAACTGCTTGGTGCCGGAGGTGACGGGTTGTGTCGGGTCGAAGGCGGGCACCGCAGGCGCGATCGCCTTGCTGGACGGCTTGGGGCGGCCGGCGACCTCCGGATTGCCGTTGACGGTGACGTCGGCGATGTAGCGCAAAAGACGCGTGGCCCGGTCGCGCCGTTTGGGAAAGTGCAGCAGCTCAGGCGTGGTGTCGATGAAGCGGGTGGTGACCTCGTCGGCCAGGAACTTCGGGTGGTTGATGACGTTCTCGAGGAACACCAGGTTGGTCGCGACGCCCCGAATGCGGAACTCCCGTAAGGCCCGGTCCATGCGGCGGACCGCCTCGTCCTTGGTGGCGCCGCGGGCGGTGACCTTCTCCAGAAGGCTGTCGTAGTAGCGTGTGATGACAGCGCCGGAGTAGGCCGTGCCGCCGTCGAGCCGGATGCCAAAGCCGGTGGCACCGCGATAGGCGGTGATGCGGCCGTAGTCCGGCTTGAAGTTGGACTCGGGGTCTTCGGTGGTGATGCGGCACTGCATGGCGTGGCCGCGTAGCTGGATGGCATCTTGCGGCGGCACGCCCGTCTCGCTCTCCTGGCCGATGTGCCCGCCGAGCGCGATCTGGATCTGCGCCTTGACGATGTCGATGCCGGTGACCTCTTCGGTCACCGTGTGCTCGACCTGGATGCGTGGATTGACCTCGATGAAATAGAAGGCGCCGCTGTCCGCATCCATGAGGAACTCGACGGTGCCCGCGCCGACGTAATTGGCGGCCTGGCAGAGGGCGAGGGCGGCCTGGCAGATCTCCTGCCGCTTGGCCGCGTCCAGATAGGGAGCCGGCGCGCGCTCGACGACCTTCTGATTGCGCCGCTGCAGCGAGCAGTCGCGCTCGAAGAGGTGCACCACGTTGCCGTGGCGGTCGCCGAGGATCTGCACCTCAACGTGCCGCGCCCGCTGAACCAGCTTTTCGAGATAGACCTCGCCGTTGCCGAAGGCGGCTTCCGCCTCGCGGCGCCCGGCGTCGATCTGTTCGAGAAGCTCCGCCGGCGACTCGATCACCCGCATGCCGCGCCCGCCGCCGCCCCAGCTGGCCTTCAGCATCAGGGGATAGCCGACCTCTTCGGCCAGGCGACGGCATTCGTCGTCGTCCTGGGGCAGGGGGCCGGTCGCCGGCATGACCGGAACGCCGGCCGAGACCGCGAGGTTGCGCGCTGCCACCTTGTTGCCCAGCGCCCGCATGACATCGGCCGGCGGGCCGACGAAGGTGATGCCGTTGCGCACGCAGGCCTCGGGCAGCTCCGGCTTCTCGGAAACGAAGCCGTAGCCGGGATGCAGCAGCGTCGCGCCGGCCCGCTTGGCGGTGCGGATGATCTCGTCTATGTCGAGATAGGCCTTCACGGGACCGAGGTCGGCCCCGATGCGGTAGCTCTCGTCCGCCTTGAAGCGGTGGAGGGCCAGCTTGTCCTCCTCGGCGTAGATCGCAACGGTGCGTAAGCCAAGCTCCGTCGCCGCGCGCATGACCCGGATGGCGATCTCGCTTCGATTGGCAACCAAGAGCTTGCGTTGTGACACAGATGTCTCCCTGTCGAATGGTGGTGCGAGGCGGCGGGTGGCACGGCCGTGCCGAGCGCGGTCTGCGCTATAACGATCTGGAAGCGTAGTTTATTCTATTATTGTGCGCTGCAAAACCGAACGAAGGAATTTCCAGGCACAAGGGCGATGAACCGCAATAGGCGTCTCGATCCGTGGTCCTTGGCCTGAGCGCGCCCTTCTGTCCTGTTCACGCCGGCAAGGCCGGGCGATAGTGGAAGAAGCAGACAACAAAAGGCTCCGTCGACAGCGGATAGGCTAAGGATGCACACACAGGATACTTCGCGTTGGACTCACGATCACGTCTTTGGCCAAGACGCAGTGAAGTCCGGAGAGCGGGGAACCCTTATCGTCGTCGTCATCACTTTGGTCGCCATGGTGGTTGAGATCAGCGCCGGCTTGGCGTTCGGGTCCATGGCGCTGCTGGCGGACGGTCTTCACATGGGCTCCCACGCCGTGGCGCTCGGCATCGCGTTTCTCGCCTATGTTGCCGCCCGACGGTTTGCAGGGGATGCGCGGTTTTCGTTCGGCACTGGAAAGATAAACGCTTTGGCTGGTTTCGCCGGAGCACTGCTTCTCGCCGTCTTCGCTGTGGGGGTCGGTTGGGAGAGCGTCACGCGGCTGATCAATCCTGTCGACATCGCCTATTCCCAGGCAATCATCGTGGCGGTCGTCGGGCTTGTGGTGAACGTCGTCTGCGCCTTCATTCTGGTCGGCGGCGGGGATCACCATCACCATGGGCATCATCATCACGGCGACGCCTTGCACGAGGTCGATCACAGTCATGAGGACCACAATCTGCGCGCCGCCTACCTGCATGTTTTGGCGGATGCACTGACGTCTGTCCTTGCCATCGTCGCTCTGCTGGGCGGCTGGCTTTTTGGCGCTGCCTGGCTGGATGCCGCCATGGGCATCGTTGGTGCAGTTCTGATCGCGCGCTGGTCGATATCGCTCATCAGCAAGAGCGCCTTGGTTTTGCTGGATTGGCAGGCGCCGGCCGAGGTGCGGGCGCAGATCAGGCGTCTCTTCGAACGAGGCGACGACCGGGTTGTCGATCTTCACGTCTGGTCGGTCGGGCCTGGAATCCGCGCCGCCGTCGTCAGCATCGTGACCCACGATCCGAGGCCGCCGGCGGAGTACAAATCGCGGGTTCCGGAGAGTCTGGGTATCGTCCATCTCACGGTGGAAACGCACCTTTGCAACGATGCGCCGGCATCATAAGAACGCCGCGATCTGTTCAAGCCGCGCTGTGTTATATTGATGCGCATCAACTAGTTATCGCATAGAGTTCTCGTCCGGGCCACGTGTCCTTCTGCCAAGGCGCTGGCACGCTGAAGCGGCAGTTTCGGGGACTCATCATGTCGACATCATCGAGCAGCGGATACGAGCCGGAACAGGAAGTTCGCTTTGCGGTCGTGATGTACGGAGGCGTCTCGCTCGCCATCTACATAAACGGCATCGCACAAGAACTGCTGCGGATGGTCCGAAGCACCGCGGATCTGCCGCCGGGAGAGTCGCTCAAGGGAAGCGAACTGATCTATCGGAAGCTTGGTCAACTGCTCCATCCGGGACGCGAACCCGAGGAAGGGGCAGAGCCACCCCCCGATCTATCGGAGTCTCCGATCAAGACACGCTTTGTCGTCGATCTCATCTCGGGCTCGTCGGCCGGAGGGATCAATGGTGTCGCCCTCGCCAAGGCAATCGCGCTTCGTTCGCGCTCGCTCGACAAGCTTGCGGAGGTTTGGCTCGACGACGCCGATCTCGACCTGCTTCTGAACGATAGGAAGTCTGAACCCCAGAAGTATCCACCCCATCCGGAGAACCTGACAGTGGCGCTGCTCAACAGTGAGCGCATGTATGGGATGGTTCTGGAAACGCTGTCCGATATGAATGATGACGTAGGGCCGGAGGGCGAGGGCGGCGCCTTCGCCGACAAGCTGGACCTGTTCGTCACAACGACCGACCTTGCCGGCTTGAACGCACCGATTCAGCTCACTGGCCAGACGATCGACGAGCGCATTCACAGGACGGTCTTCCGCTTCGAGTACACGGCTGAGACAGACGATGGCTCGCAGATTGGCCCGAGCAACGAGTTCACGCGGGATTACGATCCGATGCTCGCGTTTGCTGCACGCTGCACCTCATCGTTCCCGGTCGCATTTGAACCCATGTCATTCGACCGCATTGCAGGGCAAGTCGCACGGCAGACACCCGGCCTCAATGTCGATACGCTGGCCAAAGAGAAATATAAGAAGTTTTTCCCAGCTTACGATGTCAGAGGGGAGTCTTTCCGCGGGCGGTTGTTCGCAGACGGCGGTTACCTCGACAACCGTCCCTTCAGCTACGTGACCGACGTTATCCAGTACCGCTCCTCCTCGCGACCGGTGAAGCGCAAGCTGTTGTTCATAGATCCCTTTCCGGAGGTTGCCGAGCCTTCGAGCGAGAAGGCGCATGAGATCGGTTTCCTGGAGAACGCCATGCTGGCGGCAATGAAGCTGCCGCGCTACGAGGTCATACGCGGCGACATCCAGCGGGTGAGTGGGATGAACCGCCAACTCGACCGGCTCGCAGCGCTGCGTGACCGGTTGAATGACGACAGCGGGAAGCTCGCTGTGCAGCAGGAGTTGCCTGAAGCGCCGAAGAACTTTGCCGCCCTCGACTTGAAGGACATGGTGGAAAAGCAGGGCTTCGGAGACAAGTATCCACCCTATCACCATTTACGGGTCTACGAGACCAGTGATGGCTTGGCTTGGATCGTCACGCGTGCGACGCAGCTTACGACGGATTCCGACGAGTACTACTTCGTGCGATTGCTTGTGCGCTCCTGGCGCGAGGCCAACTTCTCGGCCTATCGCACAGACGGCAAGGAAACGGAAAACGCCTTTCTGTTTGACTATGACGCGGACTACCGCCTGCGCCGTCTGAATCAGCTTCGGATTTCCATCGACGACAGACTGCAGAGTGACCTGCGCCAGGAGGAAAGAAGCGACCTGCAAGAGTTGCGGCAACGGGTCGAAGCACAAATCGCCAACTTGGAAAGCATAACGCGCAAGCTGCGCTCACCGGCGCGAAGCCCGCTCCTCAAGACCGGCAACTTCGATCAGCTGAAGAAAGCTCTGACGCAGGCCTATCCGATAGTCATGAACCAGGTTGGCCGCAAGGCGCGCTACAAGGCTGCCGACGACATCTACAAGCAATTCCAAGCAATCATTGATCCGCTGATGGCGCACATACAGCGTGAGCTCAAAGCCGTGTTCGACAGCAATCGGGAGGACCTGGAAGAGGCATGGCGCTACGCCGGGGCGACACCGGCGCGCGAGGAAATCCACGAAGTCTATAAGCGTTTTCACTGGCACGATTCACATACGCTGCCCTTCCTCGAGGGAACGAATGCCCGCGAACACAGCGAGATCGAGGTTTTCCGAGTCAGTCCCATCGACGGCACTTTGACCTATGGCACGGGCAAGGCTGCGAAGAGGGACAAGTTGATGGGAACGCGCGCAGCCGCCTTTGGCGGTTTCATGGACAAGGAATGGCGCGAGAACGACATGATGTGGGGCCGGCTCGATGGCGCCGAGCGCATCGTCTATGCGCTGCTGCCGGACCCACGTGATGAGACGCTGCGCAAAAAGTACATTGGGGAGCTGCAGGACGCGATCCTCTCCGAAGAGTTCTCGATGACGGTCAAGGCGAAGCGGGATCGCGTTTTTCGGTGCCTGGCCCGCGAGCTCGACGAAAGCGGCATGACGGCCAATAGCGTCGATGAGCTGGTGACCAACAGCGGCGCCGTCTTGGAGCGCTTTCCAATGCTGAAGCAGCTCATTGATCGCAGTGAGTTCCGCGCCTTCCTCAAAGAGTGGTACAATGTGTCACCCTCGCCGCCACAAGCCAGGCTTATCGATTGGATGTCGCGATCGCTGCAAATCGCCGGGCGGATGATCGACGACTATCCCGGAACGCAAGAGCAAGGCCTGTCCAAGCGGATCAGCGGCGCCTTGAAATCGGCGGGCGTGCTGACGGCGCGATTGCTGAGCTTTGCGCTTCCTCAATCTTTAGGCCGAGCAGTGGCGAAGTACTGGCTCTCTCTCTTGGCATTGGTTGGGGCGGTGCTTGCGTTTTTCGGTGAAGTGATGTCTGCGAGACAGATCGCCCACATCGGCTATGCCGTTCTTCTTGTTTGTTTGGTGGCATTCTCGGTCCAGCACCGGGTGGGACGCTTTCTCGAAGGCAAGGTTCCCCTTTTCGGCCCGACTGTCATCAGAATATTTAGGGGAATTATCGCTCTCATCATTCTTTGCATTTTGGGTTTGGCAGGGTTCGGCGGCTACGAACTCTATGTGGACCTGTTCGGCAAACCTGTCCCGACCTAGAGCCTTATCGCGTTCGGTGGGAACAATTTTGCTTTCGGCTGACTCTGTCGCCGCAACGCGGGAGTAGCCTCCGCGGCCTCCGTCGTGCTATCTCGCAGTAGCGAAAAGAAAAGATGGCGGGGTTGGCGTGACGGAGAGGGATGTTGGACGGCGGCTTGCGGGCTGACTCGATTCTGGAGCCCCGTCTCCAACGCAGCCATGGCTATCTCAGCCTCTCCGTGGCCGCCCGAGACGGCCGCACCGCCATCGCAGGCTGGTATCAGGCCGGAGCCGCCAAGGCGCGCGCTCCGAAGGTCTATAGCCATCGCGGCCTTGAAGCTCTGCTGATCAATACCTCAGGCGGCCTCACCGGCGGAGACACCCTGGATATCTCGCTTGCTGTCGGTGAAGCGGCCTGCGGCGTCTTCACCAGCCAAGCCAGCGAGAAGATCTACCGCAGTCTCGGCGGCACCGTGTCGATCAAGGTCGACATGAGCGTAGCCAAGGACGGCCGCGGCTATTGGGTGCCGCAGGACACCATCTTCTTCGACGGGGCTGCCTTGTCGCGCCAGCTCAAGCTCGCTGCGGAAGAGAGCGCCGAGTTTCTCATCATGGAGCCGCTCGTCTTCGGGCGGGAAGCTATGGGCGAGCGTGTCTCCAGGGGGCGCTACCGCGACTCTTGGCGAGTCTCGGTCGAGGGGCAGCTCATCTTTGCTGAAGAAGCGCGACTGGATGGTGACATCGGGACGAGCCTGGAAGGCCTGGCTTTGGGAAGAGGGGCGACGGCATTTCTCACCGGCCTCTATCGTGGCCCTGCCATGACTGACAAGCGGGACGCTTTGCGTGGCATCTCCTGTGGTGAGGGGACTTGGGCCGGGGCAAGCCTGCTGCGTGGCGCCTTGAGCTTTCGTGTGGCCGCGCAGGTCCCCGCGGACATGCGCCGCTGGATGGTTGCGGCCTATGGGATCCTCAGCGGCCTGCCGGCGCCGGTGGCTTGGCGCTGTTAGCCGGAGAGAAGAATGATCGATGTTTTTGGGAGTGCTTCATGAACCTGACACCGCGTGAGAAGGACAAGCTGCTGATCGCTATGGCGGCGATGGTGGCGCGCCGCCGGCTGGAGCGTGGCGTGAAGCTCAACCATCCGGAGGCCATTGCCTTGATCAGCGATTTCGTCGTCGAGGGCGCGCGCGACGGGCGCTCGGTGGCCGATCTCATGGAAGCCGGCGCGGCGGTGATCGGGCGCGAGCAGGTGATGGAAGGGGTCGCTGAAATGATCCACGACGTGCAGGTCGAGGCGACCTTCCCGGACGGCACCAAGCTCGTCACTGTGCATCAACCCATTCGTTAGGTGAGGGGGCTAGTCAATTGATTCCCGGAGAAGTTCTGCTGGCTGACGGCGAGATCGAGCTGAACGCCGGCCAAGCGACGGTCACGCTGTCCGTGGCCAACAGCGGCGACCGGCCCATTCAAGTCGGCTCCCACTATCATTTCTTCGAGACCAACGACGCGCTGCTCTTCGAGCGGGAGAAGGCGCGGGGGATGCGTCTCGACATTCCGGCCGGCACGGCCGTGCGCTTCGAGCCGGGGCAGAGCCGCGAGGTGACGCTGGTGCCCTATGTCGGCGCGCGCGAGGTCTACGGCTTCAAGCAGCGCGTCATGGGCGCGCTCGGCGACTGAGGGGATAGAGGCATGCCAGCCAGAATCGCACGCGCCGCCTATGCGGACATGTACGGCCCCACCGTCGGAGACCGGGTTCGCCTCGCGGACACGGAGTTGCTGATCGAAGTCGAGAAGGACTTCACCACCTATGGCGAGGAGGTCAAGTTCGGCGGCGGCAAGGTCATCCGTGACGGCATGGGCCAGTCGCAGGCGACCCGTGCCGAGGGCACGGTCGACACCGTCATCACCAATGCGCTGATCGTCGATCACTGGGGCATCGTCAAAGCGGACGTCGGGCTGAGGGACGGCCGCATCGTCGGCATCGGCAAGGCCGGCAATCCGGATGTTCAGCCCGGCGTGGATATCGTCATAGGCCCCTCGACCGAGGCGATCGCAGGCGAAGGGAAGATCCTCACCGCCGGCGGCTTCGATGCGCACATCCATTTCATCTGCCCGCAGCAGATCGAAGAGGCGCTGATGTCCGGCGTCACCACCATGCTCGGCGGCGGGACCGGGCCGGCGACGGGCACCAACGCGACCACCTGCACACCGGGCGCCTGGCACATCGGGCGCATGCTTCAGGCAGCTGATGGCTTTCCCATGAACCTGGCCCTGTCAGGCAAGGGCAACGCTTCGCGCCCGGAGGGCCTCGTCGAGCAGATCGAGAGCGGGGCCTGCGCGATGAAGCTGCACGAGGACTGGGGCACAACCCCGGCCGCCATCGACTGCTGCCTGAGCGTCGCCGACGACCTCGACGTTCAGGTCATGATCCATACCGACACCTTGAACGAGAGCGGTTTCGTCGAAACCACCATTGCCGCCCTCAAGGGCCGCACCATCCATGCCTTTCATACCGAGGGGGCAGGGGGCGGCCATGCGCCGGATATCATCAAGGTCTGTGGCGAGAGCAACGTCATCCCCTCTTCGACCAATCCGACCCGGCCCTACACGGTCAACACCATCGAAGAGCATCTCGACATGCTGATGGTGTGCCATCACCTGGATGCCAACATCCCAGAAGACGTGGCTTTCGCGGAGTCCCGCATTCGGCGGGAGACCATCGCGGCGGAAGACATCCTGCACGATCTCGGTGCCTTCTCGATCATCGCCTCCGACAGCCAGGCCATGGGCCGGGTTGGAGAGGTGCTGATCCGCACCTGGCAGACCGCCGACAAAATGAAACGGCAGCGCGGTGCCTTGCCGGAGGAAAGCGGGCCGAACGACAACGTTCGGGTCAAGCGCTACATCGCCAAGTACACCATCAACCCCGCCATCACCCACGGCATGGCCGAGCACATCGGCTCGGTCGAGGTCGGCAAGCGCGCGGACTTGGTACTCTGGAACCCGGCCTTCTTCGGCGTGAAGCCGGACCTGGTGCTCTTGGGCGGCAGTATCGCGGCGGCGCCCATGGGCGACCCCAATGCCTCCATCCCGACGCCCCAGCCGGTTCATTATCGCCCCATGTTCGGGGCCTTCGGCGGGGCGCAGGCGGCCAGTGCCGTGACCTTCGTCTCCCAGGCTGCCTTTGACAGCGATCTTGCGGCGAGGCTCGGTCTTGCCAAAAGCGTGCTGCCGGTCAGCAACGTGCGCGGCGGCATCTCCAAGGCCTCCATGGTGCATAACAGTGCGACCCCCGCCATCGAGGTCGATCCAGAAACCTATGAGGTCAGGGCCGACGGGGAGCTCTTGACCTGCGAGCCGGCGGAGGTTCTGCCCATGGCCCAGCGTTACTTCTTGTTCTGATGGACGGTAGCAAACAATCCTTGCCGCGGGCCGTCACGGTGCTGCGGCGCGGCGCCTGGAGCGACAGCGCTTACGACGCAGTCAATCTCGACTTCGATGCGCGCAGCCGCCGCCGCCTCGTGCTGAGCAGCGAGAGCGGTTTGACCTTCCTGCTCGATCTCGCGCGCCCAGCGGCCATCGAGGGTGGCGATGCCTTGAAGCTGGAGGATGGCCGCCTCGTCGCCGTCCGGGCGGCCGCCGAAGAGCTGTTGGAGGTGCACTGCGAAACCGAAGCGGCTCTGGTGCGCGTAGCTTGGCATCTCGGCAACCGCCACCTGCCGACGGAGATCGCCGAAGAGGCGCTCTACATCCGCTATGACCACGTGATCGAAGAGATGCTGCAGGGTCTGGGCGCTGCGACGCTTCGCGTTTCCCGCCCCTTTCAGCCTGAGCGCGGGGCCTACGCCGGCGGACAGGGTCATGCCCACGGTCACGGCCATGCCCACGGCCATGCTCACGAGCACGATCATGGATGATCAGCGCAACCTGCTGCGGCTTCTGACTTGGCTTTCACCGTCCTTCCCGGTCGGCGCCTTCAGCTACTCCCATGGCTTGGAGTGGGCGGTCGAGGCGGAGGAGGTGAGGGACCGCGAGAGCCTTTTGGCTTGGGTTGAGGACATCGTCACCTCCGGTGCGGGCCGCAACGATCTGGTGCTGTTGGCGGAAGCCTGGCAGGCGGCCACGGCGCAGGACGCGGCGCGCCTGTCGGCCGTGGCCGAGCTTGCGGTCGCGCTGTCGCCCTCGTCCGAACGCGCCTTGGAGACGGAAGCGCAGGGCGAAGCCTTTCGCCAGGCAGTCGGCACGGCCTGGCCGGATGCGACTTGCGAGCTCTCCAACACTCCCTATCCGATCGCGGTCGGCGTGGCGGCCGCCGGTTGTGGTGTTGCGCTCACGCCGGCTCTGACCGGCTATCTGCATGCACTGGCGGCAAACTTGGTCTCCGCTGGCCTTCGGCTCATCCCGCTCGGGCAGAGCGACGGCGTGCGTGCCCTCGCCGCTCTCGAAGCGCCGATCCTGGCGCAGGCCGAGTGGGCTGCTGATTCGAGTCTGGACGATCTCGGCGGTTTCTCGATGATCGCCGATATCGCCTCCATGCGTCACGAAACCCAATACACGAGGCTGTTCCGCTCATGAGCACATCCCCCAACGGTCCCTTGCGCGTCGGCATCGGCGGCCCCGTCGGCTCCGGCAAGACTGCCCTGATGGAAGCACTGTCTCGCGCGCTTTTCGGGCGCTTCGATCTCTGCGCCATCACCAACGACATTTACACCAAGGAGGATGCCGAGATCCTGACCCGTACCGGCGCCCTGCCGGAGGAGCGTATTCTTGGTGTCGAGACCGGTGGCTGTCCCCATACGGCCATTCGCGAGGACGCCTCGATCAATCTCGCCGCCGTGGCCCAGATGAACGGGCGCTTTCCGAAGATGGACCTTATCCTGATCGAGTCCGGCGGCGACAACCTGGCGGCCACCTTCTCGCCGGAGCTGGCCGACCTGACGATCTACGTCATCGATGTCTCAGCCGGCGAGAAGATCCCGCGGAAGGGCGGACCGGGCATCACCCGCTCCGACCTGCTGGTCATCAACAAGACCGACCTGGCGCCTTTGGTTGGCGCGGATCTTGACGTCATGGATCGTGACGCCAAGCGCATGCGCGGCGAGCGCCCCTTCGTCTTCACCAACCTGAAGCAAGGCAAAGGCGTGGAGGAAATCGCCGCCTTCATCGTGGAGCAAGGCGGCCTCTCCATCGGGTCGTCAGACGGTCAGGTGGCGGTGGATATCGGTGTGCGCTAAGGCAGCCTGGTCGCCGGAGGCGACCACCTCGCCGCGGTCGAGCACGATAAAGCTGTCGGCAAGCTCTTTGGCGAAGTCGAAGTACTGCTCGACCAGCACGATGGCCATGTTGCCGTTGTCTCTGAGATAGGTGATGGCACGCCCGATATCCTTGATGATCGAAGGCTGAATGCCTTCCGTCGGCTCGTCGAGAATCAAGAGCCTGGGCCGCGTGACCATGGCCCGCGCGATCGCGAGCTGCTGCTGCTGGCCGCCCGACAGATCTCCGCCGCGGCGCCGCAGCATGTCCTTCAGGACTGGGAACAGCTCGTAGACGTCTTCGGGTACAAAGCGGTCTTTGCGCCGCAGCATCCCATAGCCGGTCTCCAGGTTCTCCCTGACCGAGAGCAGCGGGAAGATCTGCCGCCCCTGCGGCACGTAGCCGATGCCCAGGCGGGCGCGATCGTAAGCTTTGACCGACGTGATGTCCTTGCCTGCGAGCGAGATGCGGCCGTGCGCGATGGGCTGATGCCCTGCGATGGCGTTCAACAGGCTTGTCTTGCCGACGCCGTTGCGGCCGAGGACGCAGGTCACCTTGCCCTCTTCGGCCGAAAGGCTCACGCCCCGCAGGGCCTGTGCCGCGCCGTAGAACAGCTCGATGTCTTCGACAGCCAGCATGCCTTCAGCGCCCCAGGTAGACTTCAACCACGCGCTCGTCTTGGCTCACGTGGTCGATGGAGCCTTCGGCCAGGACCGAGCCCTCGTGCAGCACGGTGACCTTCACGCCCAGTTCGCGCACGAAATCCATGTCGTGCTCGACGACGACGACCGAGTGGGACTGCGCGATGTCGCGCAATAGGCGTGCCGTCTCCTCGGTCTCGGCATCCGTCATGCCGGCGACCGGCTCGTCGACCAGTAGTAGCCGTGGGTCCTGCGCCAACAGCATGCCGATCTCAAGCCATTGTCGTTGACCGTGCGAGAGGCTGCCGCCCAGCGTTTGCACCTGAGCCGTCAGCCGCGTTGTTTCGAGGATCTCCTCGATGCGGCTGTCTTCTTCGCGCGACGTTCGGGCGAAGAGTGTCGTGTGGACGCGTCGGTCCTGCTGCAGCGCGAGCAGGAGATTGTCGTAGACGGACTGGGTCTCGAAAACCGTGGGCTTCTGAAACTTCCGCCCGATGCCGAGCGAGGCGATCGCCGCTTCATCGTGCTTGGTCAGGTCGATCGAGCCGTCAAAGAGGACATCCCCGGCATCAGGCCGCGTCTTGCCGGTGACGACGTCCATCATCGTCGTCTTGCCAGCCCCGTTGGGTCCGATGATGGCCCGCATCTCTCCCGGCTCTATGACCAGCGAGAGGTTGTTGAGCGCATTGAAGCCATCGAAGCTGACTGTGACCCCGTCGAGGTAGAGCAGCGAACCCTTGGCGAGCTTGGCAGCTTCAGACGACTGTGGGACGCCTTCAGTCATAGAGCGTCCCCTGGGCGCGTGCCTTGGTTGGCCGCCGGCCGAGCCAGCAGCGCCCGAAGCGACGGCAGGGGGTGCGACGGGGCCTTGCTGAAGATGCCGACGACTCCCTTCGGCAGGAACAGCGTGGTGATCACGAACAAACCGCCCAGGAAAAACAGCCAGATCTCCGGGAAGGCGACGGTGAAGTAGCTCTTGGCCATGTTGACGCCGACCGCTCCGACGATGGCGCCATAGAGGTAGCCGCGCCCGCCGAGAGCGACCCAGATGACGATCTCGATGGAGTTGATCGGTGAGAACTCACCCGGGTTGATGATCCCGACCTGAGGCACGTAGAGCGCACCGGCGACGCCGGCCAGCATCGCCGAGACCGTGAAGACGAAAGTCTTGTAGTACTCGACCCGGTAGCCGAGGAAGCGGGCCCGGCTCTCCGCATCGCGGATGGCATAAAGGACCTTCCCCAGCCGCGACGTGGTGATGAAGCGGCAGATCAGGAAGCCGCCGGCCAATGCCAAGGCGGAGGCCACAAAGAGGCCGTTACGCACGCCGTCCGTCCTCAGGCTGAATCCGAGAATATCCCTGAAGTCGGTCAGCCCGTTGTTGCCGCCGAAGCCCATGTCGTTGCGGAAGAATGCCAGCATCAGGGCATAGGTCATGGCCTGGGTGATGATCGAGAGGTAGACGCCGGTCACGCGTGAGCGGAAGGCGAACCATCCGAACACGAAGGCCAGGAGACCAGGGACCAGCACGACCATCAGCATGGCGAAGGCGAAGCTGTCGAAGCCGTACCAAAACCACGGCAGCTCCTGCCAATTCAGAAAGACCATGAAGTCGGGCAGCATCGGGTGGCCATAGACTCCGCGGTCGCCGATTTGGCGCATCAGGTATATGCCCATGGCATAGCCGCCGAGGGCGAAGAACGCGCCGTGTCCCAGGCTAAGAATGCCGCAATAGCCCCAGACGAGATCGACGGCCATCGCCAGCAGGGCGTAGCAGAGGTACTTGCCGAGCAGGCTGACGACGAAAGTCGGAACGTGGAACGGTGAGCTCTCCGGCAGTTGGTTGAGCAGCGGCACGACGATGGCGGCGCCGAGGATCACGCCGAGAACCAGCTTGCCGCTGGTGTTGCCGAAGAGGCGCTGGAACAGCGTGGCGTGCTGGGGCAGGGGCGCCATCGCTTAGTTGTCCACCGCGCGGCCCTTGAGGGCGAAGAGACCTCGCGGCCGGCGCTGGATGAAGAGGATGATGAAGACCAGCACCAGGATCTTGGCGATGACGGCGCCGGTGAAGGGTTCGATGAACTTGTTGACGACACCGAGGGTCATCGCACCGACAAGCGTGCCCCAGAGATTACCGACGCCGCCGAACACCACCACCAGGAAGCTATCGATGATGTAGGCCTGGCCCAGGTTGGGCCCCACGTTGGTCAGCTGGCTCAAGGCGACGCCGCCGATGCCGGCGATGCCCGAACCGAGACCGAAGGTCATGGCATCGACCCAGCCGGTGCGAATGCCCATCGAGGCCGCCATCTTCCGGTTCTGGGTGACCGCGCGCATCTGCAGGCCAAGCGATGTCTTCCGCAGCACTGCGAGCAGGGCCAGGAAGACGATCAAGGAGAAGGCGATGATGTAGAGCCGGTTGTAGGTCAGCGAGAGCGCGCCGTTGACCTCGTAGAAGCCGCTCATCCAGTCCGGGGTGATGACCGGCTGATTGAGCGGTGAGAAGATGGTGCGCACGGCCTGTTGCAGAATGAGGCTCACGCCGAAGGTCGCCAGCAGTGTCTCAAGGGGACGCCCGTAGAGCACGCGGATAACGCTGCGCTCCAGCAGGATCCCGACGGCGCCGGTCACGATGAAGGCGGCCGGAATGGCGACGAAAAGGGAGTATTCGATCGCGTTGGGCATCAACTGCTGCACGACGAAGGTCGTATAGGCCCCCAGCATGAGCATTTCGCCGTGCGCCATGTTGATCACCCCCATGACGCCGAAGGTGATCGCCAGCCCGACCGCGGCTAATAGCAAGACGGCGCCGAGGCTGATGCCGAAGAACAGGGTCTCCAACAGCGAGTAGAAGCGCTTCTGGCTTTCGATGGACTCCAGAGCTGCGCTTGCTGCGAGGGCAACCTGCTTTGCATCCTCCGATGCCGTCTCTCCACCCTCTTCGACCAGCTTGCCGAGCACCCGCCAGACATCCTGGTTCATGGAGCCGGACATGACGCCGACTGCCGCAAGACGCGCGTCCAAGGGGCCGGTCTGCGCCTGGACGGCTGCTCTAGCAGTTTCCAGCGCTTCGCGGACGCTGGGCTCGCTTTCAGCCGTGAGCGCGCGGTCGAGCATGGCAAGTGCATCGGCCGTCGGCGCGACGAGCATCGAGCGCGCGGCGGCCAGCCGCGCCTCCGCGTCGGGCGAGAACAGTTCAAGCGACCCGATGGCACTCTTCAACGCGGTTCGCAGTCTGTTGTTGATGGAGACTTTTCTGACGGCGCGCCGCTTGACCTCGCCAAGTGCCTCGCCGGTCAGCGCATCGGTAATCGAAAAACCCTTGTCGAGCTTCTCGGCGAAGACAATCCGTTTGTCCTTCCGCACAAAATAGAGATCGCCGGCCTGCAGGGCCGAGAGGATCGGAAGCGCGCGCTCGTCGCCTGACGTAGCGATCTCGGCGATCGCTTGCTCCTTAACCTGGAAAGACTTGTCGGTCAGCTTGCCTAGAGCGGCCTCGAAGTCGCTCGCTGCCGCAAGCCCGGTGGCTGCGATGAACGCGGCCAAGACGGCGATCAGGCAAGCGACGCGACGCATCGCAGCACCAAGAGGAACGAGCTTGTGCGGCATCGAAGCGAAATCCGCATACATTCGGGTGAACAGGGTCGCGCTTGGCGCGCAAGCATGACGAAGCGGACGGCCCAAAAGGGCCGTCCGCCGCGGTCATAGGCCTAGTAGTTCTGACCCGAACAGTCGCCGGTCTTGATGTTGAAGTTTCCGCAGGAAATCGGCTGCGTCCAATCGGCGACCAGGTTTTTCGATTCCGGCAGGAAGTCCGTCCAGGCATCGCCGATGACGCCCTTCGGAGTCTGCCAGACGGTCTCGAACTGGCCGTCGTCCTGAATCTCGCCGATCAGGACCGGCTTGGTCAGGTGATGATTGGTGTTCATCACCGCGACGCCGCCCGTCAGGTTGGGGTAGGTGATGCCGTACATCGCTTCCCGCACGACATCCACATCGGTGGTGCCGACCGACTCCACCGCCTTCACCCACATGTTGAAGCCGATGTAGTGCGCTTCCATGGGGTCGTTGGTCACGCGGTCTTCGTCACCGATGAAGGCATGCCATTTCTCGATGAAGGCGTCGTTCTCATCGGCCTCGGCGCTCATGAAGTAGTTCCAGGCCGCCAAGTGACCGACCAGCGGACTTGTATCGATGCCTGAGAGCTCCTCTTCGCCGACGGAGAAGGCGATGACCGGGATGTCGGAGGCGGCGATGCCCTGGTTGCCGAGTTCCTTATAGAAGGGAACGTTCGCGTCGCCATTGATGGTCGAGACCACGGCCGTCTTCACGCCGGCAGAACCGAACTCTTTGATGTCGCTCACGATCGTCTGCCACTCGGAGTGACCGAAAGGCGTGTAGTTGATCATGATGTCGTCTTGCGGGATGCCCTTGTCGAGCAGGTACTGCTCGAGGATCTTGTTGGTCGTGCGGGGATAGACGTAGTCCGTGCCGGCCAGAACGAAGCGCCGCACCGAGCCGCCTTCTTCGCTCAGCAGATAGTCGACGGCGGGGATGGCCTGCTGGTTCGGTGCCGCTCCGGTGTAGAAGACGTTCTTGGAGGACTCTTCGCCTTCATACTGCACCGGATAGAACAGCATGCCGTTCAGCTCTTCGACCACAGGCAGGACCGACTTGCGCGAGACGGAGGTCCAGTTGCCGAAGATCACGTCGACCTCGTGAACTTCCAGCAACTCGCGCGCCTTCTCGGCGAAAAGCGGCCAGTCCGACGCCGGGTCGACCACGACCGCTTCGAGCTGTTTGCCGAGCAGGCCGCCTTTCTTGTTCTGCTCCTCGACCAGCATCAGGACGGTGTCCTTCAAGGTCGTTTCAGAAATGGCCATGGTTCCTGATAGGGAATGCAGCACACCGACCTTGATGGTTTCCGCGGCTATCGCGGCCGTGCTGCCCAGCGCCAACGCCAGCACCGAGGCTGCGGCGATGAGGCTGGTTCGTTTGCCGGATTGTGTCATTCGTTCTTGGCTCCCTGTTTCTTGATGTGATGCCGACGAAATGCTGCATCGCAAAAAACGTGCCAGGGCCAATTACTACTCATGATCGGTGTAATGCATTGTATTTCATATATTTATAGAGGTGCACCTTTAATGCCGCGCTGCGGTAGGGTTAATACACTGCCTATTTATTAACCACATACGGTTGGATGGTTAAAATATAGGCAGAATCTGAGCGCAACGATCCATCTCAGGTTTTGCGCGTTGACTGGGAAATGCGCTGTGGGCCACACCGAGGCCCACAAGTGCTTCGAAAAGCACTGTGGAGTGCGACGATGAGCGGATTGCTGGCACTGCTGGACGACGTGGCGGCCATCGCCAAGCTGGCAGCCACGCAGCTTGACGACGTCGCCGCCCAAGCCACCAAGGCCGGCACCAAGGCCGCCGGCGTGGTCATCGACGACGCCGCGGTCACGCCGAAGTACGTTACCGGTCTGCCGGCGGCGCGTGAGTTGCCTATCGTCTGGAAGATAGCCCGCGCCTCCTTCTTCAACAAGCTGGTCATCCTGCTGCCGCTCGCGCTGCTGCTGAACGCCTTTCTGCCTTGGCTTCTCACGCCGCTTCTGATGCTGGGCGGGGCTTATCTCTGCTTCGAGGGCGCCGAGAAGATCTGGCATCTCATCGCCCCGCACGAGCCAGAGGGGCCGCGCAAGGCGGAAACACTGGATGCTGCTCTTCTGGAGGAGCAGCGTGTAAAGGGGGCGATCAAGACCGATTTCATTCTCTCGGCCGAGATCATGACCATCACTCTGGCGGCCATTGAGACGGACAGCATTTGGACGGAAGGGCTGGCGCTGGCAGCGGTCGCCATCGCCATCACCGCGCTGGTCTACGGTGCGGTGGCTCTACTGGTGAAGGCCGACGACATCGGGCTCAGGCTGTGCCAGGCCGGCCACTTTGCTGTGACGCGGGCCTTCGGGCGATGGATCGTGAAGTCCATGCCGAAGATCCTGACGGTCATCGCCACCGTCGGCACGGCCGCCATGCTCTGGGTCGGCGGCAGTATCCTGGTCCACGGCGTCAAGGACCTGGGCTGGCCCTGGCTCTACGACAGCATTCATCACCTGGCGGTCATGGCCGCGCAGCAGGTCGGCGCCGTCGACGGGGCCGTTAGTTGGGCGGTGACCGCTTTCCTCGACGGACTGGTCGGCCTTGCCGCCGGCCTGCTGCTCATCCCGGTCGTCGCGATGCTGCTGCAGCCGCTCTTCGGTCTCTTCGCCGGGCGCAAGGCCGACGAGGAGTCTGTGCAGAGTACCTCAGAGTGATAGAGACAATGGAGTCTAGGGAAGCCTTCGATGTTCAGCGCCTTGGAGCGCGCGACTTGGACTTGATGACCGAGCTTTTGACGTTCTTCGGCGAGGTTTTCGAGATGCCGGAGACCTATGGCGCGGCCCGGCCCGGCAAGGCTTACATGGAGCGGCTGCTGTGCAACGACGACTTCATCGCCCTGGTCGCTCGCAAGGAGGGTAGGGTGGTCGGCGGCCTGACCGCCTACGTGCTCCACAAGTTCGAGCAGGAGCGCAGCGAGATTTACATCTATGATCTCGCGGTCGATGGCGCGCATCGCCGTCGCGGTATCGCCACCGCGTTGATCGAAGCGTTGAAACCTATCGGGCGGGACTGCGGCGCCCATGTCATCTTCGTGCAGGCAGACCAGGGCGACGAGCCGCCCATTGCGCTCTACGGCAAGCTGGGCAAGCGCGAAGAGGTTCTCCACTTCGACATCGGAGTGGACTAAGTCCCTGCCGCAAGAAGCGGATAGCGGCCCAATCCGTCATACGCTTTTTTCGCGCCCTCTCAGGAACAAGAGGACGCGCATGCAGCTCAGGAATAAGGTTGTGATCATCACAGGGGCGAGCAGCGGCATCGGCGCCGCGGCCGCCGCCCTCTTCGCCGAAGAAGGGGCCAAGCTGGTGCTTGGTGGCCGAAGTCAGGATCGGCTGGACCGGGTGGTCGAAGACATTCGGGCAAGGTGCCGTGAAGCCGAGGCGCTCGCCGGTGACGTGCAGGACGAAGACTACGCCAAGGCCCTGGTGGAAACCGCCCTGGCGCGCTATGGCCGGCTGGACATCGGCTTCAACAATGCCGGCGCGCTGGGTGCGGTGGGCGATGTCACGTCCCTTGCGGCCGAGGACTGGCGCGTAACCCTTGAGACGAACCTGGTGAGTGCGTTCTATGCCGCCAAACACCAAGTCCCGCCGATGCGCACGCAGGGCCGTGGGGCGCTCCTCTTCACCTCTAGCTTTGTGGGGCAGGGTATCGGCTTTCCCGGGCTGAGCGCCTATGGCGCCAGCAAGGCGGGGCTGGTGGGCCTGGTGCAGTGCCTGGCGGTCGAGCTCGGGGAGAGCGGAATAAGGGTCAACGCGCTCCTGCCCGGCGGCACCAAGACGCCCATGGCTGGAGATTTCTCGGACGATCCGGCGGCAGCCGAGGGCATTGCCCAGATGCACGCGCTCAAGCGCATGGCCGAGCCGGAGGAGATCGCCAAAGCGGCTTTATTCCTTGTTTCCGACGCCGCAAGCTTCGTCACCGGCTCGACCATGCTCGCCGATGGCGGCAACTCGATCTGCAAGACATAGGAAATCCCGGCAGGCTGCCTTTCCCGAGGAACTCCTCGAGGGCGTCCCCTTGCTGGTCTTTCATAGCCGCTATGGCCCTTCGGCCGTCAGGTGATGGCACAGGCGCGGGACTGGCTCTGACGACGATCAGGCAGACTGAGCCAAGTGGCGGAAAAGCCTGCGATCCTGTTGTTTTCCAGCTGTTTTGGAGCGGTGCTCCAATCGGAGAATCCTGGACTTGCCTTAGGGGTCTGATGCTCTCTTTTTGAATTATTCTAGAATGATTTTAATTTTTAATCGCAATTACCCGACTCTTGCCTTATGTTCGAAAGGTACGGGGTCTCCAGCGGACGATAGCTGGACGGCGGTCGCTTCGAACGGTCTGGCGCACATCGCTTCGGGCCAACGGTAGAAAGAGAAGGGGAGTTCGAATGGTTCGTTTGCTTTGCTCGATAAGCCGTCGGTCTTACTGGGCCTGCTTAGGGGCCTTTGTTCTCTCCCTTTCGGTCTTTGCGGCGTCGACGGGCGTGCGTGCCGAAGACAAGGTCGCGGGCGACAAGGTCAAGGTGGTCACGACCTTCACCGTGATTGCCGATATCGCCCGCAACGTCGCGGGCGATGCCGCCATCGTCGAGTCCATTACGCGTCCCGGGGCGGAGATTCACGATTACCAGCCAACGCCGCAGGATATCGTGCGGACGCGCGATGCCGATCTGATTCTCTGGAACGGCTTGAACCTGGAGCGTTGGTTCAAGCGCTTTCTCCGCGATGTGGGCGACGTGCCGCAGGTTCTTGTCACTGATGGCGTCGAGCCGATCTCGATCTACGAAGGCCCCTATAGCGGCAAGCCCAATCCCCATGCCTGGATGTCGACCGCCAACGCGCTGATCTACATCGAGAACATCCGCAAGGCCTTGGTCGACATCGATCCGCGGAACGCGGCGATCTACAACGCCAATGCCGAGGCCTACGCGGCAGAGGTGCGCAGCGTGGGCGAGGGCTTGTCGGACGTGCTCGCCGCAATTCCCGACTCACAGCGTTTTCTGGTCACCAGCGAGGGCGCCTTCAGCTACCTCGCCAAGGACCTGAACATGCAGGAGGTCTTCATCTGGCCGATCAACGCGGATCAGCAGGGGACACCGCAGCAGGTGCGCCGGGTCATCGACCTAGTCCGCGAGCACCGGATCCCGGTGGTCTTCAGCGAGAGCACGATTTCCGATCGTCCGGCCCGGCGGATCGCGTCCGAGGCGGGAGTTCGCTACGGCGGCGTGCTCTACGTCGACTCCCTCAGCGGCCCGGATGGCTTGGTGCCCACCTATCTCGACCTGCTGAAGGTCACGACACAGACGATTTCGAACGGCTTCCGCGACGCACTGGGGCTATAGATCCATGGCCGACTGCAGCATCGAGCTCTCACAAATCAGCGTCACCTATCCGAACGGCAAGTCGGCGCTCGACGATGTCAGCCTGACGCTGCGCGAAGGCACGATCTACGGCCTGATCGGGGCAAATGGGGCCGGTAAGTCGACCTTGTTCAAGAGCATCATGGGCATGGTCAAGCCGACGGCCGGTCAGGTGACGATCGCCGGCCGTTCGGTTCGAGACGCCTTGCGTCAAAACCTTGTGTCTTATGTCCCGCAGACCGAAGACGTCGACTGGAACTTCCCGGTCCTGGTCGAGGACGTCGTGATGACGGGCCGCTACGGCCATATGGGCTTTCTTCGCATTCCGAGCCAGCGGGACAAGGAGGTCGTCCAGGAGGCCTTGCAGCGCGTGGACATGGCGGGCTTCGCCAAGCGCCAGATCGGGGAGCTGAGCGGCGGCCAGAAGAAGCGGGTCTTCGTCGCGCGCGCCTTGGCGCAGCAGGGGCAAATCCTGTTGCTGGACGAGCCCTTTGCCGGCGTCGACATCAAGACGGAGGAGTCCCTGGCTCAGCTGCTGCGCGGGCTCGCCCGGGAAGGCCGGCTCATTCTCGTTTCGACCCACAACCTTGGCAGTGTCCCGAGCTTCTGCGACGAGGCGATCCTGATCGACAGATCGGTGCTCGCGGCCGGGCCGGTCGCGACGACTCTGACGCAGGAGAACCTCTTGCGCGCCTTCGGCGGCATGCTGCGCGATGTCACCCTCGGCGGTCAGGCGCTGCATCAGGACCCGGACGAACGCGCGTTGACGGTGCTGACCGACGACGAGCGTCCGCTTGTGCTCTACGGCGCAAAGGGCGGCGAGAAGATCGTGATCGGGGGCAGGGGCTGATGCTGAGCCTGTTGCTCGAGCCCTTCTCCTACAGCTACATGACCAACGCCATCTGGGTCTCGGCCTTGGTCGGCGGCCTCTGCGCGTTCTTGTCGGCCTATCTGATGCTGAAAGGCTGGTCGTTGATGGGTGATGCGCTCGCCCATTCCGTCGTGCCGGGCGTTGCCTTGGCCTATCTCTTGGCCTTGCCCTATGCCATCGGCGCCTTCTTCGCTGGGATGCTGGCGACCTTGAGCATGGCGCTCGTGAAGAGCGCGACGAAGCTTCGCGAGGATGCCGTCATCGGGCTGGTGTTCACGACCTTCTTCGCCGTGGGTTTGCTGATCGCCTCGGTTAATCCGACGGCTGTGGACATCCAGACCATCGTCCTCGGCAACATCCTGGCGATCTCCGGCGAAGATACCTTTCAGGTCGTCATCATCTCTGTTGTCTGCTTCCTGGTGCTCGGCTTGAAGTGGAAGGATCTGGCGGCGCTGTTTTTCGACGAGGTCCACGCGCGCAGCATCGGCCTCTCGGTCAACCTGCTGAAGATCCTCTTCTTCACCTTGCTGAGTGCCGCGGCCGTGGCGGCGCTGCAGACCGTGGGCGCCATTCTGGTCATCGGCATGCTGATCACGCCGGGTGCCACCGCCTATCTGCTGACGGATCGCTTCGGAAAGCTGGTCGTGCTGTCGGTCCTGTTGGGCGCCGGCACCAGCGGCCTTGGGGCCTATGCCAGCTATTTCCTCGATGTGTCGCCCGGCGGGCTGATCGTCAGCCTGCAAACAGCCCTGTTCCTGCTGGCCTTTCTCTTCGCACCGAAACACGGGCTCGTTTCGCAGAAGCGCGCTATCCGCGCCGAGAGGGTGACGATCTGATGGACGCCCTGATCTCTCTTCTGGCCGAACCGCTTGGCCATGAGTTCATGCGCCGGGCCCTCTTGATGACCCTCCTGGTCGGTGTCGCCTGCGCGGTCTTCTCCTGCTTTCTCATCCTGAAGGGCTGGTCCCTCATGGGAGACGCCGTCTCGCACGCTGTGCTGCCGGGCTTGGTTCTGGCCCATCTGCTGGCCATTCCGCTCGCCATCGGGGCGTTCTTCAGTGGCCTTCTCTGCTCGGTGGCGGTCGGCTATCTGAAGGAGAACAGCCGCGTCAAAGAAGATGCCGTGATGGGTATCGTCTTCTCCGGCATGTTCGGCCTCGGCCTGGTCGGCTTCACGAAGATCGAGACCGACGTGCATCTGCTCCACGTGCTCTTCGGCAATGTCCTGGGCATCTCACCCGGCGACATGCTCGAAGCCAGCCTGATCGCCGTCGGCAGCACTCTGGTCATGCTGGCGAAGCGGCGCGACTTGCTGCTTCACACCTTCGACCCGGTGCATGCCAAGGTCGTCGGGCTGCCGGTCCGCGTCCTGCAGTTCGGGCTGCTGATCCTGCTGGCGCTCACCATCGTCGCTGCCTTGAAGGCGGTGGGTATCATCCTGGTGATCGCCATGCTCATTGCGCCGGGCGCCATCGGCTTTCTGCTGGCCAAGTCCTTCGACCGCATGCTGGCGGTTGCCGTCGGCGCGGCGGTCTTCTCCTGCTTTGCCGGCGTGATCCTCAGCTACCATCTCGATACGGCCACGGCGCCCTTGATCGTGGTCATTCAGGGCTTGCTGTTTAGCGTGGCGCTGCTGACCGCAAAGGCGATTGCCCGCAAGAAGAGGCTGGCGCAGGGCATGGAGGAGCCCCCGTCACTCGGCGCCGAGACCAAGCGCAGCAGGGAACAACTCTCCGGCTTGAAGATGGCCGCCAACCTGCATGCGGCCCTCGCAACGCGCCGCCTCGCTCGTTGAAGACGCTGAGGCGATGAACTTCGTCCGCCGGTGACAGACAGGCTTCGTTCCAGTATCTCGACCCTTGATGACGGACGAAGCAACAGAGGTGAAGGCCGAGCCATCCGTCGGCCCGCGGCGGGTGTTTGTCCTCGGTGGCACCGGTACCATTGGGCGGGCGACGGTGCAGGCCTTGCTTGCGCGCGGGCACGAGGTGGTTTGCTTCCTGCGGCCTCGGTCAGGGAGGGAGCAGGGTCCCGAGTTTCTCGAAGGGGCCAACCTGCGCTTCGGCCAGGTGACCGACCCGGCATCCCTCGCGCGGGACGGTTTCCAGGGTGAGCGCTTTGACGCTCTGATCTCCTGTCTTGCCTCGCGAACCGGCGCGCCCAAAGATGCCTGGGCGATCGACTACCAGGCGCACGTCGACGCCCTGACGGCGGCGAAAGAGGCCGGCGTCCCGCAGATGGTGCTGCTCTCGGCCATCTGCGTGCAGAAGCCGCTGCTCGCCTTCCAGCACGCCAAGCTGGCCTTCGAGGCGGCGCTGATCGAGTCCGGCCTGAGCTATTCCATCGTCCGGCCCACTGCCTTCTTCAAGTCGCTCTCCGGTCAGATCGCTCGGGTGCAGCGGGGCAAGCCCTTCCTGGTCTTCGGGGACGGAAAGCTGACCGCCTGCAAGCCGATCAGCGACTGGGATTTGGCGAACTACCTTGTCGACTGCCTGGATGACAAAAGCCGCCACAACCGCATCCTCCCCATCGGCGGGCCAGGGGAGGCGATCACGCCGAGAGAGCAGGGCGAGCGCATCTTCGCGCTGTTGGGTAAGACGCCGCGCTTCAAGCAGGTGCCGGTGAAGCTCATGGACGGCATCATTTGGACGCTGGGAACCCTCGGTCGGGTCGCGCCGCCTCTGGCGGAGAAGGCCGAGCTGGCCCGCATCGGCCGCTACTACGCCACCGAGTCCATGCTGCTGCTGGACCCCGCTACCGGGCGCTATGACGCCGCCGCTACGCCGTCCTACGGCTCGGAGACCCTATTCGACTTCTACGAACGCGTCATCAAGGGCGAGGCCACAGTCGACCTCGGCGACCACGCGGTGTTTTGATCGACAGGAGCATGGACAGACGTGGTCCCCGCTGGCGTTGAGACGGCACGTAGCTCCGCCTGCTCGCTTTGGCCAAGCGGGCGGTCCAGCGTTTGGAATTCATACTACTGGTACTTGCTCATTCCCGAGTGCCCTCCGACTCACTATCGAAGAGCTGGTGAAAAAGCTCTTTCGAGCGGCTCAGCCCTTCCTCGCTGAATACGACCGACTTGGCCTTGCCGACCGGGTTGGAGATGAGGCCTTTTTCGTGCAGCCGGTTCATGGCTTCCCAATCGAAGCCCTTCCAAGTGCATACGCGGTTGTGCAGTCCGAGGTACAGGAGAGCGAGAACCGCGTCATCGATGCGGTCTTCGTCGATCATGCCGTGATTTCCTTGTGGTTGGGGACGCAAAGGTGGCGCTTTGGGAACGCATATGCGCTTACCATGTCTCCGGTGATCGACCTAACCTTGCTTTGATTGCCACCTGCTTGAACTAAGAAACTCTCGGTCGCCGAGGCAAGCGGACGAGCTGTGGCAAGCTCACGGCGAATTTCGAGCGATGCGCCATCGTCTTTTCAAGAGCGTTGCCTCAATCGACCTCGGCGACCACGCGGTGTTTTGAGGGAGATTTGGCGTTGCCGCGCTTTATCGTTCACTGACTCTCTTGAGAACAAAGCCGACGGCGGCGTGGCTCTCGTTGCCCGCGAGCTTGCCTTCGATGCGTTCGGTGACCCTGAATCCTTCGGAATGATAAAGCCCCAGCGCCGGGGCATTGCCCTCGAGAACCTCGATCATCATGTCCGGGCCTGCCTGTGCGACGGCGTGTTGCAGCAAAGCCCGTCCCACGCCCCTTCGATAGAAGGGCGGGTCGACGTAGAGCCAAGCGAGCTCTTCTTCGCTATAGGCGACGAAGCCCTGTACCCTTTGATCGACGTCAGCGACGAAGAGCTGGTTGTCGAACAGGCCTTCGTTCTCAGCCGTTTGCTCCAGAGTCAGAAAGGCATCCTTGCCGACGGTTTGTCCAAGCTCATCCAATCGTGCCGCGTCGTGGATTTCGCAGAGCCTGGCCCAGTCGGCCGCTTGGTAAGGCCGTATTGTCACGGTCATCGGTCGTTGCGTCTCATGGATTTCGATGCTTCGCAGCAGGGCGACGAGGCATAACGGGGACGATTGTCAGAATGCTCAGCTGGCTGTATCGCACGCGAGCAAAGCAAGGTCACGGACAGTCCAGAATGCTCGTCTTATCAACCGTCCGCCTAAACATTCGGCCCTTTGTGGAGGGTGATGCGCCGGCCATGGCCGAGGTGCTCGGCGATGCGGAGGTCATGCGATTCAGTGACTCTGGGCCCTTGAACCAGGTCCAGGTCTCCGACTGGCTCGGCGAGCAGGTCAAAGCCTATTCCCTGTCGCCGGACTTCGGTCGCTGGGCGATTAGCGCGACGGAGAGCGAGCGGGCGATTGGCTATATCGGGCTGACGCAGGACGAGGGCCGAACGGCCGCGCGCGAGGCGGAGCTTGGCTTTCGGCTGGCACGTCGAGGCTGGGGCAAGGGCTATGCCACGGAGGCCGCGCAGGCTGTTGTCGAGGCCGTCTTCCGAGCCGGCCGGGTCGATCGCCTGATCGGCATCGTCGATCCGCACAACAGCGCCTCGGTCCGGGTGCTACAGAAGCTCGGCATGTCCTATGCGCGGCCCATCACTTTCGAAGGCTACGACTATCCCGACCATCTCTACGTCTTGGACAGGCCTGGCCTTTGAGCGACATCCGGCTAGGTATAAGATCTATGCAATCGACGTGTCATCGCCCCTTGGAAGGCGGAAGACGATGAGGTCAAGCGCATGCGCAAGACGGTGAAAATCCTCCACACGCTGGCCGCCTGCGGGCTGATCGGCGGGCTGCTTGTCTACATGGTTCTGCTCGTCGAGGCGCGGCAAGACACGGCCGAGGCCTACGCCGACCTGCGCTGGTCGATCTCGCAGCTCAGCGACTACGTCCTCATGCCGTCGTTGGCGGTCGTGGTCGTCTCAGGCCTGTTGTCGATGGTCGTGCACCGACCGTACATGGACAAGCGGTGGGCCTGGGTGAAGGCGGCCTCGGGCATCCTCATGTTCAAGGGCGTGCTGACCATCGTCGGCGCCAAGGCCAACTACGCGGCCGGGGTGGCCGAGCAGATTGCGCGAGGCGAGGCCTCCCGCGAAGCCCTCGATGCCGCGCTTGCCTATGAGTGGTACGCACTCGGCGCCATCTTGGCGCTGTCGATTGCCAACGTGGTCTTAGGCGTCTGGCGGCCCAGGCTTAAGCGACGCGAAGAGCGGCAGGTGCGCCGCACATCTGAGGTGCCTGTGAAGAGCGAGGCCATTCCAGTCGAAGACGAGCCGGTCCGGCCGGCAGCCTGAAGCCTCCCGCAGCGGACGATAGTCTTCCCATACGACTCGCAAGAAGAATGGAGGAGCGGCGCATGCAAGCGACGCCCACGCCGTCCGTCCGCTCCGCAACGCCTGCGGATGCCGCCTTTCTGGCCCGAATGGACTACGAGGCATCTTTGCCGCCGTTCGGTGCGTCGTTCTGGAACCCACGGTTGGAGCCGACGGGAACGCCCGTCGTCGCCTTTCTTGAGTGCATGTTTTTGGAAGGTGCCTCCAACTGGGGCGCGATAGACGACTTCATCATCCTCGAAGTGGAGGGGAAGGCAGCGGCAACCTGTGCGGTGTTCCGGCCGCGAAACGACACGGCTCTCGAAGGTCCGCTGAACCTCGACAAACTCGACACGGTGGCGTCTGCTCTCGGATGGACGGGCAACCAAAAGTCGGCATTTCTGGCGGGTTACAAGAAAGATTGGAGCGGTGACACCTCGTTCATGAAGCCTCAGGCCGAACTGATCCTCGAGACGGTCGCCGTCGCGCCGGAGTATCGCGGACATGGACTGGGTGACGCCTTGATGCAGGCCGCCTTCGATCGCGCGCGTGCGCTGGGTGCTGCCAGCCTCGGCGTCATGGTCATTCATGGCAATGACGCCGCACGAGCGCTCTATGAAAAGTACTTCGAGCCCTACGTCACCTTTCACGCCGCTTACTTCGACAACGAGTTTCCCGGGATGACCAAGTTCAAAGCGAAGCTCGGCTGATAGAACGAGTGGGAAAAGCAAAGGGCGGACCGAAGTGGTCCGCCCTAAGCGTCAGACAGGTATTATCGGACAGGCTCGATTACGCAACCCACCATCTCTCGCAGATCCGCGCTCCATCGAAGGCTCGGTCGGCACCGATGCGGCCGTGCTGGATTCGGGTATTGCGGCCCATGACGTGGTTGGCAAAGAAGGGAACGATGACACCGCCTTCGTCGCGAAGAATCAGCTGCATGTCACGATAGATCTCTCCGCGCTTTTCGTTGTCCAGCTCGGATTGCGCCTCGACACGCAGCCTCTCGAATCGCTCGTGATTCCACTGGGTGTCGTTCCATGCCGCGCCAGGCGCATAGCCGGTCGAGAACATCTCGCTTTCGGTCGTGTAACCGCCCCAATAGCATGCGCAGAAGGGCTCCTTCAGCCAAATGTTCGACCAGTAGCCGTCGTTGGGCACGCGCTTCACGTTGATGGTGATGCTGGACCGCTTCGCTGTTTCCTGGAACAGCTGCGCGGCGTCTACGGCGCCGGCGAAGGCCGCATCGGCAGCGCTCAGATCCACGGTCAGCTCGCTGAGACCGGCTTTGTTCAAGTGGAACTTGGCCTTATCGGGATCGAAGGCCGTCTGCTCGATGTCATCGGCATGGAAAGAGTAGGAAGGCCCGATCGGCGTATCGTTTCCGATTGTCCCGCGACCCTTCAAGATCTTCTGAAGCATCTCCTGCCGGTCAATGGCATGCTTCAAAGCCAGCCGGACGTGGACGTCGTCGAACGGGGCGGTCTGTGTCAGCATCGGAAAGGTGTAGTGGAGGGGGCCGGAGATCTCATCGATCACCAGATCCCGATTTCTCGACAGCAGATGTATGGTCTTCAAATCGACCTGGTCGATTGCATCAACTTCGCCGGTGATCAGGGCACTGGTGCGCGCTGCGGCGTCGGCGACGGTCAGCAATTCGATCTCGTCCACGAAAGCACGGTCGTCGCGCCAGTAGTTCCGATTTCGAGTGAGCGTGGCGTGCACGCCGGGTTCATAGCTGTCGAGAGTGTACCCCCCACAGCCAATCGGAGTGGTTGGGTCGACAAGCTTGCCATCCTCCGAAGGCAGAATGAGAAAGCCGGCGGAGGCAAGATAGGCAGGGAAGTCGACATTGCCGGCGGTCAGTTCCAGCACCACGCTTTGCCCGTCTATTCGCATGTCCTTGATCTGATCGGCAAACGGCTTGACGAACGACTTCGAGGTTTCGCCGCGATGGTAGGCGATGGAGGCGATCACGTCCTCGGGGGTCAGAGACTTGCCGTTGTGGAACTCCACGCCGCTTCTAAGCGTGAAGGTCCAAGTTCGTGCATCAGGAGAGGCCTCCCAGGAGGTCGCAAGAGACGGCGCGGGCCGGCCATCGACGTCGATCTCGGTCAGCGTCGCGCTGCGCGCAAAGCCGATCGCCCACTGGAGGCCATTCGTCAGGAGCGCCGGGTCGAGAGAGTCGCTGGTGGAGCCGTGGCGCGAACCCAGAACCATCCGTCCGCCGCGAACAGGTGTCTGAGCGACGGCGCTTTGTGCAGCGAGCAGCGGGGAGATGCCGCCGATGGCCGCCATGGCGGCCGCGCGGCCGAGAAACTCGCGCCTGCCAATCAGGCGCGTTTCGAACCGCCTCTTTAACGCGTCAAGCTCTCGCTTTGCCTCAGACATCTTGCGCTGTCCTTCTCGGTGAATGGATTCAGTCCTGTGCCATTCGACTTCGCGGCGGCATGCAGGGCCGGCCGGCGATGGTCCCATGGCGCAGCCGCTTCGAACTGGGCGGCCAGTTGGAAAAGCGTCGCATCGTCCCCGATGTGGCCGTTGATCTGGACACCGACCGGCAAGCCCTCTGCCGTCTCGGAGAGCGGTAAGGTCATTGACGGCTGCCCGGTTAGGCTAGAGAGCGCGGAGAAGGCATAGCAGCTCATTTCGTCGCTCCAGAACGTGATGCTGTCCGGAGGATAGCTCTCGGGATTGAAGCGGCCGATTTCCACCGGCGAACGAGACACGGCTGGCGTCAATAGAACGTCGTAGTCAGCCATGAACGCGCCGACCTGCCGCGACATTGCCGCCAACTTTGAAAGATCGCGCTTGAGGTCCATGGCCGACAGGCTTTGCAGTCGTTTGATTGCGGCAAGCGTCTGGCATTCCAGGGTGTCGGGGCCCATCGGAAGGCCCGTGGCCGCGCTCGTCCTTTCGACGCCCTCGGCCAGCGATGGCAGAAAGATGTCGCGACAGAGATCGCTCATGTCGTCATAGGACACCCTGGGACCGATCTCTTCGACGATGTGCCCGAGACTCTCGGCCAGGCGGCCCGCGTCGAAGGCAGCCAGGCGGCAGTCTTCATCGACGTTGGGTCCGTCGGGCCACGAGAGCATCAGCGCGATACGGAGCCTCTCCGGAGCTCGCTTCAACTCCTCCAGAAAGCTCCGCTCGTGACGCGGCATGGCAATGTAGTCACCGGGGAGGGGGCCGGATGTCACGTCCAGGGCCGCCGCTGTGTCTCGCAGGCTGCGCGAAACGACATGCTGAGCCGACACCCAGCTTGTTGCGTCGTTGCTCGTGCCGCTGCCTAGGGGATTTCGTCCTCGCGACGGTTTGAGGCCGACCAGTCCGCACCAGGCCGCCGGGACCCGTATCGAACCGCCGCCGTCACTTGCGTGCGCCATCGGCACGATGCCGGCCGCCACGGCGGCAGCGGAGCCGCCGCTGGACCCGCCGGGGGATAGCGTTGGATCCCAGGGATTGCGCGTCGGTCCGAAGGCAACCGGCTCTGTAACCCCGTTGATGCCGAACTCGGAGGAGTTGGTTACGCCGACTGGCCTCAAGCCGCCGGCGCGAAAGCGTGCGGCAAGCGGTCCGTCCTCTTTGGGCACAAAGCCGCGACCGATCCGGCTGCCCATTGTGCAGGCTATGCCGGCGAAGTTGTGGCCGAGATCTTTAAGGAGGAAGGGGACACCGGTGAAGGGTCCATCTTGGATGGGCGCGTCCCTGTCCTGGTGAACCGGTCTTATCACGGCGTTGATCGCTGGGTTGATGCGCGCGATCGCGTCTTCGGCACAAGCGATCAGCTCCGCCGATGATACGTCCTGCTTGCGCACTAGGTCGCTGAGCGCGACGGCATCGAATTCTGTGTATTCGTCGAGGTTCATGTTCTGCCAATGAAGCGGCGATTCGTGCTTCCGGCAGTAGCTCCATTCGATGCCGCCTTGCAATTTGACGGGTTGTTGCGTTCTTATGCTATTTTGCGCGGTGATGCGAATAAATGCGCAAGGTTCCGGATGGGTCTGTCCTCAAAACAAGCATTTTCGACCAATCTCGCAGCCGTTTGTGCTCACCGCCCATCCGTGTCGGCGGTCTGCCGTTCGGTTGGTATCAATCGTCAGCAGTTTGGCCGTTATCTGAGCGGCGCGAGCATTCCGTCTCCTCACAATCTCATGCGCATCGCGCGTGAGTTTGGCGTGGCGCCGGAAGACTTCTTCTTGGAGCCGAGCGATTTTGAGGAGCGCTATGCGCTGTCGGAGCTGTCCGACACATCGCGGTCGGAGGGGCGTCTTTCCACATTGATGCGTCGCGCATTTCCAGGGGACACGCTGCGCTTGCGCCGGCTTCACGGCTACTACAAGTCCCACTTTCTTGTGCCCTATCACGGTAGCATCGTGATGCGCGCCCTTGTCTCCATCTACCAGAAGGAAGGTCTGTTCTTCTCCAAATCGATTGAGCGCGGCGGCGAGTTTCAGTCTGGCCGCATGATTTCGAAGTACGATGGGTTGGTCTCGCTCATCAACGATCGGCTGTTCGTCCTGGAGTTCGAGAGTGTTGCCCAGGACGCGCTGGTCGAGACCGTCCTGTCTGTGCCGCGCCGTCACGAGGTGCGACAGCTTTTCGGGATGACATTCGGAATCACCTCGGAGCTGAACGGCCGTCCCTTCGCGTCTCCCATCGTCTGGACGTTTCTCGGGCAGACGATCGATGTTCGAGCGGCGATGCGCGATACGGGCCCGCTGCCACTCGATTCGCCCAAGGTCTCCAGCCGAATCCGTCGTGCATTGATGGCTTCGCATGGGGTTGCCTACACGCATGCCTTCCCGGGTGCGTGACGGAAAGAGCGGTGGTCGGTGCAGGATCGCAAAGGGCGGACCGAAGCGGTCCGCCCTAAGCGTCAGACAGGTGTTATCGGACAGGTTCGATTACGCGAGATCGAAGCGGTCTGCGTTCATCACCTTGGTCCAGGCAGCCACGAAGTCGCGTACGAACTTCTCGTGGTTGTCATCTTGCGCGTAGACCTCGGCATAGGAGCGCAAGACGGAGTTGGAGCCGAAGACCAGATCGGCGCTGGTCGCAGTCCACTTCAGGTCGCCCGTCTTGCGATCACGGATCTCGTAGGTGCCGCCGTCGACCGGGTGCCAGCTATAGGCCATGTCGGTCAGGTTGACGAAGAAATCCGTGGTCAGCTGTCCGACACGGTCGGTGAACACGCCGTGCTTCAAGCCGCCGTAGTTGGCACCCAGGACACGCATGCCGCCGACGAGAACGGTCATTTCAGGCGCACTCAAACCGAGGAGCTGGGCATGGTCGAGCATCATCTCCTCAGGGCTCACCGCATAGTTCGTCTTCTCCCAGTTGCGGAAGCCATCGGCGAGCGGCTCGAGGACGTCGAACGAGGCCGCATCGGTCTGCGCATCGCTGGCGTCACCGCGACCCGGCGTGAAGGGCACTGCGACGTTGTAGCCAGCGGCCTTGATGGACTGCTCCAGCCCGACGGTGCCGGCCAGAACGATCAAGTCAGCCACCGATGCACCGTTTGCCGCCGCGATGGGCTCGAGGACACCGAGGACCTTGGCCAGACGCGCCGGCTCATTGCCTTCCCAGTCCTTTTGCGGAGCGAGACGGATGCGGGCACCGTTGGCACCGCCGCGCATGTCCGAGCGACGGAAGGTCCGGGCGCTATCCCAGGCGGTGGCGATCATGTCGGCAGCGGTGAGGCCGCTTTCGGCGATCTGTGCCTTGACTGCCGCCACGTCGTAGCTGGTGCTGCCGGCCGGAACCGGATCCTGCCAGATGAGGTCTTCAGCCGGCACGTCCGGGCCCAGGTAGTTGGCCTTGGGGCCCATGTCGCGGTGGGTCAGCTTGAACCAGGCACGTCCGAAGGCGTCGGCGAAGTACTCCGGATCGGCCATGAACTTCTGGCAGATCCCATTGTAGATCGGGTCGACCTTCATCGCCATGTCGGCGTCGGTCATCATTGGGCTGTGACGGACCGAGGAGTCGGTCGGGTCGACCGGCATGTCCTCTTCCTTGATGTCGATGGGCTGCCACTGCCAGGCGCCGGCCGGGGACTTCTTGAGCTCCCACTCGTGGCCGAAAAGCATGTCGAAATAGCCCATGTCCCACTGCGTGGGGTGCGTGGTCCACGCGCCCTCGATGCCAGAGGTAAAGGCATTGGTCGCCTTGCCGTCTTGGCCAGGGTTGGACCAGCCGAAGCCTTGTGCGGCAATGCCTGCCGCTTCCGGCTCAACGCCGATTTGATCGACGGCGCCACGGCCATGGGCCTTACCGACGGTGTGGCCGCCGCAGGTCAGTGCCGCAGTCTCTTCGTCGTTCATCGCCATGCGCGCGAAGGTCTCGCGGATGTGGTGTGCCGTCTTTGCCGGGTCCGGGGAGCCGTTCACGCCCTCGGGATTAACGTAGATCAGGCCCATGTGAACCGCGGCCAGCGGATTTTCGAGGGTGGAGGCGTCTTCGAGATTGCCGTAGCGGTTTTCGCTTGGCGCCAGCCACTCTTTCTCCGAGCCCCAGTAGACGTCCGTCTCCGGCCCCCAGATGTCTTCGCGGCCGAAGCCGAAACCAAAGGTCTTCAGACCCATCGACTCGTAGGCGATGGTGCCGGAGAGGAGGATCAGATCGGCCCAGGACAGCGCGTTGCCGTACTTCTTCTTCACCGGCCAGAGCAGGCGGCGCGCCTTGTCGAGGCTGGCGTTATCCGGCCAGGAGTTGAGCGGTGCGAAGCGGATATTGCCGGAACCGCCGCCGCCGCGGCCGTCCGCTACACGATAGGACCCCGCGGAGTGCCAGGCGAGGCGGATCATCAGGCCGCCATAGTGGCCCCAGTCGGCCGGCCACCAGTCCTGGCTTTCGGTCATCAACGCGGTGACGTCGGCCTTAACGCTTTCGAAGTCCAGGCCTTTCACCGCTTCGCGATGATTGTAGTCCGCGTCCATTGGATTGTCGCGGTTGCCGTGCTGGTGCAGAATTTCGAGGTTCAGCGCGTTGGGCCACCACTTGGTGACAGGTGCATCCATCGACGTGTTGCCGCCGTGATGGAAGGGGCAGCCAGCGGTTGCCTTGGGGTTGAGTCCGTCCATTGTTCCTCCGATGTCGATCTACGGTACTTTTATTTGGAAGAGTTCCAATAAGATAGGTTTTTAGAATCGTTCCAACAAGAGATTCCAACGACAAGAATGTGAAAAGTTTTCCGAGGTCGCGAACAATAAGCTGTCGAGCGACGCTCCGGTACCCGTGAAAGTCTCTATCGTGACGCTCGCGCCGCCGCGGCGGCCAGGTGAAGGGGCTCTAGTCCCGATCGGGACTGGGCGGCTTCCGGTCGCTCACGAAGTCGATGAAGGCGCGGACCTTGGGAGAGACGAGACGCCGGTCGAGGTAGAGCGCCGTGAAGGGCACCTCGGGCGGCCTGAACGCCTGCAACACCTCTTCGAGCTGACCTGAGCGCAAAGCCTCGGCTGCCATGAAGCCCGGCATCTGGCTGACTCCGAAACCGGCCCGTGCCGCTCTGCCGACGGCTTCACCGTCGTCGATGGTCAGCGGCCCGTCGAACACCTGAGACTCTTTCACTCCGTCGATCTCAAAGAACCAAGGCATGGCGTGGCCGGTGCGGCGGTTGCGAAAATTCAGGCAGGCGTGCTCGGCCAAGTCGTCCGGGTATTGGGGCCGGCCATGTCGCTCCCAGTATTGCGGCGTGGCACAAACGACGAGGGGGTCGGTGAAGAGGCGGCGGGCAACGAGATTGGCGCTGTCCGCCAGGCCGCCGGCTCTGATCACCACGTCGACTGCATCGCCGGCCAGGTCGACGGCCCGGTCGTCCAGCGATAGCTCGACATCGATCTTGGGCCAGGCACTGCCAAACTCAGAGAGCGCATCGCCGGCGACAGCCTCCACCTCACCGCGACCGCTATAGGATCGCTGCGCACCGGCGGTTACCAGGCCGATACCGAATTCGTCGTGGCTGTGGCGCGGAAAGCGGTGGTCCGAGGCTGCTTCAACAGCCCGGACGCCAGCGAGACGGGTGCGCTTGGGATGGATTGTCGTTTGCCGGGCCATGACGAATGCTGACGTCCTTTCGCTGGCGGTGCAATCCGGGCGCGCGAGGCGGGCGCCTAAGCGGCCGGCCGGGACAGCAGTGTTTTCAGGTCGCTGTTGAGGGTGACGAGGTCATGGATGGTGACCTCGTCCAGGGTTGCCAGAAAGGCTTCGAGCGCAGTCTCAAGCACCCCTCGCAAGCGACACGCGGGGAAAATCAAACAATCCCCTTTACCGCCCTGAAAGCAGGCGGCGATGGCGAAGTCAGCCTCAAGGGCACGGACCACTCGGCCGACGGAGATCTCTCCGGCGGGGCGCGCCAACCGAAGCCCGCCCGCGCGGCCGCGCGCCGTCTCGACAAGCGCCTCCCGCGCAAGCGCTTGCGCGACCTTGGTCAGGTGGTTTCGCGAGATCCCGAAGCGCGTGGCGATTTCGGCGGTCGTCGCGCTTGGTTCGTCGCGCGCCGCCAGGAACATCAGCACCCTCAGCGCATAGTCCGTCTGGACGTTCAGCCGCATGCGGTTCCTCCGAAAAAATCAAGCACCTGAAATACCAGATAAGATATGTGCGAAGGCGTTCCAGAAGAGATTTGGGCGTGATGAGCGAGGCCGCAAGCGTTGGCCAGCTCTATTCGCATTCTACAACAACAGTTTATCTTAGGTCCCTATAATCAAGGCTTAGAAACTGATTTTTCTGTCGCCGTCCATACGGCTGCCATCAGGAGCCCTCTGATCACAGAAAAAGCATCTCCAGGCATCCGTCGTTTCTCTAAATCGGTATTTACAATACCGATTAAAAAGCAACACGGGGATGTTGATGCTTGGCTTGTCGGGGTGCCCGGCTTGGGGGCGTTTTGGTCGTGCGCGGGGGCGCTGAGAGGGTGGCAGCGGCGCGGGCGGCCGAGGCGAAGCGCCTCGTTGGGACCCTCGTTGGCGGCGCAGCCATCATCCTGTGGGCCAAGCTCGCGCTCTTCACCACCTGGGCCGAGGGTATTCCCCCGTTTCAGCTCGCCTCGCTCTGTTTCTCTGTGGCCACGGCGATCGGTATCGTTGCCATCCTTTCACGCGGGCGCAGCGCTTGGCGCGCGCTGCGGCAACCCTGGCAGGTCTGGACGCTCGGAGTCCTGGGGCTGTTCGGCTGCCACTGCTTTTACTTTGTCGCCTTGAGTCGTGCCCCGGCCATCGAAGCCAGCCTGATTGTCTATCTTTGGCCCATCCTGCTGGTGCTCTTCTCCGCCCTACTGCCCGGCGAGCGCTTGCGTTGGTATCACCTGGCTGCGGTGCTGCTTGGCTTGGCCGGTGCCGGCTTTCTGATCTTGGACGGCGGTTGTTTCGCCATCGAGATGGGCTTGATGATCGGCTATGGAGCGGCGGCGGCTGCCGGGGTTATCTGGGCCGTCTACTCGGTGCTGAACCGGCGCTTCGGCGGCGTGCCGACCGATGCCGTAACCGGGTTTTGCGCCGGTGCGGCGCTGCTCAGCTTTCTCAGTCATGCCCTGTTCGAGAATTGGGCTCAGCCGACGCCCTGCCAGTGGAGCGCCATTCTGCTGCTCGGCTTGGGACCGGTCGGGCTCGCCTTCTTCGCCTGGGACTACGGGGTCAAGCACGGCAGCATTCAGGCGCTCGGCGCGCTGTCCTACATGACGCCTTTGCTGTCCTCGGCGGTGCTCATTGCGCTGCGAGAGGCGGACGCCAGTTGGAACGTCGCCTTGGCCTGCGCCCTGATCGTGGGTGGAGCACTCCTGGGGTCGGTTGAATTCCTTAGGCGTTGGCGATAGAGCGCAGTGGCCAGCGTGCTGTTCTTTTCCCCGGTGGCGCTGTTGCGGAAACGCCAACGATTCAAGGGAGCGCAAGCGTCGTGTCGATTGCGGGCTACTACGACGCCAGAGTTCAGGAGGAGTGGGAGAGGCTCGAAGCGTCCTGGCTCGAGTTTGCGATCACGCAGCACTTCATTCGCGCCAAGCTGTCGCCGGAGAGCCGGATCCTCGATCTCGGCGGCGGGCCGGGCCGACACGCGATGGCTTTGGCCAAGGACGGCTATTCTGTCGACCTGGTTGATCTGGCTCCGGCCAATGTGAACTTCGCGAGACAGAAGGCGGCGGAATGCGGCGTGCGCTTGGGCTTCGCCATCACCGGGGATGCCCGGGCACTGCCCTCGATCGAGAGCGAGTCCTACGACGGTGTTCTTGTTCTCGGCCCCCTCTATCATCTCACTGAACGGGAAGACCGTAATCGCTGTATCGACGAGGTGCGCCGTGTCCTGAAACCGGGAGGATTTGGGTTTTTCGCGTTCATCTCGACCTATGCATCGGCGCACTATGCGGTAAAGCACATGGAGCAGCTCCCGGCGCTGATGCCTCTGCTGCGCGAGGCTTCAGGGCGCGAAAGCTACATCGTCGATCCGGCCAAGGGACACTTCACGAAAGCCTTCTACATCCACCCGTCGCTGATCGCCGAGGAGTTCGAAGGCTGCGGGTTTCAGAGGGTCTCTCTGTTCGGCGCCGAAAGCCTTTTTGCGCAATCGGAGTTGCGGCTGCTGTCCCAGTCGCCCGAGACGCGTTCGGAGCTCCTTGCCTTCGCCATCGCGCAGGCAGAAGACATGGCCGCGCTCTACAACAGCGAGCATATCGTCTTCGTCGGTCGCAAACCTGGAAGCGCGGCATGAAGTGGCGCGGATGAAGCGCAATCATGACTCTCCCGCATAAGCTACTTCCCGAGACCATAAAGGAAGACGAGTTCCGCTGTCTTCGGCTCGCGGACGGGCGGCAGCTCGCCTTCATGGAGTGGGGCGATCCCGACGGTTTTCCTGTCTTCTACTTTCACGGTACGCCAAGCAGCCGGCTGGAGGCCGCTTTCGCCGATCAAGCCGCCAAACGACATGGCTTCCGCCTGATCGCAACGGACAGACCGGGGTTCGGCCGCTCGAGCTTCCAGGCGAACCGCCGGTTCCTCGACTGGCCGCGCGATGTCTGTGCGCTGGCTGACGATCTCGGGGTCGGCCGGTTCGGTGTCGCAGGCCATTCCGGTGCCGGCCCCCATCTCTTCGCCTGCGGCGCGTCCATCGACCCGGCGCGCCTGACGTTCATCGGCGCGCTCGCGCCCTGGGCGCCCGTTGCGACGCCGGAGATCGTCTCTAGTTTGAACGCCTTGGACCGGGCCTTCACAGGGCTTGCGCGGCGCTTGCCCTGGATCATGCGTGCCGCATTTGCGCCGCTGGGTTGGTGCGCCCGGAATTGGCAGAGCCTCTTCTTCGCCATCCTGAAGGCCTCGGTTTCGCCTGCGGACAAGCTTGTGTTGGAAGACAAGGACTTCGTGCGGGTCTTTCGCACGGTCGAGGCAGAGGCGTTCAGGCAAGGGAGCAGAGGTGGCGCCCATGAAGCCTTCATCGCCTACCGGGCCTGGGGTTTCGAGATCGACAAGGTCAGGGTGCCCACGCATATATGGCTCGGCGATCAGGATATCTTTGTCTCCAGCGCCATGGGCCGCTACATGGCTAGAACGATCCCCGGCGTCGACTTTCACTGGGTGGAGGGCGCCGGCCATTTGTGTATCGAAAAGTGGGACGACATTTTTTCGGCCTGCCGCAACGACATCTAGGGCGACTGCGGCGACGGACACATCATGCCGGGGGCCAGGGAAGGGACCATGTCGACGTCTATAAGCCTGCAGGGCGGCCGGGTGCTGACACCCGAAGGCGCTCTCGAAACCGCCGATCTGCACCTCGCCGACGGCCGGATTGTCGAGTCGCCGGCTGCGGACGGCCTCCGCATCGACTGCCGCGGATACTGGGTGCTGCCCGGCATCGTCGACGTCCACGGCGATGCCTTCGAGCTTGAGCTGCACCCGCGCCCCGGTGTCGATATCGCCTTTCCCATCGCCATGCGCTCGGTCGACCGGCAGTTGCTGGCCAACGGCGTCACCACCGCCTTTCACGGGCTGACGGTCTCATGGGAACCCGGTGCGAGAAGCCTTGAAGCCGGCCGTCGCTTCATGGCGGGATTGCAGGCCCTGCGCCCGCGTTTGACGGCCGATCATCGCGTGCAATTGCGGTGGGAGACCTTCGCCCACGACGCCATCGAGGATCTGGCGTCCTGGCTTGAGAACGAGCCGACGCCGGCGGTCGCGTTCAACGATCACACGACCTTGACCGTGGAGAAGGTGAAATCCGGCAAGCACGACAAACTTGGCCAGTGGGCGCAGCGTGCCGGTGTCACGGTCGAGACCTATCTGGCCGAGGTGGATCGGGTCTGGAGTCTTGCGTCGGAGGTTCCGGCCAAGGTTCGAGAGGTTGCGACGCTGGCCGGCCGGCAGGGTGCCGTCATGCTGTCCCATGACGAACGTTTCTTGAGCGAGCGGGCGATCCACCGCGATCTTGGGATTCGCGTCAGCGAGTTTCCGCTTGCAACCGAAGTGGCGGCGGACGCCATGGCGAACGGTGAGCCGGTTATCATGGGCGCACCGAACGTCATTCGCGGCGGCAGCCATACCGGCGCCCTGTCGGCCGAGGAGGCCATAGGGGAGGGGCTCTGCAGCGTACTGGCCTCGGACTACTACTATCCCAGCCTCTTGCATGCCGCCGAACGCCTCGTCGACCGTGGGGTGCGGCCGTTGAACGAGGCTTGGGATATTGTGTCCAAGACTCCGGCAGCGGCGATGGGACTGGACGATCGCGGCAGTATCGAGGTCGGTCGCCGCGCCGATCTCGTGGTGATCGATGGCTCGGGTCCTTGGCGGCTCGTCCACACGGTCGCCGGTGGAGACGTCATCAGTTTCGGGCGCTGAACCCCGTTTGGATGATCTGGTTCAGTCCGGCAGGGTGGCGGCGATGGCGGGCCAGGCATCCCGCAAGAACACTGTGTAGTCGTTGGCCCGGCTGTCCACCGGCGAGGGATAGAGCAGCGTGCTGACGAAGCCGCGGTGGTAGGTCGCGTGGTTGGTGAGGTGCAGCAGGATTTCGGCCCGCGTCATGCGTCCGGAACCGCCATCGACGAAGGCAAAGTCGATTGCCTCGGCCAGCATCGCCTCGTCCCAAGCGTCCGAGTGCGCCACAAATTGCGCATCCATGGCCCGCAGTCGGTCGGCGACCTCCGCAAACGGCAGAGGATGCGCGCGCCGGCGCGCCGTATGGGGGTGGGCGCGTCCTTCTAGGTGGGCCTCGAACATCTCGGCCACGACCAGGATGTGGTCGAAGGTGCCGGCAATGCTGCCGAACAGCGTGTCGCGCTCAGCCTCCAGCGCCTCTATCGGAAGCTGGGCCGCGTTGGCGAGCACGACATCGTCCGCCCATTGGGTGTAGCGGGTGAGCTGTCGGAGTAGCGCCCGGTCCGGCATGGCAGTCCCTCCTGCGTCCGGTGGCCACTCTGCGGCGGAGGCTTCAGCCGGACAAGGACACAATTGCCTCGGAGACAATTCCGTGCTCGATGACGCGCAGCGGATTGTCTGCTGGGGCGTGCAGCGATGAAAACGCTTGAACAGGCACTGGCCCGCTACGACGGCAAGGCGACCGACACGCTGGCTGAGGTCCGCGCCGCCTTCGGCGATCGACGGACTTTCCTGTCCGAGCTCGTCTCCTTTGCCACTCACGAGGAAGCGACGGTCGCCGATGGCGCGACCTGGTTGATCAAGGCTCAGCTCGACGATGGGGCCCGCCTGACGAGCTCCGAGACCGAAGCGCTCCTCGGCCATCTGAGCGCGATCACATCCTGGCAGGCGCAGCTGCATATCTGCCAGTCGGTCCGGCATTTTGATGTCCCCGCGCACCTCGCGAACACCTGTGCCGACTGGTTCGAAGAGCTGCTGACGAGTGATCGGCCCTTTCTGCGGGCCTGGTCGATGGATGCTTTGCAGGAGCTTGCACTTCGGAATGCCGAACTCGCCGAGCGGGCCGAGACAGCCTTGGCTGCCGCCGAGCAAGACCCCGCCGCGTCGGTCCGGGCACGCGCGCGCCGTTTGAGAAAACTTAGGATGCCTCATTAGCGGTTCGCTGAACGACAGAAGCCCTAGTGATAAACTATGCTATTGGTTGCGCCTAGAGGCTCTGGCGAACGGAGACGATAGCAAGCCAGGCGCGGGTGACATTCGAGAGGGGGGTCAATGACGGGCGTTTCGGTCGAGAACGAACCTACGGCATCTATCGAGCCGCCTAGGACACTGCGCTTCGCCGCGCTGTTGGTGATGGCTGCCTGCCTGGCGGCCATGGTGGCATCGTACGTCAGCGGCGCCTACGCAAGCCTGCCGCAGAGCGCCGTCGCCTTCATGATCCTCTGGCTTCTGCTCGGGGTCGTCGCATTCTGTCTGCTGCCCCGCCTGAGTTTCGCTGTGGGCTTCCTGGTCAGCCTGCTTTGCCTGCTCGTGTCCTGGCGGATTGCCGCACTGCAGGGCATCGATCTGGCGATCTACGGCCTTTTGGTCGCCTTCCTCATCTATCTGGCCATGTTCGGCCTCGTTGCCTGGCGCGACCTCAAGCAGGAGGACCCGGCGCTCAAACTGGGTCGCATGGCCTGGCACCTCACGCTCATCCGCATCTACATCGGCTTCGATCTGGTCCCCCATTTCACCGAGAAGCTCTTCGCCGGCCCGGGGCCGCGAGATGAGGACATCAAGGCCTTCATCGGGCTTGGCGTGCCGGCCCCGGAGTTCTTCGTCACGCTTGCCGGCTTCTGCGAGCTGGGGGTTGCGATCGGAATCGGCCTTGGCCTGCTGACTCGGCTCGCGGCGGTCTGCTCGGCGGCCTATTTCATGATCGCAACCATCCTGGGCCACCATTTCTTCCTCGGCTTCATCTGGGCGTCGCCGGGGGGAGGTTGGGAGTACCCCGTGCTGATGATGGTGCTGCTGATCAGCTTCGTGATCGGGGGCGCCGGCCAGTTCTCGGTGGATGACCTCATCCTGCGCCGACTGACACTCCCAGGTTGGGTGCGGAGATTGATGGTTCCGGCGCGAGATTGAGCGCGCCGTGACAGCGGATCGCCAGGGCCGCTTGCGTGTCGATTAGGCCGCAGGGCAAGCCGTTGCGGCGGCTACGGCACTTGTGCACTAATACTCCGAGCATTGGGCCCCTTCAGAGAAGATCTCCTTTAACGAAGAGGTTGCGAAGAGTGACGCGGGCATTGCTGTTTGGGGCCTGTTTGCTGCTGGCCGGCTGTGGACTGAGCACCGCGCCCATTGTCGATCCCAAGGGCCCCGTCACGCTGGTCGAGCGCGACCTTTTGTTCACGGCCGCCGGCGTGATGCTGATCGTCCTGATCCCGGTCTGGATCATGGCCATAGTCTTTGTGCGGCGTTACCGGGCGGCCAACAGGAAAGCCGCCTACAGACCCGACTGGGACTTTTCCCTGCCGATCGAATTCGTGGTTTGGAGCGTTCCCGCGGCGATCGTCGTGACCTTGGGTGCGCTGCTTTGGGCCCACACTCACAAGCTCGATCCTTATCGAGCGCTCGATAGTGACGTGGCGCCGCTGCAGGTCGAGGTCGTGGCGCAGGACTGGAAATGGCTGTTCATCTACCCGGAGCAGCAAATCGCCGTGGTCAACGAGCTGGTCTTCCCCAGCGGCCGGCCGCTCAGCCTGCGGATCACCTCCGACACCGTGATGAACTCCTTCTTCATTCCAGCCCTGGGCAGTCAGATCTATGCCATGGCCGGCATGCAGACCCGGCTCAATCTCAAGGCCGACGAACCGGGGCGCTTCATGGGTCGCAACATGCAGTACAGCGGGGACGGTTTCTCCCAGCAGTACTTCGAGGCCATCTCGGTTTCGCAGGAGGACTTCGAGGCCTGGGTGGCGAAGGTCAAGCAGTCATCGGAAGCGCTGGATGGCGCTGCCTATGCGGCGCTCGCAGAGCCCAGTATCAAGCATCCGGTGACCTATTATTCTGCCGTCGAAGCGAACCTGTTCGACGGCATCATCGAAAAGTACGCGAACCCCGGGATGAGCCACGGGACGACATCGGGAAGTAGCCTTGGCCAATAGGCGAGCGAGAGGGGAGCGGGATGCTCGGTAAGCTGACGATCGACGCGTTGCCGTTCTACAGCTGGGTCGCCATGGGCGGGGCGGGGGTCACGGTCGGTGGCGCGCTGCTCGTCATGGCCGTCATCACTTACTTCGGCAAGTGGCGCTACCTGTGGACGGAATGGCTGACCAGCCTCGATCACAAGCGCATCGGCATCATGTACATCGTGCTGGCGCTCGTGATGCTGGTGCGCGGTTTCGTCGACGCCATCATGATGCGGGCGCAGCAGGCCGTTGCCCTCAATTCGGAGGGCTACCTGCCGCCGGACCATTTCGATCAGATCTTCAGCTCGCACGGCACGATCATGATCTTCTTCATGGCCATGCCGTTCATGACCGGGTTGCTGAACATCGCCGTGCCGCTGCAGATCGGCGCGCGCGACGTCGCCTTTCCCTTCCTCAACTCGGTCAGCCTGTGGATGACCGCGGGAGGCGCCGCCCTGGTCATGATCTCGCTGGTGATCGGCAAGTTCTCGACAGCCGGCTGGACCGGCTATCCGCCTTACTCGGGGATAGAATACTCGCCCGACGTCGGCGTCGACTACTGGATCTGCGCACTGCTGATCAGCGGGGTCGGCTCGACGCTGGCCGGCATCAATTTCGTCGTCACCATCATAAAGCGGCGCGCGCCGGGCATGACGCTGATGCGTATGCCGCTCTTCACCTGGACTGCGCTGATCTCAAGCCTCTTGATGGTCTTTGCCTTTCCCGCGCTCACCGTTGCCTGCGCCTTGCTCGGTCTGGACCGCTTCTTCGGCATGCACTTCTTCACCAACGAAGACGGCGGCAACCTGATGAACTACATCAACCTCTTCTGGATCTGGGGGCATCCGGAGGTCTACATCCTCATCCTGCCGGCCTTCGGCATATTTTCGGAGGTGGTCTCGACCCTTTCCGCCAAGCGCCTCTACGGCTACCGCTCGCTGGTCTATGCCACCATCGCGATCGGTCTGCTGTCGTTCTGCGTATGGTTGCATCATTTCTTCACCATGGGCTCGAGCGCGAACGTCAACGCGGTGTTCGGTATCGCGACCATGGTCATCGCCGTGCCGACGGGCGTGAAGATCTTCGACTGGCTGCTGACCTTGTTCCGCGGCCGCATTCGCTTCCACCCCTCGATCTACTGGACCATCGGGTTCATCGTGACCTTCGTGATCGGCGGCATGTCGGGCGTGTTGCTGGCGATGCCGCCGGTCGACTACCTGTTTCACAACAGCACCTTCCTGGTGGCGCACTTTCATAATGCAATCATTCCCGGCGTGCTGTTCGGCTATCTCGCCGGCTTTGGCCTCTGGTTCCCGAAGGCGATGGGCTTCAAGCTCAACGAACGCTGGGGTTTCCGCGCCTTCTGGTGCTGGCTGATCGGCTTCTACCTCGCGTTCATGCCGCTCTATGTGTTGGGCTTTCACGGTATGGCACGGCGCATGGAGACCTATAACGTCGCCGAGTGGCAGCCCTATCTGGTGGTGGCGGCGCTGGGTGCCGTGGTCATCCTCTGCGGCGTCGTCTGCCAAGTGATCCAGATGACGCTCAGCATCCGGCATTGGCGCGAGGAACGGGATTTGACCGGCGATCCCTGGGTTCACGGGCGCAGCTTGGAATGGATGACTTCCTCGCCGCCGCCGCCTTACAATTTCGCCGTCATCCCCACGGTGAAGTCGCGGGATGCCTTTCATGAGATGAAGCGGCATGGCACGGCGTACCGCCGGCCGGCGCGCTACGAAGATATCTACATGCCGAAGAACAGCGCCGTCGGGCCGTTGCTTGGCGGGCTCGCCTTCCTGCTCGGCTTTGCCGCCGTCTGGCATATCTGGTGGCTGGTCGCCGTCAGTGCTTTGGCCATATTGGCCACGGTTGTCATCCGTTGCTTCGACGACGATCCCGACTATTGCATCACCGCAGCGGAGGTCGAGGCGATCGAGAATCGCCGCTTCGAAGCCATGGCGCTGGCCGACACGGAGCCGGAGGAGGCTGCGAGGCACCCGGCCTTCGCGGCCCAGATGCTCCCGGCACGCGCCACATGAGCGGGGATATGAGCGAGGCAGCCCCGGCAATGGATGCCCGCGCGCGGGAAGAGGCGGAGAATCTCCGGCAGCGGGAGTTCGGCTTCTGGCTCTACCTCCTGAGCGATGCCATCATCTTCGCGCTACTGTTCATGACCTATGTGGTCATGGTCGACAGCACGGCGGGGGCGCTAACCGGCCGGCATCTCTTCAGCCTGTCCAACACCTTCCTCGAGACCATGCTGCTGCTGTTCAGCAGCATCACCTTCGGCTTCGCCTGGTTGTCGGCGCGGGCCGACCGGAGGAGTCACGTGCTGGGCTGGCTGCTGGTCACCTTCGTGCTCGGTGCCGGCTTCGTCTTCCTGGAGGTCAATGAGCTCATCGGTATGGCCGCCGCGGGCGCCGGTCCGGGCGAGAGCGGCTTCCTGTCGGCCTTCTTCACCTTGGTCGGCACGCACGGCCTGCATGTCAGCTTCGGCTTGCTCTTCATCGCGATCATGAGCCTGCAAATCGCCCTGCGCGGCCTCAACCCCTATGCCATGTCCCGGCTCTATCGCCTGGGGCTGTTCTGGCATTTCCTCGACATCGTCTGGATCGGGATCTTTTCCGTCGTCTATCTGCCGGGACTCCTATGATGGAAGCCAAGACTTCACACGATGGGCCCAGCCTGGGCCGCTATCTCACGGGCTTCGTGTTGGCTGCGGTGCTGACCGTGATCCCCTTCGGGCTGGTCGCCACAGGGACGCTGTCGCGCGACACCACCTTGATCGTCATCGCCATCGCCGCGCTGCTGCAGGTCCTGGTGCACCTGCGCTATTTCCTCGACCTCAACCTCTCAACGACGCCACGCGAGAACATCCTGGCGATTGCCTTCGCCGCCGTGCTGATCTTCATCATGGTCGGGGGCAGTCTCTGGATTATGCTCGACCTGAACGATCGGATGGCGATCTGAGCCAGGGGATTTGCGGCCCGGGCCGCCGGGTCTCGCGCTCGGTAGGGAAGAAAGAGCTGAAACGGCAAGGGGGGACATCATGCGCGTTGCAGATCAGATAGTGCAGGTTTTGGCGGATCTGGGTGTGAAGCACATTTTTGGCATCCCGGGCGGGCAAGTCGACCCGGTCTTCGATGCCATCAATAAGCAGGACCGAATCAAACTCATTCTGATGCGCCACGAAGAGATCGGCGCCTTTGCAGCGAGCGGGCATGCAAAGCTGACAGGGGAGCTTGCGGTCTGTGTCGGGTGCCAGGGCCCTGGGGCCATCCACCTGATCAACGGTTTGTACGATGCAACGGTCGACCGCGTGCCGGTCCTGGCCATCACCGGGCAAATCGAGCGGGCGCAGGAGAACATTCTGGGCGCGCAGGACATCAATCAGCTCGCCTTGTTCGAATGCTGCACGATTTACAACAGAGAGGCGCGCAACGCGGAGAATGCTGCCGAGCTTCTACCGGCGGCCATCAAGATGGCCATCGGTAGAAGGGGCGCCGTCAATATTTCCTACCCCTGCGATGTCTTGCAGAGCAAGGCGGCTCCGATCGCCACGACACCGACCTCTGTATACTACGCGGACTATGAAGTTTCCCCGAGTGCTGAAGCCGTTCAGGACGCCGCGGAACTGATCGCGAGCCACCAGAAGATCACGATTCTCTATGGCGGTGGATGCCGCGGCGCTGAAGCTGAGCTTCTGGAGCTTGCCGGAAAGCTGCAGGCGCCTCTGGTGCATACGACGCGCTCAAAAGACATCCTCGATAACGCGAACGATCACTATGTCGGCGGCATCGGTCTGATGGGCAGCACCTCCGGCAACCATTCGATCATGCACTGCGACCTCTTGATTATGGTCGGGAGCAACTTCGCCTTTAAGGAATACTATCCGGAACGGACGCCGATCCTGCAGATCGATCTGGATCCGGAAATCATCGGACGACACAAACCGGTCAGCCACGCCCTGATCGGGCATGCAAAGGTCGCGCTGAAGCAGCTGGCGCAAGCTGTCGAGCCGCGGGAGGACACGCGTTTTCTAGCGGACATGCGCAAACGCCACCATGCGAGTATGGAGGCGTTGCAGCGCTACGAGGGCGATCTGACGAAGAATGAAAGCCCCATCACCCCGCAAGCGCTCGTCCACACCATCAACCTGCATGCGTCTGAAGACGCGATTTTCTGTATCGATGCGGGTTTGGAGATTCTCTGGGCGAACACCTACCTGAAAATGAACGGCAAGCAGCGGCTGATCTGGTCGTGGCACTTGGGGTCGCTCAACTGCGCGGCCGGTTACAGCATCGGCTGCCAGCTTGCTGAGCCGGAAAAGCAGGTCATTAGTCTCACCGGCGATGGTGGCTTTGCGATGATGCTGGGCGACTTCGCAACCGCCGTTCGCTATCAGTTGCCGTTTACAGTCATCGTCTTCAACAACCGCCTGTTCCAGTTCGTTCAGCTGGATGAGCGTGTCGCGCAAGGCTATGCCGATGCTGGCGTTCATTTCGACGATATAGATTTTGCGAAGTTCGCCGAGGCCTGCGGCGGCGTCGGCTACACCGTCAAGGATCTCTCCACGCTAAGGCAGGTTCTGCCGGAAGCGCTCGCAAACGGCGTTCCGACAATCCTTGATGTCAGTGTCGATCCAAAATCGCTTCCGGCGACAAGCGCCCCAGTTACCCCTCAAGAAGCCTACAATTACATCCGCTCAGGCGTCTTGAATGTGTTGCACAGACACCGCGACGAATCAGGCCGAGGCTAGCCACCATGCTCGTGCGCCAATACTTTTTTCTCTTCTCGGGCTTGGGCATTCTGTCCTTGTTCATCGTACCGCAGTTTTGGCCGTCCTACGCCTGGTTCGCGTTGCTGATCGTGCCCTACGTTCTTGTCGGCTGTTACGACCTGTTCGTTTCGCGCAGCAACGTTTTGCGCAACTATCCCGTAATCGGGCATCTCCGCTATGGGATGGAGTTCATTAGCCCGGAGATTCGTCAGTACTTCATCGAGACGGAGCACAGCGGCCGACCCTTCAATCGCGAGCAACGCGAAATGGTCTATCGCCGCGCGGAGGGGAAACCGGATTTCCAGCCCTTCGGCACACAGTATGACGTGGAGGATGTCGGCTACAGGACCGCCTCGCACTCGCTTGCTCCAAAGGTCGTGCCGGAGTCAGAGGCGCGGGTCGACGTCGGCGGACCGGACTGCAAGCAGGTCTACAATGCCTCTCGTCTGAACATTTCCGCCATGAGCTTCGGCGCCCTCAGTCCCAATGCCATCGAGGCCCTGAATAAGGGGGCGAAGCTCGGCAACTTCGCGCACAACACGGGCGAGGGCGGTCTCAGCCGATATCATCTGGCCGGCGGAGGCGACATCGTCTGGCAGATCGGCACCGGTTACTTCGGCTGCAGAACGAAGGACGGGCACTTCGATCTGGAGATGTTCGCGGACAACGCCGCAAAAGACGCGGTCAAGATGATCGAGATCAAGCTCTCGCAAGGGGCGAAACCTTCGCACGGCGGCGTGCTGCCGGCGGCGAAAGTCGACGAGGAAATCTCCAAAGCGCGCGGCGTGCCCATGGGCGAAGACTGCATATCGCCGCCGATGCATTCGACCTTTTCAACTCCGCGCGGCCTCTTGGAATTCGTTGCCCTGCTGCGGGAGCATAGCGGTGGGAAGCCGACCGGATTCAAGCTCTGCATTGGCCGCAAATCCGAGTTCATGGGCATCTGTAAGGCGATGCTCGAGACGGGCATCACGCCCGACTTCATCACCATCGATGGCGCAGAAGGCGGAACAGGAGCGGCGCCGCTCGAGTTCTCCGATCGGCTGGGCATGAAGGCGGATGAGGGGCTGATGTTCACGCACAGTTGCCTCCTGGGCATCGAGAAGCGGGAGGGGATACGGCTCATTTCCTCCGGAAAGATCGTCACCGGCTTCGATATCGTTCAGAAGCTCGCCATTGGGGCGGACCTCTGTAACGCGGCGCGGACCATGCTGTTTGCGATTGGCTGCATTCAAGCCGTTCGCTGCAACACCAATACCTGCCCCTCGGGCGTGGCCACGCAAGACAAGCGCCGGATGAGAGCCGTCGTGGTGGATGAGCGAAAGCACGGCGTTGCGAACTACCACGCACAGAACATACAGAGCTTTCTGGATCTCACCGGCGCCATGGGGCTCTCCTCGCCGGAAGAGCTGACGCCGAGACATGTGTGGCGCCGTACTGCGGATGAGGTCAACAGGACCTACGAGGATCTCTACCCCTTCTTGCGCCGTGGAGAGCTGTTAGATGGGTCCGAGATTCATCCCCAGTACGCTAGGTTCTGGGAGGCGGCATCGGCCGATCGTTTCTGATGTGTCGGGCTCGGTGGTTCAGGTCCGCATGGTTCTGCATCGGACATGAGCTTCATGACTGCTTGCCGAGCTATTCCACTGAAAAGCAGCACGGTGATAGTGGCAGCGGTGGCGTCAATGATCAGCTGCTTTATCAACCCACGCTTAGCGATCCGCAGTGGTGAGCCCGGGTGTCGCGAGAACAACTTCGCGGATTGCACGGTGATAGCGAACGTAACCGCTGCACCGACAAACATGTTTGCCGACGGCGTTCTCGATGGCCGCGTCGACTGCGCTGTTTGGGATGGGGCTGCGCCGCAAGCGGTCCAGCAAGCAGTAGGCCGCCATCAGGAACCCGGGCGCCGAGTAGCCGCATTGAAACGAAAAGTGTTTCAGAAAGGCAGCTTGGAGCGGGTGTAACTGACCGCTCTTACTCAGGCCCTCAACTGTCGTGATGATCGCGCCGTTGATCTTGCTAAGCGGCATCGTGCAGGTCCGAATAGGCTGAAGATCAGCCCCAGGAGCCTGCGCGACGGCCACCGTGCAGACCCGGCAGACGGCGATGCCGCAGCAGAACTTGGTACCGGTCAAGTTGACCTCTTCGCATAAGAAGTCGTTCAGCCGCATATCGCCGTCGATCGAATCGCGGGAGAACCGCTCGTCGTTGATCGTCAGGTTAAGTGCAATAGCCGCCATGTCAGCTCCAAACGGCTTTCACTTTGTCGGACGTGATCGGCAGAGAACGGAAACGATGGCCAATGGCATGGGTAACGGCATTTGATATGGCCGGAGGTACCGGGACGATCACCAGTTCCGCGATGCCGCGTGGACTGGGATCGCTTGCATCCGCCGGGATCAGTATCTTTTCTACATCATGGATCGCGCAGTCGCCGGAAAGCGCCACGTGATAGCGATCCAAGTTCCACGTGCCATCGGCGACGCCGTTCGCGCCTGCCGGTAATTCCTCCAGCAAAGTAAGTCCGACACCGAACGCCCAACCGCCCTCCATCTGCCCATCGAGTAGATCTCGTTGTACGATCGAGCCTGGAGCCAGCAAATGCACGCCCTCGACAAGACGGACAGCGCCCGTCTTACGATCGACTTTGACGGCGACGATTGCGCCGGCGGCTGCCAAACTCTGACCGTTCGGCTCCAACATGCTTTCTGCGGTGAACAGCGCGGGATTCTTGCGATCGATCAGCTCATAGGTAGGCGAGTGACCTCGCTGTATGGCCAGCGCATCGATCTTCCAACGATCGGTAAACTCATCGATCGTGTAGTCCGCCTCGATCCATCGTCCACTGAAGAATGCGTGCACCATAGCACTGGTTGCGAGCTTCTTCTCGTAAAGCTCAGCCGCGATCACGGAAAACGGGATCGGCTGAAAGTTTGGCGCAGAGAGCCGGCCTTCGCTCCAATAGACATCCGAGGCGGAGATCTTGTCGGCCGCGGCACCCCAAATCGCTCGGGCCGCGGGCACGATCGCCGCTTTGAAGAGAACGTCCGCGGCCTCTTCGGTGGCGTGCATCCAGCGTCCGACACCGGCGGTGGCCTTGGTCGAGTTCCACACAGTCGGTGTCCAGCGCGGGTTGTCGGGTTGCATCTTCGTGCTGCCGACAAGCTTCAGCGCATGGAAGACTTCGGTTTGACCAGTGACAATATGGTCCGCGTTGCGCCCTAGGGCTTTGCCCGGTGCGAGCGCGTGCACGGTCGCAGAACCTTGACCCATATCCACGTTGTTGGTGGTGACGGTGATACGCCCGTCCGGACCGATCCGCACTTGCGACATGACGGAGTCTCCGCCGGAGCCGAAATTCTTCATGACGACGGCCGCGCCGACACCATAGCGTTCGTGTTGAGTGGAAAGCCGCCTCTGATCTTTGACGCGGTTCTGCCACAGAGGATGATGCAAGGCGCGCTCGCAGATTTCATCGAGGCCGGGCGGCGTCCGCGGTGCGGCGGTGATGATGGAGTGCCCGGGTTGCAGCAGGTTCTTCTTTCGAAACTCCAGGGGGTCCAGCCTGCGCGCAAGGGCAATTTCGTCGATCATCGATTCGACGGCGAAGCCCGCCGAAAAGGAACCGAAACCGCGCACCGACCCTACAACCTGAGCTGTGGTCTGTTGGGCGCGTGACCAAACATCGGCATAGGACGCTCGGTAGACGCCGGTTCCCATAGCGCCGGCCATTTCAGCGACATAGGTGCTGACATTGCGGCGCCCGCCGCAATACAAGACGGTGTGATTTCGGATGATGTCGATAAGATCATCGCTGTCGACGCCGAGCGTGAGCTCAATCTTCGAAGAGTGACGTTTTATGCCGGACTGAAACTGCTCAAACCGATCGCGTGCGATCTGGATCGGACGGTCTGAATAAGCGGCGGCCAGAGCAAGAAACAAACACAAGATCGATCTATCGCGTCCACCAAATCCGCCACCGGGGTAAGCAGCATAGAGATGCACGTCATCGATTTCGATCGGGCATGCCTTCGGCGCGAAGAGAGCACGCGCCGCTTCGATGTCGTGGCCGGGCGACTGGGTCCCAATCAGCATTCGCAGGGTTTTGGCGCTTCGATCGAACCAGGCCAGGCCGGACTCGGGCTCCATGAACATGGGATCGCTGATTGGGGTTTCGTATGAGTGCTGGTAGACGTCGAGCTCATTCGATTTCAGCTTCTTTGAAATCAGATTGACGATTTCCAGCGCCTTCTCGTTCTCGGCCCCTGGCTGTGAAGGATGCACCGTCCCGCGTATGGTCTGCGCAAAGCTCTCGCCGCCGCTGTGGGAGATCCCGTGAACTATGCTGGTCTCGGGTTTGTAATAGCTCGGTTCCGGGAGAGGCGCTCTCTGTCCGGTTCGGATTACCGTGCCATTGGACAGGATCTGCTTCTTGGCTCCGTGGTAGGCAGCCAACTCGTCGTAGAGCAGGATCGCCAAGGCCTGGCCCAGATAGGACGGTGGCTTGCCGCTCGGCGCGAGATAGTCACCGGCTGGATAGTTTTCTTGGTCGATACCGATATTGTCGCGCGCCAGATCGGCGGCGGTAATGACAACCGAGGGTCGGAGTTCTTCCGGCAGTTGATCGAGGTCGAGTCCTTCGAAGATGCGATCGACGAAGGGTGCGTGCAGGACCAGCGCGTGGTGGTACTTCCCCGGCCAATCGGGCATGTCCACCGGTCGAAAATCCCGTGCAAAGATCTTCTGACCCGTGACCTTGGCAAGTCCGTCAATGCGATGAAAGGCTTGGCCCGGTCCACCGCTCCACTCACCAGGCCTGTTGATCTCCGCGGCACGCGGGGAGGGAGACAGCCCGAAGTCAAGTGTAGACACGAGAAAGCTGGCGCTACCGGCCGCTGCTCCTTTCAGAAACTCGCGCCGCGTGTGCCAAACGACTTGCATTGGTGTGCTCCCAACAAAGCTTTGGGCTGCCGATGCTTTGATAACCTAAAGTGGATATCAACCATTGTTTGGCGATCTAGCCGACAGTATGATAAGCAACACTTAGATTTCAACTGTTGCTTTCGACAAGACAGCTTCGTTCAATACGAAGGACGTACATATGGCTACGTTGCTACGTATCGTTTTTTTCTCGCTGCTTATTGTAGCCGGGAACACCGTTAAGGCCGAAGACGTAGCGCAAGGGAGCACAGAACCGTCTCAATCGGATGGACAGCTCACTGCGGGCGTTTCCTTCGACATTCCCGGACTGGGTTACAAGAACCCGAAAACAGGTGTTATCGGGGGGTTCGAGCCAAACCTTACCAGAGCTGTTGCCAAAAAGTTGCTCGGCGCGCCCGACCGCGTCACCTTCGTTCGGGTCCTGGACAAAGACCGCATAACGGCTCTTGAAGATGGTCGTGTCGATATAGTGGTCTCCCAGTTGACGATTACGCCGGAGCGCGAGCAACAGGTGGACTTCTCCGTTCCCTACATCGTCACGGGAGAGGGCCTTCTCGTTCCCAAAGGAAGCGACATACGACGCTTCGAAGACCTGGCCGGCAAGCGAATTACCGTGACGGCCGGCTCGCTGTCGCTCAAGAGAATGCGTGCGGCACTCCCGTCATTGCCCGGAGCAAAGCTGGTAATTCTCCCGACCAGTAGCGCAACCATCAAGGCCGTTGCGAACAATGAGGCAGATGCAGCTTCGAACGATCTGGTCGATTTGAAGTTCTTGCGCAGCGCATCGGATCGGCCGGATCAGTATAGACTGGTCGACATCTCCGCCAGATTCCCGCGGAAGCCCTTCGGCATTGCAGTCAAGAAAGGCAATAG
>JANQMX010000077.1 GCA_028279885.1 Rhodovibrionaceae bacterium | reverse complement strand
CAGCTCCTCCTCGCTCAGCTCGACGTTCAGGCTGCCCTCGTCGGCATCGATGACAATAATGTCGCCGTCGCGCAGCAAGCCGACCGGTCCGCCGACTGCCGCCTCAGGCCCCACATGGCCAATGCAGAAGCCGCGGGTGGCGCCGGAGAAGCGGCCATCGGTGATCAGCGCCACCTTGTCGCCCATGCCCTGGCCATAGAGCGCTGCGGTGGTCGCCAGCATCTCCCGCATGCCGGGGCCGCCTTTCGGGCCCTCGTAACGAATGACCAGCACCTCGCCTTCCTCGTAGTTCTTTCCGTGCACCGCGGCGAAGGCCTCTTCCTCACTGTCGAAGCAGCGTGCCGGCCCGCGGAACTTCAGGTTCTTCATGCCGGCGACCTTCACGATCCCGCCTTCCGGCGCCAGGTTGCCGCGCAGCCCCACCACACCGCCGGTTGGCGACAGCGGGTTGGTGATCGGCCGCACCACTTCCTGATCGCTCGGGAATGTCACGTCTTCGAGGTTCTCGGCAATGGTCTTGCCGGTTACGGTCAGGCAGTCGCCGTGCATATAGCCACCGTCCAGCAGAGTCCGCATCAGGATCGGCACGCCGCCGATCTGGTACATATCCTTGGACACGAAGCGGCCGCCGGGCTTGAGGTCGGCGATGTAAGGCGTGCGCTTGAAGATCTCCGCCACGGCATGCAGATCGAAGTCGATGCCCGCCTCATGGGCGATCGCCGGCAGGTGGAGCGCGGCGTTGGTCGAGCCGCCGGACGCGGCAACCACGGTGGCCGCGTTCTCCAATGCCTTGCGGGTGACGATGTCCCGCGGCCGCGTGTTGTTGGCAAGAAGGCTCATGACCGCGGCGCCGGAGGCCTCGGCATAGGCATCGCGCGACTCGTAGGGCGCCGGCGCGCCGGCGGAACCAGGCAGTGCCAGGCCCATCGCCTCCGACACGCAGGCCATGGTGTTGGCCGTGAACTGCCCGCCGCAAGAGCCGGCCGAAGGGCAGGCCACACACTCCAGCGCATGCAGCTCCTCGTCGTCCATCTTGCCGGCCTGATGGGCCCCGACCGCCTCGAAGACGTCCTGCACCGTGACGTCCCGGCCCTTGAACTGCCCGGGCAGGATGGAGCCGCCGTACATGAAGACCGCAGGCACGTTGAGGCGCACGATCGCCATCATCATGCCCGGCAGGGACTTGTCGCAGCCGGCCAGACCGACCAAGGCGTCGTAGCAATGCCCGCGCATGGTAAGCTCGACCGAGTCGGCAATCACCTCCCGGCTTGGCAAGGAGGACTTCATGCCCTGGTGCCCCATGGCAAGGCCATCGGTCACCGTGATGGTGGTGAACTCGCGCGGCGTGCCGTTTTCCGCCTTTACGCCCAGCTTGACGGCTTGCGCCTGACGCGACAGCGAGATGTTGCAGGGGGCGGCTTCGTTCCAGCAGGTCGCCACGCCGATGAAGGGCTTGGCGATATCCTCCTCCGTCAGCCCCATGGCGTAATAGTAGGAGCGATGCGGCGCCTTGTCCGGACCGACCGAAACGTGTCGGCTCGGCAGGCGCGATTTGTCGAAGACGGGTTTGTTGTTCTCGTCGAGCGGCATCCGCTCTCTCCCTCGTTTTTCTTCTCGGTTCGAAACGAGGGCCGACCTTAACGGGGCGGCACAGGCTGCTCCACCGCTTTTTCAGCACGCCAAATCTGCGGAAAATAGCGCGAAAGCGAAAGCCGTCAGCTTTCGCTCTGCCGTGCGCTGACCTTTCTCCAAATCCAGGGCAGCACGAGCGCCGCCACACCGAGCTGCACCAGCAGCGCCGAAAGATGCAACGCGCCCAGCAAGTCCTGCTTGACGGCCGCCCAGCCGAGCAGGCTCGCGACACCCAGCGCACCGCAACCATAGAGCAGAACGAAGCCAAGCAACATGGCCGCCCAGGACAGCACGACGCGCCGGTCCCAGCCCCGCTCAGCCAGATAACCGATGACAAAGACGGCCAAGGCCGCGCCGGCCAGGAAGCCGCTCTCGGCACTCCAGAGGGACGCCGGACCCAAGGTTCCCGGGAGAGTCGGCAAGCCCATCAGGCCGGTCAGTACCTGTAGGCCGAGGGCCGCCAAGCCCAAACGCCAACCGTAAGCGCCAGCCATCAAGGCGAGCACCAGAGGCTGCAAGGTGATGGGCACGGGTTCCATGGAAAACTGCAGCTTAGCAGACAGTCCTAAGGCCGCACTTCCAAGGATCGCCAGAATGAGAAACCGCCCGATTCGGCTCGCCCGCTCGTTTTCGATCGGCCAGAGCGTGGCGGCGAGTGTCGTGCAGGAAGAACTCGAAGGGGACATGGCATTCCTCCTCTTACGGCCCTTCCCAGGCTCGCGTTCTTTTGTCACGTTACAGACTAGTGACGGCTTGAGCCGCTGCCAAAGCATTTTTCACTAAGTTGCTGCAATTGCCTGGGGACAATCGCGTGACCCCTGCGGTTTATCCTCGCACCATGCATGAGAGTTCTCACCTAGCGAATTGATTTTACTCACCAGATCACGATAAGAACACGCCACCTAAGAGGCGCAATTCCACCTATTCCGCAACTTCTGAAGAGCTGGTCTCACGGGCAAGCAGCCCGAGACTCCACTGAGATTTCACCTAGGGACTCGGGGCGAAGCCCAGCAAATCGCGCGACAATATCGTTAGCGCTTGGAGAACTGGAAGCTCCGGCGCGCCTTCGGCTTGCCGTACTTCTTGCGCTCGACGACACGCGAATCCCGCGTCAGGAATCCGCCGCTCTTGAGCACCGGCCGCAAGCCCGGCTCGTAGAGGGTCAGCGCCTTGGAAATGCCATGACGCACCGCACCGGCCTGGCCGGACAGACCGCCGCCCGTCACGGTGCAGAACACGTCGAACTGGCCATTGCGATCGGCCATGGCAAAGGGCTGGTTGATAATCATCTGCAGCGCCGGCCGCGCGAAGTAGACCTCGAGCGTCCTGCCGTTCACGGAAATCTGCCCGCTGCCCGGCTTGATCCAGACCCGCGCGATAGCGTTCTTCCGCTTGCCCGTGGCATAGGCCCGACCGTGCTCGTCGATCTTGGGCTCCGGGGTCGCCTCAGGCTCGCTGGCTGCGACCTGGGCAAGATCCTGCAGGTCGCTGAGGGTGGTGGTTGTCTCCTCGGCCATAGCGCTATGCTCTCACGTTCTTTCTGTTTTCGCTGGCGAAATCGTAAACCTCGGGCTGCTGCGCCTCGTGCGGATGCTCGCCGCCGGCATAGACCTTGAGGTTGCTCATCTGCTGCCGGCCCAGGGGGCCGCGGGGTACCATGCGCTCCACCGCCTTGAGGATGATCCGCTCGGGATGGCTGCCGCCCATGATCTGGCCCGCCGTGCGGCTTTTGATGCCGCCGGGATAGCCCGTGTGCCAGTAGTACTGCTTGTCGGCCAGCTTACGGCCGGTCAGGCGCACCTTCTCCGCGTTGATGACGATGACGTTGTCGCCACAGTCCATGTGCGGCGTGTAGCTCGGCTTGTGCTTGCCGCGCAGGATGTTGGCAATGCGGCTGGCGAGGCGGCCGAGAACGACGCCGTCTGCGTCGATCACGATCCATTTCTTCTCGATATCGGCCGGTCGTGCGGTAAAGGTCTTCATCTCTTGGTTCCACGCGTGGATAAGCGGGTCTCCCCCGCGAGATCGAGCCGCGTAGATAAGGCCGAGGCAGTTACCTGTCAAGAAAAGTCACGATAGGACAGTCAGTTATATGTGCGGTAAAATAATACCCTATTTTTCGGCTCACTTTAACGCACACCCGGATTTCACCTGCTGTCCCAATGATCTAGCCTTCGCAAATCATGTCACTGCTCGCAGAAAAGACGGCTCTTGTCACCGGCGCCGACGGCGGCTTCGGGCGCGCCATCGTCGCTGCCCTCGCCGAAGCCGGCGCCCGCGTGGCGGCAAGCGACCTCGCGCCGCCGGACTGTCCAGAGGCGGAGTTCGCCCTCTCCCTCGACGTAACACGTCAAGACGACTGGGTCGGCGCCGTGCAGCAGCTGACCAAGCACTTCGGCCATCTCGACATCCTGGTCAACAACGCCGGCTTCGCCATCACCAAGGACTTCCGAGAGACGGACCTCGACGACCTGGAGCGCCTGATCGTGGTTCACGTCGGCGGTGCCTTGCTCGGCATGCAGGCAGCCCTGCCGCTGATGCGCGGCAAGGGCGGCGCCATAGTCAACATTTGCTCCATCGCCGGCCTGGTCGCGGCCCCACCGCTGGCGGCATACGGCGCTGCCAAGGCCGCCTTGCGCGGGCTCAGCAAGTCGGCCGCGGTGACCTGCGCCGAGCTCGACCCGCCCATTCGCGTCAACTGCATCTCACCCAGCTTTGCCGAGACCCCCATGCTCGACGGCATTGCCGCCGCCCTGGGCGAGCCCGACCAGGTCAAGGCCAAGCTCGGCCGGCGCCAGCCCCTCCCCGGCTTCGTGACGCCGCAGGAGGTGGCCGCCGCGACGGTATACCTGGCCAGCGATGCGGCGGCTCACGTAACGGGAGCGGACCTGGTGATTGACGGAGGCTACAGCGCGCAATGACCGAGCAAGAGCCGAGAGCAACCGTGGAGGCACTGAGCGCCATCACCCTGGCAACCCACGACATGGCGCGAGCTGTGGCCTTCTATGATGCCCTCGGGTTCGAGATGATCTACGGCGGTTCCCAGGCGGAGTTCACCTCCTATCGAGCCGGCGGCGGCTATCTCAATCTCATCGCCATGCCGGACGACACGCAATGGACGTGGTGGGGCCGCACGATTTTCTACGTCAGCGACGTGGATGCTTTCCATGCCAATGCCTTGCGCCATGGCTTTGAGCCGGAAGCGGAACCCGCCGATGCCCCTTGGGGCGAGCGCTACTTCCACATCACAGATCCGGACGGGCACGAGTTGAGCTTCGCCCGCCCCTTGCCGAAGCCCTAGAAAGGGCGGCAGGAGAACAGCCATGAAGATCAACGCAGACCTATCGCAACGCGCGGCCGTCGACAGCGAGCGCCTGGATTGGGTGCCCTCCCCCATGCCCGGTGTTGAACGGCGCATGCTGGAGCGTGACGGCGAGGAGGTCGCTCGGGTCACCAGTATCGTGCGCTATGCGCCCAAGAGCTATTTCTCGGAGCACAGCCACAGCGGCGGTGAGGAATATCTGGTGCTGGAAGGCACCTTCTCGGACAACTACGGTGACTTCCCGGTCGGCACCTACGTGCGCAATCCTGTCTCCTCCCGCCACACCCCGCATTCCGAGGGCGGGGCGATCATCTGGGTCAAGCTCTGGTGGATGCATCCGGAGGACCAGGAGTTCGTGCGCCTAAACACGCAGGACGAAAGCCGCTGGGAGGCGACAGAGGACCCAGGCATCGAGGCCATGCCGCTGCACCGCTTCCGCAACGAGGAGACCGTCCTGCTGCGCCTAGCGCCAGGCGCCGGCATGGCAGCGCGCGATCTGCCGGGCGGCGAAGAGATCTTCGTCATCGCCGGGACCATCGAGGACGAAAACGGCGGCTACATTAAAGGCGGCTGGCTACGCAGCCCGATCGGCCGAGCCCCCGAGATGCGCAGCCCGGAGGGCGCAACGCTGCTGGTCAAACGCGGCCATCTCGCAGACCTGCCACCTGCGCCGCCGGCCGCGTAGCGCTCAAGCCGGCCGATAGGGCGGAGTGGAGTAGGTCGCGGTGACGTGGGCCACCGGCTCGTCCAGATGTTCGATCTCGGAATGCAGCAAAATCTCGCCGTAAGCCAAGCGCTTGCCCACCTTGATCAGGCGACAGTCGCCGATGACGTCCACCTGCCCCGGCTTGCGCAAAAAGTTGATGCTTAGGTTGGTGGTCACCGGCAGCTCGACCCGGCTGATTTGCGGGTAGCGCAAAGCGGTCCCTTTGTTATACCATTTCCACAATGACACGTTGGGGACGCCGCCATTGCGGCAATTTAGAGTGCTTGGGAGGTGACGATGTTTAAAATGCTCACACTTGGTCTGTCAGCGGCTGTGATCGCTCTCGGCTTTGCTGGCCCAGCCACGGCAAGCCTCATCTACGATGTCAACAGAACGATCGGAGCTGGTACCGTCACAGGTTTCTTGGAAACCGATGGGACTATTGGTGCATTGAGCAATGCCAATCTTGTTGGCGGTGAGATCATCATGAGCGCGCCAAATGTTGCCGCCAGCCCCGTTACTGCACTCTTTGGCGAAGACTTGTTCGAAATATTCGCCGGATCTATAATTGCAACCGAGACCCAACTTCTCTTCAATTTCTCGAACGATTTTAATTCTTTTCTTATCTCAGATAACGGAGGAACTGATCCAACATTGGTTAGCTGGTGTCTTGTTGGCGCTAGTGTAACCTGTACTATCTCCACCTCGAACGTCGAAATGATCCGTGACGGCAATACCGAGACGCCTTTCCAGCAGGCATCGCGAGCGGGCGATGTCGCCATCGCTACGCTGCGGCGGCTCCCCGAGCCCGCTGCCATTACCTTGCTTGGCTTCGGCATCGCGGGCCTGCTGCTGGCGGCACGTCGCGAGCGACGCGGCGGCTTACGTAACGGGGGCGGACTTGATGATCGACGGAGGCTACAGCGCACAATGACGGAGCAAGGCGGCCAGCGACCGTAGAAGCGCTGAGCGCCGTCACCCTGGCGACTCACGACATGGCGCGGGCCGTGGCTTTCTACGATGCCCTCGGCTTTGAGATGATCTACGGCGGCGCCGAGACTGAGTTCACCTCCTATCGAGCCGGCAGCGGCTATCTCAATCTCATCGCCATGCCGGACGATACGCACTGGACCTGGTGGGGCCGCCCCATCTTCTATGTCAGCGATGTCGACTCCTTCCACGCCAATGCCTTGCAGCAGGGCCTTGAGCCGGAAGCGGAGCCCGCCGATGCCTCTTGGGGCGAGCGCTACTTCCACATCACCGATCCGGATGGGCACGAGTTGAGCTTCGCCCGGCCGATTTGCGGGTAGCGCAAATCGGTCCTTTTGTTATACCATTTCCACAATGACACGTTGGGGACGCCGCCATTGCGGCAATTTAGAGTGCTTGGGAGGTGACGATGTTTAAAATGCTCATGCTTGGTTTGTCAGCGGCTGTGATCGCTCTCGGCTTTGCTGGCCCAGCCACGGCAAGCCTCATCTACGATGTCAACCGAACGATCGGAGCTGGTACCGTCACAGGTTTCTTGGAAACCGATGGGACCCTCGGGGGATTGAGTAATGCTAATCTTGTTGGCGGTGAGATCACCATAAGCGCACCAAATGTTGCCGCCAGCCCAGTTACTGCTTTTTTTGGTGAAGACTTTTTCAATGTATTCGCCGGCTCTATAACTGCAACCCCGACCCAACTTCTCTTCAATTTCTCAAACAATCTTAATTCTTTTCTTGTTTCAGATAGCGGAGGAACTGATCCGACATTTGTTAGCTGGTGTCTTGTTGGAGCTGTTGCAACCTGTGCTTTCGTCTCGAGCAGCGAATTGATCATGGACGCCTCTACCGAGACGTCGTTCCAGCAGGCACCGCGAACGGGCAATGTCGCCATCGCTACGCTGCGGCTCCCCGAGCCAGCTGCCATTACCCTGCTTGGCTTCGGCATCGCGGGCCTGCTGCTGGCGGCACGTCGCAAGCGTGCGCTGCACTGACGGCGCCTTTGCCACCCTGACCGCAGCGAGGAGTACCTTGTGCTGAGGGTGGAGAGCGCCCTCTCCCACAACTATGGCGACTCCTCGGCAGGCACATACGTCCACAATTCCGTCGCCTCCCCCCGGTCACTTAGAGCCGTCAGGCGGGACGGTCCGGCGGAATGGAGTAGGTCGCGGTGACGTGGGCGACCGGCTCGTCCAGATGCTCGATCTCGGAGTGGAGCAGAACCTCACCATAAGCGAGACGTCGGCCGACCTTGATTAAACGGCAATCTCCGATGATGTCCGCCTGTCCCGGCTTGCGCAGGAAATTGATGTTGAGGCTGGTGGTCACCGCCAACTCCACCCGGCCGATGGCGGAGAGCACGGCGACATACATGCCGTAATCCGCCAAGCCCATCATCGCCGGGCCGCTGATCGTGCCGCCGGGCCTAAGAAAGTCGGCCTTGTAGGGCAGCCGGACTCGCGCCTGCCCCTCCCCGATCTCGTCGATCTTCATGCCGAGCATGTCGACCCACGGCAGGTCGTGGGCGATCTCTTCCATCTCGGCCAAGCTGATTTTCGGCATGCGCGGGCGACTTTCGACGGGGGTTGCTTTGGCAAGCGCTCGGCGCGCTATATATCGGCAAGACCGATCACTCAACGCTTAGGCAGGAGTGCAACCATGGCTCTTTCGCCTTCGGCACAGCATCCGGCGGTGGCCGAGGATACGCCGTTTGTCCTGCGGGAGCAGGACGGCCCCGTTGTCCGCCTGACGCTCAACCGTCCCGCCAGCCTCAACCCTCTCTCCGAAGAGATGCTCGAGGCCCTTATGGAGGAACTGAAGGATATCGAGTCCGACAGCGGGATCCGCGTTGTCGTCCTCGGCGGCGCCGGCCGCGCCTTCTGCGCCGGGCACAATCTCAAGCAGATGCGTGCGCAGAGCAACAAGGACTACTTCGTAGAACTCTTCAGAGCCTGCAGCGCGGTCATGCTGACCCTGACCGCCATGCCGCAGATCGTGATCGCCCGGGTGCAGGGCCTGGCCACCGCGGCCGGCTGCCAGCTGGTGGCGTCCTGCGACCTGGCTGTGGCCGCCGAAGATGCGCGCCTGGCGACCTCGGGCATCAATACCGGCCTCTTCTGCTCGACACCGTCGGTGGCGCTCAGCCGCAACGTGCCGCGCAAGGCCGCCTTCGAAATGCTCTTCACCGGCGAGTTCATTTCGGCCGAGGAGGCGCGCCGCCTGGGCCTGATCAACCGGGTTGCGCCGGTCGAGTACCTCGACGAGGTGGTGAACGAGCTGGCGGGCGTGATTCTCGACAAGTCTCCGGTGGCCGTAACGACCGGCAAGCAGATGTTCTACCGCCAGCTCGAGATGGGCCTCACCGACGCCTACGACTTCGCCGGCGAAGCCATGGCAGAGAACATGATGGCGGAGGACGCGCGAGAAGGCATCGACGCCTTCATCCAGAAGCGGCCGCCGCACTGGAGGGGCCGCTGAGCGCCCGGCTTTGGCCGGTCCTGGCAGCCGGCCTCCTGCTTCTGGCGGCCTGCGGCCGGCCGCCGGAGCCGCCGAGCAGCGCAGTGGGTCCGCAAGGAGGAGTGCAACTGGCCGGAGCCAGCCTGGTGCGGCTGGCGGACAATCCCGACCTCTGCTTCTTTGCTCTGTCGTCCGAGGGCCTGGACCTGGAGCGGCGCGAGGATACGCCGCTTCACGGCGGCTGCGGGCTGATCGGCACCGGCATGACGGAGCGGCTGACCATCGGCTACCAGCCGCCCATCACCGCAACCTGCGGCGTGCTGGCGGCGCTAACCTTATGGGAGCGCGAAGTGGTGCAAGAGGCCGCCGAGCGGCACTTCGGCCAACCGGTCGAGAGCATTCTCAACTGGGGCACCTATGCCTGCCGCAACCGGAACCATCGCATTGCCGGGCCGCGCAGCGAGCACGCGCGCGGCAATGCGATCGACATCAGCGGTTTCGCGCTTGCCGACGGCAGCCGGGTCAGCGTCGAGCGCGACTGGGGCAAGTCGACTCCGGCAGGGCGCTTTCTAAGAGAGGTTCACAGCGGCGCCTGCCGCTACTTCAGCGGCGTCATCGGGCCGGACGACGGCCCGCCGCACCACGCTCACTTTCATATGGACATGGGGGAATGGCGTTTCTGCGACTGACCTTCGCGCGGCTCTGCGGCGCCTCTGTCATCGGCCCGATTCTGGTCGCGGCAGTGCTGGCAACGCGCGGTCCCGAGGCCGCAGCGTTAGAGCCTTCAGACGACTTGATCCTGGGGGTCGAGCTCTACCTAGCCGGAGACTACGAGGGGGCGGCCGAGTTCCTCATGCCGCTGGCCCGGCGCGGCGTCGACGATGCCCGCTATCTTCTGGTTTGGGACAATGGCAACTTCGCCAAGACCCGCCCCTATCGCATCTGGAGCCAGCGGATTGGCGAGGTCGAGCGCGAGCACGCGCTGTTCCGGACCTGGATGCGGGAAGCGGCCGATCGCGACCACACTGGTGCGATGAGCTGGCTGTTCGAGAGCGCCCGCGACCTGCCGCGCAAAAAAGCCTTCGCCGAGGTGGCCGCCGAGCGCGGCGAGACCAGCGCCATGGAATGGCTCGGAGCCTACTACCTCGGCCTGTTCAGTCCGGAGCACCGCGATATCGACCGCTCCTTCGCGTATCTCAATCAGGCTCTGGCGGCCGGACGCAGCGACACCGCGGTGTTTCTCGGCAACCACTACCTGCGCGGCGAGCTGCTGCCGCAGAACCCCGGCGAGGCGCTCCGCTTCCTGGGCAGCGCGGCCGAGGCCGGCAACATCGGCGCCCTGCCCCCCTTGGCTCAACTGTTTCGCCAAGGCCCGGTCAGCGACTTCCCACCGGCCGAGGGCCTGAAATGGCTCTACCTCGACAACGACAAGAACGGTGGCGACCGAAACGCCAAAGCAATCGCGATCTTCGAGGCGGAGGTCGGCCCCACAGCCAGCCGAAACGCCCGGCGGGCCGCCAATGCCTGGTGGTCCAGCCGCTTCAACGACCCCTACAGCGATCTCGGCCGCACCCGTGCCTGGCTGGCCGCCAACTATCCCAACGAGTCCTGGGAGCAATGGCAGATTATCTTCCTGGCAGACAATGTGCAGTGCCTGGAACCTAGGTTGCGCGACGTGGTCGACTGGCGCTACGAAGACAGTGGCCTCTATCACCTCTGCATGGAACGTGGGCTGGCCAGCTACGGACTTAAGCCACAACCCTAAAGCACAATGACCTACCGCGACCCAAGCCAGTCCGACATTCGCCGGATCTTGGACGAGACCCGCACCATCGTCATGGTCGGCGCCTCGGCAAATTGGAACCGGCCGAGCTACTTCGCCATGAAGTACCTTATCGGCAAGCGCTACCGCGTTATCCCGGTGAACCCGGGTCTGGCCGGTCAGGAGCTGCTGGGCGAACGCGCCTACGCCAACCTGGCCGAGGTACCGAGCCCCTTCGAGATGGTGGACATCTTTCGCCGATCCACTGAGGCAGGCGCCATCACCGACCAGGCGATCGCCCTGAAGGACGAAAAGGGCATCAAGACCGTCTGGATGCAGCTGGGCGTCCGCAACGAAGAGGCCGCCGCCAAGGCGCAGGCTGCCGGCCTGCAGGTCGTGATGGACCGCTGCCCCAAGATCGAATGGGGCCGCCTCCACGCAGAACTGGCTTGGGGCGGCTTCAACACCGGGATCATCTCCGCCAAGCGCCGCCGCGCTTGACGACAAACCAGCGGAGCAAGCTTTGCAATGACCGAGAACACACCAAAGTTCGGGTCGCCTTACGGCTTCGAGACCCGGCAGATACATGCCGGCACTCAGCCTGACCCGGTCACCGGCGCCCGGCAGACGCCGATCTACCAGAACACCGCGTTCGTGTTCGAGGACGCCGATCACGCGGCCTCGCTCTTCAATCTCCAGACCTTCGGCTTTGTCTATTCGCGATTGAGCAACCCGACCGTCGCGGCGCTGGAAGAGCGCCTGGCCAGCCTGGAGAACGCGCGCGGCAGCACCTGCTGCTCGTCAGGTCATGCCGCGCAGCTGATGGCCCTCTTCGCCCTCATGCAGCCCGGCGACCATGTGATTGCCTCGACCCGCCTCTACGGCGGCTCCATCACCCAGCTCAGCAAATCCTTCGGACGCTTCGGCTGGTCTGCCCGTTTCCTCGACTTCGACGATCTGGGCAGCGTCAGGGAGGCGATCAACGGAAACACACGTGGGCTCTTCTGCGAGTCCCTGGCCAATCCCGGCGGCGTGATCAGCGATCTGGAGCCACTGGCCGAGATCGCGCGCGCCGCGAAGATCCCCTTGATCGTCGATAACACCATGGCAACGCCGGTGCTTTGCCGTCCGGTGGACTGGGGCGCCGATCTGGTGACCCACTCGACCACCAAATTCCTCTCCGGCAACGGCACCTCCATGGGCGGCGCGCTGATCGACAGCGGCAACATGGACTGGATGGATGCCGAGCGCTTTCCAAGCTTGGCGGCGCCGGAGCCGGCCTATCACGGCCTGACCTTCGCGGAGAGCTTCGGCGACCTCGGCTTCACCACCCATGCCCATGCGGTGAGCCTGCGCGACCTCGGGACCTCCATGGCGCCGCTCAACGCCTGGCTGACCCTTCTGGGGACGGAAACCCTGTCGCTGCGCATGGAGCGGCACTGCGCCAACGCTCAGCGCGTCGCCGAATTCCTGGAAGGCCACGAGGCGGTCAGTTGGGTCTCTTATGCCGGGCTGCCCTCCAGCCCCTATCATCAGCTGGCTGAGAAGTACCTGCCGAAGGGCGCCGGCTCGGTCTTCACCTTCGGCGTCAAGGGTGGCTACCAGGCCGGCGTTACACTGGTCGAGCGTTGCGAGATCATCAGCCACTTGGCCAACATCGGCGACACCCGCACGCTTATCCTCCACCCCGCCTCGACCACCCACCGCCAGCTCACCGAAGAGCAGCGCGAGGCGGCCGGGGCCGGGCCCGATGTCATTCGCCTTTCCGTTGGCCTGGAGACGGCCGACGACATCATCGCCGACCTGGATCAGGCACTGACATCCGTGCAGCGCCAAGCGGCAGAGTAACGGCTTGAGGAACCGGCCCTAGGTGTAAGTGGCGATTTCAATCAGGTTGCCGTCAGGGTCGCGGACGTAGACCGAGGTGATGGGGCCGACAGCCCCGCTGCGCGCCACAGGCCCTTCCTCGATGGCAATCTCAAGGCTCTTCAGATGCGCGACGACCGCATCGATGGCACGGTCGACGACAAAGCAGAGATCGGCCGACCCTGCCGTCGGCGCCTTGGCCTTGGGCTCATAAGGGCTCGGGTCAGGATGCAGATTGATCTTCTGCCGGCCGAAGTTGAGCGCGATGCGCCCTTCGCCGAACATCTCCCTCCGCATGCCGAGCACCTTCTCGTAAAAGAGGCAGCTCTCTTCCAGGTTCCGGACGGTCAACACCAGGTGGTCGAGCCGGTCGATCTCCATGAGTTGCCCCTCTCTCCCGACAAGGCCTATTCCGCTGGGCCCACTCCGCCGGGCCTACTCCGCCGGCACACGGATGGCGACGGGCTCCGTATCGCGCGGCAGCATGGCCGAAGCGAGCGCCGCGGCGGCCGCGATCACCGCCCCCAGTACATAGAGCCAGGCGAAGCCGTCATAGGTCTGGCGAATATAGGCGGCCGCCGAGATAGCGATGGGTGCGGTGCCGAAGGCAAGCACGTACTTGACGCCAAAGGCAACGGCCTGATGACGCTTCGGCGCGTAGCGCGACAGCAGGATGTTCTCGGCAGGCAGCGCGCCGGTGCTGAGCGCCACGGCAATGATCGATAGCGCGACCAGGGGCAGACCAGCGGCCATGGCGATGAAGCCCAAGGTGAAGGCCTGCAGCAGGAAGGCCCAGAGGTAGATCGCCTTCAAGGAATAGCGGTCGGCAAGATGGCCGCCCCAGATCTGCATGATGCCGCCAACGGTCGCGGTGAGCGCGACGAAAAGCCCGACCAGCGAGGCATCCGGTCCGCCACGGAAGATCGCCATCACCCCGGGCACGCTGTGCTCCAGGAATCCCGAGACAGCGGCGAAGAGACCTGTCAGTCGGTCGTCGAAAAGCTTCGGCAGCGCCGCCTGATTGCCTTGGAAGACCAGGCCCATCACCGTCATGGTCAAGAGCAGCACGGCAAAGACCCGGATCATGTCGCCGCGGCTTGCCGGCGTCTTGGGACCGACCTCGGCATCGCCTTCGCCGACACGCCCAGCAAGGCAAAGCGCCAGCAGCAGAACGCCGGTGGCGAGGCAAATCGCACCCGGCACAAGGAAAGCCACGCGCCAGGAAAAGGCATCGATCAAAACGCCGGTGATCAGGCCTGCACTGGCCCAGCCGACCTGCCCGAAGACCCCATTGATGCCAAGCGCCTTACCGCGCCTGGTCTTGGCATTGCGCACGACCCAGGGAATGCCGACCGGGTGGTAGATAGCGGCGAAAAGCCCGACGCCGGCCAGGCCCAGCATCAGGGCAACCGGCTGCTCCACGAGGCTGCAGACAACGGCGCAGAGCCCCATGCCGATGAAGTAGACCACCATCATGCCGCTCGTCGACCAGCGATCGGCCAGCCAACCAGCCGGCAAGGCGGCAACGCCGACCAGGAACGCACCGAGCATCCAGAGCTCCGAGGCCTCGGACCAGGTCAAGCCAGCCCAGGCCTCTTTTCCCAGGGTCACCGCGATGACGAAATACATCGCGGTGAAGAAGTGCATGTAGGCGTGCCCGACCGCCGAGAAAATCAGGGCGTTGCGGCTGGCAAGATCTGACATGCTGAATCCCGGGGAAAACTTTCTGATTTTGTGTCTACTCGCCCAAGCCGTGGAGCGGCAACATAACCGCTTGCAGGGGTCGCATGTTGGGTCGTCATAGGGAGCGGCGGGCTGAGTATCATTAACCATTCCCTAACCGATGGCCATCTTCCGGCCAAGTTTGCGCCGGCTATGAGCCGAATTCGGCCCCACTTAATCATGGTGTGAATAGGCATAGCGGGGGCGAAGCCATGGAACGAAGACAATGACCTGGACCCTACCCGACAACGACGAGACTGGCGGTGCCGTCGATATCGATCTCGATCGCATCATTTACGATCTTGAGTATCGCAACGAGGTGAAAAGCGCCTTGGCGTCCTCGAACGCACCTTTTCCGTCGGCCGGGGCCACAGAACGCGACTGAAAACGCAGGCTTTTTCCGGCGCCCCGAGACCACTTGGGCCGTCGTTACGAATCCGATATTAACTCTTTGTCAATAAATTTCTTTGTGCCCCGCCGCTTCTCGCTTAACATAACTAGGCGCGAGGGTTGCGGGCGAAATGGGCGGAACCAAGAACAAGCTATCCGGTACGGATCGTGTCAACGCGGCGCGTATGCTGCGTCTCGCGGCACGGCGCCAGCGCCCCACCGCGGCACAGCTGGCCTATCTGCGGCGCGGGCTGGATGAGCCGGAGGGACGGCTGCCCCTCTTCAACGGGCAGGGCCAACGCTTCAACGAGCGCACCATACAGAGCTGTATCGACCAGGGTTGGGTCGAGCCTTGGTTCGACGACCCGGCGGAGCCGCACTGGACCGTGTGCCGCCTCACCGCCAGCGGCGTCGAAGTCGCAGGAAACGGTCCCAGCCGCGCGAAGCCAGCCTGACACTGGCACGGCCTGCCGCAGCCTGAAAGGCGACCCTACTCCTGCTCTGTCCTATGTTAAGTGCGTGGTCGGAGCGGCGGGATTTGAACCCACGACCCCCACACCCCCAGTGTGGTGCGCTACCAGGCTGCGCTACGCTCCGACGAGGGTTTTATAGGTAACGACCAGGGCGCTGACAACCGAAAGCGCCGGCCAGCCAATGTCCCCCACCTTCCACCCTAACCCGATCAGGCTCTAGCGCCGTCGCAGGCAGTCTTTCAGCTGGTCCCGTAAGGCGACGAGCTCCTGGCGCAGGGCCATGAGCTCTTCTTGTTGCGCATCGTCCAGGCTTTGGGTTTGTGCCTCGCTTGAAGGCATCAGCGCAGCGGCGGCGCCCTCACCGTGCGACGGCTCACGCAGGGCACCTTCGCGGATCAGTTTCTGGACGCCCTTGATCGTATAGCCTTCATCGTAGAGCAGCCCGCGGATGCGCTTGAGCAGCTCCAGGTCCTCGGGGCGATAGTACCGGCGACCGCCGGCACGCTTCAAAGGCTTGAGATTTGAGAACTTACCTTCCCAGAAACGCAAAACGTGCTGGGGAATATCCAGCTCCGTGGAGACCTCACTGATTGTCCGAAAAGCGGTGAGCGATTTCTCCGTCGTCCTAACCATGCTCGCAACCGGTGTCCTAGAATTCGTTGGACCAAGCGGTGCCTCGCCGTCGGCTGTCCCGCCTATGCTATACTCTGTCGATTACCTCGATTTATTCGCTCTTTGAGCACATTGGAAGCACGAAAAATCAATACCTTGCGTGGCAAAATTGGGACTTCCTCTCCGGTTTTGGGATTGCGCCCCACACGCTCGCCCTTCTGCCGGACCGTGAAGCTGCCGAAGGAGGAGATCTTGACCATCTCATCCTTGATCAGGGCATCACAAATCTCATCCAAGACGGATTCGACGAGCTGCGCCGACTCGTTGCGTGACAAACCGACCTCTTGATAGACGGCTTCCGCCAAGTCCGCTCGCGTGATGGTCGCGCCAGACATCCCAGCCTCCCTTGTTTTCAATAGGTTATACAAGGATGTTGAGGGGGTCAAACGCCGATTGGCTGCAAGCGTGGATAAAGCTGTGCGTTTGCTGAGCGCGCGATTGCGGCGCAGATGCTCGCGCCCGGTCCTCGTGCGGCCCTACCAGCGGAGCAGCGCAGCACCCCAGGTGAAGCCGCCGCCCATAGCCTGCATCAGGACGACGTCGTTCTGCTTGATGCGCCCGTCGCGCACGGCGCTATCCAACGCCAGGGGAATGGACGCCGCCGAGGTGTTGGCGTGGTCCTGCAAGGTCACCACCACCCGCTCCATGGGAAAATCGAGGCGCTTGGCCAAAGCTTCGATGATCCGCAGGTTGGCTTGGTGCGGCACCATCCAGTCGACATTTTCCGCCGTCAGTCCGGCCGTCTCGAGCGCCGCCTCCATGGCCTCGGCCATGCGCACCACGGCGTGGCGGAACACCTCCCGTCCGTCCATCCGCAGATGTCCTGCGGTCTGCGTCGAGGCGGGTCCGCCATCGACATAGAGCGCATCGTGGTGACGCCCGTCAGAGAAGATATGGCTGGCCAGAATGCCCCGCGGTGCATCGCCTTCCGCCGCTGCCTCCCCACGTAGGATGATCGCGCCGGCGCCGTCGCCGAAGAGAACACAGGTGCCGCGGTCCTCCCAGTCGAGAATGCGGCTGAAGATCTCCGCCCCGATCACCAGGGCGCAGCGCGCCTGCCCGCTCTTCAGCATGGCGTCGGCGACAGACAGGGCATAGACGAAACCGCTGCAAACGGCCTGCACGTCGAAAGCCGCGCCCCGCTCCATACCGAGCGCCGCCTGGACACGGGTTGCGGTGGCCGGGAAGGTCTCGTCCGGCGTGGCCGTGGCACAGATCACGAGATCGAGCTCGGCCGCGGTCATGCCGGCCGACTCCAGCGCGCGCCGGGCTGCAGCGATGGCCAAGTCCGACGTAACCTGATCGTCCGCAGCAATATGGCGGCGGGCAATGCCGGTGCGCTTGCGAACCCACGCGTCGTTCGTGTCGACGAACTTCGCCAAATCGTCGTTGCTGAGGACCTTCTCCGGCAAATAGGAGCCAGAGCCCGCGACCACCGAGGCGACGTCAATGGCGCGCGACCTATAGGACAGCGGCGCGTGGGGCGATAGGCGTGGCGGGTACACTCTCGGTCAACTCTTCTAGGTCGGATTTTATGGTCTGCAGAAAGCCGTGTTGGGCCAGATCGACCGCCACCCCGATGGCGTGGGCAAAGCCGAGGGCATCCGTGCCGCCATGGCTCTTGACGACGATGCCATTGAGGCCAAGGAAGACGGCGCCGTTGTAGCGACGCGGGTCGACGCGCTTGCGCAGCTTCATCATCGCCGGCTTGGCCAGGAGATAGCCAAGGCTGGCGAGAAGGGAATGCTTGAAGGTGCCCCGCAGCATCTTGGTATAGAGCGCCGCCGTACCCTCCGCTGTCTTCAAGGCGATGTTGCCGGTGAAGCCGTCGGTCACCACAACGTCCACCGTGCCCTTGGCGATGTCATCGCCTTCGACGAAGCCATGAAACTGCCCGTTCGGCATGGAGTTGCGCAAGCGGTCGCTGGCCTCTTGCAAGGCCTCATGGCCCTTGATCTGTTCGGAGCCGACGTTGAGCAAGCCGATCGTCGGGTTGGTAAGTCCCAGCACGCTGCGCCCAAAGGCACAGCCCATAACGGCGAACTCGACCAGATTGCGCGCATCGCACTGCACGTTGGCACCGAGGTCGAGCATCACCGTCTCGCCGCGCATGGTCGGAAAGAAGGAAGCGATGGCCGGCCGGTCCACACCCGCCATGGTCTTGAGCACGAACTTCGACATGGCCATCAGCGCACCGGTGTTGCCGGCCGAGACCACGGCGTCCGCCTTCTGCTCCTTCACCTGGTCGATTGCCAGGCGCATGGAACTCTCGCGACCGGAGCGCAGCGCTGTGGATGGCTTTTCGTCGGCGCGCACGACCTGCTCGGTGTGCACCACGTCCAGAACCGCATTGCGCAGGCGCCGCCGCCGCTCGATCAGAGGCTCGAGCAGCGCCCTGTCACCAACCATGATATAGCGAACTTGCGGATAACGCTTGGTCGCGATCAGGGCACCGCGCACAACCATATTGGGTGCGTTGTCGCCACCCATGGCGTCCATAGCGATGGTCAACGCACCACTCACGTTACGCCCCGTTCATCGCGTGCTTCAGACGAAGCCTCAGGAACAAGCCTCAGAACTCGTCCTTGGGCTCTAATACCTGTCGACCGCGGTACATGCCAGTCTTAAGGTCGATATGGTGCGGCCGCCGCAGCTCGCCACTATCTTGGTCTTCAATATAGGTCGCACGCTTCAGGGCGTCGTGGGCGCGGCGCGTATTGCGCTTGGCGCGTGAAACTTTCTTTCTCGGAACGGCCATCTTTCGGTCTCTACAGTGGCAAGCGGTAGAATGCAAAGAGTAACCGCCCCCTTCTGGAAGGGAGCGGTTTTTTTGTGTGATACAGAATTCCAGCGGGCACCGCAAGCCCGCTGCGTCTCCGGCTTAGGGTCAACGTGTCTTGCCGGCGAGGCCCTCCAAGACAGCGAAAGGGCTGCCGGAGCTGCCTGCAGAACCGTCCGCTGAGCCGTCCGGACCGAGGCTCAGATCGGTAAAGCCGGCGTCTGCCCGGCGCGGATGAGGGTCAAGGGCCAAACTCAGCTCTTCGACCAGCAGCTCGCCGAGATCCAAGCTTTCACCACCCGGCATCAGCTCCACATCGGGGCCGTCAAGCGGGTCCTCTTGCGCGCTTTCATGCTGCCGAAAGGCGCCCTCGTCCAAGAATCTCAGGTTCAACGGCCGTGACACTTCGACCGGGAGCGCCTCCAGGGTCACCACGCAGCTCTGCTCCAGCTTGGCCTGCAGGCTGCCGGTCAGTTCCAAGCCACCGCGTGCGAGCGGCCTGACGCTGAGTGTGCCTTGCAGAAGGTCGAGGCTCAGCAGGCTCAGACGCCGGGCAACGGCCGCGCGCTCGCCCGCCGTGGCGTCGAGCTGCAGCGACAGGCCGTCGGCAGGAACCTCGGCCAGGCGCAGAGGGCGGGAAAACTCAGCCATGCTGCGCCTCCGATCGCGCTGTATCGAGATCTGCCGGCAGTGCAGGCTCCTCGAAGCGCAGCCGACCGGCCAACAAGTCGGCGACGGATTGGCTTTCCAACGCAGCGACGTTGGCGCGGAGATAACGGTCAAGACCCTTCAGGACCGAGTCGCTTGGCTCGGCCGAGCCAGTATCGCGGCAAGAGCCGAATACGTTCCGTGCCAACGCCTGCTCCAACTCAACGGCTGCCGGCGCCTCCAGGCCTGCCTCATAGGCCTTGCTGCGTCCGTAAAAGGCCTGTCCCATGGCTTTCATCTTACGGCCCGCGCCAAGATCGCCGACCCCGCTGATGCGGACGCTCTGGTCCAGGTGAAAGACCAAAAGGTCGAACAGTGTCTGGCCCAGGCGCTTGGCCTCCTCCCCCTCTCCTCTCAGGCGATGGAAGACGAGAAAAGCGTGCAGCAGCAGCATCTCGAAGCGCCCGTCGACGCTGTCGGGGACGCCATAGTCCCGGTAAAACACAGGGCTGCGGCTCTGCGTCACAATGCGCTCGTAAAGCGCGCGCGCCGCCGCCTCGTGCGGATTCTTGGGAAAGAGCTTCACCTTTACCACCGTCGATACCGGTGCCCGCGGCACCCGGCGCTTGAAATGACGCGGTCAAGCAGTCTATTCAAGCCTTCATCCTGAGAATTGCATGCTTTGACTGCCATGACCAAGGTAACGATGACCGTGCCCAGACTCACCGCTTCGCAACCCCGCCGCAGAGGCGCACGCGCCATCGGCTTGAGCTTCGGCCTGATGGCCGCGACCGCGCTTGCCGCCTGCTCGGGCGAGCTGACCACGCGCGGCAACCTTCTCACCGCGGAGCGCATCCAAGAGATCTCCGCCGGCGAGTCGTTCCAAAGCGATGTGGTGGCCGCCGTCGGCACGCCCTCGGCCGTGAGCACCTTCGAGAGCAACACCTGGTATTACATCGGTGAACTGCAGGAGCAGCAGTCCTTCCTCGACCCCGATGTCATCGAGCGCAATGTGCTGGTGGTGAACTTCGACGACGCCGGACTGGTGCAGTCGACACAGCTCTATACGGTGGCGGACGGACAGGTCATCAACCCGGTCTCCCGCACGACGCCGACGGAGGGCCGAGAGCTAACCATCCTGCAGCAGCTGCTGGGCAACCTGGGCCGCTTCAGCCCCGACGCGGCCAACGAAGCCGGAAACTAAAACACCTTCACGACGTCAATCAGAAGAAAACCCCCGACGACATCGTCGGGGGTTTTTTCATTCCATAGGATTGGATTCGCGAGCTGCTAGTGCGCCAGACTGGCCAGCAGCAGCAACGCCACGATGTTGGTGATCTTGATCATCGGGTTGACGGCCGGACCGGCAGTGTCCTTGTAGGGGTCGCCGATCGTGTCGCCGGTCACTGCGGCTTTGTGGGCGTCGGATCCCTTACCACCGTGGTTACCGTCCTCGATGTACTTCTTGGCGTTATCCCAGGCACCGCCGCCCGCGGTCATGGAGATTGCCACGAAGAGGCCCGTCACGATGACGCCGAGCAGCATGGCACCAACGGCAGAGAGCGCCGAGGACTTCCCGTCGATCGCCAAAACGATCAGGAAGAGCACGATGGGCGACAGCACCGGCAGCATCGAGGGAATGATCATTTCGCTGATCGCCCGCTTGGTCAGCATGTCGACACAGCGCGCATACTCGGGCTTGGTCGTGCCTTCCATGATGCCGGGGATCTCGCGGAACTGCCGACGCACCTCCTCGACCACCGCGCCACCGGCGCGGCCGACCGCCTGCATGCCGATGGAGCCGAAGAGGTAGGGCAAGAGGCCGCCAACGAAGAGGCCGATGACCACCCAGGGATTGGAGAGCTCAAAATTGACCGTCACACCGTCGAAGTAGGGAAAGCGATCGGCGTTGTTGGTGAAGAATCTCAAGTCCTCCGTATAGGCGGCGAAGAGCACCAGGGCGCCGAGGCCGGCGGAGCCGATGGCGTAGCCCTTGGTCACCGCCTTGGTGGTGTTGCCCACGGCGTCCAGCGCGTCCGTCGTCTCACGCACCGAGGCGTCGAGCTCAGCCATCTCGGCGATGCCGCCGGCGTTGTCGGTGACCGGCCCGTAGGCATCGAGCGCGACGACCATGCCGGCCAGGGCCAGCATGGTGGTGACGGCGATGGCGATGCCCATGATGCCGGCCGTCAGATAGGTGGTGGCGATACCGATGACGATGATCAGCGCCGGCAGGGCTGTCGCCTCCATGGAGACGGCGAGGCCCTGAATGACGTTGGTGGCATGGCCAGTCTCCGAGGACTTGGCGACCATGCGAACCGGGCGGTAGTCGGTGCCCGTATAGTACTCCGTCACCCAGATCAGCAGGCCGGTGACAGCGAGGCCGATGATGCCGCAGAAGAATAGGCCAAGGCCCGTGAAGGTGGTCGTGCCGTAGGTATATTCGGTGCTCAGGCCGACGGTGATCGCCGTAACGATGAAGACACCGACAAGACTGAACAGCGCCGAGGCGATAAAGCCCTTGTAGAGCGCGCCCATGATGCTCTTGGACGGGCCGAGCTTGACGAAATAGGTGCCCCCGATGGACGCCAGGATGCAGACGCCGGCGATGGAAAGCGGCAGCATGACGAGCCCGAGGCCGGCATCCGTGCCAAAGCCGAAGAAGATCATGGCCAGCACCATGGTCGCGGCCAGGGTCACGGCGTAGGTCTCGAAAAGGTCGGCTGCCATGCCGGCACAGTCGCCCACGTTGTCGCCCACGTTGTCTGCGATCACCGCCGGGTTGCGCGGGTCGTCCTCGGGGATACCGGCCTCGACCTTGCCGACCAGGTCGGCGCCGACGTCGGCGCCCTTGGTGAAGATGCCGCCGCCAAGACGCGCGAAGATCGAGATCAGCGAAGCGCCGAAGCCGAGCGCCACCAGGGCGTCGATCATGGTCCGCTCCTCGACGCCGGACATCCAGAGGATGGCGAAGTAACCGGCGACGGCGATCAGCGCCAAGCCGGCGACCAGCATGCCGGTGACAGCGCCGGCGCGGAAGGAAACGGAGAGGCCTTCTGCCAGGCCTTTGCGAGCCGCTTCGGCGGTTCGCACATTGGCTCGGACGGAGACGTTCATGCCAATGTAGCCGGCGGCACCCGACAGGATAGCGCCGATCAGAAATCCGAAGGCGACCCCGAAGCTGAAGAGAATCCAAACGATGACGAAGATGATGACGCCGACGATGGCAATCGTCTTGTACTGCCTATTGAGATAGGCCTGGGCACCCTCTTGGATGGCAGCGGCGATCTCTTGCATCCGCTCCGTCCCGGCGTCCGATGCGATCACTTGGCGGGCCGTAATGGCGCCGTAGGCGACAGCCGCGATGGCGCAGAGAATGACGAGAAAGAGCAAAAAACCCATGGCCGACCTTCCTTGAGTTCACAGCGGAAAGCGGCGGCAATGACCGCCCCTTCCGATCTAAATGAGTGGGATTCACCGGTCCTTCGGAAAAAGGCGAGCGGAAAATGACAGAAGGCCTTAGCGTTGGCAACCGCTAGGCTATGCCGCCGAACAAAAGTTGCAGCAGCGAAGAAAAAGGCTGGTTTCGCTTGGACGTGTCGGCGATCAACCGCGCGCGCCGGCGGGTTCTCGCTTGTCGATGCCAAGCACGAAAATCTCCTTGATCGCCCCCTCCCCGAGCAGGGCATCGGCACGCATCATCAGGCGGGCGCGAAAGAACTCGACATCGACGCCCTTCTCCCGCACGAAGCGCATCGACAAGAGGGCGTGAAGCTCGCTCAGAAAGGCATCGACCAGCTTGGGGAAGCGTTTTTGCAGCCGGCGGTCGCTCTCTATGTCCCGCATCTCCAGCTGAAGCTGCAGGGTGAGATGCCGCTGCACCACACCATTGGCGATCACCGGAACGATCATCGGATCGAGGGTGACGTAAATGCCCTTCTGCAGCACTCCTTCTTCGCTCTCCGTAGCCGCTGCACCTCCAGCCCAGACAGGACTCTGGGCCACGCCCAACAGCAGCGCGACGAGCGCAATGATTTTCCAACTGTAAAAGTACGGAGATGACATTGCCCCGGCTTCCCCCGACCAAGCGAACCTGCAGCTTAGTCCGGTTCGGTTAACGCCAGGGCAAACGGAAGGGTTAACAGGGGATGAAGCCGGAGCGAGTCAGACGTGCGTCCAGCCCTTGCGATCCACGGAGATCGCCGCGCCAGCACGATCGAGCAAGGAAACGCCCTCGCCCGCTGCAACCTTGCCGATTTCGGTGACAGGGGTCGCGCTTGCCTCGGCGGCCGCCAGAACTGCCTGCCGCGCCGACGCCGGCGCGGTGAACAGCAGCTCGTAGTCGTCGCCCCCACCGAGCAACGAGGGGAACAGCTCCGGATCCTCGGCGAGGATGCTCTCCGCCGCCTTCGACAAGGGGATGCGGGGAGCGGCTATCTCGATGGCCACGCCCGAGGTTTCAGCCAGATGGCCCGCATCGGCGAGCAAGCCATCGGAAACATCGATCGCAGCAGTCACGCTCCCCCGCAAGGCGGCTGCCAAGGCAAGTCTCGGCTCGGGTAGCTGGTAGCGCCGTGCCAGCGCATTACGTTCCTGGGACGCAAGCCAGAGGAACTCTTGCCGCCGCACTGCCAGCCCAAGGAAACCATCGCCGATGGTGCCGCTGACGAACAGCAGATCGCCGACTTGCGCGCCGCTGCGCCGGAAAAGCCTCTCTTCTTCCCCTATCCCGATGGCGCAGAGCGAAAGCACAGCCGGGCCCTTTGTCGAAACGCTGTCACCGCCAAGCAATCCAATGCCGAAGATCTGCTGGTCCTCCCGCAGGCCTTGGCAGAAGGCCGCCAACCAACTGTCGTCACGCTCGCGCGGTAGGCAGAGACTGAGCAGATAGCCATAGGGCTCAGCGCCCATGGCAGCCAGGTCCGAGAGATTGACCCGCATGAGCTTTCGGGCGACCCGCTCCGGCGGATCGTCAGGCAGGTAGTGCACCCCCTCGACCATGGTATCGAGCGTGGTCGCGTAGCTGCCCCTGCTTGGGGGGCGCAGCACGGCCGCATCGTCAAGCAGGCCTAAAGCTTCGGGTCGGTTATCCGCGAGGGGCGCCAAAAAGCGGGCGATCCGCTCGAATTCGCCGCTCATGGCCGTTCGCCCACCGCGGCTTAAAGCTCCGCGATCTTGGCGATCGCGTCGGGTCGGTCCAGCTCTTCGGCGCGCAGCACGCCCGCCAGTCGATCCAGCACCGCGTTGACCAAAGCCGGCTCGCGCTGGGTGAAGAAGCCGCCGGCGAGGTCGACGTACTCAACGATCAAGCTCTTCGCCGCTACTTCCCGGCGTTGCGCCAACTCATAGGTGCCGGCTCGCAGGATAACGGCCAACAGCGTCTCGAGGCGCTCGACCGAACGGTCAGGGCCGAGGGCCGCGGTAATCATGTCATCGAGCTCAGCCTGCTCCTTCGACGTCCCCTCGACGATCTCTTGAAAGAGCGCGCGGTCGATCTTTGCCAAGCTCACACCGTCCAGCTCTTCCTCGATACGGTGCTGCAGGAACTCGGCCGCCACCTGTCGGGCGTCACCGCCGCTGATCGCCAGCTGATAGAGCGCCTGGACCGCAGCGAAACGGGCCGCGCGCCGCTTGCGCTCGGACCTGAAAACCGGCCGGCCTTTGTTGTCGTCCAAAGCCTTCTGCCCTTCAGCGTGGATAGAGACGGAACTGACGCTTAATCTCGATCATGTCGAGACAAGCCTTGGCGGCCTCACGGCCTTTGTTCTTCTCGGCGCGCGACGCCCGGGCCCAAGCCTGCTCTCGCGTTTCACAGGTAAGGATTCCATAGCCGATCGCCAGGGTTTGCTCACAGGCAAGGTCCTGCAGCTTGCGGGCGCTCTCGCCGCAGACGTAGTCGTAGTGCGAGGTCTCGCCGCGGATGACGCAGCCGAGCGCGACATAGCCGGCGTAGCGACGGTTCGAAGAGTGGAAATCCAACGCCCGGGTCGCCATGCGAATGGCAGCCGGGATCTCGAAGGCGCCCGGCACCGGCAGGCGCTCGTAGTCGACCCCGCGCTCGGTCAGGTGCTCGATGGCGCCCTGGGCAAGCTCCTCGGCGATGTCGTCATAGAACTTCGCTTCGACCAGCAGGACTATGGGGCGCTCGTCCATGGTTCCTGCCTAGCTGACGCTGTGCGGCAGGGAGCGCTGCCCGACGACCTTGAGGCCGTAGCCTTCCAGGCCGACGATGACGTGCTTGGTGTTGTGCAGCAGCACCATCTGCTGCACGCCGAGGTCCAGCAGGATTTGCGCGCCCTCGCCGTAGTCCCGCAGTTGCTCACCCGGCTGGGCGCCGACGCTGGCGCGGTGATCGATATGCTCTGACAGATCGCCGCTCCAAGCCTCGCGAATGATCACCAGCACGCCGCGCCCCTCGGCCGCGATGGCGCGCATCGCCGCCTCCACCTCGCCACCCCGCCCGAAGCCGGTGTCGCCCAAGAGGTCATCGAAGAGGTCAAAGGCATGGACGCGAACCAGCGCCGGTTCGCCGTCGGCCAGCTTGCCGACCGAAAGCGCGAGATGCTCCACGCCGGTGATGCGGTTGCGATAGACCGTCAAGTCGAAGGCGCCGCCGAAGCGGCTCTGGAAGCGCCGTCGGGACACCCGCTCGACGATACGCTCCGTCCGACGCCGGTAGGCGATGAGGTCGGCAATGGTACCGATCTTCAAGCCATGGGTCTGTGCGAAGGCGATTAGGTCATCGCGGCGCGCCATGGTGCCGTCGTCGTTCATGATCTCGCAGATCACGCCGGAGGGGTTGAGTCCGGCCATGCGGGACAGGTCGACCGCCGCCTCCGTGTGGCCGGTACGGACCAGAACGCCGCCGTCGCGCGCCATGACGGGAAAGACATGGCCGGGCGTGACGATAGCTTCCGGGCCCGACTGCAGGTCGATGGCCGCGGCGATGGTGCGGGCCCGGTCCGGCGCGGAAATGCCGGTGGCGATGCCATCGCGCGCCTCGATGGAGACGGTGAAGGCGGTCTCGTGGCGAGCCTCGTTCTTGCGCGCCATCATCGGCAGGCCGAGGTGCTCCACCCGATCGCGGGTCATGGCAAGGCAGATCAGCCCGCGGCCGTGCTTGGCCATGAAGTTGATCGCATCCGGCGTCGCCATCTGCGCCGGGATCACCAAATCCCCTTCGTTCTCCCGGTCCTCGTCGTCGACCAGGATGAACATGCGCCCGTTGCGCGCCTCTTCAATGATGTCCTCGATGGGGCTGAGCAGCTCGCGGAACGTCAGGCGCCAGGGCTCTTCCGGCTTCGTCTCCGTCATAGCGGCGAACTCTCCTCTTCCCTCAGTCGGGCAACGTAGCGTGCGAGCACATCGATTTCCAGGTTGACCCGGTCCCCCACCTGGTAGCTGCCGAAGCTCGTGACGGCCGTGGTATGGGGAATGATGTTGACCCCGAATTCGCGCCCCTCGACCTCGTTGACGGTCAGGGACACGCCATCCAACGCCACCGAGCCCTTGGGCGCGATGAAGCGGGCCAGCTCGACCGGCGCACGGAAACGCCAGCGGGTCGAGCCGCCCTCGGGCTCGCTGCCGACGATCTCGGCAACGCCATCGACGTGGCCGTAGACCAGATGGCCGCCAAGCTCGTCGCCCACCTTGAGCGAACGCTCCAGGTTGATGCGGCGCCCAACCTCCCAGTCGCCGAGATTGGTCTTCGACAAGGTCTCGCCCGACACATCGACGGCAAAGCTGTTCTCGCCCTTCTCCACAACCGTCAGACAGCAACCCGAGCAGGCGATGGAGGCGCCGATCTCGACCTCGGAGAGATCGTAGGACGTCGAAATGCGGAACCAGCTGTCCCCTTCGCTCGCCGGCACGACAGCTTCGACTTGGCCCAGATCGGTGATGATTCCTGTGAACATAACGCGCCCTATCTGGCGCGGCGCAGGCTTTCGAGCAAGTCTTCCTCCAGCCGCTCAACCCTGACGCGCGCAAAGCGCGGAGCATCCGTCAGGTGCCCCAAGCCCCAGCCGGACACAGCGGCCTGACCGTCGCCGCCCAAGACCTGCGGCGCCCGGAACCAGCAGATGCGGTCCACCAGATCAGCCTTGAGAAAGGCCGCAGCGACTTCAGCACCGCCCTCAATCATAACCCGCGTGACCCCGCGCTGGGCGAGCGCTGCCAGAACGGCATCGGGCGCGAGCCCCTCGTTGGTCTGCGGCACCCCACAGATCTCCAAGCCAGGCCGCTCCGCCAGTGGGTGCAGCGCTCCTTCGCCCGTAAAGACCAGCGTGCGCTGCTCTCCGGCGCGCTGCACCAGGTCAAGCGACTCTCCGACTCGCTGGCGCCCGTCGAGCACCACCCGCAGCGGTGCCCTCGCCTCCATTCCCGGCAGGCGCACGTCGAGGCGCGGGTTATCCGCCAGTGCCGTGCCGCTGCCGATCAGGATAGCGTCATGCTGGCTGCGGATAAGGTGGGCGCGCCGCCGGGCCAGCTCTCCGGTGATCCATTTGCTTTCGCCCGCGGCGGTCGCAATCTCGCCATCGAGACTGCTCGCCAGCTTCAAGGTCACCATGGGCCTGCCCGCCGTCTTGGCGAGAAGAAAACCCTCGTTGACTTCGCGGGCCTCAGCTTCGCAGAGCCCGACATCAACGGCGATCCCGGCGGCGCGCAGCTTCGCCAGGCCGAAACCATTGACCCGGGGGTCAGGATCGATGTGCGAGACCACGACCCGGCCGATGCCGGCGGCAATCATCGCATCCGTGCAGGGCGGCGTGCGGCCGTGATGGGCGCATGGCTCTAGCGTGACATAGGCAGTGGCACCGCGCGCAGCAGCGCCCGCCCGCTCAAGCGCTTCGGTTTCGGCGTGCGGACGTCCGCCGGGCTGGGTCCAGCCCCGCCCTACGATTTGCCCCTCGGCGACGATGACGCAGCCCACCGCCGGGTTCGGCGCGGCGCGGCCGAGCACCCGCCTGGCGAGCGACAGCGCCGCCTCCATGAAGGCGCGATCAACGGCGTCCTGCGACATTTCAGCCTCTGTCGGAACCTAATCTGCTTGCCAGAACGATATCCCGGCTGGCCATCTTGCCAACGGCACCTCGAACCGTCAGCTACATCGCTTCCTTGCCGAGCTCGCCGACGATGCGGTTGAAATCCGCCGCTTCACGGAAATCCCGGTAAACCGAAGCGAAGCGTACATAGGCGACCTGATCCAAGGTGCGCAAGGCATCCATCACCATCTCACCGACCAGCTTGCTTGGAATATCCGTCTCACCGGAGCTCTCCAAACGGCGCACCATACCATTGACGATGCGCTCGACGCGGTCGACGTCGACCGGCCGCTTCTGCAGCGCCAGCATCATCGAGCGACGCACCTTGTCGCGGTCGAAAGGCTCGCGCTGGCCGGTGCTCTTGATCACCGTCAGCTCGCGGAGCTGGACCCGCTCGAAGGTGGTGAAGCGAGCGCCGCAGTTAGGGCACTGGCGCCGCCGCCGGATCGCCGAGTTGTCCTCGGTCGGGCGGGAATCCTTAACCTGGGTGTCGTCGTGACCGCAGAAGGGACAGCGCATGATCAGTCCGCAAGATTGGGGTAAATGGGGAAACGACGGCAGAGCGCCCGCACGTCCTCGCGCACCTTCCGTTCGACGGCGCCGTTGTCCTCTCGCGAGGCGGCCAGGCCGTCCAGCACCTCGACGATCATCTCGCCGACCTTGCTGAACTCGGCCGGGCCGAAGCCCCGGGTGGTGCCGGCCGGCGTGCCGAGGCGAATGCCGGAGGTGACGGTCGGCTTCTCCGGGTCAAAGGGCACGCCGTTCTTGTTGCAGGTGATGCCGGCGCGATCGAGACTCTCCTCGGCAATGTTGCCGGTCAGCCCCTTCGGCCTGAGATCGACCAGCATGAGGTGCGTGTCGGTGCCGCCGGTGACCAGGTCGAAGCCCCCCCTGAGCATGGACTCGGCCAGCGCTTTCGCATTGTCGACAATGCTTTGGCAGTAGATCTTGAAGTCTGGCTTCAAGGCTTCGCCGAAGGCCGCAGCCTTGCCGGCGATGGCGTGCATCAAGGGCCCGCCCTGCAAGCCGGGGAAAGCCGCCGAGTTGATCTTCTTGCCGAGCGCCTCGTCGTTCGACAGCACCATGCCGCCGCGCCCACCACGCAGGGTCTTGTGGGTGGTGGTGGTGACCACGTGGGCATGGGGCAAGGGGCTCGGGTGCACACCGGCTGCGACCAGTCCTGCGAAGTGCGCCATATCCACTTGGAAATAGGCGCCGACCTCGTCGGCGATCTCACGGAAGCGGGCGAAATCGATGTGCCGCGGATAAGCCGAACCACCGGCGTAGATCAGCTTCGGCTTGTGCTCGCGTGCCAAGCGCTCGACCTCGTCGAAGTCGATCAAGCTATCCTCTTGCCGAACGCCGTACTGAACCGCCTCGAACCACTTGCCGGACATATTGGGCGCTGCACCGTGGGTGAGATGGCCACCGGCGCTGAGCGACAGCCCCATGATGGTGTCGCCGGGCTTGAGCAATGCCAGCATGACGCATTGGTTGGCCTGGGCGCCGGAATGGGGTTGGACGTTGACGAAGGCGCAGTCGAAGAGCCGCTTGGCGCGGTCGATGGCAAGCTGCTCGACCACGTCGACATACTCGCAGCCGCCGTAGTAGCGCCGGCCCGGATAGCCTTCCGCATACTTGTTGGTCAGGACGGAGCCCTGAGCCTCCAGCACCGCCAGGGAGACAATGTTCTCCGAAGCGATCAGCTCGATCTGATCTTGCTGGCGGACAAGCTCTTCATTGATGGCCGCCGCAAGGTCCGGGTCGCTGTCGCGCAGATGGTCGATGAAGAACCCGCTGCTGGTGCCGGCCGAGCCGGTGGCCGCTTCTCCGATGGACATGGCTATCCCTGCCTCCTCTGGCTTGATTTCGGCCCTTGCGCGGCCCTTAGGCGGAACTGGGCAGGCGGCCAAGCTTGTCAACGCGCCGCTCGTGGCGCTCGCCGCCGAACGGGGTCTTCAGGAAAGCGCGCAAGCAGTCCTTTGCCACCTCTGTGCCGGTGATTCGGGCGCCAAGCGCCAGGACGTTGGCGTTGTTATGCTCCCGCGCCAGCCGCGCCGTTGTCTCGTCATGGCAAGCGGCAGCCCGGATTTCCGGATAGCGGTTCGCCGCGATGGAGATGCCGATGCCGGTGCCGCAGATCACGACGCCGCGCGCCGCGCGACCGCTGATGACCGCCTCGGCAAGCGCCTGTCCGAAGTCCGGATAGTCGACGCTGTCTTCGCTGTCCGTGCCGAGGTCGAGGACCTCGAGGCCGGCCTCGCGCAAGACCTCAAGCACGGCCGGCTTCAAAGCGAAGCCGCCGTGGTCGCACGCCACTGCCACAATGTCGTCCGAGCCCGGCATGTTTCCGTTTCGCCCCACCCGCGATATCTTGTGGACACTACAAGATATCGCTTTGCAAGCAAGGGGAAACCCTTATCTTGCGGGTCTCGGCGGCTTCCGAGCAGCTTCTAGGGGTTCAGGTTAGCCGATGGAGCCACCTAGGCGACCAGGCCCTTCGCGTCCTGACGCTGCGCCTGGCTCTCTGAAAGGCGGCTCAGACGGTAGCGCAGCTTGTTCAGCGCGACGCGCTTCAGCGCCTCTTCGCCGGCGACGGGATCGCCGACGATAGCAACCTCGATCATCGTATCGGTGTCGATCGCGGAGACCTTCACATAAGCTCCGGCGTGATAGAACTCGAAGATGACTTCTCGGGGCTCTTTCATGGCCCCCGAGTCTAGTCGGCGTTCGGTAAGATTTCGTTAGCGATCCGGCCCAACAGCGCCCTCCTTGCCGTCCCAAGCATCCGCAGGCTGTGTCTCCGGCAGGACAATCCCGGTCGTCGGGTGACAGGCTGAGAGGCCCATGATACGGTCCGCTTCTTAGACCAATCGCGGCACAAATAACGACCGCGGCAGAGGAAATTCCAGCAGGGCGGCCATCCATGTTCTCAATGAAGAATCCTGTTCTGATCATTTCCATGGGCCTGAGCGCCGCCGTGGGCATCTGGGCCGTCGTGGAGCCCGAAGGCTTGACCGCTGCAGCGGTCGCCTTGACCAGCGGCGCGCTCGCCTACCTCGATTGGTTCTTCATGCTGGCCTGCACCATGTTCCTGGTGCTGAGCCTGTATCTGGCGATCGGGCCCTACGGCAGCGTCAGGCTGGGCGCGGACGACGACAAGCCGGAGTTTTCGACCGGCTCATGGATTGCCATGCTGTTCGCCGGCGGCATGGGCTCCGGCCTGCTGTTCTGGGGCGTCGCCGAGCCCATGTATCACTTCTATTCGCCGCCAGGGCTCACGGGTGAGACGGCCGAAGCGGCGCGGGCCGCCTTCGCCATCACCAACCTCCACTGGGGCTTCCACGCCTGGTCGATCTACGGCGTCTGTGCCCTGGTCATCGCCTACTTCGTGTTTCGCAAGGGCGAGCCTTCTATGGTCTCGACGCCCATCCGGCATTCTCTCACGATGCTGCTGGGACGGCGTGCGACCAACGTGATCTCGGTGGTCGCCGACGTGGTCGCCGTCATGGCCGTGGTCTTCGGTCTGGCCGGCTCGCTCGGCATGGGCACCTTGCTGGTGCGCTCGGGCCTGGCCGAGGTCTTCGGCACCGACCCCAACTCTCTCACCGTCGCGGTCGCCATCCTCGGGGCCATGACCGTGGCGTTCCTGCTGTCGGCCTGCACCGGTGTCGACAAGGGCATCAAGATTCTCTCCAACCTCAACATGGTCATCGCCATCGTGATCATGCTGATCGTCCTCTTCGCCGGGCCGACCACCTTTATCTTCGGCTCCTTCGTGAACAGCTTTGGCGACTATTTCAGCCAGCTGATCTTCCTCTCCTTCCGAATCTTCTCCTACAACGACGACCTGCGCAGTTGGACCCACGGCTGGACCCTGACCTACCTCATCTGGTGGATCGCCTGGGGACCCTTCGTCGGCATCTTCATCGCGCGCATCAGCCGCGGCCGAACCATCCGCGAGTTCTGCGTCGGCGTCATCGTCGTGCCCACGGTCTTTTCCATGTTCTGGTTCTCCGTGTTCGGCGGTGCCGGCATCTACATCGAGATGTTCGGCGGCGGCGGCCTGGCAGAGGTGGTCTTCGAGGACGTGACCAAGGCCCTTTTCACCTTCCTTGGCTATCTGCCGGGCACGACCATCCTCAACATCTTGGCGGCGCTCCTGATCTTCATCTTCCTGGTGACCAGCGCCGACTCGGGCACCTTCGTGGTCAGCATGATGACCACGAACGGCAACCTGAACCCCGATACCAAAACCAAGCTGATGTGGGGCGTCATCATGTCCGCCATCACCTTCGGCGTGCTGGTTTCCGGCAGCGTCAGCGTTGCCAAGGCCATGGCGATCACCGGCGCTATTCCCTTCACCTTCATTGTCCTCATACAGCTCGTCGGCTTCTTCCGAGCGCTGGCGGTCGATGAAAGCCCGGAGAAGCGGAAAGCCCGGATGGCACGGGACATCACGCGCCATCAGTCCGAAATGGCGGCCGGCGAATGACAATGGGAAGACACGCCATGGTCATGCAGACCCGCCGCCGCAAAGGCATCGCCGTCATCGCCCTGGCACTGACCGCCGTGCTCGGCCTCTCCGCCTGCAAGGAAGAGCAGCAGATCCTCCATGTCGGCTCCAAGGACTTCACCGAAAGCATGATCCTGGCCGAGATGATGGCGGCGCTGGCGGAGCAGGAAGGCATCGTGGTCCACCGCTCCATCCCCTACGGAACGCCGGCGGTGGTCTTCGAAGCGCTCAGACAGGACAAGCTCGATGCCTATCCGGAATACAACGGCACTGGTCTGGTCTTGCTCGGCCAGGCGCCGCTCTCCGACGGCGACGAGGCGCTCAACCGCGTTCGCACCCTCTATCGCGACCTCGGGGTCGAATGGCTCGACCGCTTCGGCTTTTCCAACGACTACGTCATCGTCATGCGCCCGGAGCGGGCCCAGGCCCTCGGCATCGAGACCATCAGCGACCTCGAACGCCTGGGTTCGGTGCGCTTCGCCACCGACGTCACCTTCACCCAGCGGCCTCTGGATGGTTTGGGGGCAATGGTGCGCCGCTATGGCCTGACTCAGGGCCCGTCGCTGGCGTTCGAGTTGGCGGACGATGGCAAGCGGGAAATCATCCGCTCTCTGCTCGACGACCAGGTCGATGTGGCCGAGCTGTTCCGCACGGACCCGCAGATCGAGGAATACGGCCTGCTGGTCCTGGAGGACGACCTCGGCTTCTTCCCGGTCTATGAAGCCGCACCCTTGGTGCGCAGCCAGGCGTTGGACACCTTCCCGCCGCTGCGCGACGCCCTCGACCGGCTCGACGGCAAGATCTCGGCGGAAAACATGCGGGCGCTCAATGCCGACGTCGAGCTCAACGGCCGTTCGCCTTCGGCGGTGGCGCTCGACTACCTGATCGAGGCCGGGCTGTTGGAGGCAACCGCCTCCGGCGCGGCCGTCGATACAATGAACGTCGCACTCGGCGACCTCGACTCTCTGTCCGGGCCGGCGGGTCGAGCGGTGCGCGCCGCACGGGCGGCCTTCCCCAAGCGAGACATCGAGATCGTTACCGCTCCCAACCCGCTCGACGCCGTCTCATCCGGGAATGCCCGCCTGGCCGTCGTCGGCACCGAAGCGTTCTACGATCTGGGAGAAGAGCGGGCCAACCTGGCAAGCGATGCGGAGGCCCTGGGCGTGGTCGGCTATCGCCTCGCCCATCTGGTAAGCCGGCCAACGGGCCCGCAGTCCCTGGCGGACATCAAGCGTCTCGGCGTCGGGCAGGAAGGCGGCGCCTCCGACCGCACGGCGCGCATGATCATGCGCGCCCTGGATATCGACGGGGTCGAGGTGATCTCCGGCGGCTCCGGCGATATCAAGGCGCAGTTCGAAGCCATGACAAAGGGCCTTGTCGATGCCGTGCTCGTGCTTGCGCCAGTCGGCGACACCACGGTGCTCGAGCTGACCGAAAGCGGCCGCTATCGCCTGTTGCCGATCGACGGCTGGACCGATGGCACCGCGCCCCTGCGCTTCTCCTTCCTGCGCCCGGCCAAGATCCCGGCCGACACCTATCCCGGGCAACCCGATGCCGTCGAAACGCTGAGCACTCAGATCGTGCTGGCCGGCCCGCCCAGCACACGCGAAGCTTTTGGCGCCCAAGGCCCCGGTACCACCGGAACAGCGGCCACTCAGCCCATCCCCGCCGACACGGTGATGAAGCTCAATGCCGCGCTCGGCAGCACGGAAGTGGTCGACCCGGCCGTCACAGTGGCGCCGGCCTTGCGGCCACAGCTGCAAGAGGAGCCTAGGCCGCTGGTGGCGGATGCCGCGGTCTCGATCGTCAACATCGTCGTCGTTGCCTTCGTCGTCTGGCTCATCTACCTGCTTTTCGCCCGCAGTCCGCGGCGCGAGATCGACAGCTGACCCCTGCCCGCCTGTCCCCGAAGAGAGCGAACCGTCCCATGACCAAAATCGTGCTGATTCCCATCGACCTCGAGCACAAGAGCTCATGGCAGAAGGCGCTTCCCACCGCGGTCGATCAGGCGCGCATCCTAGGTGGCAAGGTGGAGCTGATGACGGTGGTACACCATATCGTCGGCGGTCTCGACTGGCGCTATGCCATCCGCGGCGCCGAGCACGGCTCTTTGAACTACGACATCAAGGACTTCGTGAAACAGGCGGAAGAGCGCCTGAGCGAAATCGCAAAAGAGTATATTCCCGATGAGCTTTTCAACGGCGTGGTCGCCAAGCACGGCACGATCTATGAGCAGATCGTCGAGACCGCCGAGGAGATCGACGCCGAGCTCATCGTCATGGCGGCCCATCGCCCGTCGTTGAAGGACTACCTTTTGGGGCCAAACACCGCACGCGTGGCCCGCCATGCCCACTGCTCCGTGCAGATCGTCCGCGGCTAAGACGCCACCGGCTCCGCCCGCATACCTGACTGGACTTGACCTTAGGCGCCTCGCCTGGACAGGTTGCTTGGACGGCCCCACCTAAAGGCCTGAGCCCAGAAGACGCCAGTCACCGGTTAAGGGAGTCCAACGCATGAGCATGGCAGAAGCGGCCGCCCCGGCACGGCCTGCAGCAAAAAAAGCCGTCTTCGACTGGACGGACCCGCTGTTGCTCGAAGAGCAGCTCGGCGAAGAAGAGCGCATGGTGCGCGATACGGCGCGCGACTACTGCCAAGACAAGCTCATGCCCCGCGTGCTGGAAGCCAACCGTCACGAGCACTTCGACCGGGAGATCATGTCCGAGCTCGGCAGCCTCGGGCTGCTCGGCATGACCTTGCCGGAGGACTACGGCTGCGCCGCCGCGAACTATGTCTGCTACGGCCTGGCGGCACGCGAGGTCGAGCGGGTGGACAGCGGCTATCGCTCGGCCATGAGCGTGCAGTCCAGCTTGGTCATGCATCCGATCCACGCCTACGGCACGGAAAGCCAACGGCAAAAGTATCTGCCCAAGCTGGCGACGGGCGAGTGGGTCGGCTGCTTCGGCCTGACCGAGCCGGATGCAGGCTCCGACCCGGCGGCCATGCGCACCACGGCCAAGAAGGTAGATGGCGGCTACATCTTGAAGGGCAGCAAGATGTGGATCACCAACTCCCCCATCGCCGACGTCTTCATCGTCTGGGCCAAGACCGATCCCGACAGCGCCATCCGCGGCTTCATCCTCGAAAAGGGCATGGAGGGGCTCTCCGCACCCAAGATCGAAGGCAAGTTCTCCCTGCGCGCCTCGATCACCGGCGAAATCGTCATGGACGAGGTCTTCGTGCCGGACGAGAACTTGCTGCCCAACGTCAGCGGCCTCAAGGGCCCCTTCGGCTGCCTCAACCGGGCGCGCTATGGCATCGCCTGGGGCGCCTTGGGTGCCGCCGAATTCTGCTGGCATGCGGCCCGGCAGTACACCCTGGACCGGACGATGTTCGGCAAGCCCCTGGCGGCGACCCAGCTTATCCAGAAGAAGCTGGCCGACATGCAGACGGAGATCACCTTGGGCCTTCATGCGGCGCTGCAGGCCGGCCGGCTGTTCGACGAAGGGCGCCTGGCGCCGGAAGCCATCTCGCTGATCAAGCGAAACTCCTGCGGCAAGGCGCTCGACATCGCCCGGACCGCCCGTGACATGCACGGCGGCAACGGCGTGGCCGACGAGTACCACGTCATCCGCCACGTCATGAACCTGGAGGCGGTCAACACCTACGAGGGCACCCACGACATCCACGCCCTGATTCTGGGCCGGGCGCAGACAGGTCTACAAGCCTTCGGCTAAGGCGTATCAGCAAACGGCGAGTTCGTTTTCAGCCTGCCCCTCATCCATCGGCAGGCAGCGGTGCGCAGGCAGGACGACGCGCGCCGTGGTGCCGCGACCTTCGATGCTGTCGATGGCAAAAGAGCCGCCGTGCATCACAATGTAGTGGTTAACCAGATAGAGGCCGAGGCCGGCGCCCTCATGGGTCCGGGCGAGCGAGCTGTCGACCTGATAGAAGGGATCGGTCAGCCGCGGGATGTCCTCCGCCGGAATGCCGCAGCCGTTGTCGATGACCTCGACCAGTGGGCGTCCGCTGTCATCACGATAAGCCAGTAGGGTCACGGTCCCGCTGTCATCGGTGAACTTGCCGGCGTTGCTCAGCAGATTGTGCACGATCTGCTTGATCAAGCGCGGGTCGACCAGGACCGGCGGCAGATCACGGGCGATCTCGACATGGAAGTGCTTACCGCTGCCGCCGATCGAACCGCTGAAGATCTCCGCGCAGCCCTTCAGCAGCCGTTCGAGATCGACCTCCTCCTCGTTCATCGCGAACTCACCGGTCTCGATGCGGGAGACGTCCAAAACATCGTTCACCACGGCCAGCAGACGCTGGCCGCTGTCGTGGATGTCGTTGACGTAATCGAGATACTTCGGCGGATTGATTTCGCCGTAGGCGCCGGATTGGATGACTTCAGAAAAGCCGATGATGGCATTGAGCGGCGTGCGCAATTCATGGCTCATGTTGGCAAGAAACTCGCTCTTCGCCCGGCTCGCCGCCATGATCTGTTCGGTGGCGGCGCGCTGCGCCTCCTCGGCCAGCTTGCGCTCAGTGATATCGCGCAGCATGACGACGAAAAAGGCCTGTTCGAGCCCCTCCTTTCGAGCGCTTTCTGGGTCGAGTTGCGAGCGGCTCGCCATCACGTCCAACGTAAGCTCCCGTCCATCGGCGCGGGTGAAGGTGAGTTCTCTCGTCCTGGTTCCGATGCTCGGCCGTGCCATGACCTCGGCTATCAATCCCTGCCCCTGAGGGACTGCCTCCGCCAAGGCCATTCCCTGCAAGGACGCACGCGCTATGCCGAGAACGGCCTCGGCCGCAGGGTTGGCGACCGTGATTTGGCCTTCGGCATCGGCAATCAAGATACCGTCTTCGCTGTCTTCCACCACCCGGCTGACCAGCAGCGTGCGATAGGCCATCGCCGCCCGCTGCCGGGAGAACAGTCGAGCCAACCGCGCAAAACCAGCCACCAAAGCGGCACGTGCGCAGTGGCGGAGCCAGGCGCTCCACCGCTGTCCGCTGGACGGCTGGTTTGGCGGGTCAACGGGCTTGATCTCAGGTCTCCGGGGCCGGGGGTGGCCATGGCATCAGAATGCCGCGCTGGACTTTAAAAATCCTTAGCTGGAACAAGGACTTTGCCGGATCGCGAACCGACAACTCGGCACACTTGTCTTAGTTTTCTACTCTTGCGGGTAGAAGCCAGCCGAAGAGGGCTGCGGCCAGCGCCGCACCGACGAACTGCGCGACGATAAAGGCCGGCATGTGGACCGGTGCGATGCCCGAGAAGGTGTCGGTGAAGCTGCGTGCGATTGTCACCGCCGGATTGGCAAATGAGGTGGAGGCGGTGAACCAGTAGCCGGCGGTGATATAGAGGCCAACCGCGAAGGGCACGGCCTCGGGCCGCCAGCGCAGAGTGCCGAGGATGGCGGCAACCAGGCCGAAGGTGGCCACGGCTTCCGCGAGCCATTGGGCGCCACCGCTACGTTCGATGGTGCCGAGCTGAAACAGCGGCAGCTCGAACATGGCATGGGCGATCAGCATGCCAACGAGCCCGCCCGCGACCTGCACGATGACATAGAGCAGGGCGTCCTTTCGGGAGATCTCGCCGCGCAGCAGGAAGACGAAGGTTACGGCCGGATTAAAGTGTGCGCCCGACAGCGGCCCAAACACCAGGATGATGACCACCAGGATGGCGCCGGTGGCCACCGTGTTGCCGAGCAGAGCGATGGCGACGTTCCCGCCGGCCAGATCATCCGCCATGATGCCCGAACCGATCACGGTTGCGATCAGCATGCCCGTGCCCAGAGCCTCGGCGACCAGCCGTCGCGATAAGCCGATCTCGTTCATTGGGCTGCCCCTACCCTTGTTCCGCCCCAATGCCCAGCCCGAAGCCGAGATCGCACGACTATAGCCTTGGCACCGGCGTTGCAGAGGGAAAAGTGATGCCGCCCCGCCATGCAGGCCCGTCGATTGCAGTAACCGCCAGGGCGCGCTAAGGCGGAGTGAGATGCGCAGAGGAAACCGCCCATGAACGCCCCTATCCCAACCACCGGAAACCTCCGACGCAGCGGCGGCGAGCTTATTGTCGACGCGCTGCGGCTGCACGGTGCCAAGCACCTCTTCTGCGTGCCGGGCGAGAGCTACCTCGCCGTGCTCGACGCCTTTGTCGATGCACCGGAGCTGGAGGTGACGGTCTGCCGCCAAGAGGGTGGCGCCGCCATGATGGCCGAAGCCTACGGCAAGCTGACCGGCGAGCCTGGGATCTGCTTCGTGACGCGGGGCCCAGGGGCCACCAACGCCAGCCCAGGCGTCCATATCGCCTTTCAGGACTCGACGCCGATGATTCTCTTCATCGGTCAGGTCGGCCGCGAGATGGTCGAGCGCGAGGCCTTTCAGGAGATCGACTACCGCCGCATGTTCGGCGAGATGGCCAAGTGGGTAGCCCAAATCGATCAGGCCGAGCGCATCCCGGAATTCGTCGCGCGTGCCTTCCAAACGGCGACCAGCGGCCGTCCCGGCCCCGTCGTCCTCGCACTCCCCGAAGACATGCTGCGCGACTATGCCGAGGCCCAGCCCGACCTCACACCCTACAGGCGCGTCACACCGCATCCCGGGGAGGACGACATGGCACGCCTGGAAGAGCAGCTCAGGCAGGGCCGCAAGCCACTCGCCATCGTCGGTGGGCCGGGCTGGACGGCTGAGGCCTGCCAAGACCTCATGCGCTTCTCCGAGGCCTGGTCCTTCCCGGTGGCGGCCGCCTTCCGCGCGCAGGACCGCTTCGACAACGAACACCCCAACTACCTCGGCGATGTCGGCATCGGCATCAATCCCAAGCTGGCCGCACGGGTGCGCGAGGCAGATCCGCTCTTGGTGCTCGGTGCCCGGCTCGGCGAAATGACGACCAGCGGCTACAGCCTGTTGGACATTCCGCGTCCGCGTCAGCGCCTCATCCACGTCCATCCCGGCGCGGAAGAGCTGGGCCGCGTCTACCAGCCGGAGTTGGCGATTCAGGCCGGCATGCCGGCCATGGCCAAGGCCTTGGCAGGACTGACCCCGCCAGCCGACAAGCCCTGGGCCCAGCAGCTCGAAGAGGGACGCCAGGACTACCTCGCCTGGACCGAACCCAAGCCGATCCCCGGCGCCGTGCAGATGGGCGAGGTGATGAGCTGGCTGCGCGGCGCCCTGCCGGACGACGCGATGATCTGCAACGGCGCCGGCAACTACACCACCTGGGTGCACCGCTATCACCGCTACCGCCAGTTCGGCACCCAGCTCGCGCCGACCTCCGGCTCCATGGGCTACGGCACCCCTGCCGCGGTCGCCGCCAAGCGGCTCTATCCGGAGCGCCGCGTCATTGCCTTCGCCGGCGACGGCTGCTTCCTGATGAACGGGCAGGAGTTTGCGACGGCGGTGAAATACGATCTTCCGATCATCGTGATCGTCGTCAACAACGCCATGTACGGCACCATCCGTGCCCATCAGGAGCGCGAATACCCAACCCGCATCAGTGCCACGGACCTGACCAACCCGGACTTCGCAGCGCTGGCGCGGGCCTACGGCGGCCATGGCGAGACGGTCGAGACCACGGCGGACTTCCAGCCGGCCTTCGAGCGGGCCCAGGCCTCCGGCAAGCCGGCGATCATCGAGATCCGCCTCGACCCGGAAGCCATCTCTCCGGTCAAAACCTTGAGCCAAATCCGCGAGACCGCGCTGGCCGAGGCCTGATCTGCCTCTTTGAGACATGAACCTGTCGATTTACGCGAAGTGAGACCGGCGCGGCCGCCCTAGAGTGCCGGCCGATAACCTTACAAGGAGTGCTTGAAGCAATGAACTGGGAGGCCTTTATCACCTGCGCGGTCACCGGCTCCGGCAATACCGTCGACAAGCATCCGGCGATTCCCAAGACGCCGCAGGAGATTGCCGACACGGCCATCGAAGCCGCCAAGGCGGGAGCCGCCGTCGCCCACATCCATGTCCGCGATCCCGAAAGCGGAAAGCCTTCGCGCGACCCGGCGCTCTTCAAGGAAGTCGTCGAGCGGGTCCGTGCCTCCGATACCGACGTGGTGCTCAACCTCACCGCCGGCATGGGTGGCGACCTGACCTTGGGCTCGGTCGATCAGCCCCTGCCGCTGAGCGAGGAAGGCACCGACATGGCCGGTCCGCTGGAGCGCCTGGCGCATGTCGACGAGATGCTGCCGGAGATCTGCACCCTCGACTGCGGCACCATGAACTTCGCCGAGGGCGACTACGTCATGACCAACACGCCCGGCATGCTGCGGGCCATGGCCAAGAAGGTGCAGGATCTCGGGGTGCGGCCGGAACTGGAGGTTTTCGACACCGGCCATCTGGTTTTCGTCAAACGGCTCATGAAGGACGGGCTGCTCGACGACCCCATTATGCTGCAGCTCTGCATGGGCATCCCCTACGGCGCGCCGGACGACCCCACGACCCTGATGGCCATGGTCAACCAACTGCCGGAAGGCTCGATCTGGTCAAGCTTCTCTATCGGCCGCATGCAATTGCCTTACGTCGCCCAGACTGTGCTGGCCGGCGGCAATGTCCGGGTCGGCCTGGAGGACAACCTCTACCTCGAGCGCGGTGTCTATGCCTCCAACGCAAATCTGGTCGAGCGGGCCGTGACGATCCTCGAAGCCATGAACGTGCGCGTCATCGGCCCCGACGAAGTCCGCGAGAAACTGAAGCTCAAGAAGCGCCACTAGAAGCCAATGCAGGAGATAAAGAACGTCGGCCTGCTCGGCGGCGGGGTGATCGGCGGCGGCTGGGCGGCCCGCTTCCTGATCAACGGCAAGAACGTCACGCTCTACGACCCGGCGCCCGATGCCGAGGCGAAGGTGCGGGAGGTGCTCGACAACGCGCTCACCGCCTATCACCGGCTGACCCTGGCGCCAGTCGCCCTGCGCGGCGAGCTCAAGGTCGTCTCCAGTGTGGCTGAGGCAGTGGCGGACGCCGACTTCATTCAGGAAAGCGCGCCGGAACGCGAGGATCTCAAGCGCAGTCTCCTCGCCGAAGCGAGCCGCGCCGCCGGCCCGGACGTGGTCATTGCCTCCAGCTCGTCGGGTCTGCTGCCCAGCCGCATCCAAGCGGACTGCGTGAACCCCGAGCGGGTCATCATCGGCCATCCCTTCAATCCGGTCTATCTCCTGCCGCTGGTCGAGACTCTGGGCGGCGTCAAGACGGAAGACCAGTCGCTTGAGACGGCCGAGGCGATCTACCGTAGCGTCGGCATGCATCCCTTGCGGGTGCGTCACGAGATCGAAGGCTACATCTCCGACCGCTTGCAGGAGGCCCTGTGGCGCGAGGCGCTGCACATGATCAACGACGGTGTCGCCACGACGGACGAGATCGACGAGGCGGTGATCTACGGCCCCGGCCTGCGCTGGGCCTTCATGGGCACCTGCCTGACCTTCCATCTGGCCGGCGGCGAAGCCGGCATGCGCCACATGCTGCATCAGTTCGGCCCGGCCCTGGAGCTGCCCTGGACCAAGCTCGAGGCGCCGGAGCTCACCGACGAGCTGATCGAGAAGATGGTGACGCAGACCGAGGCACAGGCCGGCGACACGCCGATCCGGGCGCTCGAACGGCTGCGGGACAATTGCCTGATCTCCCTGATGCAGGGCCTGCGCGGACAGGACTACGCCGCCGGGCATACTCTGCGGCAGTACGAAGAGCTGCTCTACGAAGTCAGCCATGGCGCCGCCATGACAGAGGAGAGCGATCTTTCGCAGCCGCTGCGATTGCACCAGGCGCAGGTCCTGCCGGAGTGGGTCGACTACAACGGCCACATGACCGAGTCCCGCTATCTCCAGGTTTTCGGCGATGCGTCCGATGCGCTCTTTCGCTTCCTCGGCATCGACAAGAGCTATCACGCCGATGGCTTCAGCTACTACACCGTCGAGAGCCACCTGAGGCATCTGCGCGAGATCGAAGAGGAAGCACCGCTCTACACAACCACCCAGCTGCTTGCCATGGACGACAAGCGCATGCAGGTGTTCCATTCCATCTACGACGGGCGCAACGACCGCTTGCTCGCCACCGCTGAGCAGATGCTGCTGCATGTCGATACCGGCGCCGGCCGAGCCTGCCCGGCCCGGTCGGACATCCTGGCGAACGTGGAACGCATCTGGGCCGCCCAGCAGTCTCTCCCGAAGCCGGACGGCGCGGGCCGCGCCATCGGTCAAGGTATGAACTAAGCGATGACCTCGGGCCCGCCGCTCCGTGTCCTGATCACGGCCGGTGCCGGTGGTATCGGCCGCGTCGTCGCGCGAGAGTTCCTCGCACGTGGCGAACGGGTTCATCTTTGCGACGTGGATGTGGGCGCGTTGGAAAGCGTGGCGAAAGAGGCACGCGACGCTCTTGTCAGCCGCTGCGACGTCGCCGACGAAACCCAGGTCGACGCGCTCTTTGCCAAACAGATGGAGCAGTTCGGCGGCCTCGACGTGTTGGTGAACTGCGCCGGCATTGCCGGCCCGACAGCGCCAATCGAAGAGATCACGCTGGCTGATTGGCACCAATGCCTAGGCGTCAACTTGGATGGCACCTTGTTGTGCAGCCAGCGCGCCATTCCGATCATGAAGCAGGCCGGTGCGGGCCTGATCGTCAACTTCTCGTCCACCGCCGGGCTGATCGGCTACCCCAACCGGAGCCCTTATGCGACCGCCAAGTGGGGCATCATCGGCTTCACCAAGACCCTGGCCATGGAGCTTGGGCCCTTCGGCATCCGCGCCAACGCCATCTGCCCCGGCCCGGTCGAAGGCGAACGCATCGACCGAGTGATCGCCGCACAAGCCGAAACTACCGGGCGAACGGAAGCCGAGATCCGCGACGAGTACGCGGCAGGCACATCGCTGCGCCGCTTCGTCACGCCGGAGGACATCGCCGGCACGGTTCTCTTCCTCGCCTCACCGGCGGGCGCCAGCATTTCCGGCCAGGCACTTGCGGTCGACGGCCACGCAGAACGCATCTAACCCAAGGAGACAAAGGGATGGACTTCGGCCTGAGCGACGAGCAGCGCATGGTCGTCGAAACCGTACGAAGCTTCGTGGAGACCGAGCTCTATCCGCTGGAAGCGGACATAGAGCGCACGGGTGTGGTGCCACAGGAGGTGGGCCGCGCCATCCAGGACAAGGTTCTGGCCATGGGTTTCTATGCTCCGAACATCCCAGAGGAGTTCGGCGGTGGCGGGCTGGACCACTTGACCTTTGCGCTGCTGGAGCGCGAGCTTGGCCGCACCTCCATGGCCCTCAACACCTTCTGGGGCCGTCCCTCCAACATCCTCTGCGGCGCCAATGAAGAGCAGCGGGAACGCTATCTTCTCCCGGCCGTGCGCGGCGAACGGATCGACTGCCTGGCCATGACCGAACCAGACGCGGGCTCCGACATCCGCTCCATGAAGACCTTCGCCCGGCGCGACGGTGACGACTACGTTATCAACGGCACCAAGCATTTCATCAGCCACGCCGACATCGCCGACTTCGCCATCGTCTTCATCGCCACCGGCGAGGAGGACACGCCGAAGGGCCCGAAGAAGCGCATCACCTGCTTCCTGATCGACCGCGGCACGCCGGGCTTCGAGATCCGCAAGGGCTATAACAGCGTCTCCCACCGCGGCTATCACAACTGCATTCTGAGCTTCGACGACTGCCGAGTGCCGCAAAGCCAGATCCTCGGCGAGGAAGGCGGCGGTTTCGCGCTGATGAACCGCTGGCTCTACGCCACCCGCATCACGGTGGCAGCGATGAGCGTCGGCCGCGCCCGCCGCGCCTTTGACCTCGCCGCCGAGTGGTGCGCCACCCGGAAGCAGTTCGGCCAAACCATCGGCAAATTCCAGGGCACCTCTTTCAAGCTCGCCGACATGATCACCGAGATCGACGCCGCCGACTACCTGACCCTGGCTTCGGCCTGGAAGCTGGACGCCGGCGAACCCGCGGACCGGGCCATCGCCGAGGCCAAGCTCTACGCCACCGAGATGCTGGCCCGAGTGACCGACGAGGCGCTGCAGATCTACGGCGGGATGGGCTTGATGGACGAGCTGCCGCTGGAGCGCTTGTGGCGCGACGCCCGGGTGGAGCGCATCTGGGACGGCACCAGCGAGGTGCAGCGCCACATCATTTCCCGCGACATTCTGCGCCCGCTTGAGAGCTAACCGGAGGCCGCCATGACCGATGCGCTCAAGATCAGCAAGGCAGACGGCATTTTGGAGGTCGTCATCGACCGGCCGAAGGCCAACGCCATCGACAATCCGACCAGCCGGGAGCTGGGGCAGCTCTTCCTCGACTTCCTCGCGGACGATAGCCTGCGGGTCGCCATTCTGAGCGGCGCCGGCGAGCGCTTCTTCAGTGCCGGCTGGGATCTCAAGGCCGCCGCCGAGGGGGAAGCGGTGGACAGCGACTACGGCCCCGGCGGCTTTGGCGGCATCACCGAGCTGTTCGACCGCAACAAGCCAATCATCGCCGCGATCAACGGCAACGCCATCGGCGGCGGCGTCGACATCATGGTGAGTGCCGATCTGGCAGTGGCGGCCGACCATGCCGAGTTTTGGACTCCGGAGGTTCATGTCGGCGTCATTGCCGACGCCACCGCCGTGCGTTTGCCCAAGCGCATCCCACGCGCCATTGCTCTGGAGATGCTGCTGACCGGCCGGCGCATGGATGCCGAGGAAGCGCTGCGCCTTGGGCTGGTGAATCGTGTCGTGCCGAGCGCCGAGCTGATGGAGGCCGCCCGTGCCCTGGCGCGAGACATCGTCTCGGCAGCGCCCTTGGCCGTCGCTTCGACCATGGAAGCCTTCCGCCACGGAGAAACCACCAGCCTTGCCGACTGCTATGCCGCCATGAAGAGCCGTGCGTGGCCCGCACACGCCGCCATGGTCGACAGCGAGGATGCAGTGGAAGGTCCCCTCGCCTTCGCCGAGAAGCGTGCACCGGTCTGGAAGGGGCGGTAAGCGACCATGAGCGAAGCTGCCGTCAAGACCGAGCGCCGCGGCAAGGTCCTCGAGATCACGCTGGACCGCCCGCCCGTCCACGCCGTCAACCAAGCCTTGGCCGACGGCCTCTATGAAGCCTTCTGCACTCTGCGTGACGACCCCAACCTCCTCGTCGGATTGCTGACGGCCAGCGGCGAACGCGCCTTCTCCGCCGGCTGGGACCTCAAGGAAGCGGCGCGCCTGACCGAGGCCGGTGAAGATGCCCTGACTCTCGGCTGGACCGCCGGCGGCTGGGGTGGCATCACCGAGTTCTGGGACCTGGACAAGCCGGTGATCTGTGCCGTTAACGGCTTTGCCGTCGGCGGCGGCTTCGAGCTGGTGCTGGCCTGCGACCTCATTCTCGCCGCCGAGCATGCCGAGTTCTGGCTACCCGACATGGAACGCGGCTTCCTGCCCGACACCGGCGCTGTGCAGCGCCTGCCGCGCGTGGTCCCGCATCACGTGGCCATGGACCTGCTCTATACCGGCCGACGCATGAGCGCCGCCGAAGCCAAGCACTGGGGCTTCGTCCGCGATGTGCATTCCTCCGAGGAGCTTCTACCGGCCGCGCGGGCCTTGGCCGATCAGCTGGCGGGCTACGCGCCCCTGCCGCTCCGGGCGCTCAAGGCGGTGACGCCGCAGATCGCCGCACTGCCCCTGCCGGAAGCGATGGCACGCCTCAAGGCCGGCAAGAGCGGCATTGCGATCTACGAAGAGATGATGGCTTCGGACGACGCCAAGGAAGGCCCGAAGGCTTTCGCCGAGAAGCGCAAGCCGGAGTGGAAGAGCGAGTAGGTCGGTCGCGTCAGCGCAGCATGCCGCGGGTATCGATCAGCACCCGCTCCTGCAGGTCCTTGGGCTTGAGGCCCTTGAACTGGCGGTGGTCGACCAGCACGACGACGATGTCGGCGCGCTGCACGGCCTCCTGCCAGTCGACCAGGTCGTAATCCGGATGGGATTTTACGTAGGGCTCGCTGATCAAGAGCTCACCTAAGTCGGCCTCTCGCAGCTTCTCGACCACGTCGAGCGCCGGCGACTCGCGCAAATCGTCGATATCGGCTTTGTAAGCCAGGCCCAGGCAGGCAATGGTCGGGCGTTTGAACTTCTCCGCCCGCGCCCTGATCTTCTCCACGACCCATTCGGGCTTGGCGATGTTGACCTCGCGTGCGGTGCGGATGAGCCGTGCCTGGTTCGGCGCCGCCGCGACGATGAACCAGGGATCGACGGCGATGCAGTGGCCGCCGACACCGGGGCCCGGCTGCAGGATCGAGACGCGGGGATGGCGGTTGGCCAGCGCGATGAGATCCCAGACGTCCACGTCCATGTCGTCGCAGATCATCGAGAGCTCGTTGGCCAGCGCGATGTTGACGTCGCGGAAGGTGTTTTCCGAGAGCTTGGCCAGCTCCGCCGTGGCCGCCGTGGTCTCCAGCACCTCGCCGGCGACGAACTCGCGGTAGAAATCGGCCGCCTTGGTGGTCGAGGTATCGTCGATGCCGCCGACAATGCGGTCGTTGCCGACCAGCTCTGCCAGGATGCGGCCGGGCAAAACCCGTTCCGGGCAGTGGGCGACGTGAACATCTTCCCCGACCTTGTGGCCCAGCTCCCGCAGACGGTCAGCCACCAGGCGATCAGTGGTACCCACCGGGCTGGTCGACTCGAGAATCACGATGTTGCCGGGCTTGATGTAGGGCGAGATGGCGTCGGTCGCCTTGGTCACGGCCGACAGCTCAGGCTCGTGGCTACCGTTCAACGGCGTCGGCACGGCGATGATGAAGATATCGGCCTCGGCGGGCTCCAAGGCCGCCTTGAGGTTGCCCGACTGCACTGCCGATTTGACCAGCACATCGAGCTCCGGCTCGGTGATGTGGACATCGCCGCGGTTGATCGTGTCCACCACGTTCGGCGAGATATCGACGCCGTGTACCTGGTAACCCTTGGTGCCGAGGAAGGATGCGGTGGGAAGGCCGATGTAGCCGAGCCCCATGACACAAACCTTCTTCATCGATAAACCTCCATCTCCCGAAAACCAAAGAAATCGCTGCTAAGCGGCCAATGAAAAGCGTTCGCTCAAGGTCGCCGCTATGCGCCCGGCGGCGCGCCCGTCGCCATAGGGATTGATGGCCCGGGCCATGGCGTCGTAAGTCGCCTGATCGAGCAAGACCTTCTCGACCGACGTGGTGATCATCTCCTGCTTCGTTCCGACCAGCAGGACGGTCCCGGCATCCAGCGCTTCGGGCCGCTCGGTCACGTCGCGCATGACCAGGACGGGCTTACCGAGCGAGGGCCCCTCTTCCTGGATGCCGCCGGAGTCTGTGAGGATGAGATCGCAGCGGTCCATCAGCCAAACGAAGGGCAGGTAGTCCAGCGGCTCGATAAGGCGCACGTTGGTGAGACCGGAGAGAATCTCGTTGACCGGCTTCTGAACGTTGGGATTGAGGTGGACCGGATAGACGAAAAGCCATTTAGGGTGGCGCTCGGCAAGCTGGCGGATGGCCATGCAGAGGTCGCGGAAGCCCTGGCCGAAATTCTCGCGCCGGTGTCCGGTGATCAGCACGAAGCGCTCCGGCCCTTCGCGGACCTGTCCGAGCAGTTGATCGCCCAGATGCTCTTGCCAGTATGAGGCGGGCTGCTCCGGAAGCATGTCGCGCGCGATCAGCAAAGCGTCAATGACCGTGTTGCCCGTGACCCAGATCTGCTCTTCCGGCACCGCCTCGGCCAGGAGGTTCTTCCGAGAGAGCTCCGTCGGGGCGAAATGATAGTCGCAGACCCGGGCGACCAGACTCCGATTTGCCTCCTCCGGGAAGGGCGCGCGCAGGTTTCGGGTGCGCAGCCCGGCTTCGACATGGCCAAGCGCGGTGTTCTCATAGAAAGCCGCCAAGCCGGCGGCAAAGCAGGTTGTCGTGTCCCCGTGTACCAGCATGACATCCGGCTTTTCGCTGCGCAGGACGTCGCGCATACCGAGGAGGACCCGGCTCGTGACATCGAAGAGATCCTGGCCCGGCGTCATGAGATCGAGGTCGTGATCGGTCTCGATGCCGAAGATACCCAGCACCTGGTCGAGCATATGGCGGTGCTGCGCCGTGACGCAGACTCGCGTGTCGATCCCCGGGCTCTCCCGCAGCTTGCGGACCACCGGCGCCATCTTGATGGCCTCGGGCCGCGTCCCGAACACGCAGAGAACCTTTGCCGCCACGCTTGTCTCCTTCACTTCCGGCCCTTTGGAGTACTTCTCCGGGCCGGAGAAGCCAACAGCTCCGATCAATCCTGCCCCCGGCCTATAAACCCAAGCGGTTACAGCTTACTGACGGCTGCGCCGGGACCGGCCGCAGCCTGCAGCCGATCAGGCCCCTGCTTAAGCCAGATACTCTGTATTTTCACCTAAGATTTCCCCTGTATCCCCTGTGCTTGTCTCAGCCCCTTCCCGCTTGACCGAAGCGCAGTAAGACAAGCAAGCATGGCATCACGTTCAAGCAGCGACGGCCATGGTCACAGCTTTTCCCTCTCCTCCGCCGCTTTCCCCGCCCGCGTCCCTTGCAGAGAGACAGGACGTGGTGGTGGTCGGTGCCGGTATCATCGGCTTGGCTTGTGCCGCCTACCTGCAGGAGGCCGGCCGCCAAGTCCTTGTTATCGATAGCAAAGGCGTTGCCGAGGGCGCCTCCAAAGCCAATGCCGGCGGGCTCGCCCTATCGGACATCCTGCCCCTCGCCTCGCCCCGAACCTTGAGGCAGGTCCCGCGATGGTTCTTCGATCCCCTGGGACCGCTGAGCCTGCCCATCGGCTACCTGCCGCGCATGCTCCCCTGGCTGCTGCGCTTCGTCTATGCCAGCCGCCCCGCGCAGGTCACGCGCAGCATTGCCGCTTTGGCTGACCTCATGGCGCTCAGCCGGGCCGAGAACCCCAAGCTCTGGGCGCTCGCCGGCGCCGAGGACAAGCTGCGGCCAACCGGCTCGCTGCAGCTCTATGACGGCGCCGGCAGCTTTCGCCGTGCCGCGGCCTCCTGGGAATTGCGCAAGGCCCACGGCATCGCCTTCGAGCACCTGCAAGACGATGATTTGCATCACTTTCAGCCGGGCTTGTCCTCCGCCTTTCGTCACGGCACGCACGTGCCCAGTTGGGAGATGGTCTCGGACCCCTACGAGGTGACCCTGTTACTGGCCGAGGCTATCCAAGGACGCGGTGCCGTCCTGGCCAAGGCGCAGGCGATGGCTGTGAAACCGGGACCGGATGGGGTGCAGTTAAGCTTGGGCTGCGGAAGGACCCTTGCCGCTGCGCAGATTGTCCTGGCGGCCGGCGCCTGGTCCCGCCCCCTTGCCAAGGGCCTCGGGGATCGCATCCCGCTCGAAACTGAACGCGGCTACAACACGACGTTAGAAAATCCAGCTATCATACTGGAGCGCCAACTTATTTTTGGCGATCACGGCTTTGTGGTCTCACCGCTGTCGAGCGGTCTACGGGTCGGTGGCGGCGACGAATTGGCCGGGCTCGACGCCCCGCCCAACTATGCCCGTGCCCGCACCATGCTGACCAAGGCCAAGGGCTTTCTTCCCGACCTCAACACGGAAGGCGGCATCGAGTGGATGGGGCATCGGCCCTCGCTGCCCGACAGCCTGCCGGTGATCGGCCACAGTGCAGCCACATCCCGCGTCGTCTATGCCTTCGGCCATGCCCACCTGGGCCTGACCCAAGCGGCGGCGACGGCGCGCCTTGTGAGGGACTTGGTCGCCGGCACCCCGGCACCGATCAACCTCGCGCCTCTACGGCCCGGCCGCTTCTAGAGCGCTTTACAGAAGTCAGTCCATGAATTGGAAAAATCGCGCAAAAACAGATGTGGTTTGGTGCTTATTTTACGTTTAGATGCTTAAGCAGTGCCATAGCCACCGGCTTCAGCCGATGGCTGCCTGACAAGCAGGAGACTCGATGCTCCATCCAGTGATCATCAGCGGCGGCGTAGGCTCGCGCCTCTGGCCCCTCTCACGAGCGACCTATCCGAAGCAGCTGCACGCTTTGAATTCCGAGCTGACGTTGCTACAGGAAACCCTACAGCGCGTCGGCGACCGCGAGCGTTTTGCGGCACCATTGGTCGCTTGTCACGTCGAGCAGCGCTTCATGATCGACGAGCAGCTGCGCGATATTGGCGAGACAGAGGCCACGATCCTGCTGGAACCGGAGGGGCGCAACACGGCCCCCGCCATCGTTGCCGCCGCCGCCTATCTCGACCGCCTCGACCCGGAGGCGACCATGCTGGTGCTACCGGCCGATCACGCCATTGGCCAGCAAGACCGCTTTGTCGCCGCCGTCGCGCACGCTGCCCAGGCCTCGGCCCAAGGCTTCTTCGTGACCTTCGGCATCGAGCCGACGGGGCCTGAAACCGGCTTCGGCTACATCAAGCTGGGCGAGGCCCTGAACGGCAGCAACGAGGCCTTCCGGGTCGCCCGCTTTCACGAAAAGCCGGACTTGGCGCGCGCCGAGCAGTTCCTCGCCGAAGGCGGCTTCTGCTGGAACAGCGGCATGTTCGTCTTTCCGGTCAAGGCGTTGTTGGAAGAAATCAATGCTTTGGCGCCGGATATTCTGAGCGCCTGTCAAACGGCCGTCGGCGACGCGCGGCGCGATCTCTCCTTCGTTCGCCTCGCAGAAGACAGCTTCGTCGGCGCGCCCTCCATCTCCATCGACTATGCCTTGATGGAACGTACCGACAAAGCGGCTGTGGTGCCCGTCTCCTTCGGTTGGAACGACGTCGGCTCCTGGTCGGCGCTTTGGCAGATCGGCGAGAAGGACGCCGACGGCAACGTGTCCAGCGGCGACACCATGACCCTCGAAAGCCGAAACAACTATCTGCGCTCCGAAGCCGGGCAGATTCTGGCAACAGTCGGCTTGGAGGACACCGTGGTCGTAGCCACCAAGGACGCCATCCTGGTGGCCGACCGCACGGCATCGCAATCGGTCGGCAAGATCTTCGAACGCCTCAAGCAGGACGGTCGCAGCCAGTGGGAAAGCCACGTCGAGGTCTTCCGCCCCTGGGGCTCCTATCAACAGGTCGACGAAGGCACCCGCTTCCAGGTCAAGCGACTTGTGGTCAAACCGGGCGAGAAGCTTTCCCTGCAACGGCATCATCACCGCGCCGAGCACTGGATCGTCGTCAAAGGGACAGCGAAGGTGACCCGCGACGACGAAACCTTCCTGATCTCCGAAAACGAGTCGGTCTACCTGCCGCTCGGCTGCAAGCACCGCCTTGAGAACCCAGGCAAAATCCTGCTGGAGATCATCGAGGTTCAGGTCGGCAGCTATCTCGGCGAGGACGACATCGTACGCTACGCCGACGATTACAACCGCGAGAAAGGCTAGCGCCTTTCGCTGATCGCTCCGCAGGGGGCCGAGGCTCGCGCACCCGCCCAGCGCCATAATGTTATCCCAAGCCAATCCTGCCCGACTGTCGTAGGGACTAACGATTCTCTTGTCGGGGCTCTGCCGCCGTTGGCGGCGGCTCGCCGAAGAGTGTTAACGATTTCAAAACAGCCGAGGCTTATGCCTTGCTAACCAAGTCTGAGGGCAGCATGCGCGCATCAGATCAGCCAACGATCCTGCGGCGGTTCTTCTCCGCCATCGCTGGGCGTCCGCTCATCGTCTTGCTTTGCGGTCTGGCTGCCATCGTCTTCTTCGGCATACACGCCCTCAAATTAGAGAAGGACACCGATGCAGAGGTCTTCATTCCCGAAGGCCATCCAGCCGTCTACGACCGGGAGCGCCTGATCGAGACCTTCGGACTGAAGGACCCGGTGATCATTGCGGTTCACCGAAGCGATCAAGACGGAATATTCACAGCCGCAACCCTTGCGCTCGTTGATGAGCTTACCCAACGCCTTAGGACAGTGTCCGGCATCGATCCGGAACGGGTTACGAGTCTCTCGACAGAGAAGAGCATCTCCGGGGACGCGTATGGCCTTACCGTTGAACCCTTCTTGTCTGCACGCCCCCAATCCCAGGAAGACGTCGCCCGGGTCCGCAATGCTGTCGAGGCAACGCCATCGGCAATAGGCCGGCTTGTCTCGCCCGATCACAGCGTGACGCTCGTTGTCGCGGAGCTGCTCGATGGTGCAGATGCCGAACAGGTCTATTGGGACGTGATTGACCTGGTTGACAGCCAGGCGACCTTGGACGGAGAGACGCTGCATGTCGCAGGGACCGGCGCCATGCTCGGCTACCTCGGCATCTATATGGACCGAGATGCTCTTACGCTCGCTCCCTTAGCCGCCGGCCTCGTACTGCTCAGCCTCTTCCTTGCCAATCGCAATGGCGCCGGGGTGCTCGTGCCCACTCTTGTCATACTCGGCAGCACGGCCGTCACACTCGGCATGATGGCGTTGTTGGATATCCGCTTTTATGTGATCACAAATGCGCTTCCGGTGATCTTGATCGGTATCTCCGTCGATGACGCGCTGCACATCTACAGCGATTACAGGAAGCGGCGCACTGTCCACTACGCAGAACCGGCTCGGGCGGCGGTCGTCGAGACCATGCTGGTCATGACCCGTCCAGTAACGGTTACTACCTTGACGACGGCGGCTGGCTGCTTGGCGCTCGGCTTCTCTTCGGCCATACCGCCGATGCGAGAATTCGGTCTCTTTACCGCGCTGGGTATCGTGGTCGCCTGGCTCTACTCGCTTACAGTTGTGCCGGCAGCGCTCGCCTTGTTGTCCTCACGGGTCTCAGCCAGCAGTCAGCGTCCTGAAAGCAACAAAAGCGCGGCGGAAGCAATCAAGATAGCGGGCTCGCGGCTGCTGACATACCTGCCGTTCAGATTCCCTCGCAGTATCGTGATCCTGTCGGGCATCTGGATTGTCTTCGGGGCAATATCAGCGATCGGGCTGACGGTCGACGAAGCTTACATCGACAACTTTCAGTCCGATGAGCCAATCGTGGTTGCGGACTCCCTGATCAACGAGCGCGGCATAGGCAGCAACTACGTTGACATCCTCATTGAAGGAGACCGAGAAGACGCTCTCCTGGCGCCCGAGGTTCTGAGCTACGTCGAGGGCCTTCAATCTTATGCTGAGTCGCTGCCCGGAGTACTGCAGAGCGTTTCCTACCTCGACCCGCTCAGAGAGATTGACCAAGCACTGAAGGAGCCTGGCGAGCCAGCCGACATGATCTTCGACTCGGAAGAGCGTGCGGCTCAGTACCTGTTGCTCTACACGCTGAGCGGCGACCCGGCCGACTTTCGCACACTCATCAACAATGGCTACGACAGCGCCAATCTTCGGCTTTACTTCGACAGCGGATGGTTCCGCGATGAACAGCAGCTGATCGACGCGCTCGCTGCCTATCTCGACACGAATCATCCGCCGGCAGCCGTCACTGTTACTGTATCGGGCGTTGCCATGGTGCATGTTAGCTGGGTCGGCATGCTGTTTGACGGCCATTTGACCAGCATTCTGGCGTCGCTCTTGGTCGTGTGGCTGATTGCGACGATCTCCTTCGGCTCGCCGCTGCGTGGCAGCCTGGTCATGGTGCCTGTCATTTTCGCCGTGTTGACCGTCTATGCCACGATGGCCCTCGCGAATATCAACCTTGGCGTCGGCACCTCGATGACTGCCGCCATCGCCATTGGCCTCAGCATCGACTTTGGTGTTCACCTGTTGCACCGAGTAGACGAGTGCAATCGGAACGCCGCATCCTTGGAACAAGCGGTTGCGAAAGCGATGCAGACGTCGGGACCGGCAATCTTCTTCTGTTTCTTGACGGGTTTCTTGGGATTTGGCGTCCTTGTGCTGGGCGAAGTTCCCGGTGTCGCGCGCTTTGGTGGTCTTGTCACTGTCTCATTGTCTGCCAGCGTCCTAGCAAGCCTTCTACTGCTCCCGTCCCTTGTTCTGACCATCAAGCCGCTTGGCACGAAACTGCGGTCGTCGGCACGCACCGCTCTTCCATCCGATCTCCCCACTCAACGGCAGGCAGGAAACGAGATATGCTCTTCCGTCAAAACCTCCGCGTCTTAGCTCTTGCCCTCCCCTGTCTCGCGGTCCTGACGGCAGAGCACATGGGCGTGGCAAGGGCCGACGCCCTGCCGGAGGGGCGCAGCGTGGCCGAGAACGTCAACGCCCGCGACGACGGTCAGTACGTCTCCCGCCAGTTGGTCATGCAGCTGATCGACTCGGGCGGCAGCACACGCGAGCGGACCACGCGCTCGTTCCGCACCTACGACGGCGAAGACAAGAAGATCGCCATCTACTTCGAGCAGCCGCGCAACGTGCGGGACACCGCCTTCTTGACCTTCGACTACGCCGAAGCCGGCGAGCAGGATGACCAGTGGCTCTACCTGCCGGCCCTACGCAAGGTTCGCCGGATATCCGGCTCCGACCGTGGCGACTACTTCATGGGCACGGATTTCACCTATGACGACATGAAGCTCGACGGAAAGATCGCAATCGGAGACTATGCATTTCAATCGGTCGGGCGCGATACTGCCGACGGCATCCCTTGCCTGCTTCTGGAGGCGACGCCGCAGACCGACTCCGTCGCGCAGGAGCTTGGTTACAGTCGCACCGTGAGCTGCATCGATGAAGAGATCTGGATTGCGCGACGGACAGAGTATTGGGATACGCAAGGCAACCGCCTCAAAACGCTTCATGTTCGGGACATCGCTCAAGTATCGGGGATTTGGACCCCGCAGTTGCTTGTCATGGAAAATCATAAGACAGGCCATAAAACTGTTTTTCGGATCAGCGATGTTGTCTACAAAGATGAAATGGATCGGGATGTCTTTAGTCAGGCCGCGATTCGCCGTGGTCTTTAGAGAAGATGACCTTTGATCCTTGGTCGTTTCTTGACCGTCAGGGGCTGACAGTGAATTTGTTCTGTAGAGTAGGCCCGCATAAGAGCTGCGAGTCGTCGGGTTGGACGGGCCTTCGGACGTTGCTCCACATCCGGTTAGTCTTGCTGGTCTCGGGCCTGATCCTCATGCCCCTGTTCGCGGCACAGGCGCAAACGGCCGGTCAGGACGAGGAAGACGAGGTCGAGATCGTCTACACCTTGCGGGCGTCGACCGAAGGCGCACTCGAGATCGACAACCTGGACGGCCAGAAGCTGGAAACGGAGCTGCTGCCCGGCGTCGAGGTCGCCTTCGACGAAGGCATCCGCTTCACGGCAAAGGGCCGCTTCCGCTATGACGCTTTCGACGAGTTGGAGCCCGGCTCTCCCTCGCAGGACACCACCAGCCCTGAATCCCGGCGCCTGCGCTTCAACAGCAACAGCGAAGCGGAGCTGCGCGAGTTCTTTTTCGAAGTCCCCACCGATTTCGCCTATTTCGTCGTCGGCAAGCAGCAAACCGTGTGGGGGCAGTCTGACGGCCTGAAGGTGCTCGACGTCGTTAATCCGCAGGACTTCCGGGAATTCATCCTCGACGACTTCGAGGATTCCCGGATACCCCTATGGACCGTGAAAGCGGAAATCCCGCTTGGCGATGTGCTGGCGGAACTCGTGTGGATCCCCGACACGACCTACAACGACATTCCCGAGCCGGATGCCGCCTACGCCTTTACGTCGCCGAGCTTCGTTCCGGTCCCGGTGCCCGGTACCCGCTTCGTGCTCGACGATCCCGATCGTCCGGACAACCCCATTTCGGATTCCGATATCGGCTTGCGTCTCTCCGCCTTTGTTGATGGCTGGGATCTGAGCTTCAACTACCTCTACGCCTACGACGACACGGAAATTCCTTTTCAGAACCGCGACTCCTTTCCAACGGTAGTGATCGAGCCCGAGTTCAGGCGGACCCACCTCATCGGCGGCACCTTCAGCAATGCCTTCGGCGACTTCGTCGTCCGAGGCGAAGCAGCACTGTCGACGAACCGTTACTTCATCACCGACAACCCGAACGACGACGACGGCATCGAGGAGTCACCGAACTTCAACTACGTGCTGGGCCTCGATTGGTACGGCATGCGAGACACGCTGATCAGCGGGCAGTTGTTCCAGGACATTATCGTCGACAACACGGAAGGGGTCACACGTGACCGCACGGAAACGACGATCACGCTTCTCGCCCGCAGATCCTTTTTAAACGATCGATTGGCGCTAGAGATGCAGTGGCTTCAGGGCCTTAACATCGGCGACGGATTGGTGCGTCCCAAAGTGCAGTACGACTTCACGGACAGTGTCACGGTGTGGGGTGGGGCCGATGTGTTTTATGGCGGGGCTCGCGGCTTGTTCGGGCAGTTTGACGGAGAGTCTCGCCTTGTCCTCGGGGTCGCGCTCACGCTTTAGAGGAGAAGTGTTATGGGCCTGAGCGGCCTGATGGCCTCGGCTTAGGCGCTCACCCGGCCGGTCTTGAGGCCTTCGAGCAGCTTTCCGTCTTCGGTACCCAAAGCCCAAATGTCTGGCTGCTCCTCCGCGGCGGAATGCAAAAGCGCGTCAAGCTCGGCAATACAGGGCTGCCGCACGCCGTGGTAGTTGACCGGCTCACCGATCGGCTGGAAATGCAATCCGAACCGCCCCAGTAGGCGCAGCAGCGACGGATCGATGATGGCGCACATGTGGGTCACACCATGCCGAAGGCTGAGCTTCAAGGCTCCCTGCAACAAGCCAACCGAGAGATAGGGCATGAGACGGCGCATCGGCGCGGCGCTTTGGCTACCATCCGGCCCCTGCCAGCTCACGTCGGGGTAGCGCTCCTCGCCTTGGCGCCGGCGAAAATCCTTCGATACGGCAAAACGAGAGACCTCGGCGGTGGTTTCGAGCGGCAAATGCCCTTCAAAGAAATCGAGCGGACTGGGCTCAAGCTCCTGGATAGGTAAGGCCCTGCCCAGCGGCAGCACCAGCCGCAGGGTCCCAATCACGTCCTGGCTTGCTCGATGGACAAGAATGCTGTGCACGGAATGCCAGTCGAAACGGTCGGTTTCCCGCTCGCCGGGATTGTCTTCTTTGCATTCGAAGGGATTCTCGATGCAGTAGACCTGGTAGCGTAGCCGGTAAGCTGCCTCCAGTTCCGCTGGCGTGCGCGCCTCGACAACTTTGAAGAGAGTTCTGAAGTTCTCTAGAGCCGCGGCCCGCGCGCTCTCGCGCTCGTCGCCGCACTGTCCATGGCGATGCGAGCGCGGACGCCCACATTGGCTCCCATCGCACCCAGTCGCTATTGCCATTGACACACTACCCCTTCTTGACCCTCTTCCCACTCCCATCATCGTCTTTACGGCTTTCAGAAGGCTTAACGTTGGAAAAGTCCCGCTAAATGGATTGTTGATCGGGAAGGAATCGTATAAGTTACGGTTCATTAACTGAAAATCTGGTGCTTAGGGGTAGCGTGCACAGCTAAAGCGAACGTGGGACGTGAGCATGTTGGATAGTTTGAAAACGGCGGCGCACAGCGGCCGCTACATCGGATGCATCGTTGCCTTGGCGGTTGGTCTCGCCGCCTGTAGTGGCAAGGAGACCCTGCCGCCGGCGCAAATCGGCGAAACGGGCCCTGGCATCGATGCGCCACTTTACCGGATCGGGCCTGGCGACAGCCTCCAGCTGTTCGTTTGGCGCAATCCAGAGCTTTCCACCACTGTCAGCGTCCGTCCAGATGGGCGCATATCGGTCCCGCTTATTGAAGATCTGGAGGCAGCCGGCAAAACTCCGAGCGAGCTTGCCGACGCCGTGGAGCAGGAACTGGGGGTCTTTATCCAAGACCCCTTCGTGACCGTAATTATGTCATCTTTTGTTGGTCAATTTGATCAGCAAGTTCGAGTTCTCGGAGAAGCGGCGAATCCGCGATCAATTCCTTATCGCGCAGATATGACTCTGCTTGATGTCATGATTGCGGTAGGTGGCTTAACCGAGTTCGCGGACGGGGATAGCGCAACGCTTGTGCGCGTCGTTGAGGGGCAGCAGACGGAGTATGGGCTGAGACTAGGTCGGCTCATGAGAGACGGGGATGTTAACGCCAACGTGGCTTTGCTGCCGGGAGATGTAATCATCATCCCGGAGAGCTTTCTTTAGCGATTGTTAGCCAAAGAGCGGATACCACTCTCGTCACACTCGCTTCATCCGTCGCTGTAGTCTGGCGGTATGACGCCCGGCAGTCGGCCGGTCATGTCGCTTAGCCAAGGTCGGAGGGGTTCGTCTTGGACGAGGTATTTGAGCAGATTCTCTTTTACGTCAACGCTTTATGGCGTCGACGCTGGTTTGCCTTGATCACGTGCGCCATTGTCAGCGTAGCCGGCTGGACTTTCGTTTCGATGATGCCGGATCAGTACAAGGCGAGCTCCCGCATCTACGTGGACACCGCTAACATCCTGCAGCCTCTGCTGAGCGGCTTGGCCGTCGAATCCGATCTCGATCGTGAGGTCGAGGTCATGCGGCGCACCCTTCTATCCAGACCGAACTTGGAAGAAGTGGCGCGCATGACCGATCTCGACGTCTCGGCAACCACCGAAACGGAGATGGACGCGCTGATCGAGAGCGTCCGCGACCGCACGAACATCGAGTCTGATCGGAGCAATCTCTTTTTGGTTAGCTTCGAGGATCATGACCCGGTTCTGGCCAAGAACGTGGTTCAAGCGCTCACGACTATTTTCGTTGAGAACAATCTTGGCGAGAAGCGCAACGACATGAACAGCGCTCAGCGCTTTCTGGAAGACCAGATTCGCGATTACGAGACGCAGTTGGAGGCTGCCGAAGAGCGCATGGCGCGCTTCAAACAGCGCAACATCGGCCTCTTGCCGGGGGGCGCAACCGGCTATGAAGGACGCCGCGCGCAGGCTCAGGAAGCGGTCAAGGTGACGCGCGAAGCCCTCGACGGTGCCTTGACGCGGCTGGAAATCCTCCAGCGCGAGTTGGAGGCGTTGCCTACCGAAACCGTGGTGAATGAAGAGTTTGGCGCCGGTCCTCCGTCCGATGTCGACATTCAGATCGCAGCGGTCGAAGCGCAGATCAGAGAGCTCCTCAGCCTCTTTACTGACAAGCATCCCGATGTGAAGGCGGCACAGCGCCGGCTGGAAGCGCTGCAGGAGAAGCGCGCTGTGCAGGAGCAGCAGTTCATCGACTCGTTCGCCGACGAAGCCGAGGCAATTCCGACGGAAGTGAACGTGCCGAACCCCCTTTATGATAGTCTCAAGCTCGAGACGATCCGCCAAGAGTCCGATGTGGAATTCCTGCGTAAGCGGCTTGAGCAGGCGGAAGCGGAGCTGGGAGCCATCTTGGAAGGCGCTATGCGGGTTCCTGAGGTGGAAGCCGAGATGGCCCGCCTCAATCGCGACTACGAGATCATTCTCTCGAAGTATCAGACCCTGCTTTCAAGGCGTGAGACGGCGCGCATCTCCGCTGATCGTGAAACCAGCGGCGATCGCTTGACCTTCCGAATCATCGAGCCGCCCAAAGTGCCGACCCAGGCAACCGGCCCGAATCGCCCGATCTTTTATTCCGGCGTCTTCGTTGGTGGCCTCGGTGCTGGCATCGGAATTGCCTGCCTGATCGCAATACTTAAGACGACCTATGGCAGCATCACGCACTTGAGACGCGACTTCGACGCCCCGGTGATCGGTTCGTTCTCAATGATCGGGGACCGGCCGAGCCTCGTGAGCCGCGGCGTATCTACCTTCGGCTTCTTTTTGGCAGGTCTCATCTTGTTGGCCATCTACGCTGGCTTCATGACGTTGGGCGGGGAGTCCAACGCGGGCTCATCGGAGTCGACGGAATCCCTGCGCAACGGCCTCGACCAAATCCGTAACCTGTTAAACCTGTAGCGCAGCCGCCTAAGGGCTGGCCAACGGAACCGGCAAGGGACGCAATGACTCGAGATCCATACGCCCAGGACGAAGAGATCGCCCAAGAGAAAGCATCCATCATCGAGCGGGCCGCGCAGCGCTTAACGACGGCAGCTCCGCCTGCTCCCGTTGAGGAAACGGACAAGACCGGGCCGGCGCGGGCGTCGACAAACAACCAATTGCACAAAAGCCTGAGGCAGCGGCACTCGACAGGTGCGCCTGAGAAGGCCGGCCCAGTCGAAAACTCGACGGCGCAACGTATCACCCTGGACCTGGATCTCTTGGCGGAGCGCGGTTTCCTTACCCCGGAGTCGATGAACAGCCGGCTTGGCGATGAGACGCGTTTGGTCAAGCGCGCCGTTCTGTCTCAAGCCCGCGCAAGCGACTCTGACTACGCCAATGTGGTGGTCGTCACCAGCGCTTGGCCGGCCGAGGGCAAGACCTTTACGGCCATTAATCTTGCCATGAGTCTGGCCGTCGAGCGGGACTTGCACGTACTTCTGGTTGACGCCGATTTGGCCAAGCCCTCGATCCTCAAGACGCTGGGCATTACGGCGAAGACAGGCCTGATCGATCTGCTGGAAAACCCGCAGACCGACGTCGGTGACGTGATTATGCGAACCAACGTCCCGAAGCTGTCTATCATCGGGCCCGGACGGCCGCACGATATGTCCATGGAGCTGCTTGCCAGCAAACGTATGCAAGCCGTGGCCGGTGAGATCTCCGAACGGTATGCCGACCGTGTCATCATCTTCGACTCACCTCCTGTGCTGGCCAGCACGGAAGCCACGGTTATGGTCGACTTTGCCGGGCAGATCATCTTTGTCGTCGAGGCTGAGCGCACCCGCCGAGAGGCGATCGAGGAGGCAATGTCGATACTCGGCGATGCCTGCCCCATCCGCCTGGTCCTGAACAAAACCCGCGAGCTTATCGGCGGCCATAGCTCGAAGTACTACAACTACTCCTACGGACGCTACGGAGAGACCGAAGCGGCCCGCTGAGTTGTGAGAAGGGCACCTGCCAGGTTCGCCTACCCAGAAACAAAGGCAGCACGCCCGTCTTAGGAACGATACGGGCTTTACCTAGACCTGCGCCAAGCTTAATAGACAGTCCGTCCTGGGCAATCCAAGACTTGGCTTTCAGCGCCTCGTGCAGACCATATCACGTCAGGACGGCGTGAATTTCAACGCTGCGAAGCGCTTGCCTTTTCGAACCCATTGGTCTATAGAATGTCTGCGCACGGGGATCATGCGCTAGGGTTAAATTTTGGGGGTCTATCCATGTCGCTGATGGAAATTACGCGCTCGGCGTCGCGTGACGATGAGGGTGTTTCTGTTGCGCGTCTGCGGGGGTATTCAGCCGTTGCCGCTTTGATCGTTACCGTATCCGCCGGCTATGTCGCGCTCGGCAGCCTGATTCATAGCGTTGTAGAAAAGCTCTAGATCGACGGCTGCCTTTTTGGCGCCACTGTATTTGCAAAGACAAATTAAGCGTCGGTAAACCGGCAGCAAGTGCTGCCGGCAAGATTTCGTTAGGCGCCACAGGCACTGCTGCTATAGGCGCCACAGGCACTGCTGCTATGACGACCGCGCCTGTGCCTCGGTTAAGAGACGGGCGTCAGGTCGCCGCAACATCATCCTTCGAGGGCTCGATCTTCTGATGATGCTCTCTCATCAGCTGGTAGAGCGTCGGCCGGCTTACGCCGAGCAGCTTTGCAGCTTTGGTGACGTTGCCATCCGCATGCAGCAGAGCATTGTTGATCGCCTGCGCCTCAGCCCTCTGACGGGCCTCCTTGAGGGTGCACAAGGTCGCATCGGCGCCCTGCTTTGCATCGAGGCCGAGGTCGGCTGTTTCGATCAGCGAGTCTTCAGCCGAAACCGCCGCGCGCTTTACCCGATTCTGAAGCTCACGCACGTTTCCAGGCCAATCGAACTGGGATATCGCAGCGAGCGCGTTAGCAGAAAAGCGCATCGCCGGCAGCCCCTGCTCACCCAACCAAGCCTCGAGAAAGTGCTGCGCAATCAGAACCTTGTCTTCAGGTCGTTCGCGTAAAGGCGGCACAGAGACCACCGCCTCGCCGAGCCGGAAGTAGAGATCCTCGCGGAAGGCCTGCCCCGCCACCATGCTCTCCACGTTCTTGTTGGTGGCGGAAACGACTCGAATGTCGACATCGATCTCGCGCCGGCCGCCGACACGTTCCACCTTTCTTTCCTGCAAAAACCGCAGCAGCTTGGCCTGCAGCGCCATGGGCAGATCGCCAATCTCATCGAGAAACAGCGTCCCATGACTGGCCTGCTCGATCTTGCCGGGCGTGGTTCTGTGTGCCCCGGTGAAGGCTCCCTTCTCGTAGCCAAATAGCTCGCTTTCCAGGAGATTTTCTGGGATCGCTGCACAGTTGATCGCAACGAAGGGCCCTTCCGCGCGGCCGCTTTGATTGTGGACTGCACGCGCCAGCAGCTCTTTGCCCGTCCCGCTTTCGCCGATGATCAAGACGGCAACATCGGCGCGGGCAAAACGCGTAATCGAACTGCACACCTCTTTCATAACAGGGCTATTGGTCAGCAGGCCGGGCAAAGCGGCCGAGCCCTGCTCAGCGTGGAGCCGACGGTTCTCCTCCTCGAGTTCATAGAGGCGGAAAGCCCGCTCGACGATCAGTGTGATTTCATCAAGATCCAGAGGTTTGGCATAGAAATCATAGGCGCCAAGGGCGATCGACTTCAAAGCGTAGTCCCGTTCCGTCTGGCCGGTCATGACGATGACCTTCGCGTGCGGCGTCTTTTCCGTGATGGCCTTCAAGGCAGCCAAGCCTTCGCTGGGCCCGTCCTGATTCGGCGGCAATCCGAGATCGAGCAGCACCACGGAACTAGGGCTCTCCACCTGCGTTGCAATGGCGCTCTTCCGATCCTCGGCGAGCTGGACCTCGACACCGTCGAACGCCCATTTCAGCTGGCGTCGAATGCCTGGCTCATCGTCGACGATCAGCAGTTTCCTAAGGTTCTCCGTCATTAGCCTTGCCCTACCGCCCGGATTGGCTCCTCTGCTCCAGCCACGCCGGCCAGGGGCAAGAGCAGTCGCATGGTCGTGCCCGAACCAGGGCTGCTGATCACCCGCAGATCGCCACCAGTCTCCCGCGCAAAATCCAAGCACTGAAAGGCGCCGACGCCCAAACCGTCGCTCTTGGTCGAGCGGAATGGCTTGAAGAGCTTCGTTCGAATAAACTCGACGTCCATACCCGGGCCATTGTCACTGATTTCCAGCACAGCAAAGGGCTCGTCGAGATCCAACGACACCGTCACCTCCCCTTCGGCCCCGGCGGCTTCCCGTGCGTTTCCGATCAGATGAGCAATCACATGGCGCAAGCGCTCCACATCGGCCTTAACCCGCGCCTGGGAGGCCCGCTCAGCAATCTCCAACTCATAACTCGGCAAGGCCTCACCCAGAGCGGCCTCCGATCTCAGAAAACGGGCGAGGTCGACAAACTGATCCTTGCCGCTTCCGCTGGCCCCGTCCTTGAAGGCATTGATACGCTCGATCAGATCCTGCATTCGGCCAACCGCTTCTCCAACCGTCTCCATCATGTCCTCGAGGAATTCAGGCTTATCCTTATGCCGATGGAAGTTCCCAAGCAGTAGCGAAAGCTGACTGACCAAGTTCTTCATATCATGAACGACGAAGGCATACTGACGGCTGAATCGCTCGAACTCACGGGTTTCCGCAAGCGCCTCCATGGCCTGGTGCTCGGCCAAATGACTCGCCGCCTGGCTGGCTGCAAGCGACAACAGCTCGCGATCCTCTGCATCGAGCTGGCGCCTGGCTCGCGGCCGACCCAAAACAACCCACGCGACCACCTCGCCGCGATGTGACAGGGGGACGAGAATCCAAGACCGAAGGACAGAGCGACTTTCCCTCTGTTCAACCGCTGAAGCGTCGAGTTGGCGTCGCACCGCGTCGACATCGACGATATCCGGCGTCAACATGTGGCGACGAAACATCTTGGGATAGAGGCTCCGGTCATCCGTGACAGGCCCGAAATTCCAAGTCGAGAGCAAGCGGAAGGTCTGTCCCTGCTTGGCCCAGAGCTCGCCACCGGTGCTTTCCACGATGTCGGCCAGGGCCTTGATCACCCGCATCTCCAGGGGAACGCCCCGCTCCTCCCCCGACAGTGTCGCCGTGAACTTTCGCCACTCCGCACGGAAGTCGTACTTCGAGCGAAAAATATGACGGCCGATCACAACCTTGGCCTTTGCCCGCGCTGCGCCTGATGCCAGCACCAGGAACAGAACCGCGAAGGCGCCAGCAAAGAAGACGACCTGCGCTGCGGTTCTCCATTCGCCTGCATAGCGGTGAATGAACAGCGCTCCCAGGGTCATCAAGACGAGATAGCCCCCGCTCGCAATAAAGGCGGTGGAATGGAGTGCTGCGCTGTGTGAGAGCTGAATGGGTCGCTCGGTGAAGGCGTTTCGCAGCGCGAAGACCGCAAGAAAAGGCAGGGCGAGGACCTGCACCAAGCTCCGCGAGAGCTGAATCTCCGGGCTGTAGATACCGAGAATCAGGATTTGGGCATAGAGGAAGAGATCGAACGCAAAGAGCAAACCGAGTCCGAGGAAGAGGAACTTAAGGCGCCAGCGCTGCTCCTCGTCGCAGGAGCGCAGCGTGCTTTCGATCAGAATAAGGCCGATCACCGGCCCAGCGATATTGGGCAGCAGCAGGAGCAACACCAGCTGTTCGTTCGGCACAAGCGGAAGGACACTGACAATCAAGTGTATCGCGGGTATCAGCGCCAGCGCGGTCGCGGTTACAATGGTCAGATGCCGCCCCTCGCCTTCCCGCGCCGAGCTTAAGATGGCAAGAAGCAAGCCGGCCCAGAGACTGGTGCGCAAGGGGACCAGGAAGCCCCGCCATTCCTGAACGGGACCGGTTATCTCCGGCGCCGCAGCCCCCAAGCTCCAGAGAACGGAAACGAGACAAGCTGCCAAGAACAGCCATTTGCTCGCAGATGCGCGCCAGGCAAACAGAACCAGCAAGCCAATCAGCAGATAACCGAGCGTCGCCAGCCCATAGCCCAGGACGCTAATGTCGATCGCCAGGTTGCCGCTCTCTCCCGTCACGCTCGTTCACTCCATGGCAGCGCATTCACGCGCCCATGCCAACAGACGGCCCGCCGCTCTACCATGACACTCTATACAGCCTGTGCCGCCGCCGCAGGCGCTGGATAGGGCGGATCATACGCGCCGCGTGGCATAGTAATCCTCAGCTCCTCAGGCTTCATCCCCAACCAAGCGAGGGAACGGGATACTTCCTTGGCCGGACCGAGCCTGTTCCTGATCAGAAAATCGACAATCGGGCTCATCAGCCGCCAATAGCGAAGACTCGCCTTACCCTCCCGGATCAAGCCTGCAAACTCCGGTGCATAAGGGTTGTAGCCAAAACTTCTCAAGTCCGAATACATCAGGAGCCAATTGATCGGATAGTTGCTCAAGATTGGATTGGCATGGCGCTTTCGGGCTACCAAGCCTTTCTCGTAGACCATCTCCATGATCTGATCTTGTGCATAGTCCCAGGCATGAAGTGGCGCGATGTAACGGGGATAGTCATTGCCCTTCGCATGCGCCACGGGATTCCAGAAGCGGCTCAGCTCGTCTTCGTCGAAGAGACCAGCGTGACGTAAGGCCGGCGGTGTCCAGTCGGTTTCCGCAATCAGCCTCGGATCGAACTCGTAAACCATGCGCTCCCGCTCCGGCTGCCCCGGGGAGTAACCGGCGAGGACCAGCGGAATGTTCAAGGCCATGGCGTGTGCCAAAGCGTCACCTTCGAACAGCGGGGCATAGACGTAAGACACGGTGTAGACGGCGCCCCGCTCTTCCTGATGGCTGAGCAAATGACGCAGAAGCTTGCGGTAGAAGGCTTCGCTAGGCCGATAAACCAAGTGGTCGATATCCAGGCGCGACAATGCCTGCCGGATGTTGCCCCAAGCAATCGGCGGAATGTTGAAGTCAGTGGTAAACGCCAGCAGCTTCAGGCCGTAGTCCACTTTAAGGCGATAGAGCAGATAGAGGCTGTCTTTCCCACCGCTTAGACAGACCAGCGCGTCATAGCGTGCTTTGCCGCGGGCGGCGGCCAAGGTCGCTTCGAGGTCGCGCTCGAAGCTCTGTCGTTCTCTCTCGGCCTCGCGTTCTCGCGGGCCTCGCTCCTCACGGCAGAAGGCACAGACCCCCTCCGCATCCAGATCGGAACCCGGGACAGCGGCCGGCAACAAGCAACGCTTACATCGATTGTTCATCCGTGGCGTGCTTCCTTTGCGTGGCCTGCACGAGGCACTCAGCGAGCAGAGCAAACAGCGCGGCGTGTGCCATGTTTCGCCAGGGCTGCCCCCTCAAGCCTAGCTATCACCGCGGACCTTACCCTCACATTAACGAAAAATCTGTGGTCTTACCGATGAGGAACAGTATCGTTGGCGCTCGAGAGACACTCGGTTTATGCGGCGACTCTATTGTTGGGCGAAGGGTTCGTGTCGGTGTTGGTTAGACAAACTGCGTGGGCTGGCCCCCCTGCAACCATTGCCACCCGGCAGGATGGCGCGTACTTCTGCGCCCGCAATGGCGAACGCAACCGGTTGGGGTCTTTCGTCCTGGCGGCGGGGTTACTGCTGTTTGCCACCGCCGCGACCTGTCTGATGGCAGAGCGTCCACTCGCGCAGCAGTCTCCTGAGGCCGAAATAACCCTACCAACTGACCCGGTGCCGTCGACACTGGATGCGGAGGGATCTGGCACGACCCAGACCCTGCCCGAGTCCGAGTCCGAGTCACCGTCCGATGTTTGGCCCGAGGAGGAAGCTGACCCCCTGCAAGGCTTATTCGACGACACTGTCGGGCAGACACCGCGACCCTCGGCTTCAACGCGACCGAAAGCCAACAAAGACGCTTTTGATGAGATGAAATCTCTATTGAAGCAACTCGATCCGCGCGAAAGCCTTGATTTTCAGCTGCCAGAAGGCCTAACGGGTGGCGCTGTCACCGACAGCAGGCCGCGTGCAGACGATAACTCGCCATCTCGTGACGCCGCACAGGCAGAAGGCTCGACAGACGGCTATAGCAGTGCCGGCAGGGTCACCGCGCCCCCGCCGCAAACCCGGACAAGTATCGGTGAACTGCAAAGCATTGTTGTCGAGGTTTTTTCCGATTTTCGGATCTACGCCTATCTGCTGCTTTCCCTGGGCGCGGTTGTCGGTGTCTTCGTCCTAGGCGTTGTCATCAAGCGAAGCAGAGACCGTCACGAAAGGCGGCTCAAACGACGGCGCGGACGACGCCGAAGCCGCAGAGGGCTGTCTCACTCCTAAAGCCTCATTTCGCTAGATCGAACCCTTCGGCGACCTATGGTGCCAAGTAGCGCACAAAACGTCACGCTGCCCTTAAAAAACCTCTTTCAAAAAAGCAGTTGTAAAGACTGTCGGTGATATGGTGGTGCTAGTGTCGCAGCACCGTTTTCCCGTTGGCCGGGCTTTTGACGGTATCGTAACAATACGGTATTCTTAACTTTTCGGGGAAGGGGCGCTCAAGTCGGGGGAAGCTGGCCCTTTACGGTTAACTTCCAAAACTCGCTTTCTGTCTCGCCAGAGCGCGAAAACAAGGGGGATTGTTAGGTGCACGCAAATGTTGCTCTCGGTAGGCGCAGCGATAGCAGTCGCCTCAGACGAACGTACGGCGCTGTGCGCTATTTCGCTTTGGTTGGCGCACTTTTGCTCGTGGCTGCCTGCGACGATGCAGGCAACCGAACGGCCGCCGACTACATTGCCTCCGGCGTCGAGCATCTAGAGGCCGGGCGGGCTCCAGCCGCCGCGATCCAGCTCAAGAACGCCGTTCAGCAAGACCCGGAAAACCCGACGCCACGGGTACTCTTGGCGAGGGCCTACTTTGCCATCGAAGCACTCTCAGAGGCTGAAAAGGAACTGGAACAGGCGATACGCCTCGGCGAAACCAGCGAATCCGTGCGTGCCCTGCTAGCTGATACGAAGGCTCGTTTGGGCAAACATGAAGAGATCCTGCAATTCACCGAAACCTACGGCGACTTTCAAGATCCAAGGTACCGCAGTGATTTCCTCGTGGTGAAGGCCAGGACTTACAATGCCCGGGGCGTCCAACCGACGGCAGAAGCGTTGCTGTCTCGAGTGTTGGAGACAGGGCCGCATGCCGGCGCACTGACGGTACAGGCACTCCAAGCGCTTGCCGATGGCCGCCACGACGAAGGGCTGGCGCTGCTCAACCGCGCCTTGGCAAGCGATCCGGATAACGTCGATGCCCTGCTCGCGAAAGGGCAATTGCTGTTTTCGCTCGGGACAGTGGAAGAGAGCAGAGAGATTCTGGCTCATGCCTACGAATTGAGACCGCATGCACTACGCGTTCAAATCTCACTCGCCAATGCCGAAGCGGCCACAGGGAACTTTGAGCAGGCAAGACAGCTCCTGGAGAGAATTGAACGAGTCGCACAAAACAACTCTAACGCCTTGTATCTCAAGGCTTTTCTCGCACTCGCGGACGGAGAATATGACGAAGCGCGAAGCATTTCCGATGAGTTGCTTGGCAACTTCCCCAGGCATGCCCCAGCATTAGCAATCTCCGGTCGATCAAACCTGATTCTAAACAACCTAGAAATTTCTCGCGAGCACTTTAACAAATACCTTGCCGAACGACCTGACGACGCAAACATCGCCTTCCTCCTCGCTTGGGTGTCAATAGAGCTCGAGGACAATCGAGTCGCGATCGAAGCGCTTGAGACATTCAGGGACGCGACCGATAGCGTTGACGCTTGGCAGCTAGAGCAAGGCGTCGACCTCGCAATGAGAGCGGGTGACGTTCGGCTCGCGGCTGATCTCGTTTATGGACTGCTGTTGTCATTCCCGGAAAGCACCCGTGCGCAGAGGATAGTCAGAGGCACGCAGGTCCAACGGGCAAGGGAGACCCGGCCATCGCGAGAACTTGCTGCAAGAGTGGATGTCAGGCCTACTGTTATCGGGTACGATGACGCTGCACAGTCCAGTGAGCCTCTGTTCGCCCAAGTCCTGAATGTCGCAGCGGGGCTTGGACCAAGATATGTGCTGAGCGCTTACTACGTGACGGTTGCCGCTGATCGCTACGTCCAGCAAGGCCATTCAAGTCTTGAGGAAGATGCGCTTCAAGAAGCGCACAAAAGTTTCGAACGTGCTTTGTCGGTCGAACCCGACAACATCGATGCATTGGTTGCATTGGCATACCTGCAGGAAACCGGCGGAGAGACTGAACAAGCCGTCAGAACGTTGGAACAGGCAATTGCGGCACATCCTGACAATGCCCTTGTTCGAAAGATACACGACGAGCTAGCGAGCCAAGCGCCCGATCGGCTCACGCGCCTTAAGGCTCTCGTCGTTGCCCGTCAGGGTACCGTTGAGATCGACCAAGCCTTGGCGGCCACAAACACGGCGCAGTCTAGCAACTCTGACTCGTCACCTGGGCAGCCCGATGCAGACGGTGCGGAAAGAGACCCAAGACGGCTTCATCTGGAAATACTGGCATACTTGAACCAAAGAAACATTGAAGCGGCCACTCGAACGGCTGAGGAATTTCGCCGCCGTTTTCCAAACGACCCCGTAGCTTACAACGATACGGCCCTGGTCTACTTGGCACAGAGTAAGTTCACTGATGCAGAAGCCAGCTACAGAAAATCAATCGAAATCGATCCCGATAACCCAACTGCTGTACTGAGTCTCACTCAACTGCTGAAGAATCGTGGAGAATTCGACGGAGCGAGAAGACTTCTCTCCAGGTATTTGGAGCGCAATCCCGAATACGGAAAAGCTCGGGTCGAATACGCCGAAATACTAGCCACGCTAGGTGAATGGGACAGTGCCGAAGAGGTTTTGCTGGGCACCGTCAGGCTGTACCCCGAAGAACTCGAGCCGCGCGTCGTAGCCGCTCGCTTTCTCATAGCTCGAGGCAGATCCGATGAAGCACTGGACCTCCTGGCAGCGGCGGAAGACACGTTTTCATCAAACGAAACCTATCTCGATTCCTTGGCCGTGGCTCAGCGAGCAAACGCAGATTTCCTTGGGGCGGCTCAGACTTACGACCGTTTGGCGACACTCAGCGCTGAACCTGCAGTTCATCTACATGCAGCAGCTCAGTCTTACCTCGACGCTGACGACAAGCCTGCTGCAATGGAACGCCTGAGAAGCGCACTGTCGGCCTCGGAAGCCTACTTCCCGGCGCGCGCCCTTCTGGCAGAGCTCCTATTGGCAGAAGGCGACACGGCCGCCGCTCGCACTCAGTTGGAGACGTTCGACGAGCAGAGGCCCAACACGGCCATGGGAGCGGAGTTGTGGGCCGCCTACTTCACCGCGTTGGATGACTTGGAGCAAGCCGCAGTCCATCTGGAGCGCGCGATCGACTTGGAAAGCTCGTCGGAGCGTGCGCGCAAGCTCTCTCTGCTTCAGCAAAATCTTGGGCGCACAACTGAAGCGGTCGTGACGTTGGAACGACGACTGGCCGTTGCTCGCGACGACGTGAGAACTAGGCGGCAGGCTTATCTTCTTTACCTCTTGAATGGCGACTACCGACCTGCTCTGGGACACATTCAAACCCTGCGGCAGAATGGAGCTGTCACCCGTGACCTTCTGAATAATGAGGCATTTGCTCTGATGAAGCTGGGTGAGCTCGACGCTGCAGAAGAACGTGGTAGACAGGCCCTCGAAAGCTATCCGTCGGATCCCGCCATTGGCTATACGCTCGGCGTCATCTTGTTGGAAATGAACCGGCCGGAAGAAGCTCTCGCAAAGCTGCTGGCAAGCAATGAGACTTTCGAAGCCGATCCCAACTTCAGATATCATCTGGCCAGAGCGCTCGCTGCCAACGGTCGAGAGGATGAGGCCACCACCCTCTTGGAAGAGATCGTCAACGCGGGCACCTCGTTTACGGAGCGTGATGAAGCTGAGAAACTGCTGAAGACGCTTCGCGGGGGCCAGGACTAACGATTGCGTTCAAGCGTTCTGGTTCGGCTGCCTTTCTAGGCTTGGTTCCGCCGTGTCGAAAATCAACTTGAACTGCGGCTTTGCAGGAACGCAGCGGTGTCTGCACGCTGAATGGCTCTCGGCCCAAACCCTATCAATGAAGCCGCAGCGAGCGTAGTGAAAAGCTCACACCCCAGAAGCGACAAGCTCCATGCTCAACCACGAAAGCTGGGCAGCGCTGCCGAGGGAGGCAGCCAGTCTGATAAATTTTACACATTCGGGCAGACGTCCTCTGAATCTGTAAAGAATCCTGACAACACGCCATCCCAAACACTCTCGACGATTGTTGCCCTCTCATAACTTGTTGTTTTGATGAGACTTTCCCCGGCCACACTTTTTGGCATGCGGTTTGCTTATAGCTTTGCGGAGGCTATGTTTCGGCGCTCATCTAGGGAAGCACGGAACGTGGCTATCAAGGACAGCAGGAGCGCAAGGGCGCTCTTCACGAGGGAAGGATAGGATAAATGAGGATTTCACGTAGATTAGGGTTGCTGGGCCTTCTCTCAGGCTTAGCGATGGCAACCGCCACATCGGCGAACGCACAGATGCTCGTCGAGGATTGGACGCTCGACCTCAGCGCGGTGCCGGGCGCCAACTTGCCGTTCCAGATCAACGATATCACGACAATCGACGTAACGGGTGCGGCGTCAATTGCTCGGGCCACTCTAGTCGGCCCGGCTCCGCCTGGGCCTGGCGCCACCTATCGCATCGCCGGGCTGGTGCGTGTCGAGGGTTTTCTTGACTCCGGCCAGGGTCCGTCGCCGACGACTGGTGGGACACTGAACCCTCCCTCTGGCTCAGTACCTTGCGCTGGCTGCTACGAAGTGACCGGCATTTTCGATATCAACGTGACTCTTCTGCCGGGCAGCAGCCCTGGTCTGCTGCAATTCACCAATCAGGCCGGTGGAAACCTCGGTGGCGGCGTTGGTCTCAAGCTCTTCGTCGACAACCTGGAAGCTGGAAACCCTGACGGCGGTCAGCAGTCTGACCGGACCACCGGCCTTGGCTACACCGACGGAATTGAGATCGCGAGCTTCGCGCAGCAGGGTGGCGGCTTCGGCTTTGTGTCGCCTCCTGGCGGACAGGGTACGACAGCCTCCACCTTTGAGCTTGTGAATGCCTTGCCGGGCGTCCTTCTCGACAATGGCGGCATGGACCTGTCTCTCTTGAATGAAGACTTGATCGCGTTCTTGACGGAGCAGATCTTGACGACCACGCCTCCGGTGGGTCCCGTCAATCTTCTCGATGTTCCCGGTCCGACATCGGCGGCAAGCCCGATCCGTACGGCAATGCCAGGGCAGACCCCGTTCCCGTTCGATGACCCAACCGTTAACCCCAATTGCGCAGGTCAGATTGATCCGATGCTTGGTGAGACGGGCTGTGTCTCGGACTTCTACAATGTCTTGGATCCGACCGCACAGCTCTTCGAGCTGCCAGAGCCCACGACTCTGGGAGTCATGGGCATGGGCCTGCTCGGCCTCGGGCTGGCGCTGCGCCGTCGACGCAAGGTGGCTGCCTAAGCCTCCAACAGAAGACTGTAAGGTTTCTTTTACACCCCGGCGCCCCTTGGCGTCGGGGTTTTTTCTTTGCCGGCGTGCTGCTTAGGAGACTTTGGCGCGAGGCAGGCCGCCAATGGCAAAGAGGCCCTGCAAGGCTGCATGATCTCCACGGAAGCAAGGCTCGAGCCTGGCAACGGCCACGCGGCATTCCTGCGCCACCATTGCCTCGATGCGCGGCCGGTCGGGCCCCACCGTCAAAACCATCATGAACCGCAGAAGGGGGGCGACGCACAGACGAGCGTCACGGCCGAAGTGGCGTTCTGCCGCGGCCTGGAAGTCTCTCGGCAAGAAGGCGGCGGCCAGAGAGTTGCGGTAATCCTCCGTGAAAACGCTGGGCTGCCGAGCCTCATACTGCAGCGCCAGGGTTTCGATCGCCTTGCTGGAACGCGGCCGGGCCAAGTCATGCAGGAAAAGCCGCGCTCGCGGCTTCAAAACACGTTTGACCTCCGCGAAGCAATCATCCAACGCTGATGTGTTCGGTAGATGGTGCAGCGCCAGTGTCGAATAGACAACGTCGGCCGAGTTTGCCTGCAAACGGTCCAGGCGGGTGATGTCCATCTCCGCAAACCGCACGTTCCGGACACCTTGCTTGGTACAATGCTCCTCGGCCCGCGCAAGCATGTTGGGCGCAAGGTCGAGCCCGAGAAACTCAGCATTCGGGTTGAGCGACGCGAGTATGGCCAATTGATTGGCAGGGCCACAGCCCAAGTCGATGACAAGGTCGCCTGGCTGAATCAGAGCGGAGATCTGCAGCGCATTGAAGTAGTAGATCGAAGAAAGCGCCCCGCTTTCCCCACCCGCTGCGAAGAAGGCCTCGACCTGGGTTTCGTCATCCATCGCCAAACTCGGCTCCGGCACGCGTTCACACTGTCGGCCGACAAGGCAAGCTCCCAATTCATGAAAGACGGCCTTTGGAAAGACAGAACTGATCATGCGACCTCCATCGCAACAGGCCCCTGCAGGCTATTCGGACGTCCAGCGCCCCAAGCCATAGCGCCCGGGCGCCAGGATGAGGTTGGGGTCGGCGGCCGCCTTGAGCGTATCGGCGAAGTCCCTGAACACCGGCGCCCGTGCCAGGATGCGGTCCATATAGGCGACCCCCGTGCGGTATTGCGGATAGCCCGCCTCCCCCGTCGCCGCGCAAAGCGCCTCATAGAGGGCTTGCGCCTGCTCCACCTCCTCCGCCTGCGCTTTGTCGAAGAAAATCGACATCAGCACGATCATCGTCCGCGGGTTCTGCAGGATCATGGCGACGTAGTGCTCGAAGCCGAAACGCGCGAAGATCGGCCGGGTCAACTCGAGCAGCGCCCTCACCTCCTCGCCCGACGCTGGCGCCACTGGCGCCACCCACATGAGGCCGCAGCCATCGCGCGCAGGGTTTACGTCGCGATCGGGCCGCTCGCCGGGGTGCTTGAAGTAGGCATGCCGCACGAAATGCTCGGTCGGGATGCCTTTCTGAATGCCATGAAAATGCGGCACGCTCTCCAGCATCTGCAGGGACTTGCCGCTACCGAGCCTGAGCACGCCCGCCCCCAGACGACGCAGGATGGAGTTCTCAGGCATTGCTGCCAGGCGCTGCACGGCCCCACCCACCAAGGCGGCACTCCGATCATCGAGGAAACGCAAGCGTCCGAGCCGTCCCAGCGCGCGCTTGAGCGCACGACGCTGCGCTGCGACCTCGCCCTTGGAACCATAGAGGCCGCCGCCGAAGGTCCAGGGCGCAATGCCGTGCCGGCGGCGAAAGGCGTCCAGTTCACGCTCTTCGATCACAGCACCGGCCGCGATCTCGCGGTGCCGGGCCAGGAGGGAGGCCGTAACCACGGCGTTGATCAGATGGATGTTGGTGCGGACCGTACCGGCGAGAGCAAGGCTGCGAATGACGTCGATCAGCTCATAGAGCGACGCACCCTCCGCCAGCTCGAAGAAGTAGCTTTGGAAGGCCTCGGGCCGCGGCATCAACCAGATGCCGGCCTTGGTCACGATGCCGAAGTTGCCTTGACTGAACAGGCCGTCGAGGTGCGGGCCGGTACCCCAGCGGTGGGTATGCCAAGTGCGGCAGTTGCCGGGTTCACCGCCGCCGCTGTGGAACAGCGTCCCGTCGGGCAACACCACCTCCAGGCCACAGAGCTGGCCGAAGTGATCGCCGTAGGGCGTCTCCCCGACACCGCGGTCGAGGGCGTTGCCGATCACGCTGCCCTCCGGCGGACCGTCGGTGCAGTCGGTCCAGAGCGACGAGCTGCTCTCTTCGAGATGCTGGCGGAGCTGGCGGTAGCTGACACCCGGCTCGATCTCGGCGTAAGCCAGCGCCTCGTCGACCACGTGAACGCGGTTCATGCGCTCCAGCGAAACCACCAGCGCGCCCGCCTGGGCCGGCGCATTGCCGCCATAACCCCAGTTGCGCCCGCGACTACAAGGCCACAGCGGGACCCGTTCGCGGTTGGCGAGCCGGACCAGCGCCTGGACCTCTTCCGTGCTGCCGGGAAAAACCAGCGCCCGCGCCGCCTCCACTTTGGGCGTCGTATCACGACTGAGCGGCGCGCCGACCTCGCCAGGCCAGCGCAGATGTTCGGCACCAACGATAGCCACCAGTTCTTGCTCCAGCGAAGCGGCAAGCTGCGGCGCGACCCGGTTCATGAAATCGCTCCCTTCGGCACCGCCGGCGTAGCTCTTGCTGCGGCCTTGCCGGCGGCATCGGCGCTGCCCCCCGCCTGCTCCTCGGCGAAGGCTGCATCGAGCTGCGCATCCAGAATCTGCTGGTAGCTTGGCGCGGCGCCGATGGCCGGCGCCAACAGCGCCTGGCTTTGCTCGTTGGCGAAGACCTGCGCGCAGTGGACATGGTCGAGGAAGCGCCGCAAGGCTGAGAAACGTCGCCCCGATCGTCCCGGCAGAAACGCAGCGCCGGCGATCACAGTCTCGAACAGACCGAAGGGCACAAGGCGTTGTTTGGGCACCCGACAACCGTGGCGCAGATAGGCTTCGCGCACGTGCGAAGCCAGTGCCATGATCGGCACGGCCCCTTGCGGGCCGGCACAGAGGTGCAGGATCTGCCCCTGGGCCTCCGGTGCCGTTGCCGACCAGTGGATGGCTCGGGCGACATAGTCGCAGGGCACCAGATCGAGGCTTACGCCGCCAAGGTCCGGCGTAAAACCGTGAGTCGCCGTGCCGGACAGGAACCGACAGAGATGGTAGAAGATCTGCCGGTGAATCACCTTTCCGCTCTGGCTGTGGCCAACCACCATGCTGGGGCGGTGCAAGGTGATCGCATCGCCGCCGGCGATGCGGGCAAGCAGAATCGCTTCGGCCTCGGCCTTGGCCCATTCGTAGCTGTTGTGGAAGCCGCGTGGCGGCAGCTTGGCCGCTTCCGGCACCAAGCCCCTGAGGCGGCCGGCAACCCCGAGCGTGCTTACCGCATCGAGCTTTGGAGCGGCCCCAAGATCCTTGGCCCGCTCGAAAAGCGTAAGGATCTGCTCGACCGGACTGACACAGCTCGCCCAGGCCTGCTCCTGGCTCATGTCCATGCGGACGGTCGCGGCCGAATGGACAATGTGCGTGAGGCCTTTGGCCAAGGCATCGAAAGCGTCGTCCGGAAGTCCCAATCGCGGCAAGCTGACATCGCCGCGGTGGAGACGCAGGCGCTTACCTGCATCCGCGGCGGTGACGTCCTCTCCCCAAAAGGAAAACAGGGTCTGTCGCCGTTCCGTGAGGTGCGCCGCATCGCGCGCGCGGACCAAGAGATGAACCTCGGTTTCCGGCTCGTTGAGGAACAGCGGCGTCAGCGCGCTGCCGACAACCCCCGTCCCGCCGGTGATGAGAACGCGTTTCACGATGCCTCCGCAAAGGCGATGTCATCGACGCGCTGGACACCGCCGTCTTGCGGCTCGTTTTCGTTGATGGCGCGATAGAGCTGCTCCAAAGGATGGGCAACCGCCTCTTCGATGTTCCCGCGCCGCGGTTTGAGATTGGTCGTCAAATGGCCTTGGCCGACAGAGAATCCGCCATGTAGAACCACACAGCCGGCAATTCTCTCATAGCTGGCCCGGGCCTGATTGGTCTGCTGCACATGATATGAAAGCTGCTTTAGGAGCTCGCCCGGAGGCGTGCCGTTCACCGCGTCCGGGTCGAGTGCAAGCACGGCGGTCAGGCACTTGCGCCCGTTTCCGACGACGATTGCGTCCTGAACCAGCGCCGCAGCCCGCAGCTCCGCCTCGATGGGTGTCGGGGGAATGCGTCGCCCGGTCGAGGTCTTGATCAAGTCGGACTTACGGCCGGTGAGGTAGAGGCAACCGCTTTCGTCGAAGCGTCCTGCATCGCCGGTGCGAAAGAAGCCGTCCTCAGTGAAGCGCTGCGTGCTCTCCGCATCGCCCACATAGCCGGCGAAGACACCGGGGCCCCGGACGAAAATCTCTCCGGTCTCGTCGATACGGATCTCGTTCTCGGGCAGTGGCCGGCCGACACAGCCCTGTCCGCGGTTGAGATTTCGGCTAACCGTCATGGGCACGATATTCTCGGTCATGGCATAGGCTTCGACCAAAGGTAGACCGATACCCGTGAAGAAGCGCGTGACCGGCTGCGGCGTTGCCGCCGACCCCGTGATCAGAAGGCGGATCCGATCACCGAAGAGGCGTTGGCGCAGGCCACGTAGAACGAAGCGATCGGCAAGCGCCGTCCGGCCACGCTCTATGGTCGAAAGGGACGTCCCGTCAGCCTGTTTTGCGAAGCTCGCCTGCGATGCCGCCATGGCCTGCCGCAGCAAGCCCTGCTTTACCGCGCCCAACTCTGCGATCGCTGCTTCCGCGCGCTCGGAGACCTTCTCGTAGAATCGCGGCACGCCGATCAACACGCTGGGCCGCACCTCGGCAATCTCCTTCATCACTCGCCGCGGGTCGGGGGCGAAGAAGATCTGCGCACCTGCGCCGACCGCGCAGAGATTCATCACCCGCTGCAAGAGATTGCTGAGCGGTAGCCAGCACAGCGTCACGTCGCGCTCATCGGCCGGACCGAAGGCAGCCAGTATGCTCTTCGTCGCCAACACCAATTGCTTTTGCGAGTAGGGAACGGCTTTCGGCTCGCCGCTCGACCCCGAGGTGAAGACGATGGTCGCCGTTGCCTCCGGGGATAAAGCTGGCAATGGCTGGTCCACGGCCCCTGCCGCCATGAGCTGGGGCCAGGCGAGCCCCTCCTCTACCGACTCCGCATTAAGAACGACGATGCGTTTCAGACGTGCGAGGACATCCGCCTCCAGATCAGCAAGCTCGGACGCTGCCTCCACCACCAGAACGGCCGGAGCCAGCTTGGCAATGTATTTCGACTTCTGCGCTTTCGATGACAGGTGATCGAGCCCTGTGACAACGCCGCCAGCCGCAAAGACGGCCTTCTCAGCCAACTCCCAGCGATAACTCGGCGGCGCCAGTATCGCCACCGACTCCCCCGGCTGTAGGCCGCAGGCGACGAAGCCACGAGCCGCGCGCGCGATATCGTCTCCGTATTGGCGCCACGTCACATGCTCCCACACCCCCGTCGAGGCGCGGCAGTGACAGGCGATAAGATCCGGGCTGAGGGCCACCCTGGCCGCTATAAGCGCGGGAACATCGCCAACGGCATCAAAGTTCAGGGTCATGGCCAAGAGTGTGGAAAATTTGTAAGCGGAACTATGCGCTTAGGCACCTAATCATCAGTTAAGCTGGTAAAGGGCTATGCCAGCAAGCCAGTAAAGCGAAACTACCGTCCTACTGCACCAGGTTCAGCGGACTTTGGCCACCTTGATTGGACAGCCAGCGCCACACATCCTCATTCTGCTCTTTCAAGGACACCCAGAGCTCCTCGATGTTGGCGTAGCAGGGTTGGCGAATCCCGTGGAAAGTCACCAGGTCCCCGAGCGGGGTGAACGCGAGGCCCAGGCGGGACAGCAACCGCAGTAGGCTCGGCTCCATGGCTGCGCAGAGCTGCGTGATACCGTTCTCCTCACTCATTTGAATGACGGCGTTCATGAGCTCCAGGGTCATCAGCGGCAAGAAGGCCGCCGGCTCTACATCCAGCCTCGAGGCCTGACCCAAACCGCGGCTTCGCCCTTTTGGCAGCAGCCTGCGAAAGGCCTTGCTGACGCAGAAGCGAGATATCTCGGCGGTGTGGCCAAGCCCGTCGGCGAGTGCTGGCTGCAGCGGGCCGACCTGGCAGACGTCCTGGATCGGAAAGCAGCTCTCAAGCCGGTCGCGCCTCGGCAGAACGAGGCGCACACCGCCGACGATCAGGCCGGTCTCGGCGTGAACCAATAGGCGATGGACGGAATGGTCATCGAATTCGTCGCGCTCGCGCCCATCCGGATTCGCATGAGCGTCCTCGAAACCGCGCTCCAAACAGTAAACCTGGTAGCGGAGGCGATAGGCTTGGTCGAGCAGAGTCTCCGTACTCGCTGGGACGCTGAAAAAGGGAGATGCGCGCTCTGCGCTGTTAGGCGAAGAGGCTTGCGCCAACTCGCAATCGGGGAGTTCATCGTCGCACGCAAGTGCAAATCCCTGGTCAAGCGATGAAACGTCCATTCTGTCCTCCTAGCGGCGAACGTTGCTGCCCGCCAATTCTTCTGCTCGAGCACCGTACAAATTCCTCGCCAACAGACGCAGCCGCAGCGACCCCCGGCCATACTGTAGATTGACGATCATTACTGGAGGACACGATTATCTGTGAGAATGCAGTGATCTATCCGTGGATGAGGGGCTGCTAATTGTTAATAAGACCGCAGCACGCCGTAGATTCGGATCAACGGATTTCATCATTCGCAAACACCCCAAACAGCAGCACCCAATGGTTAACAATGCAAGGTTGGTGCATGCGCCCTATCCGACCATTAATCAGGTAGTTAACATTTATGGCTTCAGCGAATGGTTAGGGTTTCTGACAAAGGGTCTCGTCGAGATGGCAGATCTGTAAAGATTTCTTTACAGGTTTGCCTCGCGGCAAGGTGACAAACCGTCCGAAAAAGACGCAGTCTTGAGATCTAGCGCGGGTCAGCCAGAATTAATTTTTAATAACAAACCGTTAACACTGCCTGCTCGACACCCCTCTCATCCCACAATTTCGTCTCAAATGTATCACACCTCTCTAAATCGAGGATTCGAGGCTCGTTGTGCAGTGGTGAATCGGTCGGTTGGGGGACTCAGAGAAATCAGGACGCCTGACCGCTCAGTGCTTCCGAATCGCCTGGGAACCGACGAAAGCCCCAATTCTTTGCCGTCACTGGGGTGCGGTCCAGCTCGCCCCGTAGTCCGGCATCTCTTCGCCCTGTTCGAAAGCACCGATATCGGGGGCATCGCCAACATAGCCTTCGGTCAAGCCAAAGATGCGTTTACCGGCATCAATCGCGCTGGACCCAGGATGCAAGCTGAAATCCAGGTCGGGCGCATTGGGATCGCGAAACACTTCAAAGCCGTTCACGTCGAAGTCCGGCGTGAAGCTGGCGAAGATCTTCTCCCCTTCCAACAGCACGTCGTTCTGCGCTTGCGACGTCGAGCTTTGAAAGTCACTGAAACTTCTGCCCCATCCGTCATAGTTCTGAAAGAAACCGTCTTGCGACCAAGCGTTATAGTCGAACTCACTGAAGAAATATCTGGTTGTGCTGAAGTAGACTGTCTCTTCGTGACTGCCGATGAAGAGGTTGTTATTTACCGTTGCGTTGCTGACATGACCGCTTGGGTCGTTCCACGCAAAACCACTCTTCAAGGACGTGTTGTTGACGATGATCACACCGTCCGGGTGGGTGTTCGTCGGCTTGATTTTGAAGGGCGCTTCTCGCGTGTTGTAGATGACGTTCTCGTAGGCGTAGACGGGACCGCCGATAATCGGCTGAAAACTGATGCCGTTTAGCTGGTTGGCGATAAAATTGTGGTGTGCCAGCGCGTTACGCACCGAGTAATCCAATTCTATTCCGTCGTCAGCGCCCCAGAGAATCTTGTTGTGATGAACGTTGATACCGATGTTGTTAAGCTCAGTTTGGTGGCTTGTGCCGATCCCATCGCCAAATCCGGACAAGGTGTTGTAAGCGATCTCGATGTCCTGACCGGTGACGACGATACCTTCGACGTCCGACGTGCCGGTCGTCGGAAACGTCCCACGCCCCTCCAGGATATTGTTGACGATGTAAAGATCCTTATGGCCGGTCATGGCTTCGATGCCACTACCGACATCAGTGATGTAGTTGTTGCGGATGGCGACCCCTACGGTACCTCCGCCACGCACAACGATTGCTTTCTTTGCGTTGGTTAACGTCAGACTCTCCAAATGAATGTGGTCGCCACCGATCCGCCAAGCGTAGTCCTCGCCACCGGCGTCGAGAATGGTCGAACCGACATCGGCGCCGCGGATGACGATGGGGTTCTCCTCGGTACCATCGGCCCGGATGGTTAGGCTGCCCTGGTAGAGGCCGGGCTGCATGATGATAACGGTGCCGGGTTTGGCTGCGTCCACGGCAGCCTGCAATTCCGCCATAGTCCCGACCGTCATGGTCCGAGCGTCAACCGGCTGAGCCGCCGGCACCTCGCGGGTCGATACGGTCAGGGTCTGAACGGCAGGTTCGCCGTTCAGCCTGAGCCCGTCCGGGTCGGACGCTTCGAGCTTGATCTCATAGTCTGTTCCCGCCTCTAGGCCCGAGATCACGCCGGCAAAGCCGTTTGGCGATTTCTTGAGTGAATAGACGCTCTGGACGTACTCGGGCCGGATCCGCATGAGCGCGATGCCAGGCTCCCAATCGGTCTGACCGACCTCACGGTAATAGGCATGAATGGTCGAGTTGTAGTTCCTGTCCCCACCTTCGATCGGCACGAAAAAACCTAGCGATTCCGTTGTTGCACTGTCGAGGACGGCTTTCCCGACTCCGAGCTGATTTATGTCGTCGGGATTGCCTTCGCCCGGCTTGTACAGCCAAAGGCCGCCATCGCGGTGTGGCAACTGCCCAGGCCCAGATATCCCGATGAACACTTCAGCGTCATCCAGGTATACCCACTTATCGAACACTCTTCTGACTCCGTAGGAATCGTCAGCCGGCGCCGCGCCATAAGGCGCTTCATTCCAAAGCACCTCGAATTCGCTGCTGTCCGGATCCCAAGTAACGATCTCCGCAGTGCCATTCCAAATATAGAACTTCTCGTCGGCTGGGTTGTAGGCGTAACCGGCCTGCTCGAAACTGGTTGCAAACTGCAATTCATCGCTGCTCGGAAACTCCGCAACTTGCGTTGCGGTCACCCAGCCGCCCCCTACGTCCAGTCTGTAGATGCGTTGTTTGTGGGCCTCGTACAGTAGCCCAGTGACCGGGTTCCGAAACAGGTTGGCCACATCGCCGAACATGGTGTCGCCTTGAACCTGACCGAGCGGATGCTCGGTTCCGTCTGCATCATAGAGATAGGCAATGTCGTTCGACGTAGTGAAATGCGTGATAGCTAGGATCTGGTTCGCTTCAGGGATGAATACTGTCGTGCCGAAAGAATGGTCTTCTGTTGCGGCGTGCGACTGCCACTCGCCGGTAGCCGGATCGAACTCCCAAACCAGATAAATCTCGGGTCGCCTGTTCTCTGGATAGGCAGTGTTCTGGCTAGTCAGCCAGAGCGTTTGAGTGTGGGGATTCCACACCAAGCCATCATAGGTGTGGGCAGAGGGAGGACTATCGGGCAGGCCATCGCCATCCTCATCGGCAGGCAACCAGCGGCGGGGATGCGCCTCAGGATGAGGTTGAAAGGTGAGTGGGGCGGGATCCGAGAGGCGGGACCACTCCAACGTCTTTAGATCGAACTGATAAACTTCGTTGCCACCGTAGTCGAAATGGCCGCCACCATGGAAAAACAGACGCTGCCCTTGCTGATCATAAGCCGCGCTATTCCACGCAGTCAGAATGGCTTGCGGATAGCCCAGGCGTTCGAAACCGCCGTGGGTTTCGACAAGCTGCGCCCACTGTTCTTCAGTGACCACAACATCCATAAACTTGTTGGCTGTCTTCAGTCTGTGCCACTCGCCCGGCTTCATGTCGGCTGCCTGGCTCAAAAGATCATCCGAAATGTTCACTGAGCCTGAGTCGGCCACTGCGCCATTTACCTGCCACACGCAAAAAACAGGCAGAATAAAGAAAATTCGCGTCAATAATGACTTCAGGCGAGAAGTACATCTTTGCAATACTTGACCGGAGCAACGTCGCACGGACCGCTGTGTCTGCTTTGCTGTTCCATCTACAGCGAACAAGAGCAGACTTTCCGGATTGAGCTCGGTCATAAGCATTCCCCCGCCAGTTAAGTGAGGAGCTTCGCAGATCCGTGCCCACCTAGGCAAAAACCGCTCATCCCACAACACCTTAACTGGCTTCTAGATAGCAATTGCGGCAAAAAAAAAGTTCTAGGCTAGAAGCCATGTCGCTCACCAGTTCTTGCTGTCTGGCCGGACTGGTCAACTCGCAGGAGAGCCGCCGTGTTGACTCATTGCGCGCGGCTGTCGTCACCGTCGATAGCTGCCCAGCATGTCAAGAATGACGGTTAACGTTACAGTTTTAGCCTCGATCTCGTTGCAAAACGTCTCTGGATGAGGCGCTGCCGGCCATTCTCGCCGACATTCACAAGGCCCCAACGGACGTCAAGCAGTATCAGGCGCCACCATTGCCACATTCGTCACACAATAAGCGTCGCAAATCTTTTATCAGTTGACACTACACGCTTTCTTAGGGGGGCGGCGTGGAATATCGACGGTGCAGGCATAGCCGGATCCGGAAGCCGATGGGCGCACGATGGGCGCAGAGCGCTTCCGGCCTGGCGAGGCCTACCGTTTTATTCGCCACCACCCTATGCTACGGGGCATTGGGGGAGTTCGAATGTACCTAGACTATTACCATCTCAACCGGCTGCCTTTTCAAATCACGCCGGATGCCAGTTTCTTTTTCGATGGCCGACCGCATCGCCGCGCACTTTCCACGGTTGCCTACGGCTTGAGCAAGAATGAAGGCTTTGTGGTCATCACGGGAGAGGTTGGCGCCGGCAAGACGACACTCTTCGAATACACGCTCTCCCGCCTCGCCGACGATCGTATCGTTGCCGTCAAGATCAATACCACCCAGGTGGGCTCGGAGAATCTTTTGCGGCTGATTGCCGCTCAGTTCGGGCTCTCGGTCGGCGGCGGCAGCAAAGCGGAGCTGCTTTGCGCTCTGGAGGACGAGCTGGTCCGCCTGCACCACCAGCGCAAGGTCGCGTTGGTGGTCGTCGACGAGGTGCAGGGCCTTTCCCACGACGCGCTCGAAGAGCTGCGCATGCTGTCGAACTTTCAGTCGAACGGAAAACCCCTGTTGCAGATGCTGCTGGTCGGCCAACCGGAGTTCCGACAACGGCTCGCCGAACCCGATCTCGAACAGCTCCGCCAGCGGATCATCGCTTCTTTTCATATCAGCCGGCTGTCGACCGACGACACCCGTGGCTACGTCGAGCATCGCCTGAAGCTTGCCGGTTGGGATGGACGCCGCATCTTCGCCCCCGATTCTTTCCCGGCCATCTTCGATGCGACCGGGGGCTTGCCGCGACGCCTCAATCGCCTTTGCGACCGCCTGCTGCTGTTCGGCTATCTGGAGGACCGCGGCATTCTGACCGCTGCCGACGTCGCCGAAGTGGTGGAGGAGATGCGCGAGGAGGGCTTGATCGAGCCACCGTCCAAAAGCCCCGCCGCGGCGCCGCAACCGCAACCGCAACCGCAACCGACCAAGGTTCACGCTTTGAAGCCCGTGCCGAGCATCGCCAACGAGGAAACGGCGGCTCCTCCGCCCGCCACCGGACCGGCACAGCCGGCCGACAGCGCCATGGGCCTGTCGCGAGACGAGTGGCTCGACGTGCGGCACAGCGCGAAGGCCATCCAGCGGGAGCTCAAGTCCTACAAGATTCGTGTCGATGAGTTCCGCGACCGCATCGGCACACGCCGCAAGGCCAACTGATCCTAGCCGAACGACGACGCACGCTGAGACCATGACGCAAGCCATCGCCCGACTCGAAGGAAGAGACGGTGTCTCGAGGGACAGCGATGGCGTGCCGTCATCCGACGGCGTAGGTCGTTCGAAAGACGCATCTGCCAAACCTTTCAATGCCTTCACGATCGATGTTGAGGAGCATTTCCAGGTTTCGGCGTTCGAAGCGACCGTTCCGCGGTCGGATTGGGAAGAGCTCGCATCGCGAGTCGAGAACAACGTCTCTCGCCTGCTCGATCTTCTCGCCCGGCATGAGACGAAAGCCACCTTCTTTACGCTCGGATGGGTGGCGGAACGCCACCCGGACATGATTCGGCGTATCGTCAACGAAGGCCACGAACTGGCCAGTCACGGCTACTCCCATGTCAGGGTCAATACTCAGAGCGCCGAGGCTTTTCGCGAAGACGTACGCAAGACGAAGGCGATCCTGGAAGATATCTCCGGCGTACGCGTGCTGGGCTATCGTGCTGCCAGCTTTTCGATCGGCCCCAGCACGCCCTGGGCGCTTCCGATCCTGCGCGAAGAAGGCCATCGCTACAGCTCGAGCACGGTACCTATTGCGCACGATCTCTACGGCGATCCGTCCGGACACCGGTTCGCGTACAAGCCCTTTGCGGACGACGACTTCCTCGAAGTCCCGGTAACCACCTTGCGTCTCTTCGGACGCAACCTGCCGTGCGGCGGCGGCGGCTTCTTCCGCCTGCTGCCCTACACTTACTTCCGCTGGGGCTACGGCAAAACCGGTCGGGAGTCCGGACAGCCCTGCATCTTCTATCTACATCCCTGGGAAGTCGATCCCGAGCAGCCCCGTATCGCCGACGCGGCCATGAAATCCCGTATCAGGCACTACACCAACCTTGGTCGGACCTTTAACCGCCTAGAGAGCCTTTTGCGGGATTTTCACTGGACCAGCATGGCAAGGGCCTTCCTGTGAGCCTTCAGCAACCCATTCAGAGTGTCGAGCAAGCCGAGGTCGACCAGAGTATCGAGCAAGTCGAAATCGGCGAGCTGACCCCAGCCTGGCAAGAGGCCTGGGACGCGTTCGTCGAAGACTGCCCGGACGCAACCTTTTTCCATCGGGCCGGGTGGAAAACGGTGATCGAAGAGAGCTTCGGCCACGCCTGCCCCTTCCTCTTCGCCCACTGCGACGGCAATATCCTGGGCGTTTTGCCCCTGGTGCACGTCGACAGCCGGCTGTTCGGAAAGTCTTTGGTTTCCAGCGCCTTCTGCGTCTATGGCGGCGTCGCGACGACACGGCCGGACGTGCGGCTTCTACTGGAGGCCGACGCCGAGCGCCGCGGCGAAGCGCTCGGCGTCGATCATGTGGAGTATCGCTTGCGCAGCCGCTCGGACAGTCAGCGGCCCTGCAAGGACAGCCTTTACGTGACCTTCCGGCGCGACATCGACCCTAATCTCGACGTCAACATGAAGCGCATCCCGCGGAAGCAGCGCGCCATGGTGCGCAAAGGCATCGGGAACGGCCTCACGAGCGAAATCGATTCCGGCGCCGACCGCTTTTACGCTCTCTATTCGGAGAGCGTTCGAAACCTGGGAACACCAGTGTTTTCAAAACACTATGCCGAGATGCTAATGCGCGTTTTCGGCTCGGACTGTGAGGCGCTGATCATAACCGACGAGAAGGGCCAGCCGGTCAACGCTGTGCTCTCGTTCTACTTTCGCGACGAGGTTCTGCCCTACTACGGCGGCGGCGGCCAGGACGCGCGCCGCTTGGCGGCCAACGACTTCATGTATTGGGAAGTCATGCGCCGAGCCTGCGAACGCGGCTATCGGCTATTCGACTTCGGCCGCAGCAAGGTCGGGACCGGCGCCCATGCATTCAAGAAGAATTGGGGATTTCCATCGGAGCCCCTTTACTACGAATACCGCCTTTACGGCGACGCTGAGATCCCCGACGTCAACCCGCTGAACCCCAAATATCAGCGGGCGATCAAGATCTGGCAAAGGCTGCCACTGACCGTTGCCAATCGCATCGGTCCATTTCTTGCCAAAAATCTCGGGTAGGCTTGTCCAACTGCCAAGAATTCGTTTAAGGCTTTCTGCTAAGGGGATAGCTTCGCCAGGTGCTTGAATCCGCACCGCGGGTCAGGCAGGGCGAAAGCGGGAGAGTTGGGGTGGTCACGCAGTCGGAACAGAGTCCCGCCGCGCACGCGGGGCAGACAGAGCCTGTCGAGCGCGTCCCGAGCGGCGAAACGCTGTCGTCGCCGGAGAAGAGACGCACGAGCGCCGCTTGGCGGCTAGCCGGCTGGCAGATTGCGTTTGGCATCACCATCGTCACCCTGGCCTACTGGAAGACTGCCTTCTCCATGGTCGAAGTCTGGGCCCGTTCCGAGACCTTCAACCATGGCTTTCTGATTCTACCCATCGCCTGTTACCTCGCTTGGTTGCGTTATCCCAGGCAGCAGGACAAGGCTCCGGAGGGGAGCTGGCTTGGGCTTGGGGTGATCGGCCTCGGCGCGGCCGCCTGGTGGTTGGGTAAAGAAGCCGGCGTTCAACTCGTCGCTCACTTCGCCTTCGTCGTCATGCTACAGGGCATCCTCCTCGCCGGCCTCGGCTGGCGCTGCTACAAGGCGATGCTCTTCCCTGCCCTTTATCTCTTCCTCATGGTGCCTTTCGGCGAGTTTGCAGTCCTGCCGCTACAGGACTTGACCGCCGAGTACACGGTGATGCTGGCACGAGCATCCGGCATCCCGGTGTTCATCGACGGACTCTATATCGACATTCCGGGCGGCAGCTTTCTCGTTGCCGAGGCCTGCTCAGGCGTTCGCTATTTGATCGCCACCTTCGCGCTTGGCCTGCTGGTGCAGGACCTGCTTTTCGTCAGCCGCTGGCGCAAGGCGCTGATCCTCGTGCTCTCTTTGGTGATCCCAATCATTGCCAACGTGATTCGCGCCTACCTCATCCTCACGATCGCCTACGTCAGCGATTTCGAGATCGCCGTCGGCGTCGATCACATCCTCTACGGCTGGGTTTTCTTCGCTGTGGTCACCCTGGCGCTGATCGCCATCGCCTTTCGTTTCCGCGAGCCGCCAGCGCCTCTTCCCGAAGCACAGCCCGCGCCGGCAACCCCGCACCGGAGCCCGCTTCGCAGCGCTGCTCCTTTGGCTGCCTCGCTCTTGCTGGCGATCGTGCTTCCTGTGTCCAACGCAATATCCGGCCCACCTGCGGCCCCCGTTGCGTCGCTTCAGATTCCGCTGCCCGAGGTCGGCAGGAGCTGGCAGCAAGGCAGCGCCGATGCCAGCGAGTGGAGCGGCATCTATCCCAACGCCGACGCCTCGCTCTTGACACGCTTCGAGAGCGCCGAGGGCGCCGTCGACCTCTTCGTTGCCAGCTATGCCTGGGAGCGGCCGGAGGCCGAACTGATCAACTTCGAAAACCACATGATCGGCGGGCGGAGATGGGACATCGTCGGTGTTGCCAAGGACAGAGCTCTCTTCGAGGATCGAGAGCAGGGGTTGGTGGCACTGAAGATCAAGCGCGGTCAGCATGAGCGCTTGATATGGTACTTCTACCGAGTCGATGGCGAGCAAACGGCCGATCCGCGCTTTGCCAAGCTGTTGAAAGTCAAAGCCAAGCTGGTGAACGGCTACTCTCCTGCCTCGGTCATTGCCGTTTCCACCCCGATTGGCGACGGGACGACAGCCGAGGCCAGCGCGCGGCTCTCAAGCTTTCTGTCGGAGCTGCGGATGGGTGATGCTCTTGACGAAACCCTGGCTGACTTCGCCGCCCGCGAGCGAACGACCCAGCGCCTTGCCGATAAAGGGAACTGAGACATGTGCGGCCTGACAGGACTATTCGAGCTGCGCGGGCGGAACGAGGTCGACGAATCCCTCCTCGCCCGCATGAACGAAAGCCAGCTGCATCGCGGCCCGGATGCCGGCGGCCTCTATCGTGCACCCGGCGTTGGTCTTGGCCATCGCCGGCTTTCGATCATCGACCTTTCATCAGGTCAACAGCCGCTGTTCAACGAAGACCACAGTGTGGTGGTGGTCTACAATGGCGAGATCTATAACTTCCAGGAACTGTCGCGGGAGCTGGAGGCACTCGGCCACCAGTTCAGAACCCGCTGCGACACCGAGGTCGTGGTCCACGCCTGGGAAGAGTGGGGCGTCGACTGCCTGTCGCGCTTCCGCGGTATGTTCGCCTTCGCCCTTTGGGACAGCAATCAGGAGACGCTGTTCCTCGCTCGTGACCGCCTCGGCATCAAGCCTCTCCACTATGCGCTGCTGCCCAACGACACGCTGATTTTCGGCTCCGAGCTCAAGTCGCTGCTGGTTCACCCGCAGCTGTCGCAGGAGATCGACCCGCAGGCGATCGAGGACTACTTCGCCTTCGGCTACATTCCCGACCCCCGCTGCATCTTCAAGCAGGTCCGCAAGCTTGAGCCCGGACATTTCCTCAAGGTCCGACGCGGCGAATCCTTGCCGAAGCCACAGTGCTATTGGCAGCCCACCTTCGAGACACAGATCCCCGGCTCCGAGGCCGAGGTGTGCGAAGAGCTGCGTGAGCGGATGGAGGAAGCCGTCTCCATCCGCCTGATCGCCGATGTGCCGTTGGGCGCCTTCCTCTCCGGCGGGGTCGACTCGAGCGGCGTGGTGGCCGCCATGGCCGGTTGCCTGGACGACCCTGTCGACACCTGCTCGATCTCCTTCGGCCGCTCCGACTACGACGAGTCGCGCTTCGCAGAACAGGTCGCCAAGCAGTACGGCACCCGGCATCACACCCGCGAAGTGGCGCCCGACGACTTCGAGCTGATCGATCGCCTGATCGACGTCTATGATGAGCCCTATGCTGACAGCTCGGCCATGCCGACCTACCGCGTTTGCCAGATTGCCCGCGAAAACGTGACCGTCGCCCTCTCTGGTGACGGCGGCGACGAGGTCTTCGCCGGTTATCGCCGCTATCGCTGGTACCACTACGAGGAGCTGGTGCGGCAGCGCATGTCCCAGAGCCTGCGTGGCCCCTTGTTCAACACCCTAGGCGCGCTCTACCCCAAGCTGGATTGGGCACCGAAGCCGCTCCGGGCCAAGGCGACCCTGCAAGCGCTCGGCCGCAGCAGCGCCGATGGCTACTTCTACAGTCTCTCCATCCTGCCCTCCGCACCACGCATGCGCCTCTACTCCCCGCGCCTGCGCCGGGAGCTGCAGGGCTACCAGGCGGAGAGTCTCATCCAGTCTCTAATGGACGAAGCCCCGACGGACCATCACCTCAGCAAGGCGCAGTACGTCGATATGAAGACCTACCTGCCCGGCGACATCCTCACCAAGGTGGACCGCGCCAGCATGGCGCACTCGCTGGAGGTGCGTGTACCGCTGCTCGACCATAAGTTCGTCGAGTGGGCAAACGGCCTGCCGCCGAGCTGGAAGCTGCGCGGCCGCGAAGGCAAGTACATCTTCAAGAAGGCGCTGGAGCCACTTGTATCGGATGATATCCTCTACCGGCCGAAGCAGGGCTTTGCCGTGCCGCTGTCCCACTGGTTCCGCCACGAGTTGCGCGACCGGGTGAAGCGCATCATCAGCGAAGGCGCGTTGGCGGAGACGGGCTATTTCGACATGGCAGAGATTTCCCGCTTGGTCGATCAGCATCAAAGCGGTATTCGAGAGCATGGTCCGACGATTTGGGCTTTGCTCATGTTCGACGGCTTCTTAAAACGCCATCAACAGCAAGCCGCACGCGCAGCTTAGTCGTTAAGCCCTTTTTCGTATAAACTGCCCAGATTCAAAAGATCATCGGAGGCTTAGCTGGCACAACCGGTCGGGCCTGCTACCGGTCATCTGCGGCGGCGAACAAGGCACAGGCGTACGGCAAGGGCGGATACTCTCTATGCTTCGGACCTCCCATAAGCTCCCGTTTGTCTTTCTTGCCGCTTTGGAAGCCGTGATCCTGATCACCGTCATCTGCATGGCGGAAATGCTGGTACGTAACGGTGCCCTGACCTTCGCCGGCGACGAACAGACCATAATCTACCGCTCCTGCTCGGCAGCGCTGATCTTCGTCACCTCACTCTTCGCTTTCGGCTTCTACAACTGGGAATTCGCCTCCGGCTTTGCCGAAGTGCTGGTACGTGCGGCCGCCGCCTATTTCGTCTCCTGCCTCGCCTTCCTCGTGCTCGGCTACGTACTGCTGACCCCGACTGTCTCTGCCTGGGCCTTTGCAGGTGCCACCGTAGTCTCCGCGCCCATCATCCTGACCATCCGCAACATCTTCCTGCATCACGCCGAAGACGGTTGGCTCAAGCATCGGATCCTGGTGTTGGGCGTCGGCGATGCGGCACGTCGCCTGCACGAGCTGGAGCACGGCAGTGTCATTAGCCGTTTTGCAATCGTCGGCTATCTGAAATGCGGCGAAGAAGACGTGAAGGTGCACGCCAGCCCCGTTCTTGCTTCACCTGGCGAGGTGAAGGACTTCCTGCGCAACACCGAGATCGACGAAATCGTCGTTGCGGTTCAGGACCGTCGCGGCAACCTGCCGCTCGACGAGCTGATCGAGGCGCGCTTCCGCGGCGTTCGCATTTCCGACTATCAGACCTTCTCCGAGCGCGTCACGGGCCGTGTCGATCTGGAGGCCGTGCGTCCGAGCTGGTTCCTCTATTCGAGTGGCTTCGGCCTCAGCAGCATGCAACGCGGCATCAAGCGCGGCTTCGATATCATCGTCAGCCTGCTCGGCTTGATCTTGCTATCGCCGATCTTCATCGCCGCGGCGCTGGCCATTGCCATCGAGGGCGGCGGCGCCGTCTTCTATCGGCAGGAGCGGGTCGGACTGAACGGGCGCCCCTACATGCTGATCAAGTTCCGCTCCATGCGCGCCGATGCGGAGCGTGACGGCGTCCCCCGCTGGGCGGGCCAGAACGACCCGCGCGTCACCTTCCTCGGCAACTTCATGCGCAAGACCCGCATCGATGAACTGCCGCAGATCTTGAACGTGCTTTACGGCGACATGAGCTTCGTCGGCCCAAGGCCGGAGCGACCGTTTTTCGTCGATCAACTGGCGAGTTCAATCCCCTTCTACAACGACAGGCATCGCGTCAAACCGGGCATTACCGGTTGGGCGCAGCTCAATTTCTCTTATGGGGCGTCGGCGGAAGACGCGCGCAGGAAATTGGAGTACGATCTCTATTATATTCGCAACGTGAACATCATTCTCGACTTGCTGATCATCATTCAGACCCTCCGTGTGGTGGTTTTCTTCCAAGGGGCCAGGTAGTCGCCGGTGCGGGTCCAGGGCTACAATCGGCTATGGCTCTAGCCCAGGCGGCAGCAAAAGAGGCCCCAGCAGCGCCGCAACGGTCTCGCCACTTCGTCCATGTCTTCCCGACATTCGCCTATGGCGGCGTACCCATCCGTATCGCCGACGTGATCTCCCGCCTGGACGGGCCCTACCGCCACAGCATTCTGTCTCTCAACGGACGGATCGATGCCAAGTCCCGGATCGCGGAGGGCGTCGATGTCCACTTTCCTCAGCCCCCGACCGGCCGCCTTCCCGGCTTGCTGCCCACCGTCGCGCGCTGGCTGAAGGCGGCACAGCCCGATGCACTGCTGACCTACAACTGGGGCGCCATCGAGTGGGCACTCAGCAGCCGCTTGCGGCGTGGACTGCGGCATATTCATTTTGAAAGCGGCTTCGGGCCTGAAGAAGCCGACCGCCAGCTGCCTCGGCGCTGCCTGTTCCGGCGGCTGGCGCTGGGCGGAAGCGAACGCCTTGTTGTGCCTTCCCACCTCCTGGTCGGCATTGCCACGGAGCAGTGGCACGTCGATCCGAACAAGATCCTGCTGCTTCCAAACGGCGTGAACCTGGCGCGCTATCGTCCCGATGCCGGAAAGCCCGACATGCTTGCCAAGTTTGGAGACGATCCCCGTCCCCTTGTCGGCACCGTTTCGCCGCTGCGCAAGGAAAAGGCCCTCGACCGCCTGCTGCGGGCCGCTGCTCCGCTGCTGCGTGAGGACCGCTGCACTCTGCTCATCGCCGGCGAGGGCGCGGAACGCCCCACACTCGAGGCGCTCGCAGCGGATCTGGGGATCGCCTCGCAGACCCGGTTCCTCGGACACGTCGAGGATGTCGCTGCCTTCATGCCCCTCTTGGACGTCTTCTGCTTGACCTCCGATACCGAGCAAATGCCAAACGCCCTGTTGCAGGCCATGGCTTCAGCCTGTTCCGTAGCCGCCGTCAATGTCGGCGACGTCGCCCGCATTCTATCGGAGGAGAACCGCGCCCTGGTGGTGCCGCGGGACGAGGAAGCAGCCTTCACGGCTACGCTCGATCGCTTGCTTAGCGATGCAGAGCTTCGCCGCACGCTCGGGGCAGCCAACCGCCGACAGGCCGAACGCAACTACGATCTCCAAGACATGGTGGCAGCCTACGAAGCGCTCTTTCTCGGTAAGACATTGCCGCAGAAGATCCCGAGAACGGAATGAAAATCCTGCTGTTTTCCAGCCTCTTTCCGAACGCAGCTCAGCCGAACCTCGGCCTCTTCGTCGAAACGCGGCTCAGGCAGACAATGCGGCGGTCCGATTTGCAGGCCCACGTCGTGGCGCCGGTTCCCTGGTTCCCGTTTTCCTCCCCTCGCTTCGGCAGCTATGCTAAGTTCGCGCAGGCACCGGCATCCGAAGTGAGAGACGGTTTGCGGATAGAGCATCCGCGCTACTTCGTCATTCCCAAGGTCGGCATGTCGCTGACGCCCAGGCTGATGTATCGCGGCGCGCTTCAGACGGTGATGCGGCTCTGTGCGGAGCAGAGCTTCGATTTGATCGATGCCCACTACTTTTATCCGGACGGCGCGGCCGCTGCCATGCTGGCCAAGCGCCTGGAGCTGCCGCTCGTCATCACGGGCCGCGGCACAGATCTCAACGTCATTCCTGACTATCCCCGTCCGCGCGCGATGATCCTCGCGGCAGCCCGCCAAGCGGCCGAACTGGTGACCGTTAGCCAGGCCTTGAAGGACCGACTGGTTTCGCTTGGCGTCCCGCAGACGAAGGTGACAGTCTTGCGCAACGGCGTCGACTTGGAACGTTTCCAACCGCTCGACCGCGAAGCCTGCCGCCAGTCACTCGGCCTTGCCGGGCCGTTGATCCTCTGTGTCGGCAATCTCGTCTCGCTCAAGGGCCACGACCTCGTGATTCGCGCCATGCAGCACCTCCCCGGTCTGCACTTGGCAATCGTCGGCGGCGGTCCGCTGCGAGGCGATCTGGAAAATCTTATCGCGAGCCTGCGCCTTACGGACCGCGTGCGCCTTGTCGGCCAGGTTCCACAGGCAGAGCTCAAGACCTATTACAGCGCAGCCGATGCGCTTGTTCTCGCATCGAGCCGGGAGGGCTGGGCCAATGTCCTACTGGAGAGCATGGCCTGCGGCACCCCAGTGGCCGCGACCCCGGTTTCGGGAACAGCAGAGCTCATCACCGAACCGGCAGCCGGGCGGATCATCGCGCAGCGCAGCGTCGAGGCCATCGTAGAGACGCTGAAGGACTTGCTCTCCAACCCGCCTGCCCGCGCCGACACCCGAGCCGTTGCCGAAGGCTTCAGCTGGGACGAGGTGGTTGAAGGTCAGCTCGCCGTGTTTCGTCGCGCAGCAAAAAGCTCTTAGGGGACCGGGGGGTGGGACAGCCGGCTAAAAGCGGATGCTTCCGCCCAGGGTGACTGCGTTTTCCGTATACTCGTCGTCCTCGTCGTCGGCAAAGCGGCGAGAGTAGGTGTACGTCAGATTCGTGCTGATATTTGGTGCCAGCTGATACTGTAGCTGGAGGCTCGGAAAGATCTCGACTTCGGTGTCGTCATCATCCGACTCGCTGCGCTCTGTCCAGTTTCCCCGAAAGTTCCCAACGAACGTCCAGTCCCGCGCCAAGCCGACATTGACATTCGCGTCTACGATGAAACTCTCTTCATCAGCGTTATCAAGATCGCTGATGTCTTCGCTTTCCTCCTCGTAGGCAAGATTCAAAGACGTTGTGACGTTGCGCCTCTGCCAATTGGCGCCGGCACTGATCGTTCGAGTGCGCGTTACGCCGTCATCGATCGAGAAGTTATTCGGCGATTCGTTGAAGCCATCGATCCCCTGATCCGTCGTCGGGAGGTTGTTGGCGATCCGATCTTGCTGCGTGGTGGTTTCTTCCACGTAGCTCGCAGTCAAGGTCAGCCGCGGGGTGGCTTCATACCGGATGTCAGCGTCGAAGACGATGGTTTCCGCGTCGCTGCCGACCCCGGCTGTACTCTGGAAACGGCGGTTTGGAATCCAGCTGAATCCGGTCCGCCAGGTGATACCCTCGATATCATCATCTTCATCTCCCTCGTTCTCGAGGATGCGATAGCCGACCGAGCCTTCCAGGGTCAGGCTGCGGTAGAACGGCAGGGGATAGAAGAGCGAGAAGTTGGCATCACGGCGCGAGATATCGTCTTCGTCGTCCGCGAACTCTTCGGAAATCGAGCTGCCTAGCGACCATCCCAGGAACGTGAAATCGCGCCCGCTGGTAAAGTTGGAAGAGAGCTGGTGCGTGATAGTGTTGGAAGCATCGTCTGAGTCAACGAACACAGCCGAACCTTCATAGCGCAGCTCGTTGTTTGCGAAGCTCCCCAAGCGCGACACGAGATAAGGCGAAACACGGTAAGCCTGCACGAAGTCCTGACCCGAAGTGTTCGCCTCCGAACCTGACTCGGCACGTTCATTGTCCGTCGTCACCTGGCTGATGGCGGCCGAGGCATCGACGAAGACCCTCTGCTCGACGAGTTCTGCCGTCGCGGTTCCGACCACATCGGCGTCAATACTGGTCTCGAGGGACTCGGAGAATTCTTCGACCAGGAAGACCTGCGCCGACAGCTCCCCTTGGATCCGGGCCGCATCGGCCGCGATCGAGATGTTCGGGCCGATACGGAAGATGACGCCGGCATCCTTCTCGCCGTCCGGGTCCAGGTCGAGATTATCTGTAAAAGTAATGTCGCTCGCCGCGCCATAGGTAACCGTCCAGTCCCCTGAGAAGAATCCCTCTGGAATGACGATCACGTCGCCCGGCTGCATCATAAGGTTGGCCGACATGTCACCGCGGTCGATCAGGTCGTCCAGGCGCAGCGGGAACTCCCTCGTCGTCTCGCCGTCTTGTCGGACAAGGACAGCGCTGTTGCCGTCGGCGTTCGGAGCCAGCCCACCAACGGATATTATGACGTCGGCCAGGCGCAGGCCGCGGCGCCACGGCAGAGCCCGTGGCTGGGCTGCCTCGCCGATCACGCGTATCTGTTGATCGAGGGCGCCGACCGCCCCGTCCACCACGATAGTGACCAGAGGATCTTGGATGAACTCGGTCAGGCGTTCTTGCGCGGCCTCGCTTGCCTCGGTGGGCGTCAAGCCGGCGACGCGCAGATCCTCCACCAAGGGAAGGGATACGAAGCCGTCCGGCCGCACCGTGGCCGAAGTCGACAGATCGGGAAAGCGCCAAACCACCACACGCAGTGTGTCGCCTACACCGATTTTGTAAAACGGTACTCCTGCTCCACCGGACAGCGGAGTCAAGCCGTCATCCTGATTCGCCTGCGCCAACTGCTGCGACAGAAACGTAAAGGACGGACTGGAATTGCCCACCTCCTCCGCCTTGAGGTGCAGAACGAATGCTGGGTCCTCAGCCGCCACTGCAACACCGGCCGCCAAGGCAACGGCCGCTGGCGACAGAAGGCAGGCCGAACGGCGAAGCATAGCGGAGGCTTTGTGCCTTCTCATGGTGTGGGTTTGCTGGTAAGGGCGTGGGGATGGGAACATGGCTGGCTGAATTGCGTTGAAGTCAATTCAACCTGCTCGGGCACCCGAGCCGGTCAACGCAAGACAGCAATGCCGAGGTGCTAGCAGATAGACACATGACACCAGTCTCCCGAATCGCCGGGCGGACCGTCATCTGCTGCAAACAATACAGTCAAACCCGACTCGCCCCCCTCTAGACTTGCCTAGAATCGGCTTAACACGGAGACTCTTCGAAGACAAACATTCCGTGCTCGCGCGGGAACCAAGGTAACGGTGGCAGGTCATGGCGAGAACAATCCATCTCTATTTGCCCTGAAAACGCGCGCGACTAAGCCGCCCGCTGGCTAACGCCAGCGATGTGGTCCGCTAGAATCCCATCAAGACGCGCCATTGCAGAGTCCCAGTTATGGCACGTTGCCACGCGTAGACGACCCGCTTCGGCCAAACGGGCCCGCTCCGAGGGATTTGAGAGCAGCGTGGTGACCGCCCCGGCCAACCCGTCCGACGATCCCGCAGCAAGCAGATGCTCACCAGGAACCGCATCGACGCCGGCAGCAGCCAAATCGCTGGCCACCACCGGCGTTCCCAAGGCCATCGCCTCGAGAATCTTGTTTTGGGTCCCGCGCGCGATGAACAGGGGTGCAACGGCAACGGCGGCGCGGCGCACGTAGGGGCGCACGTCATCGACCGTGCCTGTGACAGTGACACCATCGATCTCCGCGAGCTTGCGGACAGCGGCCGTCGGGTTGGCCCCTACGATCGTAAGGCGGGCCGCAGGGCGTGCTTGGCGTATGCGTGGCAGCACCTCGGCGCAAAAAGTGACCATGCACTGTTCATTGGGAAAATAATCCATGCGCCCCATGAAGCAGATGTGGTCCTCTTCGTAGGGCTCGCTTCCCGGTGCGAAGAACCCGAGGTCGACGCCATTGGGAAAAACTTCGACTGGGGTTGTGATGCCGATGTCGCGTGCGCTCTGGGCTTCCCGTCGCGTGGCCACGGTGCAAAGGTCGAACTGCTCGGCCAGGTGACGCTCCCAAGCCTGGAGCTTGCGTCCCTCGAGGCCATAGCCCATCGACAACGGCCAGGGCTTAACCGGCGCATAGTCCAGCCACTTTTGCGAATCCATGTCGACGAAATCGAGCACCTTCGGAACGCTGTTCTGGCCCAGCACGTAGTGGGCGACGGAAGAGCAATGCACGAAGGCGAAGTCGAATGCGCCGGCTGCGAGCTTAGCCCTGGCCCAGCGGGCCAGCGAGGCGCTGTGGAAATAGCCGAGGGAAGACGGTTTTCGCGTCGGCAAACAGAGAGCCATTTGGGCCAAGGCGCGGTTTCGGCCCAGTTGTTCGGACCTGTGGCTATGGCAATGCTCAGCCAGACCAGCTCCAGCCTTGGCCTCCTCTTCGCTTCGCACGGGGGCAAGCACCGTGACTTCGTGCCTGCGGGCCAAATGACGCAAGCTGTGAAAGGCGCGCACCCGGGCACCGTCGCGCGGCGGAAAAGGAAAGCGGTGAGTGACGAAAAGGATGCGCACGCGTCCAGTTTCCCTATGGTGTCGCGGGCAACGATGAAATCGCGCTCTGCGCGGGATAACAAGCGCCGCGTTAACCGAGTCTTGGCTGAATAGCGCGAAGTAGTTTCACAGACGTGAAAGCAGGCTTGGCAGATGACTGTCGGCCAGCATGGTTTTATGGGACGCAGTCGGCCAGGAGGCAAGCGTCAGGAGTGAGGGCCAACCCATCGTGCACGTGCTTCACATTCTCGATCACTCGCTGCCTTTGCAGAGCGGTTACGTCTATCGCACCATGGGCATCCTCGCCGCCCAAAGGAGCTTCGGCTGGTCCACGGCACAGCTCACGACCCCCCGGCAAGCTGCGGCGCTCAACGCCCATGAACGGTGCGACGGCTGGCACTTCTATCGCACGCCAGCGCCGAAGGGCTGGCTCGCGGGCCTGCCGGGGCTAGGCTACATCGCCGAAATGCAGGCGACGCAGCAGCGTATCGCCCCGCTGCTGAGCGACGAAAGGCCCGATATCGTTCACGCCCACTCCCCCGTTCTCAATGGCATTCCCGCCTATCGGGCCGCACGGCAGGCCGGCATCCCCTTCGTCTACGAAGTCCGTGCCTTTTGGGAAGACGCTGCGGTCGACCTTGGCACGGCAAGGCAAGGCGGGCCCCGCTTCCGCATGACCCGTGCCATAGAGACCTGGGTGCTGAAGCGAGCGGACGCCGTCGTCACCCTGTGCGAAGGCATGCGGAGCGAGATCGTCGCGCGCGGCGTGCCCGAAGAGCGCGTTTTCGTCGTGGGCAACGCGGTCAACGACAGCTTGGTGCGTGAGCGCGGCGCCCCGGACACCGCCCTGAAGAGGTCGCTAGCCCTTCCGGAGGGGCGCATTCTGGGCTTCCTCGGCTCCTTCTATCACTACGAGGGGCTTGACCTTCTCCTTCAAGCCCTCCCGGCGGTATTCGACAAGCATCCCGACGCCGCGCTTCTTCTGGTCGGCGGCGGCCCCGAAGAAGAGACGCTGCGAGGTCTCGTCCGGAGCCTGGGTCTCGAAGGAAAGGTGATTTTCGCCGGCCGCGTTCCACACGGCGACATCGCGCGCTACTATGACCTGATCGACATCTTCGTCTATCCGCGGCGCAGCATGCGGCTCACGGAACTGGTCACGCCGCTGAAACCCCTTGAAGCCATGGCAATGGGCGGCATCGTGGCAGCCTCCGATGTCGGGGGCCACCGCGAGCTGTTGCGCGACGGCGAAACCGGTACACTCTTCCGCTCTGGTTCGAGCGAAGCCCTCTCAAGAGCCTTGCTTGGCTTGCTGGAGACCCCGCCGGAAAGGACCATCGATATGGCGAACAAGGCGCGGACCTACCTATCCAAGGAACGGACCTGGGGGCGCACAGCGGAAGCCTACCGTCCGGCCTACGACAGGCTCATCAAATGAAGGACGGTGCCATCTAGAAGGACGTTGCCATCTATCCGACGCTCCCGAGCGAGGCTAATCCGCGTCCTTTGATGGATACTCGACAATGTAGTAGTTGCTGAACTTGATATGGGTCTGCGCCCGCCACCTCATATTGGGCATGTACGTCACGGCCATAAACGGGATGCGGTCACGGGCACAGTTATCGACCCCCAGATACCAAGGCCGGCTCCATGGTTCAAAGCCGTTGTTATGCTCGCTTCCATCGAGCCACATAAGCCGTCGGCTTGCACAGACGAAGCGCAAACCGATAAACACAGGCTCCTTAAAGTCAAACTCTCGCGCGAGAAAGCTGTGAATCGATGGACGATCGACTTTTGCGAGACGACCGCGACGTCCCTTGTACACCTTGCGTGACGCCATTTCGCGGGCATGAGCAAAACCCATGTTAGAGGCGTTCTCAGGCAAGTGCACTAGCTGAAAGTAGCTTCCCGTCGCTTCGTGGTACACAGGGTCCGAGAGGACTTCGCGATTGCGGTCCGTCGCATGCGCCGGCCCTTGGCTCAACACTGCGACCAAAACCAAAATCGCCAGAACTAGTGTCGATGAGGGTGCATAGGGCTTGACGTTACTGAACACCATTTCGCAGTCCCCTGCTGCTATCTTGCTTTCCGATGACACGACTAACGAAGGGAGCGCTCGCTTTCGCTTCCTTCAGAATACCAAGATTCAGATTAAAAAAACACCGTGCAGGTATCGGTTCACACCCAACTTTGACTATAATATGTCACTTGCGCGTGCGTCAGCAGCGCGAAGCCGGAACCTTTCATCCTCACCGGCTATTCTGCACCCAAGAGCTGAGATTCGATTCGCTCGAACCTCAAGCGTGTCCGCGTCTATAGAACAAGGACCGCTTTGCGAAGTCTCTTTAGCCACGATCTTCGGCTTTAGGGCACTCCACATTATTACTTCGTTCTGCAAACGATATTTCCCTTACTTGGATTTAGGAATACGATCTGATCATCTTATTGCGCATGTAGCGCGCCGTAACGTCTGCCCGCTGCAAGACCGCATCCAATCCGCTGGTTCTTGTGGCCTCCAGATTTGGATAGGCCGAAGCGAAGCGGAGGAAGGATGGGCCATGTTTCCTGGCTGCCGCAGTGACGGCTTGTTGCCATTTGTCCGATGCCGCGGAGTAGACGAGGTCCGCATCCGAAGCATTGAGACCTCGGTGCGCGACGAAGCAGTCTACAAGTCGACTAAGGAGCGATCCGACCCGATCGAGTTCTACGGCAGATGCAGCCGCCCGGTTACTGATCACCAATTGCCAAACACTTTCCATGTCCGACTCACTCAATAACGCAGAGCCAAGATACTCGTTGTAGCGCTCGCGCAGAAAAGCCTGTCCGTTGGCGCTCATCTCAGCACTCTTCACGAGGCTCGTGTTCTTTTCATGATGCCGATATGCGCCAAGGACACTTGGTAGCATGACAAGCGTTCCGACCTCGCTGAGCTTATGGAAAAGCTCGAAGTCCTCGGCATAGTGATAGCGCTGCTCGTACTTGATACCGTGATCACGAAGCGTGCTGCGCCGCATACAGATTGTGGAATGCGTGATTTTAGAGCCGGTGAACAGGCTCCAGGCGAGAACGTCCGCCGTAGGAGGCACGTGTGAAGGCCAGGGCTCTTCCTTCGAAGGGATCGAATCGACACGACCACAGACGAGGACGACCTCAGGGTCCGCCTCCAGCACCTCTACTTCGTCTTTCAGGCGATTGGAATAGCTGATGTCATCTTGATCGTGGGCCGCAAGATAGCGGCCGCGGGCCAATTCGTTTCCGCGATTGCGGGAGTTGCTAATACCGAGATTGCGCTCGTTCTGAACCAGCCTCAGGCGAGCATCCTCGAAGCTCCGGACGATTTCGACTGTCCCGTCGGAAGAGCCATCGTCGACCACCAAGAGCTCGAAATCGGGGAAACTCTGCGACAAAACTCCCTCGATCGCCTCGCCAATGTAAGCCTCCCCATTGTAGGCAGTCATCACAACCGAAACAGTTGGACTGGTCACCACGACACTCTCCTACGCAAGCTCGCCGCTACATCCAGAAAAACCGTCTCCGGGCCTTCAGGCCGCCCCGCGAACAACCATAGTACCGCCAAGCATCCCCCATAGACGACGATCCCTAATGAGACCTTTGCAGTAAGCATAATTGCCGGAGACAACGGCAAAGTGCCGACGGCAAGAACGGCGGTGACCATGACGAGCGCCGCCACCAGCGGACGCACCATCGGCCGGATCATCCAGCCGAGCGTGCTCCATGACCCGAGGCCCAATCGGGAATAGAGAGGCGCAACGATAACGGAAACCGCGGCCGAACAAGCAGCGATCATAACCATATCACCAACATGCGCGGCATAGCCAACCAGACCAATAAAGACCAGCGCATGCGTACACGCGAGTACAGCGACTGTTCTAGACTTCCCTTGTGCCAACAAGAAGGGGCCGAATGGAGCTACCAAGAACTGCGCGCTGGTTCCCACTGCGAAGAATACCATGAAAGGAGCCGCCGCCGCCCATTTCTCGCCGAGCACGACGTGAACGAATTCTTCGGCAACCGAAGCCAGTCCGAGGCCCAATGGCAACACAATGGTTGCATAGATCCCCAGTGCCTTCGCGAGCGCAGCCAGAGCGCGCCGCTCGTCATCGGAGATCTTCGAAAAACCGGGCAAAAGCGCCCGACTCAAGGGATGCAGCGACTCGCTTATCGCCAGTCCGGAGACGTTTTTCGCCATATCGTAGGGGCCGATCATCTCTGCCGAGTAGAGACGGGAAATGACAATTGTATCGAAACGTGTTGTCGCGAAGAGAGCGAAGTTCCGAACCACCAACCAGACCGAAAACGAAAGGATATCGGCACTTCGGCTAAGGGTGAAGCGGGGCCGCCTCGGCACCACGATGTATCCAAAAAAAAGCTGAACGGCAGCGGCGGTCAACTGTCCGATAATAAGCGCCCAATAGCTCCTCAAGAGGTAGGCAGCAATGATCGTGACCGCAAAAGAGCTCAAGCGGCAGACGATCAGATATCTAAACTCTCTTGAGAATTGGAAATTGCGCTGAAGGTCCGCGAGACCGATGTTGTTGAGCCCCATGAGGAGAAAGCCGGCCGCCATAACATGCAGCATTTCCTCCAGTCTCGGCTCGTTGAAGAATTCGGCAACGAAGGGCGCCGTCGAAAACACCACGGTGCTGCAGACAAGCCCGTTGAAGAACTGAAGCGTCCACGCCGTATCGTAGTGGTCTCGTCGCGGGTCGGGATGACGCACGATCGCCGTCTCGAATCCCCACGACATGAAGAGATCCATCAGTGCAACGAACGTCATCGCCATCGCCATCAGGCCGTAGTCCTCAGGCTCGAGGAGACGCGCCAAGACGACAAGGCTGACGAGACCGAGTGACCGCAAGGTCCAGCGGGTCGCGACCGTCCAAAACGATGCCTGAACCACTTTGCTGGTCAGGTTCTTGCTATCCGGCATAGTCGACTAGCACTCGTGAGGAGAGCCAGGACAGGACGTTTTCAGTCCTGCCGGCCACGTTGCAGCTGTTTCTCAAGGATGCGAAAGGGCTTCACCACCTTCCAAGACCAACTCCGGTAGATGTCCGCCGCAAAAGCACGCAGCCGGGCCCGCTCAGCGGCTGAATGGCGCAAATCATCGACAACCGCAGGGTCGAAAGCCGCCAGCCTGTCGGCGAAGCGCTGATGGGCAATTGCCATAGCATCAGGGTCAGGACCTTCGATGCCAGCGCTGGCGAAGAGCGCGAAGGTGGCTTCGGCCAGCGAAATCGCACTCAAGCCATCGAAGCTCGCGGGCCGATTATCGGAAGCCCGGTGGTGCCGCAAGTCCGATCGCAGGAAGCCATCGATATCCACAGCCACGTCCTGCGGTGACCGAGGCCAGGTGATGTCGAGTGCCTCACCGATACGTTGAAGGGTCGGCACCGGGTCGCCCAACAGATCGTCGTAAATCATGAAGGCGCGCTTTCGCCCGCGCGTCCACTTCTCGGCGAGCAGATTATGCTCTAGCCAGAGGTGATTGGCCTTTTCTAAGGACATAGAATCTCGCCGCTGGAGCGAAGCCGCAACCTCTGACGGGGCACGCAAGATCAGCAGACAGGCTATCTCGTCATCGCAATCGTCCAGAGTCTTGAGCCAGAGGGGCATCATGCGGCACATGCGCGGGTCCTTGACCGCCCAAAAGCCACAGTTGCCGAAGTCTCGTTTCAGGATCTCGTCAAGCCTTTTGCGGTAGCCGGCAAGCTCCGGCCTGCACCACCACTGTTCGGGCAAAGGCAGCACAGAGTCCCATGAAGAGTCCAAGTGACCGAGAATTGCGTCGTGGAGATCGAGGATGTCGCCGTGCTCGAAGTATCCGAGATCGTTGATACCCTTGTGCCCAGCCGTTAGGCGCTCACCCAGCTCCACGCCGAGGAGTTGCAAGACGCCCGTTGTGGCAGAGGTGCCACTGCGGTGCATTCCAAGACAAACCAAAGCTGTTCGCTTCATAACCTGGACACTATCGAGGGAGACGCTGCTCTGTGTTCTGACGTTTAGTCGGCGACTGCAGGCGGAAGCCTAATGGCAAATTGGTTAAGGTTTGCTGGGCCGGTCATGCAACCAACCGCAATTATGCAGCAGCAAGAAAGCACAAGGAACTGTCTTGGCACAGCCCAGCGATCACGGCCACGGCTGAACGAAGACTCATCTTCTCGTCCTCCGATTTCGGGGACAGATATGCCGGGATCTCAAGCCATCCAGTCCTTTTGCGCTTTGGTATGATCTTGACTGCATACTATCGCACGCGCGAACAAACCGGTAACACTGCCGGGTCCGACTTGCGCATGAACCCTGGCCCTGGCAGAGGCTGGGCGGGTCCGTAGCAGCAAAGCGAATTGCCGGAGATGCGGCCCTCCCATGCGTCAGCCCAATCTCTTTATTGTCGGCGCGCCCAAGTCGGGGAAGGCTGCCAGCAGCGGCCTGCGCGGAGCAGAGGTAAACCAAGCTTATTGCTATGCTTTTCAACCGCGGTCGTGTACTGGTGAACGCTGAATGAATGGCAGCTAATACAGCATTCGCGGCGTTAACACTCGCTCAAGGGATCAGCAACTGCAATGAAAGAAAGTGCACAGGAGCAATCAACCGCCTTTTGTAGCAGTGAAACCGCGTATGATGAGACGTACCGAGATTGGAAAGGTTGGCATCGGGACAATTTTGCAAAGCTAGCCGAGTCTGAGGAAGAGTATTTTTTACTTGAATTAGAGAAATCAAAAAGGACATTCATAAAACAAAGCAAAGTACTCGAAATTGGCTTTGGGAGCGGAAAATTCCTTGCCCTTGGAAAAAAAATGAACTGGAACATCACCGGAGTAGAATTAAACAATGATTTAATTGAGATAGCAAAAGATAAAGGCTTTCGTGTATTGCACGGAGATGAGCTAGGTACTTTAGAGAACGGCAGTTTTGATCTAATTGTGGCGATTGACGTCTTGGAACATATCCCCCAAGAAACACTCCTTGATTTCCTACGCGTGATTAAGAGTAAAATGAAAGAAGGCGGGTGTTTCGTTGCTCGGTTTCCCAATGGTGACTCGCCATTCGGCTTAAAGAATCAGAATGGTGACGTCACCCATGTAACCGCTTTGGGAAGTAGAAAGGCGACATACTTCGCAAACAGACTTGGGCTTGAGGTGCTATTCATTGGAAAGCAAGCCAGTGCGATAAAAACAAAAAGCTATGCCATCACTGCCAGGAGAGTTGCAGCCGCATTAGCCCAGAATATTGTGAACAGTCTCGTACGTCTTATTTTTTTCAATGGAGAAAAGGTAGAATTCTGCTCGCAGAACTTAGTTCTTGTATGCCGAAAAAGGGCATGACAAACAGGCCTATGATCTGGGCTTCGCATAGGCTCTGTGACGGATAAAGTTCTGTCATTAATGCGTTTTATGGAATTGAGAACAAAGCCGGTGCGTCTGTAGCGCGCGTGTCGCTTTCATTGTTCTGTATTGCGCAGGGCATTGTTGAACTTGGTGAACCTCCCTTGATGACATGGAGTCCGGACGGTCGGCGCGGCGAGAAGAACAGCCTGTCGCTGCGGCTCAAGGCCGGCCCAAGCATCCGCTTCACGTCGGTAGACAAATTGCATCAGTTCGAGTTGCATCAGTTCGGGCCGCCGTCGATGACCAAAAAAGCAACAAGGTCCTAGCGGTTGGGCCAGGTTGGGCCAGAAAGCAAGACGACTGCCCCCTCAAATCACACGAGGTAGCGCGCAGCCTCGCGGCAGTGAGTGTAGGTCGCGGGGCACGGTCGCCAGCGGCTTGTCTGTGTTGGCGGCGGCAGGCCGTCAAGGGTGCACACCGTGCCAGCCCTGCATGCTTCGGCGTCGGGGCGCTCTCAAGTCAAACCGAGCTTTGCCGCCCAAGCACCTCTCTGAAGATACGGGCATAGTCGGACGCCGCCGCGTGCCAGTTGAACTGCGCCGCGCGTACCACGCCCTTGCTCGGCAAATCACTGGAACCATGCTGATCCATCACTTCGATCATGGCGGCTCTCAATTCTTGAACTGAAAGCGGATTCACGAGCTCTGCCGCTGAACCCGCCACTTCAGCGCAAGCATTTCCATTCGATGTGATAACCGGGCAACCGGTCGCCATGGCTTCAACGATCGGCAGGCCGAAGCCTTCGTACAGTGAAGGAAAAACAAACGCGCCGGAGCCGCGATACAGCGATGCGATCTCCTCATCCGAAAGGCGCTGCTTGAGCATGATCACGCCCGGAATCGTGCAGCTCCGCCGGCTACTTAGCTTGAGAATCAAAGGCCAGCGGCTGTTGGGGTCGAGCTGTGCATAGGCGCTCAGAATTCTATCGACGTTCTTACGCTGCTCGTCATTGGAGATATGAAGAAAATAGGGCCTCCCCCCCTCAAGTCTCTCGAAACACGGCCCCTCCCTACTAAAAACACTCTGATTCACACCGTTGTAAACGACCTCAATCTTATCTTCTGGTATCCCGAGGCACTCTACTATTGATGATCTTGAGAAATTGGACACTGTGACGATGCGCGCGCAGTCTTGATGGCGATGGCGCCATGCCTTCCTTTTTTTGGTATTGCTGAAAAAGAGCGACAATCTATTGCGCAAGCCTTTCGTGTAGAGCTTGGGGATCGCCAGGGGCGCCACACCGTGCAGCGTGACGACCAGCGGCTTACCTAGGTGGAGAACGCTGTCGTGTGGAGGATGGCCACCACCAGCGCGAGGATCCCAAACCAAGTCCGTTCGCGATAGCTCCGCCGACTGGTCCGAAAACACGAGTTCGCAACCAAAGTCCGGAAGCCGTTCGGAGAGGTTCTCGACGCAAACCCTAAAGCTCTCGGGAATGTTTGGCGGTAGGAAGACGCCGATTTTCATCAATGGGTTCTCCGAAGTGCTCATCGTCGGTTCCAAGGCAATCCGATTGCCGTCATGCCGCATCGTCTTAGCTGGCTCCAATGTCCAACCAGTCCCGGGTCATCGCCTCCACCCTCTCCCGCCACTCAGCGCGAGAGAAGGTGTGGTCGGACTCCGGCAGGCGCTCGACAGTTACGCGGTCCTCCTGAAGCAGGCTCTGCCACAGCGGCGAGAGCTTGGCGGCGTCCTCGAACTCCCGGGCTGTCAGGTCCTTGCCGCTCAAGATCAGCAGCACGGACCCGGTAAAACGCTGCAGCCCTGCCGCCATGCGATCCGGCAGGCTGGCGTCGACGCCGCAGCCATTCTCTTCTCCCGTCCCACCTCGTTCCGACGACCCTGTCAGTCTTTTTGCGAGTGTCCTGGCAAAGCCGCGCACCGAAGGCCCGAGCGCGACCTTGCCGGACAGCAGCTTGGCCCAGAAATCGCGGTTGGTGAGCTGCGCCAGATAGTAGTGCCGCAGCATGGCGCGCGCCTCCCCGGCCTCGGTCCGCACCCAGGGATTGAGCAGGACGATCCGCTCGACCCGCGGGTCTCCGGCGGCATAGAACAGGATGGCAGAGGCCCCGTCGCAGAGGCCCCAAAGCACGAACTTGCGGACCTCGGGCATGGCCGCGCCAAGAGCCTCCAAAGCCTGGCGGATGTCGTCGCCCGCATCCTCGAAGCCGCGGAAGTCGCCCTCGCTGTCACCCATGCCGCGGTAGTCAAAGCGCAGAACCGGGAATCCCGCGTCCGCCACGGCCCGGGCCAGCAGAAGGAACTGCCGGTGGCTGCCGATGCGGTACTGCGGCCCGCCCACCACGACGACGACAGCAGTGTCTCGCGGCCTGTCCGGCCGATGCAGGATCCCGAGGAGCCTGTCCCCTTCGCAGGAGAAGACGAGCGGCGTTTCGGTCACGATCATTGGGCCAGCAGCGCCTCTTCCGTCTTCTGCCAGAGAGCCGGCACCAAGGTGGTTTCTTCGATGGACCAAAAGGATGAGCCGGAGATCTTGCCAGAGACAACCTCGACGCCCGACTCTCGCCAGGCCTCGACGACCGCTTGGCTGGCCGGCGGCAGTGAGGAGTCTTCGCCCTGCCCCACTTCAAGCCAGATCACCGAGCTACCCGCCGCCGGTGCCGCCTTTCCGAGCCTAGCCGCATCCAGACCGCGCGCCACGCCCGGAGAGATGTCGTAGCCGGCGACTTCCAGTGCTTTGCCGTCAAGCAGTCCTTGGCGCAGGGCCTTGGTGCTGGGGCCTTTCTCCTCGGCGCCCTCGGCCCCGGCAGACATGGCTGCCGCGATCTTGAGACGGAGGAATTGGATCAGGAAGAGCTGTCCGTTGGCTACAGGTTGCCAAAACAGCAGGCTGCTAGGCTCTTCCTCGTTCTGCTTTTGATGTTCGGCGGCCAACAGACAGCCTGTACGCAAGCCCCAAAGACCCACGGGCAGGCCGGATTGCTGTGCCAGCCAGGCTCTGGCGCGGCCTACGTCCGCCAACCAACCCTCCCAGCGAGCCTCCCCGAAGTCCCCACCGCTGTCGCCGGTGCCGTAGAGGTCCAGCAGCAGCACGTGGAAGCCCAGAGCCGCCAGACGCCGCGCCTGGAGCACCACCATACGCCGCGCCCGGTTCATCTCTTCAGCAAAAGGCGGAACGAAGAGCAAAGCGCCCCGTGGGGTACTCCCCACCGCGGGTGGGTAGTGGATACAGAAAAGCGGCCCGTCAGCGCCGTCGAGAAAGAAGGGAACGAGGGGCTCGGGAGAAAGGCTCGCCGTCACGCCGCCAGCTTGTCGTCGACGAACTGGGCCAAGCTGCCGACGCTCTCGAAGACCTCGGCCGTAATGTCGTCGTCGTCGACGATGATGCCGAAACGCTCTTCCAAGGCAGCCACCACCGTCACCACGGCCATGGAGTCGAACTCCGGGATACTGCCGAACAGAGCGGAGGATTCGGTCAGGCTGTCGGCCCTCTTACCGAGCTGGAGCACGTCACCCAGGATCTCACGGAGATTTTGAACCGTTGGCATGAGGACTATCCTTGCGGTTTCTTAACCCTTCAATGCGTGCGTATCGGGCACGCTACGCCACGTTCTTGACAGAAACAGCCTTTGCAAGAGTTAACAGTGTCTCCATCGAACTCGGCTAGGGATATGACGCGGATTGTCGGGAACCGCAATGTCACGCTGGACATTCCCGCCGCGTGATATCCTATTGCGCCGCCGCAGTCCCAATTCCCGGGCGAAGACGCAACAAGAGGCAGAGACCGTCCGCCGATGCTGCTCAACATCGCTGAGTTCATCAAACAGAAGGCCCAGAGCAGCCCTGATCAGCAGGCCATCGTGCACAAGCGCGAAGACCAGAGCTATGCGGAGCTCTGGCGCGATATCGAAGCCTTCGCCGAAGGCCTGCTCTCCCTCGGCCTAGCGCCGCGGGACCGCGTCTGCATCTTCCTCGAGAAACGGCCGGAAATGCTGGCCGCAGCCTTTGGCGCGGCCTACGCCGGCGGCGCGTTCGTGCCGATCAATCCGGTGGCGAAGCCCGCCCAGGCCGCCTACATCGCAGAAAACTGCCAAGCCCCCGTTCTGGTTACGTCCGCCGCACGGCTGCAGGCGCTGAGTGATGAACTGGGGGACTGCCCTTCGCTGCGTCATGTGATCCTAGTCGACGGGCCTGCCGTTGAGAGCGCACGCGGTGCCTACGAGGTCGTCGGCTGGCACGATGTGGTCGAGTCTGCTGGCACCCATGGGGCCGGAGCGCGGACCATCGACACCGACATGGCCGCCATCCTCTATACCTCGGGCAGTACGGGCCGACCGAAGGGGGTCGTTCTCTCCCACCGCAACCTCATCGTCGGCGGTCAGAGCGTTTCCAGCTACATCGGCAACCAGCCGGACGACCGCATCCTGGCGGTGCTGCCCTTCAGCTTCGATGCCGGCCTCAGCCAGCTGACCACGGCCTTCTGCGTTGGCGCCACGGTGGTGCTGCACAACTACCTGCTTCCCGGCGAGGTGCCGCGCATCTGCGCGAAGCAAGGCATCACCGGCATGACCGGCGTGCCGCCGCTCTACATGCAGCTGATGCGGCAGAGCTGGCCGGAAGAGGCGCGGCAAAGCCTACGCTACTTCGCCAACACCGGCGGGCACATGCCGCGCGCCCTACTCGACCAGCTGCGGGAAACCTTCCCGCAGGCGAAGCCCTTCCTGATGTATGGCCTGACCGAGGCCTTCCGCTCGACCTATCTGGACCCGGCAGAGGTGGACCGGCGCCCCGATTCCATTGGCAAGGCCATCCCGAACGCCGAGATTCTGGTGGCCCGCCCCGACGGAAGCCTTTGCGAGGCGGGTGAGGAAGGCGAGCTGGTGCACCGTGGTGCCCTGGTCTCGCTGGGCTACTGGAACGATCCTGAAATGACGGCACAGCGCTTCCGCCCTGCGCCCGGCCAGCCCGAGGGCATTCCGAACAAGGAATTGGCCGTCTGGTCCGGCGACATCGTGCGCCGCGACGAGGAAGGCTTCCTCTATTTCGTCGGCCGGCGGGACGATATGATCAAAACTTCCGGCTACCGCGTCAGCCCGACGGAAATCGAAGAGCTGGCCTATGCCAGGGATGACGTGGCCGAAGCGGCAGCGATCGGTGTCCCCCACGACGAGCTGGGCCAGGCCATCGTGCTGATCGTCGCGCCAAAGAGCCAAGCGACACTCGACGAGGACAGCCTGATAGCGGACTACAAGAAAGCGCTGCCGGCCTATATGCTGCCGCGCGCGGTCTTGCTGCGCGAGACCCTGCCCCGCTCAGGCAATGGCAAGATCGACCGCCGCGCCCTCGCCGAGGGCTGCGCCAAGATGTTTCGGGAAGGTGAAGCCGCATGAGCCAGGCCGAGATGATTGCTGCGTCTGAGGGGCAAGAGGCCGAAGCGCGGCACCCTGCCCTCTCCAGCTATGCTGCCCGCGACGGCTGTCTGTTGATCGGCGAAACCCCGGTCACCCAGTTGGCCGAGCGCATTGGCCGCACGCCCTTCTACGCCTACGACCGGGTTAAGCTGGACACCCGCATCGCCCTTCTGCGCAAGCACCTGCCGATGACCATCGCCCTGCACTATGCGGTGAAGGCAAACCCGATGCCGGCGGTGGTGCAGCACTTGCGCGGGCTCGTCGACGGGTTCGATATCGCCTCGCCGCTGGAGATGCAGGTGGCGCTCGACAGCGGCATGTCGCCCCGACACATCAGCTTCGCCGGGCCCGGCAAACAGCCTTGGGAACTGCGCCAAGCCGTGGCAGCCGGCGTACTGGTGGAGGTTGAGTCGGAGACCGAAGTGTCCCGCCTGGCCGAGGTGGGGGAAGCGCTCGGCATCCGGCCACGGGTCGCCATCCGCATCAATCCGGACTTCCAGCTCAAAGCCTCCGGCATGCGCATGGGCGGCGGCGCCCAGCAGTTCGGCGTCGACGCCGAACGCGTGCCCCAGCTGCTTGGGGAGCTGCGCGGGCTGGACCTGAGCTTCGAAGGCTTCCACGTCTTCGCCGGCTCGCAGAACCTGCACGCCGAGCTGATCGTCGAGACGCAGGAGAAGACCGTCGAGCTGCTGCTCCGACTGGCGCAGCACTGCCCGGCCGAGGTTACCCACGTCAATCTCGGCGGCGGCTTCGGCATCCCCTATTTCCCCAACGACAAGCCACTGGAGCTGGCACGCGTCGGAGAGGCGCTGGCGGAACTGTTGCCGCGCCTGACCGCCGAGATGCCCAAGGCTCGGCCGATCATCGAGCTTGGCCGCTTCATTGTCGGCGAAGCAGGCGTCTATATCTGCCGCGTGATCGACCGCAAGGTCTCCCGCGGCGAAGTCTTCCTGGTGACCGACGGCGGCTTGCACCACCACCTGGCTGCCTCCGGCAACTTCGGCCAACGCATTCGCCGCAACTATCCGGTGGCCGTGGCCACCAAAATGGATGTCCCCTCGGAAGAAACTGCCAGCGTGGTGGGACCGCTCTGCACGCCGCTGGACTTGCTGGCCGACAAGATGACCCTGCCTCGCGCCGAGGTCGGCGATCTGATCGCCGTGTTCCAGTCCGGCGCCTACGGCCTGACGGCCAGCCCAACGGCCTTTCTCAGCCACCCGCAGCCGGCGGAAGCGCTGGTCTAGCTCTTGGCCATCCAAGCGCAGGCACAGCAAGCACTTCCCAAGCGACCATGACACTCATCGGCCGGTCCATCGCCAAGGTCACCGCCAGCGTTGAGGAGCTCGGCCAGGCCAATGCGCTCTGCTACTATCTTGACCGCCTGCTGCTGGCCCTTACCTGGCCGCAACGGCGTCATCCGCTATCTCTTCGGCGCCCAGCCGGTGCCCGCCGGCCCGCTGCTGCCGCCATAACGAGTCGCTGGCGAGGACTCAGTTGAAGTCAGCAATGCTGTGAGCGCGGCGACCGAGGGTGACTGTCCCGTTGTGCCGCACGAGTTCGGCGGGCGTCGTGCGGCCGAGAAACATAAGCGGACTGGCCGTGAGCGCGTAGGCCCCCGATTTCTCCACGGCGATAAGGTCGCCCAGCTCAGGCTTCGGCAGCGTCACGTTGAGCCCGAGCAAATCGGTTGGATTGCAGAGCGGCCCAGCAATGCTGCACTTCACCATCGGCGCGTCAGGCCGTGTCAGGTTCTTGAGGATGTAGTTCGAGCGCAGTCCGACGCCGAACATTCCCCCCGCGGCGAGATGCTGGTGCAGCCCACCGTCGACGATGAAGAAATCCTTGCCGCGCGATGTCTTGCTGCTGATCACCCGGCAGACGTAAGAGCCGGCGTCGGCAGCAACGTAGCGACCGAGTTCGAAGATCAGCTCGCGCGGCGCGCCACTGTTCTGCAAGAACTCCCGCACGCTCGGTACGAGCGCGGCACCAAGCGTCTCGACGTCGAGTTCGCGCTCCGCCTCTGAATGCGAGACACCGAAGCCGCCGCCCAGATTGATCGTCTGGCAATGCAGCCCGGTTTCCGCTTCGATCTCCTGCACCAACCGCAGCGTGCCGGTCACGTGTTTCTCGATTCCCGCAGCCTCGAAGCACTGGCTGCCGACATACATGTGGACGCCGCGGAAGTTCAGAACATTGGCATTCGTCCGAATGAGATCGGCGGCATCGGCAACCTCCTCCTCGTCGATGCCGAACTGAACCGGGCGGCCACCCATCTTCATGCCGTATTCCTTGACGAGCTGCCGCGGGTTCACGCGAAGAACGACATTGGCGCGCATGTTGAGCCGCGATGCGATCTCGATGATCTCGGTAAGCTCGCGTGGCGATTCCACGCTGATCGAGCCGATCTCCTGTTCCAGAGATGCGGTAAGCTCGTGTCTTGTCTTCGCAGGACCGGCAAAGCTCATCCGGGCCGCGTCGTAGCCTGCCGTGATCGCCTGCTCGAGCTCGCCGCCAGAAGAGATGTCGAGCCCATCGACGGCATCGTCCATGGCCCTCAGCAGTGCCAGGTTAGGGTTTGCTTTGACCGCGAAGTAGATCTTGAACAGCCCGTCGAAGGCCTTGCGTACCCGGGCGACCCGTGCGCGAAGGATATCCGCGTCGTAGAGATAGAACGGCGTATCGTACTTCGCGGCGAGCGCCTCGATCGCATCGCCATCGAGGGCACTCGGACCGGGCGTTTGCAAGTCAGACATCCGTTCTCCCTCTCGGATACTCTTGGGCGCTAAGCGGCGGCCCGCGTGTTGGTCGACCAGGTGATCCCTTCCGCCCAGATCTGGTAGCGCCGGTCGATGAGCACCTCAGGCTCGTTCCGCTGCTTGGGCGAAAACAGGCAGACCAGCTTAGCAACGATGTCCTCATCAAGCGCTTGTGCACCGCCCCCGGTCAGCATCACCTGAGTGACCTTGTCGAAATCCGCGCGCGGCAGTCCCTCCTCGCCCCCGTAAACGAAGCGGTCGAGGCTCAGAAACAGACAGGCATAGGCGAGAAGCTCTGGCGAGGCGTCGTATTCGCCTTCGCGCAACAGCGTATAGATCTCTGTGAGGTCGACCTTCTGAACATGGCTTAGGAACTCGAAGGTCCGCGCGTGGGTACGCATCTGAAGAAGCGTCGAGTCGCGTGACGCAAAAATCCCAAGATCGGTGAAGACATAGCGCGCGACCGAGGAGCCAGCGGCCGGTCTGCAAGGGCTGTCCTCGCTCACGATCTCAACGGTGTAGTGAAGATCGGTCGTCGCCCCGCCGATGTCGATCAAGATGCTGGGGCCGCTCACCTTCAGCGCCGAGCGGTTGGAGACAACCCGGTGGAATCCGCGATTGACCACCTCTGGAGACGGCCGGATGGGCCCTGAGATCCGCCCCTGCAACTCACTGACACCTTCTTTCTGCACCAGGTCGTCGAGATAAGCGTCACGCAAGGCATGCGTAACAACGGCGTTCCTACCACGCAGCCCGCCGCTGAGCGGGTTGTCGATGACGACCGCCCCAGGGCAACTCTGTGTCACCACCTCGGCAAAATGCTTGTTGCCGGCATAAATCAGCGTTCCATAACGGTAATTCTGCGCACGAAACCGCGCGAGGCGTTCGCCAAACGGGGCCGCGTCGCTGCAGTCGATGCCACCGCCAAGCAAGAGGATGTCGACCGGTCGCAGGTCACCGCCCTCCTGATCGTAGTCGTGCACATAGATCGGATTGGCTCCGGCCAAAAGCACCTGGTTGCGAAACACGGCGCCACTGAACAGCGGAGTCAGGCACACGATGCCAACACGCAGCCCACCGTTGGCTGACGAACAGATCATAACCTCGGCATCGGCCGGCAACCGCTCACGGATTGCGCAGACCTGACCGGCGATTCCGAGCTCGAAATCGCGGTCGTTGAACTCCTGCCTGACTAAGCTGCCGTCTTGGCCGAGCTCCGCAACCTTGATGACGGTCGAGCCAATATCGATCGCGACCCGTGTTGCCATTGCATCAATAGTCCCAGCTCAAGACATCATGTTGATATCGACCAGCAGGCTGCGGAACGTCTTGCCGGACGCCTTCTCGCGCGAGGCCAGGAGTTCCCGCTCGCGTTTTCGATCTGCCTGCTGGATGGGCACGTTACCGCTTTCCTTGATACGGATCGAACCGTTGGCGTCGCGCATCGTGATCAGCTGATTGGCGTTGTCGATATGCGGGGAGAATGGAATGTCGATGACCCCCTGCTGAAAGGCACGGAACACGCTTTCCCACAAGAGCTCACCAGGAAGATCGAAGATCGCCTCGATAACGCTTCTGGCTTCCGATTCGATTAACTCCGCCTCAACCTCGACATGGGACGAGCCGATCTGGTCGGCCCAGCGAAAGCGGTCGAAGACGTAGCGAACATTGCGCACCGCCTCGGCATTGATCGCCGCGGTGGGCACACCCAGGGCTTCATCCGTCGTTTTCACCACAATCTTGTCGGCACCGATCATACCGCCGATCTGCGCCGACGCCGTGATCAGCGCAGCCGCACAGGTCCGATCAGTCGGGAACTGCCCCATCCATTGATGATAGACCAGAAAGGTGTTCACGGCTTCGAAGCCGAAGGAGTCCAGATAGTGGCGCACGAGCTTTCGCAGGACCTGCGCGGTCGCTACGTCCTGGCTGGGTGAGCCCGTCTGCGCGAAACTGACCGCGAAGGATGTGACCCCTTGCTCAGCGGCGAGCAATGCTTCCAGAATTTGAACGACGACCACCAAGCTGGGCGGCACCATGGTTGCCGTGAGAGGCCCGAAACTCTCGCGATGGACAGGAGCCGCGTCCGTTGAATGAAGGGCACAGATGCGGTCCACATACTGCCAGTAGAGCAGGCAGCGATCGAGCGGGAAGCCCTCCGAATAGGGCAGACAATAGCAAATCCCGCCGCCCTCGATCTCGACGATGCCGGAGGCAAGCGCGACCTCTGCGAGCAGACGGGCGTCCGGCGTGCCGTGCCGCAAGCTCACCGGCTTGTCGAGGTCGCGGTAGAGGTCCCGCGTCAGGCGAAAGCCGTGGGCGATCAGCGGATAGCCGTTGAGGTAGTTTTTCTCTTCCTCCTCGCTGCGCGCCAAGAGCTCGGCCGCGACGTCGTAGCGGTTATGCCGGGTATTGCTGTCAATCGTCAGCGGAATGAAGTCCGCGCCGGCCTCGTCGAGCTGGCGGGTCAGCGCCTGCTGATCGGCGAAGGTTGGCACACCGCCGCGCGGCTGGATAAGCGGTGCATCGCCCTTTTCCGCATAGGCGACCGCCGGGAAGCGGCGACGGGGAAGATCGCCGAGATAGCTGCGTGCCGAGTCACGGGTGAGATCCTGCGCCCAGGGATGGGCGATCACCCGCTCGCGGTACTTCTCGATGTCGTCAATGCGCGCGTGCGCGCTCGGAATGGCCATGGCTTAGATCTTCGAGAAGGTCAGCAATCGCGCCGTCGATGTCGGCGCTCTGGTGGTAGACACGGTCGAACCCGAACTGTGCGAACAGTCTGGCGACATCCTCCTGACTCCTGCGTCCAACGACCAGGTTGCCTCCGACGTAGAGCAGCACGGAAGGGATCCCCAGGGCGACGAAGTGACTGCGAAAGTCGGAGCACCAAAACTCCCCCTCCCCGTTGAGCGACGACACGAAGACCGCATCGGCGTTCACCTCGAGAGCGGCCTGGGCAAAATGCTCGGGCCGGTTCCGCGTGAGCAGGTTGAAAACCTCGAAACCGGCTTCCGACAGCGCAAGCTGGATGATTCGGTTGCCAACGACATGAATGTCGTCGCCGATCACCCCAATGACCACTCTTGCGACGCTCATCGTCTCGCTCGTCTGGTGTTAAAGGCGCGCCAAATCGACTTTGCTCTGCTCGGCATTGAGCCCGAGCCGGTCCAGCGCCGCATCCTTGACGGTCTTGCGGTCGATCTTTCCCTCGTTCCCGGTTATCGGAAATTCCTCAAAAGGCACTAAATACGTCGGCACCATGTGCCGCGGCAGCTGGTTCTTAAGGTACTGCCTGAGCGTCCGCTCCACCGGCGCGTCCTCGCCAGCAGCAGTATAGGCGCAGATGATGTCGTCGCCGACCGCGATGTTCGGGATGCCGAACGCCACGGCGGCCGAAATCTCGGGATGCTTGACCACTTCGGCCTCGATCTCCGTCGGACTGATCCGAAAACCTTGCGTCTTGATCATCTCGTCGCGACGGGAGTGGAAGTAGATGTAACCCTCGTCGTCCCGGTAGACGCAGTCCCCGCTGAAGACCAAGGTCTCGCCCGGGTAATCGGGGTGCGTCCGAAACACGCGGTCGGTATTCTTGGGATCCTTCCAATAGCCCTTCGACACACAGGCGCCGCGGTGCACCAGCTCGCCGAGCTCATTTGGCGCGCACTCCTTCCCTTCATCGTCCAGCACCAGCACTTGAACGCCAGGGATCGCTTTGCCGATAGACGTCGGACGCACGCGTAGCTTGTCCGGCTCCAAGAATGTCGAGCGGAAGGCCTCGGTCAGGCCGAACATCGAGTAGATCTTGCTCGTCGGAAACGCGGTTCGCAGCTCCTCGATCATGTGCTCGGAAAGCCGCCCACCCGTCGAGCAGACATAACGTAGCGCGGAAAAGTCATGGCTCGGATTGGGCCTATAGAGCCTGCGGTCGAACATCTGCGTCACGACAACCGGCATGACCGGCAAGGCGGTCAGCGATTCCTCGGCCAGCAGCGTAAAGAGGTCGTTTGGCAGCGCAAAATCATGGAGGTAGAGCGTTGCCCCCTTAAGCAGGCATTGCCAAAGCTGATTCAGGCCGTAGTCGAAGTTGAAGGACAGCACGCAGCAGATGCGGTCGTCCTCTCGGGTGCCGAGGTACTGGGCGACAATCTCGGCGCCGTCGGCAAGATTGCGGTGAGGGATGAGGATCCCCTTTGGCCGCCCGGTCGAGCCGGATGAATAGATGATGGCGGCGTTGTCCGCGCCGATCCGCTCAAAGAAAGGCTTGGCCTGGATGTGGCGCCGCACATAGGCGAGGTTGGGCCAGTCCTGCTCGACCTTGCCACGCCCGACGATCAGTTTGGTCTTGTCCGCGAATGCTTCGACCTGGTCGAGACGCCCGTCGTCGGTCACGAGGGCGGCCATGCCGGAGTTGGTAATGATGTGTTCGATGTTGATCTTCTTCAGACGCGGCAGGATCGGCACGATCACGGCGTTGGCGCAGAGAATCCCGAGAATCGCGCTTGCCTGATCGATCGACTTCTCCATACAGACGCCGACGCGGTCGCCGGGCCGAATGCCCAGCTCGCGCAGGAACTCAGCGTTCGCGAGCGCATCCCTGCAGAGATCGGCAAAAGTGATCGAGCCGGCGCGGGATACGATCGCCGTCTTGTCGGGCAAACGCTCCGCAATCTCGAACAGATAGCGGGGTATGGATCTCGGCATGCATATCTCCTGGTCCTGTCGGAGCACCCCGCCGCAGGCGAAGGGCAACCCGTCTGGTCGCCGGGCCAGCGGCCGGCGGGCCCTACTTAGTCCTTTCTACCGCATCGGTCGTCCAAGTCTCGGCGCGCGCCGCCTCGCACCACTCCATAACGGGAGGCCAAGCAAGGACCGAATCAACATAGGCTTGGCCGGCGTCGCTCAAGGCGATGGCATAGCTTCTGAAGCGCGCTGCCATGGGTGCGAAGAAGGCATCGGCCGCGCACCATGCACCGAAGAGAAACGGATTGTTCGGACCGGCGCGCTCTCGCAACTCGCCCCAGAGCGCCAAGAGCCGTCGCAGCTCCGTCCGCATCGCCTTGTCGAGCTGCTGCGGCGGCCCCGATTTGCGGATGTCCATCGGAAGCCCGGCCCGGAGGCCGGGAAAACCAGAGTGCATCTCGGCACAGGCCGAGCGCGCCCTCGCACGATCGCCAGGCGCGGAGGGCCACAGGCCGACATCGGGAAAGAGTTCGGCGAGGTACTCGACGATAGCGAGCGAATCCCACACCACGAGATCGCCATGATGCAGCACCGGCACCATCCGCGAGGGCGAGCGTTCGGCGAGCGCGAACTGTCCCGGCAGTGTGTGGACCGGAACTGTCTCCTCGACAAAGTCGGCACCGGTCTGCCGCATCGCGAGCCATGCCCTCATGGACCAAGACGAATGATTCTTGCTGCCCAAGACCAGAGTTAAGTGCGACGACATTATGCTTCTCGTATCAACACTCTGGTCAACGACACGAAGTCAGGCTTCCTCTGTCGCCTTATACTTCTCGATTAACGAAACCATGCCGGACAAGCGTGCGAAATTCTCACGCGTGATGTCCTCGGCATCGAGCTCGATGCCGAAATTCTCCTGAATGAACATGGCGATTTCGACGATGTTGAAGGAATCGAGAACCTGAGCCTCGAGCAAATCGATCTCGGGGTCGATGTCATCATCGCAACCGAGATTCTCCGTCATGAAGGTCCGGATTTCTTCGATTACACTTGCCACGCTCTACTCTCCTTGCGCGCAAAAGCTGCATAGTAGACGGATCTTCTAGGCCCTTAGGCTTATCTTCGGTCTGCTGCTGGCGCTTGCAGAAAAATGAAGGTAGGGAGCAACGGTTGCGACCATAAACTGGAAACGTTTCAGCTTCACGAACAAAGCCCGGCCCAAGCAGAACCAACCGAAACGCTCATGAACCCGGCGCGAGGTAAGGTTGAAACGAGACACACGGCTGAACGAATATCGATAACCGCGGTCGCGGAAATAGCGGTTTGCGCCGTCCCAGAGCGCAACAAAGCCCACCCCCAAACGGTACTTTGGTAAGACCTCAAGACCGAAGTCGAAAACGCCGTCACTCTCCGGTTGCGGCACAAATGTACAGCGAACCTCGTCCTCTTCATACGGACCGATACAGAACCACATGGATCCGATGAAAGTATCCTTCTGGAACGCGCCCAAGCATACAGTCGGTTGATTGAAGCGCAACGCCAGAACTTCGTCGCTCAGTCCCATAAGACCCACTGCGGGGTCGTCTCTTTTGACTTCACGCACGACAACGTTCTTGCCGAGCCGGGCCGGAAGCAGCGGCTTCTCTGCTAAGGGCTGTGCCATCAACTCGTAGAATTGAACGGTGAAGTCCGGGCTAATGCGCTGCAAGACGCGATGCGCAATGTAGAAGATGCCGGCAGGACCAAATTCCTTGAACGGGCTCGCAAACTTCTCGAACACGGCACTATCGCGTAGAGTTGTTGGGGGGTGTCACGCAGGTTGGTGAGCAGAGGCGCTCGGCAACGTGGGGCGCTTGCCCCGAGGCGCAACGAACGGCTATCCAAATCTGACACAGGAAACACTCCATCTGCAAGGCGGAAGCAGACGCTGCGAAGCTCGAGTTTGTCAGGACTTTACTGGCAGGAAGTGTTTCCCTGTCATCCTTTCCCGGTAACGAGCCGCTGGAAGCGGCGTTGAGAGCACCTGCCCGATCAGCCGTTTCAACGAGACCCATATGCGGGAGAGGGAGCGACCGCTCTGCATACCTGGCAGCACGATAGAGGATTGGCAGCTTTGACTACGAAAGACCGCGCCAAATGAGCGGATTCTGCGGCTGGATCGCCACGGCGCCTCTGCCGGATGCCGAGCAGGAGATCCGACAAATGGCCGATGCCCTCCCCGCCCACGGCAACCTGCTGAACGAGGCGGCAGAGCAAGGATGGTGCGGCCTGGCAAGCCGGGCGCGCAAGAGCAACGGTGCCTGGTTCCATGACGAGCGTATCTGGGCGACCTTGGAGGGCTATCCACACTGGTCCGACCCGGAGCTGGAAAGGCTCGCCCAAGAAAGGGGCCACGCCGCCGCGCTTGCCATGGCCTACGAACGGCACGGCAAGGGCCTGCTGGAGCGGCTGCACGGCCCAGTGTCCTTCGCCGTCATCGATCACAAGAACCGAACCGCCCTCGCTGCCATCGACCGCGCCGGCATCCAAACCCTGAGCTACGCCGAGACCAAAGACGGCCTGGTGTTCGGCGCGACGGCCGACAGCGTGCGCGCTCACCCGGCGGTCAACGCGACCATACATCCGCAGTCATTCTATGACTTCTTCTATTTCGTCGACCGCATCCCGGCACCGCATAGCGTCTACCGGGAGCAGAAAAAGCTGGTGCCCGGCGAATACCTGGCTTTCGCCAACGGCCGAGTCGAAGTGGCCAGCTATTGGCAGATGCCCTACCGCGATGGCATGTCAGGCAACGCCGATGAGCTGAAACGGGAGCTTCTGGAGCACCTGCGCACGGCCGTCACCCCCGTCGCCGCCCATCCCGACCTCGGTGCCTATCTGAGCGGCGGACTCGACAGCAGCACCGTGGTGGCACTGCTCAGCGAGCAACGGTCCGACCCGCTCAAGACCTTCACCATCGCTTTCGACGATCCACGTTTCGACGAGTCGCCCTACGCCGACCTGATCGCCGAACGCTTCGCCACCGACCACGACAGCTACACGGTCGAGCCCGAGCGGGTCGAAGAGATCATTGTCCGCATCGCCCAGTCCTATGACGAGCCCTTCGGAAACTCCTCGGCCATTCCAACTTACCTCTGCGCCCTACGCGCCAAGGAAGCAGGGGTCGCCATGATGGCAGCCGGCGACGGCGGCGATGAGTTTTTCGCCGGCAACGCCCGCTACCTCGAGGACCAAGTCTTCGATCACTACGCCCGCGTGCCAAATCCCATCCGAAAGGCGCTCATGGAGCCAGCCCTGGCCCTCGCCCCCTTCAAGGAGCGGATCACGCTGCTGCGTAGGGCAAACAAGTACGTCCAGCTCGCCTCGATGTCGGTAGCGGAGCGATTCGTCCGCAACAACATCTTCATCGAGCGAGACTACCGCGAGATCTTCTCTCCCGACGCCATTGCGATGATCGACCCGCGGGCGCCGCTCCACTTCGTCGAAGCGATGTACGAGACACCCGCCTCACGGGACAAGCTGCATCGCCTGTTCTACATCGATCAACGCCTGACCTTGGCCGACAGCGACCTGCGCAAGGTCTGCCGCATGTGCGATCTGGCCGACGTGGAGGTCCGCTTTCCTTTCCTGGATGAAGACTTGATGGCCTTTTCGGCGCAGATTCCGCCCCAGCTGATGTTGAAGGACGGGCGCTTGCGCGCCTTCTACAAGGAGGCCCTTTCGACGGTTCTGCCGCGGGAGACCTTGGAGAAGAGCAAGCACGGCTTCGGCCTGCCCTACCTCCGCTTCCTCAAGGAGAGCCCGGTCCTGCGCGACCTAGCACGCACCTCACTGGAAGAGCTCAGAGACTACGGCCTCTTCCGGGCCGATTTTCTCGATCAGCTGGCGCAGCGCCTGGACAGCGCTTCCGATGGACAGGAGGACAGCGCGATCTGGGACTTTCTCGTCGTCCGCCAATGGCTGGCCTCGCGCGAAGGCCTGTCTTTCGCCTAGAGCCTTGTCGGGCTCAAAAGCCGGTCACGACCCAAGGGCATAGGCGATGCGCCCCAGCGCCTCGTGAAAGAAGAAGTAGCTGCTCTGCAACCCGTCAGCACTGGGAAGCCACTCGAATAGGAGCAGCTTCGGTGCAGTGGCGAAATCGGTCGGGGCCGCCGTGACGGCTAATCCTTGCCGCTCAAAAGCGGCCTTGGCGCGTGGCATATGCCAGGCATGGGTGACAAGGTAAATGCGGTCGATGCCTTGCTGCTGCAGGAGCTCCGCGGAAAAAACCGCATTCTCCGCCGTTGTCGTCGAAGTTTGCTCGACGAAGTCGACGGACGCGCCGAGTTCCTCTTCCAAACTCCGTTTCATGACCGACCCGCCGCGCTCGCTGTCGCTTGCCTCGTTGCCGGCGGAAACCAGCAGCGGCAGCGCGGTCTCTCTTTGTAGGAAGGCAGCGTACCGCAGACGGGCAAAGGTTAACGCGGTTGGCTGAGGTGCCCCATACTCAGGTGCCCGCTCATCAAAATCTGCACCTAGGACGACGATTGCCTGGGGAGCGCCGGGGCGGGCCAGGTCGGCGATCAGTCGATCGGCTTGCAAGGGCGGATACTGCTGATGCAGCATCAACAGCGAGGTTCCCACAGCCGGTAGGCTGACAAGGAAGAGAGCAACCAGCCCCACCGCAATGAAGCCGCCGGCCAAAACCGGCCAGCGGCGGCGCAAAAGAATGCCGCAAAGCACCAGCAGCAGGAGCCCGACAGGCGGCAAAAACAAGGCCTTCAGCAGAGCCATCTCAGCCTCTTGGTGCCTGCTCGTAAAGCTCGCGGTAAGGCTGGTCCGATAAGCAGGGTTTCCGGTGCTGAAGCGGACAAACGGCGGTAGCAAAAACCGGCTGAAGCTGCCAAAACCGCAGCGGCACTGCTATGATGGTCCTGCTGTCGCAGGTCTTCTCTTACCAACTGCGCCAATTGTCGTATGCTGCTCGAGGCCCAAAAAAGACGACCCGCCCACCTACCCCCAGGTCCGCCGCGCCTCTGCGTGGTGATCGATACGGAGGAGGAGTTCGACTGGGGCCGCCCGCTGTCCCGCGAAAGCCGTTCCGTCACATCCATTGCAGCCCAGGAAAAGGCGCAAGCGGTGTTTCGGAAGTACGGCATTGTTCCTACCTACGTCGTGGACCACCCTGTCGCAAGTGACCCCGCAGCCGTGGAGATTCTCAAAGACTTTGCCCAACGGGGCGAATGTGAGATCGGAACGCATCTTCATCCGTGGGTCAGTCCGCCGGATGATGAAGAGGTAACGTCAAAGAATTCCTATCCCGGCAACCTGCCGCCGGCGTTGGAGCGAGAGAAGCTCGCCCGGCTGACGGATACCATCGAGGCCGCCTTTGGGCAGCGCCCCACCGTCTACCGCGCCGGACGCTATGGCGCCGGCCCGAATACGGCGGGGATTCTGGCCGATCTTGGCTACCATGTGGACAGCAGCGTCGCCGCCCATGGCAACTTCACCGGCGATGGGGGCCCGGACTACGGCCTCTACTCACCTCAGCCTTATTGGCTGGACGAGCAGCATTCGCTGCTGGAGATACCCTTGAGTTGCGGTCTGGTGGGCGCCCTGCGCCATTCGCCCCAGCTTTTCAGGGCCAGCACCACCGATCTGCCGACCAAGCTTATGGCACCGGGGATTTTGGCGAAGCTGGGATTATTGGAACGCATTCGCCTGAGCCCTGAGGGCATTTCCTTGGAGGACCAACGGCGTCTTACCGAGAGCATGCGACGCGACGGCTACACCGCTTTCGTCTATAGCTACCACAGCCCATCGCTCGCCCCAGGGCATACACCTTACGTGCGCAACAAGCCGGACTTGGATGCATTTCTCGCGCGCATGGACGGCTACTTTGGCTACTTCATCAAGGAACTTGGGGGGCAGCCCAGCAGCCTGACGGAGATTTATGAGCTGCTGCACTAGGGCCTCTTGCTCCACCGTCGCGAGAGAGCGGCGCCGGGTCCTACTATGAGGGGCTTCTTTGCCGTTCAGAAAAGCTGCCTGGATGCCGAGGACAACCTCGCGCGGGCCCGGCGCAGCTTTGAGCGACAGGGCTTTCCCTACGCCGTGGAGCTGGCAAACGACCGCTGGCGCATCCTCTCGCTCCGGCGCAGCCGAGCAGCCGAAGGTTGGATTCAGTTCCCCAACGGCGGCTTTGCGCTCCTTGCCGGCACCCTGTTCTACCGCGACCTAGCAGACCGCAAGGCCTTGGAACGCCTGCATCGGGACGTGCAAGGCAGGAAGCTCGACGAGGATGCTCTCTGGGGCTCCTTCGCCGTCTTGCTGGTGACCCGCACGACGCTGATCGCGCTGACCGATCGAACCGGGACATTTCATGTCTATCGCGATCTGTCGGAGCAGCGGCTGTCATCCTCGTTCCTCGCTCTGGCGGACGCCCTGCCCAGGACAACAATCGATACGACGGGCTTCTACGACTACATTTTCCAAGAAGCGCCGCATGGCGGCGGCAGCATCTTCCGCGAAATCCAGCTGCTGCCGTCCGACGTCAAACTGCTGTCGGATGGCAGCGACACGCGACATGTCCAACGCCCGGTCGCACAGCCTGAGAGCACGGCCAGCGAGCCTCTGGAGGATGCCGCCGAACGCTGCCTGACGGTGTTGCGAGACCGTATCGCCTGCCTCTCCCGGCACTATCCGGATCGCATCGATACGGCGCTCTCCGGCGGTTATGACAGCCGGCTTATCCTGGCGATGCTGCGCGAAGGCGGCTACCGGGCAGACCTGCACGTCTACGGCAGCGAGTCCTCGGAAGATGTGCGCGTCGCCAAACAGATCGCCGCTGGAGAGGGTCTTGATCTGACCGTCACCAACAAGGGTAAGCGGGCCTTGGTCGCTGCCGATGACTACACCGACCTGGTGACGCAGAATTTCTTCGCCTTCGACGGCTACCCCAACGACGGGCTCTTCGACAACGGGGCCGATCTGGCGGCCCGCTTGGAGCGCGCCGACGACGACCGCATCGCCCTCAACGGCGGCGGTGGGGAGATTTACCGGAACTTCTTCTACCTGCCGAACCGGCCCTTCACAGCGCAGGAGATGGCTTGGTCCTTCTTCAGCCAATACGATCCGCGACTCTGCACGGCACGCTTTTCAAACGCCCAGTATCAAGCTGGCCTGGCGCAACGCATTGCCGAAAGCGCGTATGCGAGCACGGACGTCAGCTTGAGCCGCGATCAGGTCGAGTTTCTCTATCCCTACTTTCGCTGCCGCTATTGGATGGGGCGCAACAACAGCGTCAACAACCGTCTGGGCCTGGCTGTGACCCCGTTTATCGAGCATGCGGTGATCAGCAGCGCGCTGCAGGCCCCGCTGCAACACAAGACACTCGGGCTGCTGCAGGCTCGCATGATCTCCAAGGCGGACCCTGCGCTGGCCGCCTACCCATCCGCCTATGGCTACAGTTTCGACCGGGAGCCACCGCTGTCGTACCGACTGAAGTATCTGGGGACCTATCTGCGCCCGCCAAGCCTACGGCGCTTTACGTATCGCCTGCGGCGGCAGCCACCGTTGCCGCAGCAGCTGCAATTACCCTATCGCGAGGCGGTGCTGGGCAAACTCGCCTACATTCAAGACTATCTACAGGTCGAACGGATCACAGATCCCGGCCAGCTGAACCGGGCGTTGAGTGCCGAATACCTGTTTCAATGGGCCAACACTGACCAAGACGACGAAGTCTAAAGAAAGTCTGCGCTATCGACCGGCAACGAGGCCACGCCCATCCTCTTCACGATCTTCGTTCCGCTGCGCCCGCTCGACCTTTCGCAGCAAATCATCGACGGCGTAGTCGAGGCTTTCCCAGTCCACCATCAACTTCTCGAGCTCCTCCTCGAGGTGCTCCGGCTTGAGCGGGTCGTCCTTGTGCTTGGCGATCAGCGCCGCCAAGGCAAAGCGCAGCGGCAAGCGTTCGTCGAGGGTAGCCCTTAGCCCGGCGATCTCCTCCGAGAGCTGAGCAAACTCCTGCGTGGCGGCCTGTTGCAAGCTACCGAGCCGAAAGGCGATCGCGATCAGAGCAACGGCAGCAAGGGCGCCGATGATAACGGCGAGCGCTGGCGCTTGTTGCGAGACCGCGTCGATGACCCCTGCCAAGCCGTTCATATGCCTCATTCTCCTGGTCTCGATGCTCCTCGGCCAAAAGGCATAAAGGCCGCTGGAACAGCGTCTGTAACGCCATCAGTTCATCAAGAACCGTTAACGTTCCTTGATTGGGATAAGGTAAACGGCGATGGAGCGCAATTCCGTGACGCCATCAATAGCCGTGCCCGACAATTGTTACAGTCCAGTTGCCGCCAGCTGTCAGTCGGCAGGCAGGTTGAATCGGCTCCTGACGGCGGCGATCTGATCGGCCCGCAAGTCGACAGGGTGCATCCGCTCGCGATAGTAACGGCGTATGCGCTTCACATAGGCCTGCGTCTCGGCAAAAGGCGGTACACCGCCATAGCGGCGGACCGCTCCGGACCCGGCATTGTAAGCCGCCAGCGCCAAGGTTACATCGCCTTTGAAGACGACCAGGAGGTCCTGCAGGTGCTTCACACCGGCCAGGACGTTCTGACGCGGATCGAATAGCTCCGTGATGCCATACATCGCCGCGGTGCTGGGCAAGAGCTGCATCAAGCCGCGCGCATCCTTCGGCGACACCGCATCCGCCTTGAAGGCACTTTCCACCTTGATCAAGGCCAGAACCAGCGAGGGGTCAAGACCGTAACGCGGCGCGATTTCCTCGACCAAAGACCGGACCTCTCGCGGCGCGCGCAGGGGTCGCAAGGGACCCTCTTCCTGCAGCGCGTAGCGACCGTGGCAGGCGCTAGACCGCTCCGCCGCGTCACCTGAGAACATGCCCCTTAGACGCGTTGCCTGTGGGTGACCAGCGGCGGCGGCCTTGTCCAGCCAATGCAGCCCTTCGGCGTCGTTCCGCTCAAAACCGCGGCCATTCATAATCATCCAACCAAGACTGTAATGCGCGCGTGCCGAGCCCCGCTCCGCCGCCTTGCAGTACAGCGCGATCGCCTTCCCGAGGTCCCTCGGCACCAGCTGGCCATGCTCATGCATCGCCGCCAAGGTCGTCATGGCCTCCGCATCCCCGCTTGCAACCCGGTCGCGCAAGATTTGCGGGTCGTCCAGGCCAACGCGGCTCGGACCTTTCGACAGGTCTGCGGCAGCCATGGTCGCCGCAACGCAAAAAACAATTGGAAAAAATACCCCCAAAACGCGAGTCATTTGCCCCTCAACACCAAGCACGAAAAAGCAGTTACCCCGGTGTTAAAGTCTCATTTTTAGGAGAATTTGTCCAGCTTTCCGCGGCCCAGTCGTCACCTCAAGCCGTCTGCTTGCCGAGATCGCATAGGTTTCAAGGAGCAAGAGGGTTAAGCAGGTCGTCTGGGCAACGCCGGACAGAGCCGCCACCGGGATGCTCCCTCTATCTGTCACCTGAGAACGCCGTTCTCCCGTAGCAAGCGGACCGCATGCTCCATTGGAATGGCATAGGTGATTCCGCTCGGATCCTGCAGCAGCCGCTCCTTCGACTCCTTAACGAAGACACTGCCGACTATGGCAAGCACCTCTCCACTTTCCGCATCATAGACGGGACTGCCGCTGTTTCCCGGATAAGCCGTCGCATCGAGTTGAAAGACGGAGAAGCGATCGCGCAAACGCCTGACGGTCTTGGCATCCAGGCTACGAGTCGTTGGAGACGGGGTGGCGATGGGCGTGATCGCAGAGATAATACCGCGATGGGTCACGGGGTGGAGCCCCAGCACCGCACCGATCGGAAATCCTGTAAAGGCGATGGACTGCCCTTCGTTGACCCGCTCGGGTGGCGCAATCGCCAGAGGAGGCAATGTCTGCCCGATCAGCCGCAGAATTGCGATGTCGTGCGCCCTGTCCTCTGCAACCACGCGGACGGGAATGACTTCGGCATCCCCCTGTGCCGGACGGAAGACGACAAGTTCCTCGGTCCGCGCCAAATCGGTCTTGGCCGGCAGCACGTGCTGGTTCGTCAAGACATGCTGTCCGTCCACAACCGCAAAACCCGTGCCGCGGAACTTGCCGGGAGGACGCCGCAACTTATCGTAGGTTCCGATCGCCACGATGCTTGGCTTGATACGCTTGATTGAATCGACCAAGCCGCTTGCCAATCCGTCCGCAGAGATTGTCAGCAGGCCGAAACAGCAAAGCAGGACCAGGAACGCTAAACGCATGGTTGGCAGCACCTTTCCTTGTCTTGTCCTTATCTTGGTTCGCCGATCGATCTCATACCATCTCTGCCGCCCCCTTAACAGGCCAGGCAGCTTTGCGAGAGACGATCCGATCGCGACCGAAGGGGCGTCAATCAGCGCAGGGGCAAACTGTCATGGCAGCAAGACACCATCCAAAGGCCCAATTCACCGAGGCACCTGGGCATGATCGTGGTGGATGTTAACGAATGATGTCAAAATGCCACACATAACTGTTGCTTCACCCTCTTCGGCTAAGGAGGTTAAGCTAACGGTACCGTCAAACAATGGAACTCGACAGTGCTCGAAACACTTCTGTTCATCGTGACCAACCTGGCCGTTTTGTACGTCATGTACTGGATCATACAGAATGACGGCGCGGCACGGATCGAGGACCAAACGGGCCTCCTTCGTATGAAGCCAGGGCAGCAACGCCCGGCCAAAGCCGACCGACGCGCAAGCCAGAAAGCACGGCGAAACGCCAGGCAGCGCCCATGACGCCTAGCATTAAGAGGCCGGTCGTGTGTAGGACCATGGGCACGACGCTGGTCAGTGACAGTGGCTGTGCTGGTTATAACAGTCAGCGCGACGTTTCACGGGGCAGGACTGACGAATGAGAGATCTCTTCGTAATCGGCCTGCTCGGTATCACTATTCTTGTCACGTTCCGCTATCCGTTTGTCGGGATACTCGGCTGGACGTGGATCTCCTTTCTCAATCCGCATCGGTTGAGCTTCGGCATAGCCTTTGATCTCCCCATCGCCATGGCCATGGGGGCGACGGCCATATTCGCTTACATTTTCTCGAAGGAGCCTAAGAAACTTCCACCTTACCCTCTGTTCTGGATCGTGGTGGCTCTCCTGTTCTGGATCCAGATCACAACGCTCTTCGCCTACGACATCGAGTGGTCAAAGGAAAAGTGGGAGACCTCGAGTAAAGTGCTCATCATGGCGCTCTTGACGACCGTGATGCTCACCACTCGTGAGCGTGTCCATGCCTTGATCTGGCTGGTCGTCATCACCTTGGGCTACTTCGGCGCCAAAGGTGGCGTGTTCACCATTTTGACAGGCGGCGACAACCATGTCTGGGGGCCGCTCGGGACCTTCATTGGGTCTAACAATCACCTCGCCCTGGCGCTGATCGCCACCATACCTCTCATGTACTACCTGGTTACCACGACGCCCTATCGCTGGCTGAAGATCGGTATGGGGTGCGCCATCTGCTGCACGTTCTTTTCGATTATCGGCAGCCAGTCGCGGGGGGCGCTCGTGGGCGTTGCGGCAATGGCAGCCTTTTTCGTCTGGCGCACGCGCTACAAAGGCCCTGCGATCGTCGCCTCTCTCATACTCCTAGCAGCAGGCGCTTTTTTCGTACCCGATTCTTGGATCGAGCGCATGGACACGATCAGCGAGTACGATGCCGATGAGTCTGCCTTAGGTCGGTTGGAGGTCTGGAGCTTTGCCGTGAAGCTGGCGCTCGACAATCCGATCACCGGCGGCGGCTTCCATGTTAGCTCGATACGAGATCTATACCTCTCTTATATACCGGATGCCTACGAGGGTAAGTCCTTCCATAGCATCTGGTTCGAAATGCTTGGCGCGCACGGCTTCGTCGGCCTCGCCATCTTCATCATAATGCTCTACCTCTGCTGGTCGAACTGCGGCAGCATCAGGCGTAGGACGCGCGAGAACCCCGATTTGCACTGGGCCTACGATCTAGCCTCCATGCTGCAGGTCTCGCTCATCGGCTACATGGCATCCGGAACCTTCCTGAATCTTGCCTTCTTCGATCTTCTCTACGCCTGCATCGCGATTATAGTCGGTATGCGGGTCGTCGTAGACCGCGAGCTGAGCGGCCAAACCTTTGCGGCGGGAACAGATAGCAGGAGCCGGCGGCGTCGCGGTGTTCGCTCACGTCCACTCCCTGGCCTGGCCGACACGACAGCGACCAGAACCCAGCGGCCACTCTAAGCCAAGTCAACGGGAAGGATTGGGATGACTTGGCGTAAAGAGTTTCCGGTTCTGGTACCAGATGTCCACGCAGTCGGTAATATCGCAAGTCGTCCGTTCCTTGGGCCGGGCCGGTTATCCCGTGCACGCCTGCGCCACAGAGTCCGGCGCACTCGGCCTTCAATCCAACTACGCCACGCACTCAGTTGTCATGCCACCGTACGACAGCAGCGAATTCCTCGACTGGGCGCGCAGCTACGTGGCGAAGGAGGGCATTCGGGTTATCATCCCGAGCGAAGGCTTCCTGATGGCAATTCGCCCGGCCTATGAAGAGTTTTCCGCGCTCTTGCCGTTGCCCGACGATCCGGATGTCACTTACCGCGCCTTCAGCAAGATCGATGTCGATCGCGCACTCTACGCGGCGCCGGAAGAGCTTGGGTTTGTCGAACACCTGCCTCCGAGCCTGATCGCGTCGTCGGACGATCCACTTCCCTCCATCGCGGAGATCGAGGCACTCGGCGCCCCTTCTTCGTCAAGTCGGACATCGCCTACTGCCGGGAGGGCAACGATTCGGTCACAAAGCGTGTGGAGACCGCAGAAGAAACTCGCGCGGAGCTCGAGCGCCTGTTCGAAGCCTTCAAAGCCGTGCTGGTGCAAGGCTGGGTCGGCGGCGTCAAGGCGGCGGCTGCCTACTGCATCGATGCGCAACGCGTTTTGACCCGGACCGGTGTTCTGGGACTACGCACCAACCCGCATCGTGGCGGCATGATGTCGTTGCGCAAGACCTGGCAGCACCCTGTCTTGAGCGACATGTCCTTGGCATGGCTCCGCTACATCGACTGGCAGGGCGTAGCCATGCTCGAGTGCAAGTGGGAACCCAAGGCCAACCGGTGTTGGCTGATCGAGATTAACTCGCGCTATTGGGGGTATCTACACCTCGACTTGTTTTCCGGGGTGGATGTGCCTCGCATACAGGTCGATGCCTTGCTGGGATACCCTCAGGACGAGACGCCGACGCAAAAGCTCGGCGTTCGCTGCCGACACACACTTCCCAGCGATATCGGTCATCTTTCTTCGAAACTGCAAGACCACGAGGTCGGCCTGGGCGAAAAGGCCGCCACAGTCGCCCGCTTCGGCCTCGACTTCCTGGGTCCGAGGCTGCATTCGGACCTGATGTTTCCGGGCGACCGAAAGCTCTATTGGCTCCAGCTTCGTCAATCACTCCAGACACTTGAACCCAAGAGCGACTAGAATCCCGACCGCTCCTCGTCGCCCGCGATGAGCCAAGACGCGACAAGGCCCGGCGCTTCGATCTTGCCGGCAAAGCTGCGAGCGCGCACAAAGGATTCCAGGGACAACGGCGGGCAGCGAGGGACGAAGGTATGGCTGGGCATGGCTATGAGAGCGGCGCGCTCAATCTCCCTTTCGTCGGCCACTGCACCTTCGCCAAGCAACCGCCCTGCACTGACCTGAGTGCCATCGACGCCCACATTGCCGTCCTTGGCGCGCCGTTCGACATGGGGACCCAGTATCGAGCCGGCGCCCGCTTCGGGCCGCGCGCGATCCGGGAGGCCTCGACGCTCTTTTCCTTCGGCCATGGCGGCGCTTACGACTTCGAAGACGACGTCACCTACTTGCCGGTCGACAAGGTGAGGTTGGTCGACGTCGGCGACGCCGACATGGTGCATACCGACACCCTCACGAGCCACGCCAATATCGAGCGCGGAGTGCGCGCCATTCTCAAGGCCGGCGCCCTACCGGTCGTGTTGGGCGGCGACCATTCGGTGCATATTCCCTGCATCCGCGCCTTCGATGACCAGCCGCCGGTGCATATCATCCATATCGACGCTCATCTCGACTTTGTCGACGAGCGCCACGGCGTGCGCTACGGCCACGGCAACCCGCTTAGGCGGGCGTCCGAAATGCAGCATGTCACCAGCCTGACGCAGCTCGGCATCCGCAACGTCTCTTCGTCCAACCGCCAGGACTACGAGGCCGCGCGCCAGGCCGGCTCGGATATCCTGTCGGTGCGGGATGTACGCCGGCTCGGCACCCAGGGTGTGCTCGCCCGCATTCCGGATGGCGTCCGCTACTACGCCACCATCGACATCGACGGCTTCGACCCCTCGATTGCCCCGGGGACGGGCACGCCGAGTCACGGCGGCTTCCTCTACTACGAAGTGCTCGAGATCTTTCAGGGCTTGGCCAAGAAAGGCGATATCGTCGGCATCGACCTGGTCGAGGTGGCGCCGGATTATGACCCCTCCGGCACGACTGCCTTTCTCGCCGCTCAGCTTCTGATGAACGTGCTCGGCTTCATCTTTCACGAGAAAGGGCTGTCCGCCTAGGGCGGTAGGCCGGATGGCCCCTTTCCTCAGCCCTCGTCCGGAATGACGGCGATCACGTCGACTTCGACCAGCCATTCGGGCCGCGCCAACGCCTGGATCACCAGGCCCGTAGAGACCGGAAAGACTCCTTTCAGCCAGCGGCCGACGGTGCGGTAGACCGCTTCGCGGTAGCGTGGATCGGTGATGTAGATCGTGATCTTGCAGATGTGATCGAGGCTGCTGCCGGCTTCTTCGAGCAGCTCCTTGATGTTGGCCATGGCCTGCTCCGTCTGTCCCGCAGCATCGCCGATAGCAACGCTATCCCTGCTGACCAGATCCTGCCCCACTTGCCCGCGGACGAATACCATCGTGCCGCGGGCGACGACGACCTGGCAGAGATCGTTATCGAGGTTCTGCTCTGGGTAGGTGTCCTTGGTGTTGAAGCGGCGCAAGCGCTGATGAGCCATGATCTGCCTCGATTGTCCTTTTGCATGCGGAGGAACAGCGGAACAGGAGACTGCGCAGAGCCACCGCCGCGATCAAGCCAAGACCAAACGCTGGACCCTGCAGGGTCGGTCAGAAATGCTCCTTGCGCACGACCTGAACGTCGGACACGTAGACGATGCCGATCTGAGGCTTCAGCGCCTCGAAGGTGGCGGAGAGCACTTCCTCGAGCTTCGCTTCGTCCAGGACGCAGAGGATTTGCACCATGTGAGACGCATCGGTGATCTGGCCCTCTTCCCAGGTCCCGTCCTGACCGCGTCCGGCGATCGCCGGCAGGACGGTGTAACCCGTGACATCCAGATCGTTGAGAATGGCCAAGAGCCGTTGGGTGATCGGCTTCTCGATGATCAACTCGAGCTTTTTCTTCGGATGTGTTTGCATCTGCTACCCCGTTACCCATCCGGCTGCCGTAATGTAGAGCGGTATGCCGAAGACCAGATTGAACGGAAAGGTAACACCCAACGACATCGTCAGATAGATGGCGGGCCGCGCCTCCGGCAAAGTCAGGCGCATGGCGGCAGGGACGGCGATGTAAGATGCGCTTGCCGCCAGCACGACCATCAACGCGGCGCTGCCGGGCGACATATCCAGGAAAGCCACGCCGACGGTGGCCAGGGCCGCGCCGATCAGCGGCATGTAGATCCCGAAAAGGAAGAGGCGCAGGTTGAGCGCATCCCTGGCCGAGCGAAAGCCGCGCGCCGCGACCAGCCCCATGTCGAGCAGGAAGAGGCAGAGCACGCCCTTGAAGGGATCGACGATCAAGGGCGCTACCGCCTCCAGACCGGACTCGCCGGTGATCCATCCGATGAAGAAGGCGCCCATCAGCAGCACCACGCTGCCGTTGAACAGCACCTCGCGCAGGGCTTCGCTGTCCAGCCCGCTCTTGCCGCTTCGACGGCTGGAAGAGCCGTTGCCGTCGCCCCAACGGACCAGCCAGAGCGCCGCCACGATGGCGGGCGTCTCCATGATTGCGACCACCGCCACCATGTAGCCGTCATAGCTGATGCCAAGCGTCTTGAGCGCCTCTGTCGCGGCCACGAAGGTGACAACGCTGATCGAGCCATAGTGCGCCGCGACCGCGGCTGCATCCACGCGAGACAGCCCGGTCGTCAGCCTGAGCAGGGCGAAGGCCAAAACCGGAATGGCAAAGCTGAGCAGCCCGCCAAAGGCCATGGCGATCACCAGATCGGCACCGACCCCGTGGGCGCTGACCCCGGCGCCACCTTTGAAGCCGATAGCGAACATGAGGTAGAGCGCCATCGCCTTGCCGATGGCTTCTGGAATTGACAGGTCCGATCGCGCTGCCGCGGCGAGCACGCCGAGCAAGAAAAACAGGACCATCGGCGACAGCAGATTGTCGATCGCAATGCTTGCCAGCCCCACCTGCACGCCCCTCCTAAATCTCAATCGCGGCGAAACGTGGCGACAAGCGCTCCACTTGCAAGGCCCGACCTGCGACCGCAGCCACAGCTAAGCCGCCCGACTCCTTGGGCGTCAAGCAGGCTTCAACGGCGAGCACGTCCCGAGAGCTGGCCGAAGGTCACGCCCGCGATGACCAAGGCCATGCCGACGACCTGCCGCGGCTCCGGAACGAAGCCCTGCGTGTAGGCAATCAGCATGGCCACCACGGGGACGAGATTGAGATGCAAGGCAGTCACCGGCAGGCCGAGGCGCGAGACACTGAAGTTCCACAGCATCACGCCGATGACCAGTGGCCCGAGAGTGACGATCAGAAAGAGCTGCAAATCGCGTTCCGGCGCGCTTTGATAGTCCCAGTGGGTGACGCCAAGGGCGTACGCAACCACAAAGGCCAGAATGACAAAGGGACAGCACCAAAGCACGGAATTAGCGGTCAGGGTGAGTTGCGGCAAGCCGCTCAGCCAGTCCTGCGCTTTGACCGAATACCAACTCCAGCTGACGCCGGCGAGGAAAACCAGGAAGGCACCCAGGACATCGTGCGTGCCGCGCGGACTGTCTCCGGAGAGATCGAGCGTGGCCAGCAGAGCGCCGGGCACAACGAGGAAGAGCGCGATCACGACGCCGCGGTTCGGGATGTCGCCGCGCACCAGCCAGGCAACAAAGGCGGCCGTGATCGGCCCGGTGGCGGAAATGATCGCTGTGCTGACCGGGTCGCCAATGGCCAATCCCACGGTGAACAGCAAACCGAACATCGCCATCGAAGCCCCCAGCAGCGCTTTCCTGTGAAAGGCCACGGGCGTGGGCGGCGAGGGGCTGCGGAGCAGCAGTGCTTGCGCGGTGAAAAACACGACGACAGCAATAGGGTAGCGCAGGGCCGTAATGCTGTAGGGATCCCAGTTCTCTGCCAGCTCATGCAGCAGGGGAAACTGCAACGCCCAAAGGCAGACCGTCGTCAGAATGCCCAGACGCGCCAGGTACTGACCGCTCGCGGTGTCCTCTACCGTGCTCATGCGCCCGGTCTCTGCATCCTTGTTTTCTTGCATCCGCAGACCGCAGTGCCGTAGCCAAGGTCAGGCCAAGTCCAAATCAAACCGAGCCGAGCGAACCGCCGAAGCATGACACCGACCTTTCTCAAAGCGCCCGCCAGCACCGACGCGAACAAAGCACGCACGGCCATTCTCGGCTGCCCCTTCGACCACGGTACCGCCATGCGCATCGGCGCCCGTCTGGGCCCGGGCGCCATCAGAAGCGCGTCCCACGAACTCGGGCCCTTCGACCCAACCACAGGCTCGAACCTGATCGAATCCCTTGGTCTGATCGACGCCGGCGACGCGGAGGTTGTACCGAGCCAAGTGGAGCGATCCTTCGCAGCGATCGAAGAGGCTTGCCAAGCGCTTCTTTCGCAGGACTGCATCCCGGTCACCATGGGCGGCAACGGCATGGTCACCCTGCCGCAGCTGCGCGCCGCCGCGAAGCGCCATGGCCCACTCGCCCTGATCCACATCGACGCGCACAGCGACACCTATCCGCAAGCCGGCTACAACACGGCCACCACCTTTTCCCGTGCGCAGGAGGAAGGCCTGCTGGACCTCGCCCGCTCCTGCCATGTGGGCCTGCGCGGCACCACCGGCGACCCGGGCGCCTGGCGACATCCGGCAGATCTCGGCTTCACGCTGGTTTCCATGGCTCGCTTGCGAGACCGCGGGCCCGCGGCAACTGGCCAGGCGGTTGCGACACAGGTTGGCAAAGCGCCCTGCTACCTCTGCTTCGACATGGACTTCTTCGACGCCTCGATCGCTCCCGGCGTGTGCAATCCCGTTTACGGCGGCGCCACCGTCGTAGAGGCCTTCGCGCTTCTGGATGCTCTGTCGCAACTGAACATCGTTGCTTATGACGTGAACACGGTCAGCCCGCCGCATGACGTGCAGAACATGACCGCGCTGCTCGCGGCAACGGTCATGGTCGGGTTCCTGCAGCAGATCGCAGCGAGAAGCTAAGCCGCACCCCCTTACAAAATCCGTACACGCGCTATAGTCTCTCCGCTCAAAAGCAGCTCTACGAACGGGGAGATCGATAGTGCGAATTGCAGTCTTGACGGGCGGCGGCGACGTCCCAGGCCTCAACCCCTGCATCAAAGCCATTGCCGGGAGCGCCCTTGATCTCGGCTGGACGGCCGTCGGCTTTCGCCGCGGCTGGGCCGGCCCGCTGAACATCGACCCGGACAACACGGAGTCCCGTGCCGAGTACACGGTCGAGCTCACGCGCACGGCGATACGCGATATCGATCGGCAAGGCGGCACGATCCTCCACACCTCCCGCACCAACCCGGGGAAGGTCGCAGCCAAAGAGCTGCCGCCAAGCCTGAGCGGGCGCGCGAAAGGTGGCGACGAGCGGATCGACTGCACCGACAAGGTGATCGAGAATCTCAAAGCACTGGGCATCGATGCACTGGTTGCGATCGGGGGCGACGACACGCTCTCCTATGCGGCACGCCTGTATCAGGAAGGCTTCACTGTGATGGCCTGCCCGAAAACCATGGACAACGACGTCTTCGGCACCGACTACTGCATGGGCTTCGGCACCGCCGTCAGCCGCAGCGTCGAGCTGATCGATGCGCTGCGCACGCCGACCGCGAGCCATGAGCGCATCGCCGTGGTGGAACTCTTCGGCCGCAACAGTGGCGAGACCGCGCTGATCTCCGGCTTCCTGGCCGGTGCGGACCGGGTACTGATCAGCGAAGTGCCTTTCGAGATAGACCGCTTGGCCGAGCTGGTCATGCAGGACAAAGCCGACAACCCCGCAGGCTATGCCGTGGTCGTCGTTTCGGAAGGCGCGACCATGGCAGGCGGCGAGACGATCGAACGCGGCGAAGCCGATGCCTATGGCCACCGCAAGCTGGGCGGAATCGGACAGCTCGTCGGCGAAGAGCTCAAGCGCAAGACCGGGCAAGGCATCGTTAACCAGTCTCTCGCCTACCTCATGCGCGCCGGCGCTCCTGCCGCGCTCGACCGCATGGTCGCCAGCGCCTATGGGACCATGGCCATTCAGCTTCTCGACGGCGGCGCCAGCGGCCTGATGACGGCGATCAGGGACGGCAATTACACGGCCGTGCCGGTCGACACCTGCATCAAGGGCGAGAAGCGGGTCGACGTGGCCGAGCTCTACGACACCGAGACCTATCGCCCCGTGATCCGCCAGGTGCGCGACAAGCCGATGTTCCTCTACTAAAGACCTGTTTACCAATAGCCCACAGTACGGTCGTACTATCTTTCTTTACCTTGGCGGCGATCTAGCTTCCCGAGACAAGCTGCAACCAACGACTAGAGCTTAGGGCTCCGTTATGTCTTCCCTCGAACTTGCCATGATCGGCAACTGCAACATCGCAGCGCTGATCGACCAACGCGCCCGCATCGTCTGGGGCTGTTTCCCGCGACTGGACGGGGACCCCATGTTTTGCGCCCTGCTCCTCGACCACGGGGAAGCGGAAGCCGGCTATTTCGATATCGAGTTAAAGGGCTTGGTGCGGACCGAACAGCGCTACCGGCGTAACACGCCGATCGTCGAAACCATTTTGCATGCCGAAGACGGCAGCGCCCTGCAGATCACCGATTTCGCGCCGCGCTTCAAGCAGTTCGGCCGGACCTTCCGGCCGATGATGATCGCGCGGGAGATCAAACCTTTGGCAGGCTTGCCAAAGATCAGGATCCGGCTGCGTCCGCTGGCCAACTACGGCGCAGAAGTTCCCGAAAGAACCCAAGGCAGCAACCACATCCGCTATGTCGGTCACGGCCTGACCCTGCGCCTGACCACGGATGCGCCCCTGTCCTATATCGTCCAGGAGACCTCCTTCACCTTGGATGGGCCGCTGCACTTCCTGTTGGGGCCGGACGAAACCGTGGCGCAGTCGGTGGCACACGTCTGCCGCGATTTCTTCGAGCAAACAGAGAACTATTGGTTCGAGTGGTGCCGCTATCTCGCCCTGCCCTTCGAATGGCAGGAAGCGGTCATCCGGGCCGCCATCACGCTGAAACTGGCGAACTTCGAAGACAGCGGCGCCGTGGTGGCGGCCATTACCACGTCGATTCCCGAAGCGCCGAACACCGAAAGGAACTGGGATTACCGCTTCTGCTGGCTGCGCGATTCCTATTTCGTCGTGCACGCGCTCAATCGGCTCGGCGTCACCCGCTCTATGGAGGGCTACCTCCGCTTCATCGTCGATGTGGCCGATGTGACCGACGTGGAGGACCTGCAACCCGTCTTCGGTATCACGCAGGAAACGAATCTGACCGAAACGGTCGCCGAGGCGCTGCCCGGCTATCGCGGGATGGGGCCGGTCCGCATCGGAAACGGCGCCTATACGCAAATCCAGAACGACGGCTATGGGCATGTGGTGCTCGCCGCGACCCAAAGCTTCTTCGACCACCGGCTGAGCAGCCCGGGCGACGAGAGCCTGTTCCGCCGGCTGGAAACGCTGGGGCACAAGGCCTTGTCGAAGTGGTGCGAACCCGACGCAGGTCTCTGGGAGTTCCGCAACCGGCAACACGTGCACACCTTCTCCGCCCTGATGTGCTGGGCCGCTTGCGACCGCCTCGCCCGCATTGCGAGACGCCTATCGCTGGGGGAACGTCAACGCTTTTGGCGCCAGGAAGCCGAGAAGATCCGCTCAGCCATTCTCGAGCAAGCCTGGTGCGACAAGCGCAACAGCTTCGTCGGCGTGCTGGGCGGCGGCGAGTTGGACGCCAGCCTCCTACTGATGGGAGACCTTGGCTTCGTGCGATTCTCCGATCCGCGCTTCATTGGCACGGTGGAGACGCTGGAGAAAGAGCTGCGGCGCGGCAACTACCTCTTCCGCTATGCGGCAGAAGATGACTTCGGACGACCGGAAACCTCCTTTAATGTATGCACATTTTGGTTTATCGATGCATTGGCCGGCATCGGCCGTCGGGAAAAGGCGCGCGAGCTTTTCGAAACCATGCTTGCAGCACGCAACCACGTGGGCCTGCTCTCGGAGGACGTCGATCCGGCAACCGGTGAGCTTTGGGGCAACTATCCGCAGACGTATTCGATGGTCGGTCTCATCAATTCAGCCATGCGCCTCAGCAAGACGTGGGAGGAGGCTTTTTGAGCCGACTGATCGTCGTCTCCAACCGTGTCAGCGTTTCAAAGCTCGGGCAGATGGCCGCACAAGGCGGGCTGGCGGTTGCCATTCTTGCCGGCCTCAAGGAGCGGGGCGGCATCTGGTTCGGCTGGTCGGGTGAAAAGGTCGAGACCCCTTCGCCGGAGCCGCACGTGGTGGAGCAGGGCAACCTCTCCTTCGCCACGGTCGATCTCTCGCCGACCGACTACGATGAGTACTACGCCGGCTTTGCCAATCGGGTCCTTTGGCCCCTGTTCCACTACCGCCTCGAGAACGCCAATTTCCAGCATCGCGCCCGCCTGGGCTACAGCAGGGTCAACGCCTTCTTCGCCGACTCTTTGCTCCCGATGCTCAAAGAGGACGACCTTATCTGGGTCCACGATTACCACCTGATCCCTCTGGGGCAGGAGCTACGACGGCGCGGCGTCAAGAACAGGATTGGTTTCTTCCAGCACATTCCCTGGCCACCGAGCGAGCTCTACGTCACCCTGCCCGACCACCGCGAGGTCCTGCAGGAGCTCAGCCACTACGACCTGGTGGGCTTCCAGACCGAATGGGATGTCCTCGCCTTCGAACAGTACTTGCGCCGGGAAACCGACGCGCAGCTATCCGATGACGGGGCCGTCTACCTAGACGGCCTTTATTTTCGGGTCGGCGCCTTTCCCATCAGCATCGACACCGACAACGTCATTGCCATGGCACAGCGGGCCGGAGCTGCAGCCCCGGCGCGGCGCCTGGCCGGCAGTTTGATAGGCCGCAGGCTGGTGCTCGGCGTCGACCGCCTCGACTACACGAAGGGCTTGGTCGAACGCTTCGAAGCCTTCGGGCTGATGCTCAAAGAGCATCCCGACCTGCGCGGCAAGGTCACCTTCGTACAGATCGCCCCACCCTCCCGCGGCGACGTTCCCGAGTACATGGAGATCCGCAAGGCGCTTGAGGCCAAGGCCGGGGAGATCAACGGCCGCTATGCCGACCTGGACTATGTGCCCATTCGCTATCTCAACAAAGGCTTCGCGCGCGAGACCATCGCCGGCTTCCTGCGCGTTGCCGATGTTGGCTTCATCACCCCGTTGCGCGACGGGATGAACCTGGTTGCCAAGGAGTTTGTCGCCGCGCAGGACCCGAAGGATCCCGGCGTCCTGGTCCTCTCCCGCTTCGCCGGCGCAGCGCAGGAAATGACCGGTGGCCTGCTGGTCAATCCCCACGACATCGAGGGCATGGCCCAGTCGCTTGCCCGCGCACTCGACATCTCGCGCGAGGAGCGGGTGTTTCGCTGGCATCCCATGTTCCAGCACCTTGTCTCCTATCAGGTCTCCGACTGGTTCGCGAACTTCCTCAACACGCTGGCGGCGCAAAGGCGGTAACAACGAGGTCGTGATGACGGGCTCCGCTCTGCTCTGCGATATCGGCGGCACCAACGCACGCTTCGCGTACCTCGAAGGCGATCACCCTGGTCCGGTCAGACAGTTGGCAACGGCGGACTTTCCCACGATCAAGGCCGCTATCCGTCACGTGCTGGCGGACATCGATGCCACACCGCAGCAGGCCGTGCTCTCCGTCGCCGGACCGGTGGCGCAGAACCGCGCGCAACTGACCAACGCCGCCTGGAGCATCGACGGCGACGCGCTCCGCCGCGCCTTTGATCTGACCCGGGCGCTGGTGGTCAACGACTTCCTGGCGTTGGCGTACAGCCTGCCGGAACTGGATGAAGAGGAGCGCCAGGCCATCGGCGCGGCACATCCAGACAGCCCCACCTCGCCCCTCGACCCGATGGTCGTGATCGGCCCCGGCACCGGCTTTGGCGCAGCGCTCTATCTTCCGGAGGCAGCGGGCGCCGGCCGCGTCGTGCCGACCGAGTCAGGGCATGCCACCCTGGCACCTGGAAACGAGCAGGAAGACCGGATCATCGAGCTCCTGCGCCAGGAACTTGGCCACGTCGCGGTAGAGGACGCGGTCTCAGGCCCCGGTCTCTCGCACCTGGACCAAGCGCTCGCAACGCTCTCCGGCGAACCCCGCTCCGCCAGATCTGCAGCCGAGATCGTGGCGCAGGCGGAGAGTGGAGACCCGCAGGCAAGCGATACCCTGGACCTCTTCTTCGGCCTGCTCGGTGCAACGGCCGGCAACATCGCCGTTACCACCGGCGCAAAGGGCGGCGTCTATTTGGCCGGAGGGATCCTGCCCCGCCTCAAGACGCAATTGGAGCGCTCCAGCTTCCGCGCGCGATTCGAAGCGAAAGGCCGGATGACGCCCTATCTCGAGGCCATCCCGACCTGGCTGATCACGGCCCCGCATCCGGCCTTCAAGGGCCTTGCCCGCTTAGCCGCCACCCCTGGCCGACCCTCGGATTTTTCATAGTACGGCATTCGGAAAGCAGACTGGTCCGCCAGAGCCAATCGACGTAGAGTGCGCACTTAAGTCGTCGACCGCTCCGAGCATCAAAATGACGGCATCGATGCCAAGAGAAGAAATCGAAGGATAACAATGCGTTACGAAGCTCCTGACACGACAGAGGCTGCGGTGCAGCTGCTCGCTGCCGAGACCGGCCTCGCCCGCGTGCTGGCCGGCGGGACCGACCTTCTCGTTCAACTGCGCTCTGGCATGGTCGATCCCGACCTGGTGGTCGACATCAAGCGCATCGAGGTCATGCGCCAGATCAGTGAAGAAGACGGCGGATTCCGCATCGGCGCCGCGGTTTCTTCGGCCGAGCTTGGCGAGCATGCCGCGCTCAGCGCCGCCTGGCCGGGCGTGGTCGAGGCGGCCGAACTGATCGGCTCGACCCAGATTCAGGGCCGCTGCACCATGGTCGGGAATCTCTGCAACGCCTCCCCCGCCGCCGACAGCGTACCGGCCATGGTCGCCGCCGCCGCCATGGTCACCCTGGTCGGACCCGACGGTCGTCGCGAGCTGCCGGCCGAGGCGGTCGCCGAGGCCCCGGGCAAGACGAGCCTGCAAAAGGGCGAGCTGGTCGAGTCGGTCTTCCTGCCAAAGCGCCCGCCGCGCTCAGGCGATGCCTATCTGCGCTTCATTCCGCGGACCGAGATGGACATTGCCGTGGTCGGCGCCGGCGTCAGCCTGACGCTGGACGAGCAAGGCACCTGCCAGACGGCTCGCGTCTCGCTCGGCGCCGTGGCCCCCCGTGTCCTGCTGGTCGAAGACTCGGCCAACTGCCTGATCGGCACCAAGGTGGGCGCGGCAGCCTTGGAGGCACTGGCCGCCGCCGCCTCGGCTGCTTGCAGCCCGATCGACGACAAACGCGGCACCGTAGAATTCCGCATCAAGGTCGCGGGCGTGCTGGCACGCCGCGCGGCCGAAAAGGCGCTTGAACGCGCGAAAGGAACGGCATGACCACGATCAAGGTTTCCACCACCATCAACGGCGACCCGGTCGACTATCTCTGCGAGCCTCAGGAGACCCTGCTTGATGCCTTACGCGACCGCTTGGGACTGACCGGCGCCAAGGAGGGCTGCGGTACCGGCGACTGCGGCGCGTGCAGCGTCATCCTCGACGGACGTCTGGTCTGCGCCTGCCTGGTCATGGGCGCGGAGGCGGAAGGTCGCGCGGTCGAGACCATCGAGGGTCTCGCCGACGGCGAAGAGTTGCATCCTCTGCAGCAGAAGTTCATCGACCACGCCGCCCTGCAGTGCGGCGTCTGCACGCCGGGCTTCCTGGTCGCCGCCAAGTCCCTGCTGGACCGCAATCCGGACCCGACCGAGACCGAAGTGCGCTATTGGCTGGCAGGCAACCTCTGCCGCTGTACCGGATACGACAAGATCGTGCGCGCGGTGATGGATACCGCCGCAGACATGAGGGAGGCCCGATAATGCCGCTGGACGCGAGATTGGACGCTCAGGACCGTTCCTTCAAAGTCGTCGGCACGCGCCCGTCGCGACCCGACGGCATCGATAAGGTGACCGGCCGCGCCCGCTTCGGCGCCGATATGTCGGCGCCGGGCATGCTGGTCGGCAAGGTGCTGCGCAGCCCGCATCCCCACGCCCGGATCCGCTCCATCGATGCCTCGGCCGCCGAAGCGCTGCCGGGCGTCAAGGCGGTGGTCACTCAAGCCGACTTCGCCACGCAAGACGGCGATCTGCACGACACGCTGATCAACGTCATGGCCGGCGACAAGGCGCTCTACGAGGGCCATGCGGTGGCTGCTGTGGCCGCGACCACCACGGCCATCGCCCAGAAGGCGCTCAAGCTGATTGAGGTGGACTACGAGGTTCTGCCCCACGTCACCGACGTGGATGCCGCCATGGCGCCGGACGCCCCGCTGCTGCACGACGACATGGTCACGCAAGGTGTCGAGCCGGCACCGAGCAAGCCGTCCAACGTCGCCCAGCGCCACGAGTTCGGCCATGGAGACGTGGAGGCCGGCTTCGCCCAAGCGGAGGTCATCGTCGAGCGGGCGTTCAAAACCGAGGCAGCGCACCAGGGCTATATCGAGCCGCACGCCTGCCTCGCCAGCGTCGGCCCGGACGGCCAGGGCGAACTCTGGTGCTGTACCCAGGGCCACTACATGGTGCGCAACACCTGTGCCGAGCTTCTCGGCATGGACATCTCCAAGCTCCGGGTGACCGCTTCCGAGATCGGCGGCGGCTTCGGCGGCAAGACCACCGTTTTTGTCGAGCCGGTCGCGCTGGCGCTGTCCCGCAAGGCCGGCCATCCGGTGAAGATCGTGATGACCCGCAGCGAGGTTTTCCGCGCCACGGGCCCGACCTCCTCCAGCAGCATCTGGGTCAAGGTCGGCGCCACCAAGGACGGCCGCATCACCGCCGGCCAGGCCGAGCTGCGCTACCAAGGCGGCGCCTTCGCCGGCTCGCCCGTCGAGTTCGGGGCCATGAGCGCCTTCGCCTGCTACGACCTGGAGCACATCAACGTCGTCGGCTACGACGTGGTGGCCAACCGGCCCAAGCAAGCCGCCTATCGGGCACCCGGGGCGCCCATGTCGGCCTTCGCCATCGAAAGCGTGATTTCGGAGGTCGCCGACAAGATTGGGATGGACCCGGTCGACTTCCGGCTGAAGAACGCCGCCAAGGAAGGCACGGAGTCGGCCTACGGCCCGACCTATGGGCGCATCGGTCTGATCGAGACCCTGGAAGCCGCCAAAGCACATCCGAACTACCAGGCACCGCTCGGCCCCAACCAGGGTCGCGGCGTCGCCTGCGGCTTCTGGTTCAACTTCGGCGGCCAGACTTGCGTCAACCTGAATATCAACGTCGACGGCACGGTGGCCCTGGCGCTGGGCACGCCCGACATCGGCGGCTCCCGTGCCTCCATGTGCCAGATGGCGGCCGAAGAGCTCGGCATTGCCTACGACAACGTTCGAGCCATCGTCGCCGACACCAGTTCGCTCGGCTACAACGACATCACCGAGGGCAGCCGGACTACCTTCTCCAGTGGCCTCGCCACCATCGAGGCGGCGCGCGATGCCATCACCCGGCTCTGCGAACGGGCGGCCATCATGTGGGGCATTCCCGCCGATGCGGTGGTGTGGGAGAACGGCCATGCCAAGCCGGCCGGTCCCAACGCCGGCGACTTCGAGCCCCTGTCGCTGGCCGAAATCGCCAAGGTCTCCGGCAGCACCGGTGGCCCTATCGCCGGCCACTGCGAGGTCAATGCCGAGGGCGCCGGCGTCAGCTTCGCCACCCACCTGGTCGACGTCGAGGTCGATCCCGAGACCGGCGCCACCGAGGTGCTGCGCTATTTGGTGGTGCAGGATGCCGGCAAGGCCATCCACCCCAGCTACGTCGAGGGCCAGTACCAGGGCGGCGCCGTGCAAGGCATCGGCTGGGCGCTCAACGAAGAATACATCTATGGTGAAGACGGGCGGCTGCAGAATCCGGGCTTCCTGGACTACCGCATCCCCGTCGCCTCGGACGTGCCGATGATCGACACGGTGATCGTCGAGATACCGAACCCCGGTCACCCTTACGGCGTGCGCGGCGTCGGCGAAACCTCCATCGTGCCGCCGCTCGCAGCTATCGCCAACGCCGTCTCTCATGCCGCTGGCGTGCGCATGACCCAGGTGCCCATGTCGCCACCCCGGATCCTCAAGGCAATCGACGAGGCGAAGGCCAACGGCGGACCCGGCGCATGATCACGGTGAAGCTCGGCGGCACCCTCAAAGGGACCGCCGGGGGGCAGGAGGCCTTCGAGGTCGAGGCGGCCAACGTAAGGCAGATGCTGACCAAGCTGGAAAGCGAGCATCCTGCGCTCAAGCCGCTGCTTGCCAAGGGCGTTGCCGTGGCCATCAACGGGCAGATCTACCGCGACGCCTGGTACCAGCCCATACCGCCCGACAGTGAGGTCTTTCTCCTGCCGCAACTGGCCGGCGGCTAGGCGAAGGCCTTCTTCAAAGCGCAGACAGGGAGTGAGAAGCCATGCCCAAGGGATATTGGATTGCCCATGTCGACGTCGACGATCCCGAAGCATACAAGGAGTACGTCGCGGCCAATGCCGCACCGATCGCCGAATACGGCGGGCGTTTCCTGGTCCGGGCGGGCCAATTCGAGACAACCCATGGCGAGCAACGGACCCGCCACGTCGTGATCGAGTTCCCCAGCTATCAGGCCGCTCTCGAGTGCTACAACTCGCCGGGATATCAAGCCGCGTTGGTCATTCGGAACAAAGCCTCTCAATCTGAGTCCCTGATCATCGAGGGCTATGACGGCCCGCAGCCTGGCGACGATTAACCGGCCGCCGCTGCGGCCAGCTGGGCCAGGAGACAAGGGAGATCGTCCATGCCTATGCCGCGAGTGCTTCTGGCGCTGATCGCCGCTCCGACCATCCTACTTCTGCCCCTGCTTGCGCCGGCGATGGCCCTGGAGCCAGCGAAAGGGCCCGTGGTGCTGACGATCACAGGAGACATTGAGGACACCAACCGCCCGGCCTCACAGGAGGCGCAAGACCCATTCTTCGCCTACCACGATAGAAGCTTCACCGCGGCAGCCGAGTTCGACCGCACCATGTTGGAGAGCTTGGGCATGCAGAGCATCGACATTGAGGTCGACACGCTCATAGAGCCTGTACAGTTGGAAGGCCCCTGGCTGAGCGACGTCCTGAAGGCTGTCGGGGGTGAGGGCAAGGACATCACGGTCTTGGCGCTCGACGGCTTCGGCTCGGAGATCTCCGCGGCTGACCTGGAACGCTTCGACTGGTTGCTCGCCCTCAAGCAAGACGGCCGCTATCTCGGCCTGGGACAGCGCGGGCCAACCTGGCTGGTCTACAGCCGGCGCGACGGCAAGCCCTTGACCGAGGAGGACGAGCTCCGCTGGCCCTGGGCTGCTTTTCTTATCGAAATAAAGTAAATGAGACAAATACCAGATTAACTATTAACGAATTCAAATTATCTATTGCATTTTTTGGCGAACCCGCGATATAATCCTCGTCTGTTCTGCAGGATTTGTTTACACGGGAGGGGGGCGTCCGATGGGGAAGCTGGTACGGCGTTTTTGTCTCGTTTGCATGACCGGAAGCGCTTTCTCGGCGATCGTCGCCTTGATCACCACCGTGGTGGGCGTTCTTTTCATTCAGGTCTCGGCTCAGTCGATTCTGTTGGTCTCCGGCGCCGCAGGCAGTGTGGCCGGAAGCCTTACGGCGGCCCTGACGATTTTCAAAACCAGGGCCAAAGCACCGGCGAACAGCTAACGCGCCTTCGAACTCTCTGCGTCTCCGGCTTGGCCTAGCCGGGAAGTCCGGCTAAGGCTCTCTTCTCCGTCATCCTTAAGAGAGAGTCTGAGCCTCCATGCCGGCGTCCCCTGCCCCATCCGGGTCCAATTACGTCATTTCCTTTCCAGCCAATCCGTCCCTTCCGGTTAAGGGCAGCGAAGCGCGCTTTCCCGTCCGGCGGGTGTTCTGCATCGGGCGGAACTACGCGGAGCATGCCCGCGAGATGGGTCATGACCCGGACCGGGAGGCGCCCTTCTATTTCATGAAGCCGGCCTGGGCCCTCGCTATCGAAAGCGAGAGCGTCGACTATCCACCGATGACCGAGGATCTGCACCATGAGATCGAGTTGGTCGTCGCACTGGGGAAAGGCGGCAGCGCGGTGGCGGCAAGCGACGCCCTCGACCTGGTCTACGGCTATGCCGTTGGTATCGACCTGACCCGGCGCGACCGCCAGGGTGAAGCCAAGAAAGCAGGGCGCCCCTGGGAAGTTGGCAAGGCCTTTGCCCAATCCGCCCCCATCAGTGCGGTCGTGCCGGCCGCCGAAATCGGCCACCCGAGTTCCGGGCGCATTTGGCTCGAGGTCGACGGCGCCCTGCGCCAGGACGGCGACCTTTCGCAGCTCACCTGGTCGGTGCCGGAACTGATCGCCCAGGTCTCCCGCTATGACCAGCTGGAGCCGGGCGACCTCATCTTCACCGGCACGCCGGCCGGCGTCGGCGCCGTCACTCGCGGCCAGCGCCTCCATGGCGGTGTCGCCGGCGTCGGCGAGATTGACGTGGCGCTGAAGTAGACAGCTCTTGCAGGTAAGCTCAGCAGACAAACAAGAAATCCAATGATAAGAAATGCTTATAATGCGTTGTTATGGAACGCTAATTCTTGTTTGAACTGGAAAACGCTCCACAAAAACCCCATCTAACATGCATGAAAGAGCTGTTTCACAAGGAAGCCGAGAGCAACCTGCAGTCCAAGGAGCGCGACTGCCTCAAGTGCGGCGAGCGCTTTCCGAGCGAGTGGGCCGGCGACCGCGTTTGCGGCCGCTGCAAGGGTAGCATCGCCTGGCGCACCGGCTAAGGGCGCCTGGTTAGGACCTAGCCAGCTTCCGCTTCACGCATAGCCCGCCATACCCGTTCCGGCGTCGCCGGCATATCGATGCTGGTGATGCCGAGCGGCGAGAGCGCATCGATCACGGCGTTGATCACGGCCGGCGGCGCGCCAGTGGCACCGGATTCCCCTGCCCCCTTTACGCCGATCGGATTGTGCGGGCAGGCCACCTCGTTCATGCCCGTTTCGATGCTCGGCAGATCGTCGGCGCGCGGCAGGCAGTAGTCCATGTAGGAGCCGGTCACGAGCTGCCCGTCCTCATCGAAGGCAACTTGCTCCAGCAAGGTCTGGCCGACCGCCTGAGCAACGCCGCCATGGACCTGCCCCTCCACGATCATGGGATTGATCACCGTCCCCACGTCGTGCACGCCGGTCAGGCTGACCACGGCAACCCGCCCCGTCTCCTTGTCGATCTCCACCTCGCAGACGAAGACACCGTTGGGGAAGGTGAAGTTGGGCGGGTCGTAGAAGGTCGTCTCCTCGATACAGGGTTCCATCTCGCCCAGGGGGTAGTTCGCCGGCACGTGCGCGGCGAGCGACATCTCCACCCAACCGATCTGCTTGTCGGTGCCGGCTACCTTGAAGGCCGAGTCCTCGAAAACGATGTCGCCGACATCGGCCTCCAGGACGTGGGCTGCGATGCGCTTGCCTTTCTCGACCACCTTGTCGGCGGTGAGGGAGATGGCGCCGCCGCCCACCGCCATGGAGCGTGAGCCATAGGTGCCCATGCCGAAGGGAACCGCGTGCGTGTCGCCGTGCTCGATGTGGATTTGGTCGACCGAGAGACCGAACTTTTCTGCCACCACTTGGGCGAAGGTGGTCTCGTGTCCTTGGCCGTGGCTATGGGCGCCGGTAAAGACGGTAACCCCGCCGGTGGGATGAACTCGGATCTTCGCCGCCTCGAAGAGCCCCGCGCGGCAACCGAGCGCCGTCACAGCCTGCGAGGGCGCCGCCCCGGAAGACTCGATCCAGCAGGCTAGGCCGAAGCCGCGCAGCTTGCCCTCGGCCTCTGACTGCGCGCGGCGGGCAGCGAAGCCGTCGTAGTCCGCCTGCGCCAAGGCCATCTCCAGGCTTTTGGCAAAAGCGCCGCTGTCGTAGACGACACCCACCGGCGAGTTGAAGGGGAAGCCATCCTCCGGAATGAAGTTCCTGCGCCGGATTTCCGCCGGGTCCAGGTCCATGACCCGGGCCGCCTCGTCCACCACCCGCTCCAGCGCGTACATGCATTCCGAACGCCCGGCGCCGCGATAGGCATCGACGACGGTGGTGTGGGTGAAGGCGGCCTTGACCGCCACGTGGATGGCCGGCGTGCGGTACTGACCGGAGAACATCAGGGCATAGAAGTAGGTCGGGATAGACGGCGCGAAGGTTGAGAGGTAGGCGCCCATGTTGGCGAGTGTATCAACCTTCAACGCCAAGAACCGCCCCTGTTCGTCCAGCGCCATCTCAGCGGTGGTAACATGGTCGCGGCCGTGCGCGTCGCTGACGAAAGCTTCCGTGCGGTCCGCCGTCCACTTGATCGGCCGGCGCAACTTGCGTGCGGCCCAGGTGATCAGTGCCTCTTCCGCATAGTGATAGATCTTGGAGCCGAAGCCGCCGCCGACATCGGGGGCGATGATGCGCAGCTTGTGCTCCGGAATCTGCAGCACGAAGGCCCCCATCAAGAGGCGGATGACGTGCGGGTTCTGGCTCGTGAGATAGAGTGTGAAGGAGTCGCTGTTGACATCATAGTGGGCATTGGCCGCCCGCGGTTCCATGGCGTTGGGCACTACGCGACTGTTGACCAGCTCGACGCGCGCAACCTTGTGGGCGCCGGCGAAAGCCTGCTCCACCGCAGCGGCATCGCCGATTTCCCAGTCGTAGCAGAGGTTGGAGTCAAGATCGTCGTGAACCTTCGGTGCGTCGGCCGCCAAAGCCGCAGAGGCCGCGCTGACCGCTGGCAAGGGGTCGTAGTCGACGACGATGGCCTCGGCCGCATCCTTAGCCTCCGCCAAGCTCTCGGCCACCACCAGCGCCACGTTATCGCCGACGTGGCGCACCTTGTCCGCCACCAGCAGGGGGTGCGGCGGCTCCTGCATGACCTGCCCTTCCTTGCCGGTCACCTGCCAGCCGCAGGGCAGTCCGCCGATCCCGTCGGCAGCCACGTCTTCGCCGGTGAAGACCGCGAGCACGCCAGACATGGCATTGGCGTCGGCCGTGTCGATGGAGCGGATACGGGCGTGGGCCAAGGGCGCACGCAGAACCACCGCGTAGCTTTGCTGCGGCAAGGTGATGTCGTCCGTGTACCGCCCATGCCCGCGCAGGAAGCGATCATCTTCCTTGCGCTGGACCGAAACTCCAATGGCTCCTTCCGGCATGGCCGCTCTCCCTTTCTGACGTGTCGCTAATCCTCAGTCAGGCGAAGCTCCCTGGTTTGGCTACCTCCGCGCCATCTCGGCGCGTCAGCCAACTGTCGAGGAGCAGGTCCTTGCGCGGGCCACGGATGCGCCAAATGACCCGCATCCGATCTTGGGCGCAGGCTTCGAAGGTGCCGCTATAGCGGTCCTGGCCGCAGCGATGCAGAACCTCCCAAGTGCCGCGCCGCAGATCGAGACTGTGAAAGTGGCGACCGCCTGGGAAGGTGACGTCGGCCCGGTCGTTGCTTGGAAAGCGAAAGGCGTAACATCGCCAGGCCGCGCCGCGGTAGCCGGCGATCGAGAGCTCGCCATCTTCGCGGTAGTGCAAGCCCTCCGGGCAGTCCGTCACAGAAACGCTGCCCTCGAAGCACCCGTCAGCATCGGCGCGGCTATCGCGGATGTACCGCGTCAGCCGCCAGGTGCCGCGCAGATAGGCGCGCAGGTCATCGACTGTGAAACGCGGCGGCGAACAATCGCTCGCCGCAGGCCCCCAGAGACGATCCAGCACCCCTTCCATCCGCTTCGCCCCGTCAGCTCCGGCGCAGGAGCTTCCATGCCAGCGGCATGGCTACGGCTGCGAGTGCCAGCTTGACGACATCGCCGAGCAGGAAGGGATAGAGGCCCCACTCGAGGATAGGCTTGTCCCAGCCGAAGAGGCTGCCGAGCCAAAGCACGCCGGGTGCGTAGATGACGATATTGCCGATCAGCATCGCCAGCGCCGTGGTGCCAAGCGTACGGTCCCAGCCACGCTCGGCCAGCCAACCGCACACGCCGGCGGCCAGAACGAAGCCGAGAAGATAACCACCGGTCGGGCCCATCATGTAGGCAAGGCCGATGCCCTTCTCAGGCGTGCCGGCGAAAACCGGGAGGCCGAAGGCACCTTGAGCGATGTAGAGCAGCACCGTTGCCATGCCCACACGCCAGCCGAAGGCCATGCCGAGCACAAGCACGGCAAAGGTCTGCATGGTCAGCGGCACCGGGATGAAGGGAATCTCGATCTTCGCCGAGACGGTCAGCAGCAGAGAGCCGACCAGCAGCATCAGCAGAATGCGCAGCGGCTTGGATACGCTGCTCGGCCACAGTGCCTGTGCCAAGGTTGGATGGGTAGCTTGCAATGCGGACATCCCTATTCCTTTCCTTCAAATAACCATCCAGTGCGTTGCGGCCGCCTCAGCCTGCGAGCGCAGAGCGCACCTGATCGAGTTGCCTGGCCCGGTCGTGCCGTGCCGTCAAGGCCGCATCCATGTCGACCGAGACGAAGCGGGTCGGGGTATGAGGCTGCATCTGACCGATCAGGTCCATATCAGCGGAGATCACCGTTCCCAACATGAAATAGCCGCCTCCAGAAACCGCATCGCGGTGCAGGATGATCGGCTCCGTCCCACCCGGCACCTGGATCGAGCCGTAGGGATAGCAAGCATCGGTGATGTTCGAGGGGTCCGAGCCGGCCCCGAAGGGCGGCGTCCGTTCGACGAACTTCAGCGCCGTTCCATCGCGAAAGCGGTAGCCCATGCGATCGCACTCCGGCGCGACCTTCCAGGTATCGTCGAAGAAGGAGCGCTGGCTTTCCTCGACAAGCCGATGCCAGTAGAGGCCGGGAATGACGCGCAACTCCGCGGTGCTCCCAGGGCCGCGGCGCAGGTTGGCCGGAACGCTCCGCCCCGATTGTCCATTGCCCTGACCGACCGGAAGCATGTCACCCGGCTGAATCGGACGGCCGTCGACACCGCCCAGAGCGCCAATGACGTAGGTCGAGCGGCTACCCAAAGCCAGCGGCGTGTCGATGCCGCCGGCGACCGCAATGTAGGCCCGCGCGCCGCCCTTGAGGTAATCGAAGGACAGCACCTGCCCGGCCTTCACCGGGAACGAAGTCCAGGTCTCCTGCGGCTCGCCATCCACCTTGGGCGTCAGCTCGGCTCCCGTCACGGCCACGATGGCATCCTCGGTGAACTCGAGCTCGGGGCCCATGAAGACAGCCTCAAGCGCAGCCGCGCCCTCGTCGTTGCCGACGAGCATGTTGGCGCAGCGCAAGGCGAAACGATCCATGGCCCCTGAAATGGGAATGCCGAGGTGATAGTAGCCGGGCCGGCCCAGGTCTTGGATCGTGGTGACGAGGCCGGGCGCGTTGACCTTAATTGGCATGGAGCGTCTCCAGGATCTTGGCGTTGTAGGCGTCGACGTCGGCGTTGAACTCGTCGAGGGAGAAGGTCACCTCCTTGATCAGCGGCTCGTAACGGTTCGCCTCCACAGCCTCCACGTCGGCGTCATACTCGTCGCGGCCGATCGGCTTGAACTTCACGATGTCCCCAGGATTGAAGAAGACCATGAAGTCGCGCAGGTAGCTGATCTCCTGCTTCGGGTCGTAGATCGGCATGGGCGTGATGCCGAACATCTGATAACCACCGGCGCCGCGCACCGAATAGATGCAGGCGAAACTGCCGCCATAGCCGACCGTCAGCTTGGGCGTGTCCGTGCGCGGGCGGAGGTACTTCGGCACCTCGATCTGTCTTGGCCGGTCGACCATTTGATACATGAAGGGCAAGCCCGCCACGAAGCCGACCATGGAGACGAACCAAGGCGCACCGGAGTGCGCCTGGATGAACTCGTCCACCGAGCTGAAGCCGTTGATGCGCGCGGCGTAATCGATGTCGGTCCCGTTCGGGTCCTGGTGTCGCTCGCGAAAACGCATCAAGGTCTCGTGGGTCCAGGGATCCTGGTAGTAGACCGGAATCTCGACGATGCGCGTCTTGAGCACCGGCTCGGCCTTCTCGGCCGCTGACTCCAGACTCTTGAGCTCCGCCAGGAGGTCGTTCGGTTTGATCTGGTCCGGATCGAACTTGATCTGGAAGGAGGCGTTGGCTGGGCAGATCTCGGTCACGCCCTTGATCTTGGACTCGCGCACCGCGTTGGCGACCGAGAGGCTTATGAAGAAGGCTTCGAGCGACATATCCTCGGAGACTTCGACGAAGATGTGCTCGTCGCCCCCGAATTCGTAGCGTGGTTCCATTTCTCTAGGTTCCCCTTCTCTGAGCCCCGGACTACGGCGCGAGCCGTGATGCGTTGGACTCGAGCCAGCGCTCGAGCCACCTCGTATGGAAGCGCGCGGCGGCGACCTCAGGGTCTTCGGCCAGCGCGGTGAACAGCGGTGCAGTGGTCTTCACACCATCGACCTTCAGCTCGGCCAAAGCGCCCTTCAGGCGCGCCAGTGCGTGGTCTCGGTTCTCGCCCCAAACGATGAGCTTGCCCAGCAGCGAGTCGTAGAAGGGCGGGATGGCATAGCCCGGATAGAGCAAGCTATCGAAGCGGACACCAGGACCGCCCGGCACGCGCAGCTCACCGACCACGCCGGGAAAGGGCATGAAGCCGTTGGCCGGGTCTTCCGCGTTGATACGGACCTCAATGGCATGACCCTCTTGGCGGATGTCCTCCTGCCGCAGCCGCAGCGGCTCACCGCCGGCGATGCGCAGCATTTCCCCGATCAGATCGATACCGGTAATGCACTCGGTCACCGGATGCTCGACCTGAATGCGGGTGTTCATCTCGATGAAATAGAAGCCGCCCGTCGCCTCCTCATAGAGGAACTCCAGGGTGCCGGCGCCGCGGTAGTGCACCGCTTCGGCCAGAGCGACGGCCGCACGGCAGAGCGCCTCGCGATGGGAGAGGTCGAGCTCGACCGCTGGCGCCTCCTCCCAGACCTTCTGCCGCCGCCGCTGCAGCGAGCATTCACGCTCGTAGCAATGCACCACGCGCTGACCATCGCCGAGGATCTGAACCTCGACGTGCCGCGCATCCTGGATCGCACGCTCGATATAGAGGCCACCGTCACCGAAAGCGGCCTGCGCCTCCGCCGAGGCCTGCGGCACCAGATGTTCGAGCTCGGCCATGTCATGGGCGATGCGGATGCCGCGGCCCCCGCCGCCGGCGGCTGCCTTGATCAGAACCGGGAAGCCGGTCTCCTCGATTACCGCCTTGGCTTCTTCCATCCCCTCGATGCGGCCGGCGCTGCCCGGCACAGTCGGCACGCCGGCTTCGGCCGCCGCTGTTCGCGCGGCAACCTTGTCCCCCATCAGGTGAATGGTCTCGGCGGTCGGGCCGACGAAGCGCATGCCGGCCGCCTCGACCGCAGCGGCGAACTCTGCGTTCTCGGCCAAGAAGCCATAGCCTGGGTGGACGGCATCGACGCCGCTGCTCTTGGCCGCTTCGATCAGCGCCGCAATGTTGAGGTAGGACTTTGCCGCCTGCGGCGGGCCGATCTCTATCGCATCGTCGGCAAGCTGCACAGCGAGGGAGTCGGCGTCGGCACTGCTGTGCACCTGCACCGTATGGATGCCGAGCTCGCGCGCGGCACGGATAATGCGCACCGCGATCTCGCCGCGGTTCGCAATCAGGAGGGAACGGATGGCCATGGGCGTTCTTCGCGTCTCTCGGCCCTAGCCTTCCACTTCGACCAAAGGCTGGCCGGCCTGCACAGGGTCCTCGTTCTCGACCAGGAACTTGGTGACCTTGCCTTCGACCTCCGACTTCACCTCGTGGAAGGACTTCATCACCTCGACGAGGCCGATGGTGTCACCCTTCGCGAGGCTGTCGCCCTCTTCCTTGTAAGCCGGCTGATCCGGCGCCGGGCGCCGATAAAAGGTGCCCGGCAGAGGCGAGCGAATTTCTTGATTGGCCATGGACTCCCCTTTCCCTCTCTAGCTCTCTATCGCTGCTGTTGTGCGACGGTTCGATGCGGACGCTTCTAAGCGGCTTCCAAATAGGGCTGCACCGCATCGCGCACGGCGCGCGCCACGGCCACCGCATCGGGCGTGTCGGAGTGCACGCAGATGGCGTCAGCCCGCACCTGGACATCACTGCCGTCAACGGCCGGCGCCTTGCCTTCGGTCACCGCGCGCAACGAGCGCCGGGCCGCTTCCTCAGGCTCGACCGCTTCGTGCTCGCGGGTGATGATCAGGCCGCCGTTCCCATCATAGTCCAGGTCGGCGTAGTACTCCGCGACGAAGCGGTGTCCCCGCGCCGTGTAGACTTCTTCGTGCAGGCAGTTGATCATGCCGAACAGTGGCACCTTGAAGATGTCCGCGGCATCGCAGACCGCGTGGGCGATATGCTCCTGGCGGGCCGCCATGCCGTAAAGCGCGCCGTGCGGCTTGATGTGATTGAGGGGCATGCCCTCGGCCTCCAGGAAGCCTTTCAGCGCACCGATCTGGTAAATCAGGCAATTGGCCAGCTCCTCCCGCTCCATCTTCATTTCGCGCCGTCCAAAGCCCTGCAGGTCGGGCAACGAAGGATGGGCGCCGACCTTTACGCCGTGGCTCTTCGCCAGGCGCACAGTATTGCGCATGTGATTGTAGTCGGAGCCATGGAAGCCGCAGGCCACGTTGGCCACGGTGATGAGCGGCATCATGCCTTCGTCGTCGCCCATCCGGTAGAGGCCGAAGCTCTCGCCCATGTCGCAGTTGATTACCGTCATCTTCTGTTTCCTCCGTTTAACGTCCAGCCCACGCCCCGCGCTTACCCGAGCCTCGGCACGGGTTGCGGCAGGCCGCCCTCCCCTGCCGAAATGATGATCGCTTCCATAGCTGCCACGGCCTGCGCCGCCTCCAGCGGTGGAACCCGAAACGGTGCCCCGCCGGCGCAAGCGTCAGCGAAAGCCTCCAATTCTTCCTTCAGGCTCTCGTTCGGTCCGAGGGAAACCGGGCGGCGCGTCTCACCCGGCCGCAGCAGTTCAAGCCGGTTCTCGTCGACCGAGCAGTAGGCGTTCATCTCGGTGCCGTAGACGTTCAAGAAGCTGGTGTAGGGCGACATGAACATGCAGCCGAGGTAACCGCTGGCGCCGCCTTCCAGATCGAACAGCGCGGTGGTGGTATCGTCGATCTCGATCGGCGCAGCCTGGCGCTTGACGCTGCCGGTCGCGCGCTCGATACGCCCGCCCAGCCAACCGACCAGATCGATCATATGAATGCCGAGGCCGGTCAGGCCACCGCCCGGACTCTCCGTTCGGTTGGCCCGCCAAAAGTCTGGGCTGTAGCGCTGCACGCCCGGTACCGAGAAGTTGGCTTCGAAATGCAGCGGCGTTCCGAAAGCGCCTTCATCGAGCAGTTTCTTGAGCTCAACGACCGCCGGGATGAAGCGACGATTGTGGCCGACGGCCAGAGTAACGCCGGCCTGCTTGCAGGCCTCGACAGCCTGCAAGGCCGACGCGCCCGTCAAGGCCAAGGGCTTCTCGACGAAGACCTGCTTTCCGGCCGCGGCTGCCTGTTTGACGTGGTCGACGTGCTGCGAGTGCTGGGTGGTCAGGACGACCGCCTCGACTTCCGGGTCGGCCAACACGGCCTCGTAGCTTTCGAGTGGGCGTACCGCGTACGCCTCGGCGAAGGAAGAGCGCTTGTCCGCCGAGCGGGAATAGCAGGCAACGATCTGGATCTTGTCGCTCTTGCCCTGGATGGCCGACGCCAGTTCCTTCGACCACCAGCCAAGCCCAATTGAAGCCGCCCGCAGCATCTCGCTCAGTCCTTCATGTTGGCGATGTAGCGCAGGCGGATCTGGTCGGCGACCACCAACGGCAAGGCAAGGCGCAATACCAAAGTCGTGAGGCTCATGCCGATGATCAAAACTTCATCTCTCCCTGTGTCTCGCGGGTACGCTGTTGCAGGCTTAACGCTACCTTGCCTGCCGCACCTCTTGCTGAGAACGCGAACTGTTCAGTCTTGCCCTGCGCTCCTCCCATTGTGAAATAGGAAATCTTGCGTACTGATATCAAAAAAACAGATACTTTTTCTGGGGCGGCCGAGCGCCGTTCGGCACCGTTTATCCTAGGCTGTAGAAGGCAACATGAGCTTCTCCCTCAAGCAGGTGCGCTATTTCGTGGCGGCCGCAGAGGCCGGACAGATCTCCCAGGCCGCCATCGAGCTGAACGTCTCCCAGTCAGCCGTGACGGCCGCGGTGAAGCAACTCGAGGCCATGCTGCAGGTCAGCCTCTTCGAGCGGCATTCGAACGGGGTTAGCCTCAGCTACGACGGTCATCGCTTCCTGCAGCACGCGCGCCACATCCTCGCCGCCGTGAACGAGGCGGTGCGCGCCTCGCAGTCGACCCACGCCGAAGTGGCCGGCCGTCTCAAGATCGGCGTCACCTACACGGTGGCCGGCTACTTCCTGCCGCCCCACTTGGCTCGCTTCACGCGCAGTTTTCCGGAGGTGCGGATCGAGCTTCACGAGGCGCCGCGCAGTAAGATAGAGCAGAGCTTGAGCAACGGCGCGCTCGATTTTGGCGTGCTGCTGACCGCGAATCTGCGCAATCGGGCCAGCCTCGAGTCTCTGACACTCTTCCGCTCCCAGCGGCGGCTTTGGCTCCCAGTGGAGCACCCGCTGCTGCAAGCAGACAGCCTCTCCTTGGCCGAGGTGGCGCAGGAGCCCTACATCATGCTGACGGTGGACGAAGCCAGCCAGACGGCGCAGCGTTACTGGCGCAAGACAGAGCACCGGCCCCATATCATCTTCCGCACCTCTTCGGTGGAAGCTGTCCGCTCCATGGTGGCGGCCGGCATGGGTATCACCGTCCTCTCCGACATGGTCTACCGGCCCTGGTCGTTGGAAGGGCAACGCATCGAGACGCGTAGCTTGATCGATAGCGTGCCGAGCATGGACGTCGGCTTGGCCTGGAAGCGCGCAGCCAAACTCTCGCCGGCCGCCAACGTCTTTCGCGAATTCATGGCCAGCGCTTTTGCCTAGCCTTGGTTGAGGCCAAGCTCTTTCTGCTTTTTCTTGGTCAGACCGAGAGAGACGATATGGTGGGAGGCGCGCAGGTAATCGCGCAACGCCTCGTCGTCGAGCCCCGGCTGCTCGTAGTGCTGAATCCACTTCATGCCGCGCGAAGCGAGATAGGGCGCCGGGCGCAAGCCCGGCTGCTCTTTCAGGATCTTGTAGGCTAGGTCAGAGACCTTGAAAGTGAAGCGGGCCTCGCCGCCCTCGTCCCAGCCGCCGATGGCGAAGACCTTGCCCCCAACCTTCCAAACATCGGAGCCACCCCACTGCACCACATGGCTGGTGGCAGGCAGCGACGCGCAAAAAGCGTTGAACTCCTCGTAGGTCATGGCGAGCGTTTTATCGCAATCCGAGAGCAAGGAAAGCCGGACGGCGTTGGGTGGCGAGACAGGGTGGCGCCGGACGCTCGCGCGGGCTGGTTAGAAAGGCACGCACGACCTCGCGCGCGCAGTCGCTACTTTGCAACTGCCCGTGCGCGGTGGCGGCAAAGATGAAGAGGTGCGAGACGGCCAAGGTTTCCGCCGCCGCTTGCGCGAACTCGACCGTCGTCGAAGCATCGAGCGCACCCGCCAGCAGCAAGCTCGGCACCCTGCTTACGACTGGTTCTGACTCCGAAGGATGCGCCTGCCCGGAAGGCCAGATGGAACAGAGGTCCAAGCGCCGCACCCAGGCGATGTGGCCGCTTAGACTGCCTTGTTCGCCGGTCCCGTCGCCGCTGCGCCGTTCGCCGTCATCGTGGCAAACGATCGAGAGATGCATGCCCATGTCGTAGTCGCGCGGAAAGCTGCCATAGATGATGTTCTCGGCATGGGGCTTGAGGCGCCAGTCCTCGCCTTTGGCCATTCCGGCGATCAACCCGGGAAGTCGCGAGAGGCTTGCCGTGTGCTGCATCTCCCGGCGCAGGATGGCAAGAAAGAGATGATGGTCGACCCGGGCATAGAGCGGCTTGAAGCTCTTCAGGTTGTCGACCTCGACGACGGCCTCGGTCCCTGCCAAGCGTGTCAGCAGACGCTCCAAATCTCCGGGAAGGTCCGGGTAGGCGGCGGCACAATCGAGGTGTCCGGCACAAGCCGCGAAGAGACGATCGAGCGCTGCACCGTACCCGGCGCCATCCAGATTGGACATCACCGCCTGAGGCGGCTGAACGGAGTCCAGCACGGCGGCCGCGACACTATCGGGATAGTGGCGCATTACGGTCAACGCGAGACGCGTTCCGTAGGAGATACCGAAGACAACGACGCGTTCATGGCCGAGAACTCGGCGCAGCGCCTCGACATCGGCGGCGATCTGCCGGCTGTTGAAGGTCGTGAGGTCGATGCCCTCCGCCAGCAGCCGATCGCGGCAGCTCCTGTAGGCGGGCCACAGCCGCTGGCGAATGCCCTCGAAGCGCCGCGGGTCGGTCGAAAGATCCCACCAGATCTGCGGATCGTTTCCTTCCGGACAATCAAGCTTCGGCGTACCGAGGCCGCTGCCGCGCTGATCGAAGATGATCAGGCTGCGCCCTGGGAACAGCCGATCCGCTGCCCGCCGCCAGCCCGCCACATCACCGCCTCCAGGCCCGAGCGCCGGATAGCCTGGGCCGCCGGCAAGGTAGATGACCGGCGCCAGCCCCGGTTCGGCAATGCGCGGCCGATAGACGACGACCGGGAGTGTGACTGTCGCCTCGCCAGGACCATCCCAATCCGCCGGCACCGTAAACCAGCCGCAGTAGGTTGGGGAGCGGCTTCCCAGTGTGCCCCAGCAATCGGTCGCCTCGAACAGAACCGGTGCATCGGGGCGATAGGCCGGGCCGGCCGGCTGGGCTGCGGTCTCGGCGAAAGCCGCACTCACCGCCTGGGCGAACTGAGCCACCAACAGCCACGGCAGGATACGCTCGGGTACCCGCATCATCTCCGGCCCTCCCGACTGAGCCACAGCCCGCATCAGCGGGGGAAGACTCTGGAGCGTAGCGCATAAATGCCGGGAAGACAGCCGAAAGCGGAAAACACCCGGTCAGCGGTAATCCGGATTGGGATAGTCGAAGCGACAACCGGCTTCCCACAAAGAGCGCTGATTGCCGTGCGCCGGTATGCCGCCGGCGTCTTTGATCATCCGCGCCAAGTGCAAAAGGTTCCAGGTCATGAAGGTGGTGTTGCGGTTGGTAAAATCGTTCTCCGGCCCGCCGGACCCTTCGTCGAGGTAGGATGGTCCGGGACCTGCCTCGCCTAACCAAGCGGCATCCGCCTGCGGCGGGATCACATAGCCCAAGTGCTGCAGGGAATAGAGGATGTTCATGGAGCAGTGCTTGGCGCCATCCTCGTTGCCCGTGATGAGGCAGCCGCCGACGCGGCCATAATAGGCATACTGCCCTTCCTCGTTGAGAATGTGGGAGTTGGCGTAGAGCCGCTCGATGACTTGGGTGCAGACCGACGACTTCTCGCCCAGCCAGATCGGCGAAGTGATGACCAGGATGTTTGCCGCCGCCACCTTCTCGAAGATCGTTGGCCAGTCATCTTTCTCCCAGCCATGCTCCCGCATATCGGGATAGACCCCGAAGGCGATGTCGTAGTCGACCGGGCGCAGCGCCTCGACGGCGACGCCGTTGCGCTCCATGATCGCGCGGGCGATGCGGACCAAGCCGTCGGTGTGAGACAGCTCGGGCGAGCGCTTGAGCGTGCAGTTCAAGAACAGCGCTTTGAGGTCGGTGAAATCCCAGCGGCTTTCTGCGCACCACTGTTCCTGTCGTTCGTTGAGCATGCTCACTCCCCTTTCATGCTTGGCGTTCAGCCTATCAGTGCCGGAATCGACCCGCTGGACCGCCGCTGGTGTTGAGTTCTAGACGCGCGACACAGCAAAGAGGTTACAGAAAACTATAATCGGTGGGTGCGAATTGGCTCGCCAGAGCTCAAAGGGGCTGGCCGTAGACTGCAACCGGCGTGCCGAGCGCCTGCAAGTCCGGCTCCACGCCCAAGCCGGGCACATCCGATGCGTAGAGTCGCCCCTGGCGCGTTTCCGGCGCCGGCTTGCCGGTCCGCTCATGGTTGTAGTTATGCAAATCGGTGGTGTTGAGCAGGAAGTCAGCTGGCGTGGAGGCGGCGAAGTGGGCCACGGCCGCCGTTGTGATCTCACCGCCCCAGGTATCCTCGGACACCACGGCGGTGCGGTTGTCGAGCAGAAAGTCGCGGATCCGCCTCGCCTTGGTCAGGCCGCCCTGCTTCGAGATCTTGAGACAAACGTACTCGGCTGACCGGTCGGCGACGATACGCTGTGCGACCCTCATGTCGGTGACGCATTCGTCGAGCTTGAGAGGCCGGTCCAGGATGCGGCGAACCTGTAGACACTCCTCATAGGTCTGGCAGGGCTGCTCCATGACGTAGTCGAGATCCCGGGTCGCACGCGCCACCTGGATCGCCTCGTCCACATGCCACCCCTGATTGGCATCGGCCATGGCGATCTCGCCCGGCTGGAGCGCCGGGGCCGTCGCACGGATCCGCTCGACGTCCATTCGCCAGTCGGCGCCGACCTTAATCTGGAACTGCCGATAGCCCTTTTGGCGCAGGGCATCCATCTCCCGGTTCATCTCCTCCGGGGCGCGTTGCGGCGCGACGTGATAGAGCGGTGCGCCATCGGTCAGCTTGCCGCCCAGCAGCATCCAGACGGGCTGTCCCGTCGCCTTGCCGAGAATGTCCCAACAGGCCGCATCGAAAGGCGCCTTGGCGTAGCCGTGGCCGCGCACAGCACGGTCCATGACCTGCTCGACGACACCGAGTTGGCGCGGGTCGATACCCAGCAGCGCCGGCGCAATCAGCCGCGCGGCCGCCTCGGTGCCTTCGCTGTGCGCCTCCATGTAGTTTTCGCCGCAGGGGCAGAACTCCCCGGCGCCCGAGAAACCCGCATCGGTGTCGATGGTCACGACCGTGGTGTGCGCGGTCTCGATGGCATTGCCGCGGCCCCAGCGATAGGCGCCGCCGACATAGCGCAAGGCCGCCTTATAGACGCGGATACGGGTGATCTTCATGGCCCCCTCGCCCCTTCCTCACGCAGCTATGGCACGACGACGATGTTGCCGACATGGCGCTTCGCCATGAAGGCCTCTTGCGCCCGGATCAGTTCCCGCAGCGGGAAGGTCTGGGCCAAGAGCGGTAGCAAACGCCCCTGCTCGATTAGGCCCACCACGCGTCCCATCGTTTCCGGCGGCACCATGGTGGCGCCGGTGAGCTGCAGATCCTTGTAGATCAGCGTTCGCAAGTCGAAGTCGACCATCGGCCCGGCAATGGCCCCGGACGAGGAATAGCGCCCGCCCTGCCGCAAGGCCTTGAGCAGCGGCATGACGCCGGCACCACCCACCACATCCAAGGCCACATCGATCGCACCTCCGGCTGCTGCGTGGATGGCGGCTTCCAAGTCCTCGGTGTTGCGGTCGATCACCGCATCGACACCCAGGGCGATCAGCTGTTCTGCCTTTGACGGCGCGGCGATGCCGATCACCCGCGCGCCCCGCAGGCGGCAAAGCTGAATGGCGGCCGAGCCCACACCGCCGGATGCGCCGGCGATCGCTACCGTCTCGCCGGGCTGCAGACCGGTTCGGGCAACCAGGTTCTCGGCCGTGGTGTAGGCACAGGGAAAGGTGGCCAGCTCGGCGTCGGACAGCGCACTGTCCACGGCAATCGCGTTCTCGCTGCGCACCTTGGTGTATTCGGCAAAGCCGCCATCGCATTCGGAGCCGAAGTAGCCGGACCGAGTGGGGTCGAGCCAATCACCGGCCGCAAGCAGCCAAGGGTCGATCACGACCCGCTCTCCGATGCGGGATGGCTCGACGCCCTCGCCGACCGCCACGATTCGGCCCGCAACGTCCGCCCCTTGAATGCGCGGGAAGGCCACAGCGGCACTGCCCCAGCTCCCGGCAGACGCCTCGGCCTGCGCAAAGCCCGCGCGCCCACCTTCCTTGGTGATACCCTCTGATACGGTGGTCGAGTACCAGGCGGTCCGCGTGTTGATATCGGTGTTGTTGAGGCCACAGGCACCAACCCGGATCAGCACGTCACCCACCGCGGGCACAGGCACCGGCACATCGTCACGAATGACAATCCTGTCCAGACCGCCGTGACCGAGCAGCAGGGCGGCGGTCATTGTCTCGGGAAGCCTGGCCAAGGCTGTGCCCCATCGCATTGCCGTTCAGGCCGCCAACCTAAGGCTCACCAAAGGCCCTAGGCTATCTGCTATCCGCCGAACGACGGCGCGCACACGACAGTGGGCCGTCCTGAGGGGCCTATCCGGAAGCCGCGAGGCTCGGCGGACGGAGAAGCTCTGCCGTGCTTTGCTTTTTTTGGATGGCCGTGACGATACGGCCGTCGATCTTGCCGGCCCGCCTCTTGTCGCAGATGCCGTTGACCTGCGTTTGCCGACTCGCTGCCATGTCTCGCACGTCCTCCTGTTGACGACACGCGGGTCTCTCTAGGAGCCTGGAACAACGTCACAGCCAATCAGGGAAGGCCAAGGACATGACCGGCGAAGTGGACCCGAAGGGCTGGCCCCTCAACCCCAACTATCAGATCGCCTTTGACCTGATTCCGGCACGCGTTCGCGCCGTCTTCGGCGGCAAGACCATCGCAGACTCGCGCGCTGCACGGGTGATGTACGAGCTCGGTCACGCGCCGATCTACTACCTTCCGCGTGATGATGTGGCGATGGAGAGCCTGGAGGCCACCACCCGCGACACCTATTGCCCCTACAAGGGCCACGCCTGCTACTGGAGCGTGCGGGTCGGCGAACAGGTCGTCGAGAATGCGGTTTGGGCCTATCCCGACCCTTATGCGGAGCTGGCGCAGCTCAAGGGCTTTCTCGGCTTTTACTGGGGCCGCATGGCGGCCTGGTATGAGGACGAACAGCTCGTGTCCGGGCCGCGTGAGATTCCCGGCCGCATCGACACCACGACGCAGCTGAAGCGGTTGTTCCCCGCGCTGGCCGCCGAATGGCACCCGACTCGCAACCCTGGCATCAAGCCCTACGAGTTTCCCGCTTTCAGCGATACGGTGGTGTGGTGGCAGGACGCCAACGGCCGCGAATGGCAAGAGCGCATCCGCGACCGCGTGCTCGCCGCAACCACTCTACGGACTGACGGCGATGCCCACCCCTACGGCTAAGCCCGGCGAAAGAGCTCTGCTCAGTCGTCCAGCTTGCGTGCGACCAGCACTGAACAGTGGGCGTGGCGTACGACCCGGGCGGCGACAGAGCCCAACAGGTAGTCCGAGAGGACCGGGTCGTGGGAGGCCATGACGATCATGTCGATGCCCGCTTGCTCGGAATACTCCAAGATCTCGGTCGAGGGATGACCTTGCCGCACGGCAATCTCCGCATGTGAGTCGAGCTGCAGTGAGCCGGCAAGTGCCGTCAACCTGCGCGTCGCCTCTGACACGGCATCCTCCGCGAAGCTCTTCGGCAGCTGGCTCTCGACGAAAGCGGGCACCCGCTCGATCACATGGAACAGAATGAGCTTGGCCTCTTTCAGCCGAGCCAGGTCTGCCGCCAGCTGCAGGGCGGATCCCCCGGCCTCTTCCTGCGACAAGTCTACGGGCACGAGAATTTTCTTAATCATCTTGCTTGGTTTAGCCTCCCGCCAAGACACAAAGATACCTCGCCCTAGCCGCGTGCTCTCTTAAGATATCCACGCCAAACCGAGGGTCGCGCGACACTACAAGCTCTCCCAATTGCCCTCAAGAAGAGTCCGGCAAAAGCGGCATTCCCTGCTCCGCAGCTAAAATCCGCAGCGAATCTAGGGCATTTACGCCTCTGCAAGGGATTGCCGCTTACCTTTGGCTGTTCACTCCAAGTCGGTCCAAACCTCAAGGAAGGATAGACCTGAACGAACACCGGCGCAGGGTACTGGAGCGTTACAATCTCAGGTCTGGCGCTGCGACGCGACGAAAAGCTTGGGACATGCTTTGTTTTGCTGAAAAGCGCCGTCTGCGGGCCGCTAGGTGTATCGCCCTCGAGACCCGGAAGCGGGTGAGGCCGACAAGAGCGGTCCACAGTGCACTCTGCGTCCTAGCCCTGTGGTTTACGATCTTGGCCTCCGGGCAAGCCGTTGGGGAAAGCCGGACACTGCGCGTCGGCGTCTACCAGAACGAGCCGAAGGTTTACTGGGATCCGGCGCACGGACCGCGCGGCTTCTATCCGGAGATCATCGAACGTCTATCGCAGTCCCTCGGCTGGCGTATCATCTACGTTCCCTGCGACTGGTCCGACTGCTTGAACATGCTGGAGGCGGGCGAGATCGACGTCATGCCAGACGTTGCCTATTCGCAGGAACGCGCTCGGCGTTTTCAATTTGGCCACGAAGCCGTCCTGCACTCCTGGTCCTACATCTATTCGCGTAGCGAGACAGTGCTGAGCGCGCTGGAAGACCTCGATGGACGAAGGGTTGCCATCTTGCAGGACGGCATTCAGCAACGGCGGCTGCTAGAGCTGGCAGAGCAGCGGAACTGGACGTTGCAGCTGGTTCCAAGCCCGTCCCCCGGCAGCGTTCTCCAGCGAGTCCGCCTGGGCGAGGCTGACTACGGCATCGTCAACCGCTTCTACGGCGAGTTGCATGAAAATCTCACCAACGAACGACTGGACCGCTCGCAGGTGTTGTTCCGGCCCGCTCCGCTTTACTTCGCCTTCGCCAACGCCGTGACCGATGGGGTCATCGAGCGCATGGACGCCGAACTGGCCGAGCTCAAGTCTTCCCCACACTCGCCTTACCATCAGGCTTATCAGCGCTGGCTCGTCCAGTCGCAGCAGCCGACCCTGCCCGATTGGGCGCTCTGGTGCCTCGCTATCCTGGCCGCCGTGCTTGGCGGCAGCTTTCTTGCCAACGCCTACCTCAAAAAACGCATTGCCCAGGCACGCGCTTCACTCGCTGCGAGCAATCAGCGCTTCCATGACTTTGCCAAATCCTCGACGGACTGGTTTTGGGAGATGGACGAGCAGCTGCGTTTTTCCTTCTTCTCGGAACGGTTCGAAATGGTGACCGGCGTTGTCCCTACTCAGCTGCTCGGCAAGACCAGAGAAGAGACCGGCATTCCCGGCGTCGAACCGGCAAGCTGGCAAAATCACTTGGACGACCTCAAGGCGAGGAGAGCCTTCCGCGACTTCGTCCATCCCAGGGTTCGGCCAGACGGCACCACCGTTCACCTAGCCATCAGCGGCGTGCCGGTCTTCGATGAGACTGGCCGCTTCCTGGGCTATCGCGGCACGGGCCGCGATATCACCCGACAGAAGCAGTCCGAAGCTGCGCTGGCGGCCGCCCTAAAAGAGGCGGCCTCGGCGAACCGAGCCAAGTCCGAATTCCTAGCCACCATGAGCCACGACTTGCGGACGCCGCTCAACGCCATCCTCGGCTTCTCCGATCTTATGCGACAACAGATTCTCGGCCCCCTGGGTGCGACCAAGTACCGAGACTACGCCGAAGACATCAACGCCAGCGCCGCTCATTTGCTCGACTTGGTCAACGATCTTCTCGATCTCTCACGCATCGAGACCGGAAATCTGAAGCTAGACCGCGAGCCGTTGCAGCTCTTCGAGATCGTCTCCGCCGCTGCGCGCACTCTGGACAGCATCGCTGAAAACGCAGGCGTGACGATCTCGGTCCAAGCGCGCGAGCTGGAGAGTCTCTGCAGTGCCGACCGGCGCGCAATCGAGCAGATTACCCTCAATCTCCTGTCCAACAGCATCCGGCACACCGCGAAAGGCGGCAGCATCCAGGTTACGCTCGAAGCCACACCGGCCGGCGGGACAAAGCTGATCTTCGCCGACGATGGCTGTGGCATCGAGCCCGACGCCCTCCCCAAGTTGTTCGAGCCCTACGAGCGCGCCAATCCCTTGCGAGCACGGCCCTATCATGGTCATGGCCTCGGCCTGCCGATCTGCAAGCGCCTGATCGAAGCCCACGGCGGAACCATCGCATTGGAGAGCGCGCTCGGCGTGGGAACGATCATCACCATCGCACTACCGGCCGGCGACGCAGTGAAGGCTGGCGAGACAGGCGGCTACGGCGAGATCGATCAGCCGGACGAGCCCGGCCACATGGAAGACCAGCGTCGCCTCCGCTTGGCGCGATCTGGCTGAAACCAGCATAGGCGCCATGTCGCAAAGGGCGCTCTCTCGGGCCGGGGCTTCTCTATCATTGCGCTGCAGATACCGAGCGCGAGTTGAAGAAAGCGATGTCGAAGACCGTTGCGGTTCGCCAGCCACTGCCGTCCGAGTTCGAGCCCTGGCTTGCGCTTTGGGAGAGCTATAACGCCTTCTATGGTCGAGCCGGCGAAACCGGCTTACCACGCGGGATCTCGCAAATGACCTGGCAGCGCTTCTTCGATCCCGATGAGCCGGTGCACGCCTTGGTCGCTGAGCTGGACGGTGCCCTGATCGGCTTGGCCCACTACATCTTTCACCGCTCAACCCTGACGGCTGGGCCCTCCTGCTACATGCAAGATCTCTTCACCGCGGAGGTCGCGCGCGGCAAAGGGGCCGGACGCGCGCTCGTCGAAGCAGTCTACGAGCGAGCCGAAGCCGCCTGCAGCCCCCGGATCTACTGGCAGACCCACGAGACAAACAAGACGGCCATGCGGCTCTACGACCACGTTGCCCAGCGCAGCGGGTTCATAGTCTATGCAAAGAGCCTGTGAGACCTCCGCCAGTCCGGAATAAACGCTCGATTGCCGATAAAGCGTCGGAAGCACGGGTCTTCCCAGATGCTCGAGGATGCCTACACTCCCGACACTTGACGTGCCGCACGATACGAGCCCAAGAGCCATGACGAATGCCGCCTACCCGCGCCTCTTCGAGCCGCTGACCCTGCGGCACAAGACCCTGCGTAACCGCATCGTCTTCGGGGCGCACACCGCCAACATGGCGGTCGAAGGCCTGCCGGGCGCGCGGCACAAGGGCTATTACCTGGAGCGCGCCAAGGGCGGCGCGGCGATGATCGTGGTCGAGCCGGTGCCGGTCCACCGCGCGGCCGTCCTGACCCGCGGCAACTTCCGTCACGAGGACGATGCCATCATCGCCCCGTTCCGGGAGATCACCGAGGCCTGCCAGGCCGAGGGTGCCGTGATGATCCATCAGCTCTACCACGTCGGCCAGCACGGCGATGCCGACAACTCCTATCACCCCAGCTGGTCACCCTCGGGCCTGCCCTCTTATCACGACTCCGACGGCAGCCACGCGATGACCGAGGCGGAGATCGAAGAGACCATCGAGGCCTTCGCCCAGGCCGCCCGCCGCGCCAAGGAAAGCGGCTTCGATGGCATCGAGCTCTTCGCAGCCTACAATGCGCTGATCGATCAGTTCTGGTTGCCTTGGTCCAACCGGCGCGACGATCAGTGGGGCGGCAGCCTGGAAAACCGCACCCGCTTCTCCCGCCGTATCGTAGAGCGCATCCGAAAGCTGGTCGGCGAGGACTTCATCGTCGGCCTCGCCGTGAGCTACGACGCCGAGATCGATGTCGCGCTCTCCGTCGAAGCGATGCAGGAGATCGTCGCCTACCACGACGAACGCGGCCTGATGGACTACGTGACCTGCGGCTTCGGCAGCTACTTCGAACACGAAGGCATCATTCCCACCTTCCTCTATGGCGAGAAGCTGACCACCCCCCTTTCGGAGGTTCTCAAGGGTGCGGTCACGCAAGCCAAAGTGCAGTCCGAAGGCCACATCCGCACGCCGGAGAACGCGGAAAACGTCATTGCCTCAGGCCAGGCCGACATGGTCTCCATCGTCCGCGGACAGATCGCGGACCCCCATCTCGCCAACAAGGCACGCGAGGACCGGGCCGAAGACATCCGCGGCTGCATCTCCTGCAACCAGATGTGCTGGGGCCGGCGGCACCGCGACTATTGGATCTCCTGCCTGATCAACCCATCTGCCGGGCGCGAGTTCGAATGGGACGGCGACCGCTTCACGCCGAGCCCGCAGCCGCGCCGGGTGCTGGTGGTCGGCGGTGGACCGGCGGGCCTGGAATGCGCACGCATGGCCGCCGAGCGTGGTCATCGGGTCCTTCTGGCGGAAGCGAGCGGGGAGCTCGGCGGCCAGTTCCGCCTCGCCGGCTTGCAACCGCGCCGTGGCCAGATCCTGGATCTTATGGACTGGTATGCCCGCCAACTCGGGAAGCTGCAGGTCGAGGTGCGCTACCACAGCTATCTCGATGCCGACGACATCCGGGAGCTGGAGGTCGATACCGTGGTGCTGGCGACCGGCTCCCAACCGGCCGAGAGCGGCTTCCAGAAGGCGCAGCCTCAGCGCGATCGCCTCCCCGGCATCGACAAGCCTGGCGTCTTTTCTCCAGAAGCAGTGATGCGCCGCGAGGCACGCTTGGGGGAGCGGGTTATCGTGCTGGACGAAGGCGGCAACTGGAAGGGCTGCGGCACCGCCTGGCACCTTGCCGAGCAGGGCCACAAGGTGACCCTGGTCACCCCCCACCCAATGATCGCCAAGGAAATCGCTCGAACTTCGACCGACTATAACTTGCGCCGGCGCCTGAAAGGCCTGGGTGTCGACTTTATCGTGGAAGCCAGCGTCGCCGAATGGCACGGCGACGGGGCGACCTTGGTCAGCTTCCTGGACGGCGAGCGCTGGCGCCTGGAAGCCGATGCTCTGGTCCTCTCGACAACCAACGTCGCCGAAGACCTTTTGACCCGGGCGCTTGGCGCCGAGGCCAGCGGCCTGGAGGTTCACAGCATCGGCGATTGCGTCGCCGCACGCCAGGCGCCCTACGCCTTCTACGAAGGCCGAAAGCTCGGTCGAGCCCTTTGAAGCAGCCTTTACGCCATCGGTTAATCTCGAAACGATAGCGAAAAAATCTTTGTAGAACAAAGCCCAACAGACAATTACTCGCATTCTACCGATTATTTGTACGGCGTTAACGACGTAGGAGGAAACTGGCCCAGACTGCGTCCTGTCCCCGGCTGTGACTCCGGGAACGACCTCGGGCTTGGCTGAAGGAACCGCTTGCCATGAGTAGCTTGTCGACCGTTGGAGAGCGCCGCCTCGTGCTCCGCATGCTGGACCACTGGGACAACCTGCGTGGCGATCGCCGCTTTCCGAAGATGTCGGAGATCGACCCGGAGACGATCGGCACGGATTGGCCCTACTGCTTCCTGTTCCGTGTGGGAGAGCATCGCAGCGCCTCTCTGTTTCAGTACGTCGGCGAGCGGGTCCTCCACGACAGCGAGCTGCCGCTCTCCTGGCTGGCAGCCGAGGAGCGTTCGCTGGCGCACTGTCCGGATGGTTCGCTGCTCAGCCGCGCCATCGGCCATTGGACGCAGGTCTCCCAGCGTCGGGTGCCGATCTCCATGGGCGACGTCTATGCCGACCAGCCCTACACGGTGAAGTATCGCTCCATTCTGCTGCCGATGTCTTCCGACGGCGAGCAGATCGATGCCATCGTCGGCGCCGTCAACAGCCGCAGGGCGAAGGAAGATACGCTGGCGCTGACCGCACAGGCTGCAGCAGCACGGTCCGCGGCGGCGGCTTAGTCAGCCTTCCGTAAGACCGGCCAGAGCAAGGCGCTGGGTGTCCACCGCTCGCTCCCAGATCATGTCTTTCCAGTCATCGGCGTCGCCGTAGAAGCAACGACGCATCTCCGCCTTGATGGCGCGGCCCTGTTCGCTGGCCGGGTCGCCATGATGGAGCAACCAGTTGTCTGCGCGCAGTGCTTCCAGCACCTCCGGCAGCGGCTGCGTTCCATATTCCAAGGCAATCATCGTCGCCTCGGTCTCAGGCAAGGCCGCCTCGATGCCCTCGATCAAGAGCCCGTGCAGCTCGGGTGAGCTGGAGGTGCCGAGAGACGGAACCGTGACGTCGCCGCCGTACCAGTCGCTAGCGCGCCGCGCACCGGCCTTGCTGCCATGATGGGTGCAAATGCGTTCGCCGTAGCCATAAGGCCCCAAGCCGGTGTGGTAGTCGATGATTGCCAAGGCACGAACTCGGCCGAGGCAACTCTGCAGAATGTCGACAAGCGTGCGGTGCGACCAGCTCGGCCCTTCGCCGCCGAAGAACAGACCGTCTGGATGATGGTACTGACCGCCGGCGACCGCGGCCTGCATCGCCATAGTGCCGTGCTCCGCACCATAAGCCAGGATCTCATGCGCCGTCGTCTTGCGCGTCTCCTCGTCCCACAGGCTCGGTGCCAGCGCGGACGCCAACTCGTCATAGCCCTCGTTTCGCGGCACCCCTTGAGAGAAGTCGATGAAGTTGCGGTTGAGGTCCACGTTCTCTTGCGTCACCCGGCTGAGGTTGGCGAAGCCGTGCGGATTGATGCCGTGGACGAAGACCTGACGGACCTGCGCGGGCGCCTCGCGCCACAGCCCGCTTTCCAACCAGCCGACCTGGGCGCCGGAGCCGCAAAAGCCCTCGGCGCCGTGGGTACCGGAGATGGCGAGCAAAGCCTGTTGTGCGTCGGCGGGGCCCAGCAGAGCTACGTCGACGACCAGCGGCCGGCCCTCTGCGTCCGTCAGCGGATGCGGCCAGGATTTGATCTCCGCTCCCTCTGCACGCGCTGCCTCGAGGAAACGAGCACGCGCCGATTGATAGTGATCGGAAAAATACTCGGCCGCTGACGCCATCTGGCTCCTCCTGCTTCTGACTTCCGACAAGGGGAGCGGGCGATGCCCCTATGCCACGGACAACCTGCCTCAAGCCCCTTTTTGCGCCCGCGGCCTCGGCGTTCACGCCAAAGCCGTAGGCACGTTTCAACACCAACAATTCCCCGCAAGGGATTGAACAGTCAACAAAAAGCAATCCGGCCCACGTCTCCATCACGCGCGAACACAAGCGTCGAAGCAACGGGCCGGGCTCGGCATCGACTGGCAAGTCCTGCGTCACGCTCTAATCTAGAGCTTATGGCACGACTCTTCATCGCCTCCCTACTCTTCGTGCTCGCGGTCGTACGGCCGGCGTTGGCAGACCAGAATGATCCGCGTCTTGATGCTCTGTTCGAGATACTGCGCACCGGTCCTTCCTACGCGCATGTCGTGCGCGCCGAAGCGCAGATCTGGATCATCTGGACTCAGCATGACGACGAATCGGCCCAGCTCCTGATGAGTGATGGCGTGCGAGCCATGAACCTCGGCGACATGACGAAGGCGCGCGGGCTGTTCGATGTCCTGATCGCCGAGCAACCCGAGTTTGCGGAGGCCTGGAACAAGCGGGCGACGGTGAACTATCTATTGGCCGACTATGAGGCCTCGCTGAGGGATATCGAAGCGACCTTGGCGCTGGAACCGCGGCACTTCGGCGCCCTTGCCGGCCGCGGGCTGGTGCAGTCCGCCCTCGGCAACGTGCCGGAGGCCATCGCCTCCTTCGAGCAGACCCTGGTCGTTCATCCCTTTGCGCCCGGCGCCCGGATGAACCTTGAGAGCCTTCGCCGGGCCAACCCACCGATTTGATAGCCGGCAGCGCGCCTTATTGGCGCATTGGGTTGTAGCGATCTGAGAATTTCGCGAATGACTGTTATGCCATTGGGTTGCCTCGGCTTGTCGATGCCAATGCGGTAGCCTGCGGGGTCAGGAGACAGTTATGACGCAGGCTTTCTGGCGGCATCCGCTCTTCGCGCTGGTTGCCGCCTTTGTCATTCTCGGTCTCGGCATGGGTCTGCGGCAGAGCTTCGGGCTCTTCGTCGGGCCAATCACGGTCGACACCGGCGTGTCCGTCGCGACACTGTCGCTGGCCTTCGCAATCCAGAATCTCCTCTGGGGGGCGATGACGCCCTTCGTCGGCGCCTTGGCCGACCGCTACGGCACCCAGCGCTTCCTGATCCTCGGCAGCCTGCTTTACGCCAGCGGCCTGGCGGTCATGTCCGTCGCCGACAATGCCTTCCTGGTCTATCTCGGCAACAGCGTGCTGACCGGCCTGGGCGTGGCCACGGTGGGCTTCACCTTGGTGCTCTCGGCCGTGGCCCGCATCGCGCCGGAGGACAAGCGCAGCACCTGGCTCGGCATTGCCTCGGCCGGTGGCTCCATGGGGCAGTTCCTGCTGGTTCCGGGGGCGCAGCTGATCATGAACGATATCGGCTGGAGCGGCGCCTTCCTGGTCCTGGCGGCCCTGGCGCTGCTCATCATTCCCCTCTCCTTCTCCTTCGCCAGCAGCCCGACCGAAAGCACCGGAACCCTCACGCAAGAGACCATGGGGGAAACCCTGAACGGGGCCCGCCGCCACAGTGGCTACCTGCTGCTGACCGCCGGCTTCTTCGTCTGCGGCTTCCACGTCTCCTTCATCACCGTGCACCTGCCGGGCTACGTGGTCTCCTGCAACCTCTCTGCGCAGACCGGCGCCAATGCTCTTGGAATCATTGGCCTCTTCAATGTCATTGGGACGTTGCTCGCCGGCTGGCTCGGCCAGCGCTATCGCATGAAGTATCTGCTCGCCGGGATCTACTTCGCGCGCGCCGCCAGCATCGCCATCTTCCTGGCAGCCCCCAAGACCGACCTCGTCGTCTTCCTCTTCGCCGCCAGCTTCGGGCTCCTCTGGCTGTCGACCGTGCCGCTGACCAACGGCATCATCGGCCGCATTTTCGGCTCGCGCTATCTGGCCACGCTGTTCGGCATCACCATGTTCAGCCACCAGGTCGGCGCCTTCTTCGGCGCCTACATCGGCGGGCAAAGCTTGGCGCTGACCGGCGACTACGACCTGGTCTGGTGGATCTCCATCGGGCTCGCCGTCTTGGCCGGCTTGCTCAACATGCCGATCTCCGATGCCCCGCGGCGCCAGCCGCAGGCGCAGCCCGCTTAGATCCAGGCGATCCGCAGCACGTTGGTCGAACCCGGCGTGCCGAAGGGAACGCCGGCGGTGATGACCAGCCTGTCCCCGTGGCCGGCGTATTCCTCCGCTTCTGCCACGGCACAGGCCTTGTCGACCATCTCGTGGAAGTTGCTGACATCGGGGGATACCACGCAGTGTGCGCCCCACAGCACCGCCAGGCGCCGGGCCGTGCCAAGCTCGGACGTCAACATGAGAATGGGCACGATCGGCCGCTCACGAGCCGCCCGTAAGGCCGTCGAACCGGAGGTGGTATAGGTCACGATCGCCGCGGCGGAGATGGTCTGGGCGACCTGGGCGGCTGCCGCCGAGATGGCGTCCGCCCCGGTCGGCTCTGGCTCGGGCTTCAGCGCGGTGATGATCGGGCGGTAGGAGGCATCCGCCTCGGTACGGCTGATGATGCGGTCCATCATGGCCACCGATTCAACCGGATAGTGCCCTGCTGCCGACTCCGCCGACAACATAACCGCGTCCGAGCCATCGTAGATGGCGGTGGCAACGTCCGAGGCTTCGGCGCGAGTCGGTGCCGGCGCGTTGACCATGGAATCCAGCATCTGGGTCGCCACCACCACCGGCTTTCCGGCCAGGCGGCAGGTTTGGACGATCTCCTTCTGCCGGCCCGGTACGTCCTCCGGCGGCAGCTCGACGCCCAGATCGCCGCGCGCCACCATGATGGCATCCGCCAACTCGACAATGCCGCTCAGATTATCGATGGCCGAGGGTTTCTCGATCTTCGCCATCAAGGCGGCCCGACCGGCGATCAGCCGCTTGGCCTCCGCCAGATCCTCGGGGCGTTGCACGAAGGAGAGCGCGACCCAGTCGACGCCGAGCTCCAAGCCGAAGCGGAGGTCGTCCCGGTCCTTCTGGGTCAGCGGCGAAATCGGCATCAGCACGGTCGGCACGTTGATGCCCTTCCGGTCGCTCAGCGGACCGCCCGTGATCACCTTGCAGTCCGCCGACTCATCGTCGCGGCGTACCACCTCGACCCTTAGCTTGCCGTCATCGAGCAAGATATGGGCGCCAACCTCGATGGCCGCGAAAATCTCCGGATGCGGGAGGTTCACCCGGGACTGGTCGCCTTTTGCTTCCGACAAATCGAAACGGAAGGGATCGCCGCGCTTCAAGTAGATTTCACCCTCGGCGAAGCGCCCAATGCGCAGCTTCGGGCCTTGCAGGTCCTGGAGAATGCCGATCGGCCGACCGGTTTCCTGCTCCAGCTCCCGGATGATGCGGTAGCGCTCTGCATGGTCGGCCTGCGAGCCGTGGCTGAAGTTGAGACGGAAGACATCGGCGCCGGCCTCATGGAGCGCGCGTATGGTCTCCGCATCAGAGCTCGCAGGGCCAAGCGTGGCCAGAATCTTAGCTTTGCGTCTACGTCGCATGGGGGCCGTCCACCTCAACTATGAATTTCGACGATGCAATGGGGCAATCAGGCAATAAGAAGGGCACGAAAATCGTTAACGTTGGTCAGCGTCGGACCGGTAACGAGAAGATCGTCCAGCCCCGCGAAGAAGCTATAGCTGTCGTGTGCGCGAAGATAGGCCTTTGCATCGAGGCCAAGCGCTTCCCCTCGGGCCAAGCTGTCGGGCAAAACGAAAGCGCCGGCATTGTCCTCGCTGCCGTCAATACCGTCGGTGTCGATGGCCACGGCCGAGACACCCTCCAAGCCATCGAGATGAACGGCGAGCGAGAGCAGAAACTCGCAATTGCGGCCGCCGCGGCCGCCTTCCCCGCTCAAGGTCACCGTGGTCTCGCCACCCGACAGCAGGACGCAGGGCGGAGCCGCCGGCTGGCCGTGCTGCCGGGCCTGCCGAGCGAGCCCAGCCATCATAATTCCGAGCTGGCCGGCTTCGCCCTCAAGGCAATCGCTGAGGATGAGCGGCGTGACTCCCGCTTCGGTTGCCCGCGCCGCCGCCGCTTCCAGCGCATCCTGCGGCCTTGATATCAGCCGCGTCTCGCAGCGGTCGAAAACGGGGCTGCCGGGCTTGGGCGTTTCTGCCTCGGGGCTGGAGAGATGGTCGTGCACGGCCACAGGCAAAGTCAGGGCGTACTTCTCAAGGATCTCAGCCACATCGCCGAGACTGGTCGGGTCAGGCACTGTTGGGCCGGAGGCGATCACGGCCGGGTCGTCACCCGGCACATCGGAGATACAGAGGGTCACCACACGGGCGGGATAGGCCGCAGCCGCAAGCCGCCCGCCCTTGATCGCCGAGAGATGCTTCCGAACGCAATTCATCTCGGTGATCGTCGCACCGCTGCGCAGCAACGCCGCGTTGACCTGCTGCTTATGCTCCAGACTCAACCCCTCCGCCGGCAGACTGAGCAGCGCCGAGCCGCCGCCTGAGATGAGGCAGAGCAGCAGGTCGTCCTCGCCTGCCCCCTGGGCCAAGGCCAGAATGCGCCGGGCGGCATCGTGGCCGGCAGCGTCCGGCACAGGATGCGCGGCTTCCACGACCTCGATGCGCTCTGTCGGCACAGCGTGATCGTAGCGGGTGACCACCAAGCCCTCGAGCGGCCCCGACCAATGGGCCTCAAGGGCGCGCGCCATCGCCGCCGCGGCTTTGCCGGCCCCGATGACAATGGTCCGCCCGGCCGGCGGCTCAGGCAGATGCGCCGGCAACACGCCAGCCGGATCCGCCGCCGCCAGCGCGGCGTCGCAGAGCGTGCGCAGGAAGGCGCGCGGCTCGAGTGCCAACGGCTGCTTCCTCAGATTCGGGTTAACCGAGCTTCACGCCGGCCATCTTTTCCAGGACACGGACCAGCCCGGAGTGATCCCAGCCGCCCCCGTCGTTGGCGACACAGGCGGAGAAGAGCTGTTGCGCAATCGCCGTGTTGGGTAGCGCCACACCCAGGCTGCGGGCGCCATCGAGCGCCAGCCCGAGATCCTTCTGGTGCAGCTCGATGCGAAAGCCCGGCTCGAAGGTGCGCTTGATCATGCGCTCGGCGTGGACTTCCAAGATCTTGGAGGAGGCGAAGCCGCCCATCAGGGCCTGGCGCACCTTGGCAGGATCGGCACCGGCCTTGGCAGCGAAAACAAGGGCTTCGCTGACGGCCTGAATGTTGAGCGCGACGATGATCTGGTTGGCGACCTTGCAGGTCTGGCCGTCGCCGACACCGCCGACCAGGGTGATGTTCTTGCCCATCAGCTCGAACAGCGGCTTGGCACGCGCGAAGGCCTCGTCGCTGGCACCGACCATGATGGTGAGGGCTGCGTTCTTGGCTCCGACCTCGCCGCCGGAGACCGGTGCGTCCATATAGTCGCAGCCGAGCGCCGCGATCTTCTCGGCGAAGACCTTGGTATCGATCGGCGAGATCGAGGACATGTCGATCACCAGCTTGCCGCTGCTCAGCCCCTCGGCGACCCCGTTTTCACCGAACAGCACCCGCTCCACGTCCGGCGTGTCGGGCACCATGGTGATGACGATGTCGGACTGCTCGGCCACCTCTTTGGGCGAGCCGCAGACGGTGACGCCCTTGCCCTCGAGGCTCGCCGGCACGGGCGAGCGGTTGAGCGAGGTAAAGATGCTGTGCCCGCCATCCGCCAGGTGCCCAGCCATGGGCGCGCCCATGATGCCGAGGCCGATGAAACCGATATTGCTCATATTTTTTAATTCCTTATGACCGTCTCTTGAGCAGAACGCTCGCTCCGCAGCAGGCGCCTGCCGCAGCACTTGCCGTGGCCGAAGCTACTCGGCGGCCGCAGCAACACTTCGATAGGGGGCAAACCAGCCTAAGCCCTCTTGCGTGCCTGCCTTGGGCTTGTACTCGCAGCCGACCCAGCCCGCATAGCCGATCTCATCCAGGAAGGGAAAGAGGAAGTCGTAGTTGATCTCTCCGGTGCCCGGCTCGTGGCGGCCCGGCGTGTCGGCGATCTGGACATGGGCGATACGGGAGAGATTGGCCTGGATGGTGGGCGACAGATCGCCCTCCATGATCTGCATGTGATAGACGTCGTACTGCACGAAGAGATTGTCCGAGCCCACGGCGTCAATGATTTCAACCGCTTGGAGCGTGTGCCTGAGATAGAACCCCGGAATATCCCGGGTGTTGATCGGCTCGATCACAAGCTTGATGCCAGCCTCCTTCAGCTTGCCGGCGGCAAATCCGAGATTGTCTACGAAGGTGCGGCGCAGGCTTTCCTGATCGGCCCCTTCCGGCGCCACACCAGCCAGGCAGTTAACCTGCGGGCAACCCAGCGCGGTGGCATAGTCGATGGCGCGCCCGACCCCGTCCTGGAATTCGCCCACCCGATCGGGCAGGCAGGCGATGCCGCGCTCGCCCGCACCCCAGTCGCCAGCCGGCAGGTTATGGAGAACCTGCGCCAAGCCGTTTTGCCGGAGGCGCTCGGCCAGGTCTTCTTTGGCGTAGTCATAGGGGAAGAGGTACTCGACCCCAGTAAAGCCAGCCTTGGCCGCAGCTTCGAAACGATCAAGAAAATCATGCTCTTGGAAGAGCATTGTCAGGTTGGCGGCAAACTTCGGCATGGTCTGTTCCTCCCGCAGTCCGTCTTGTGTCAGGCAGCCTTGGTGCCGCCATTGTCAGAGGCCGAGACCTTTCCTTCGCCGCGCATGCTGACCCAACCGCTTTCCAGCGTCAGGTTGGGGTCGAGGCAAAGGACATCCTCGAACTCGTTGATGTTGTCGATCTCCGTACCCATGGAGATGTTGGTGACGCGCTCGAGAATAAACTCGAGCACGACGGGTACCTGATGCTCCTCCATCAAAGCCTCGGCGCGGGCGAAGGCTTCCTTGAACTCGTTCGGGCTCTTGACCCGAATAGCCTTGCAGCCCAGCCCCTCGGCGACGGCGACATGATCGACACCATAGCCGGGCACAGCGTCGCTGTCCTCCTTTTCCGCAGCATTGATGTTCTCAAAGGCCAGGCTGACCTCGAAGTCCATCTCGAACCCGCGTTGGGCCTGGCGAATGAGGCCGAGATAGGAGTTGTTCACGACGATCTGCAGGAAAGGCAGCTTGTGCTGCGCGCCGACGGCAAGTTCTTCGATGAGGAACTGGAAATCGTAGTCGCCCGAGAGCGCGACGATCTTCTTGTCGGGCAGCGCGGCGCGCACGCCGAGCGCCGCCGGCAAGGTCCAGCCGAGCGGTCCCGCCTGGCCGCAGTTGATCCAGTTACGCGGCTCATAGACGCGCAGGAACTGGGCGCCGGCGATCTGCGACAGGCCGATGGTGGTGACGTAGCAGGTGTCGCGATCGAAGGCGTCGTTCATCTCTTCGTAGACCCGCTGCGGCTTGAGCGGCACCTCGTCGTAGTGCGTCTTGCGCAGCATGTGATGCTTGCGATGCTCGCACTCGGCCGCCCAGTCGCTGCGATCGGTCAGCTTCCCGGCCGCTTTCCACTCCTTGGCGACCTCGATGAAGGCCTCCAGGGCAGCCTTGGCGTCAGACACGATGCCGAGATCGGGACCGAAGACCCGCCCGATCTGCGTCGGCTCGATGTCGACATGAATGAACGTCCGATCGCCTTGGTAGGTCTCTACCGAGCCGGTATGACGGTTGGCCCAGCGGTTGCCGATTCCGAATACGAAGTCGGACTTGAGGAAAGTGGCATTGCCGTAGCGGTGGCTGGTCTGCAAGCCCACCATGCCGGCCATCAGGGGATGGTCGTCGGGAATGCTGCCCCAACCCATCAGGGTCGGAATGACCGGCACGCCGGTAATCTCTGCGAAATCCACAAGCTCTTCGCAGGCATCGGCGTTGATGATGCCGCCGCCGGCGACGATCAGCGGCCGCTCGGCCGCGTTGAGCATCTCCAGCGCCCGCTCGGCCTGAACGCGGGTTGCGCGCGGCTTGTAGGGTTCGAGCGGTGCATAGCTCTCGACGTCGAACTCGATCTCGGTGTTCTGCACGTCGACCGGAAGATCGATGAGCACAGGGCCCGGGCGGCCCGAGCGCATGAGATGGAAAGCCTTCTGGAACACAGTGGGGACCTGGGCCGGCTCCAGCACCGTCACAGCCATCTTGGTGACCGGCTTGGCGATGGAGGCGATATCGACCGCCTGGAAATCCTCCTTGTCGAGCTTCGGCCGTGGCGCCTGCCCCGTGATGCAGAGGATGGGGATGGAGTCCGCCGAGGCCGAATAGAGCCCGGTGATCATGTCGGTCCCCGCTGGGCCGGAGGTCCCGATGCAAACACCGATGTTGCCCGCCTGGGCGCGGGTGTAGCCCTCCGCCATGTGCGATGCGCCCTCAACGTGACGGGCCAGGATATGGCGGACCGAGCCACGGGCACGCAATGCAGAATAGAGAGGATTGATGGCGGCGCCCGGAACACCGAAAGCGCAGGTGATGCCTTCCTTCTCGAGGATTCGGACGGCAGCGTCTACGGCACGCATCTTGGCCATGGCTTCAACCTCCCAATGGTCTCGCTAGTCAGTCGTTAAGCTAAAACCTGGGTGGCACCTGTGATTTTGTCAATTTTTTCGATATTGTTTTTCATTATGTGAAAAATTAATTTTGTCCATTGAAATATCTCTGATTTTCCTTTTTTCATTCTCCAGAAACAGCTTTTTGCAAAAACTTTTTCCGGTTTGAGACGACGGGTGTGAGGCCTATTCTTCCCACCATGAGAGCACGCCGGCGAACGGCGGTGCGTAGAGAATCGATACCAACGTCCATGCCAGACACTGCACAAAAGGCGCGCGGACGGCCGCGCCTCAATCGACCGAAAGAAGCCGGGGGCTCCGTTCAGACCCTCGACCGCGCGCTGAAGCTGCTCAAGCTGCTCGCCGAGTTCGACGGCCTGACCTTGACCGAGGTTGCCCAGCGCTCGGAGCTTTCCCCCGCCACCACCTACCGCCTGCTGACGACGATGGAAGACCACGGCTTCGTCATGAACAACGAAGCCGAGGGCTTATGGCGCGTCGGGGTTGAGGCCTTTCGCGCCGGCAGCGCCTTCGCCCGCGGCACCAAGATCGTCGACGTTGGCCGGCCCGTCATGCATGACTTGATGGAGCGCAGCGGCGAAACGGCCAACCTGGCGATCGAGGAAGACGGCGATGTCGTCTTCGTCTCTCAAGTTGAGACCCACGAGGCCATCCGTGCCTTCTTCCGCCCCGGCTCGCGCGGGCCCATGCACGCGTCAGGCATCGGCAAGGCCCTGCTTGCGGAGCGCGAGGACGAGAATGTCCGGCGCCTTGTCGACCGGAAGGGCTTGCCCGAGTACACCCGAAAGACCCTGGTAACGCCGGACGCCCTGGTCGAGGACCTCGCCGAGATTCGTGCGCGCGGCTGGTCGCTGGACGACGAGGAGCGCCACGAGGGCATGCGCTGCATTGCCTGCCCGATCTACAACGCCCACGGCGAAGCCATCGCCGGCGTCTCGATCTCCGGGCCGACCGTGCGTATGCCAGACGACCGGCTTGCCCAGCTCGCCTCCCTGGTGAAGCAGGCCGCGGGAGAGATCACCGATGCCATCGGCGGACAGACGCCCCGATGAACAGTACGACAAGCTACCGTCTGCTTCGTCCGCAGGAGACGGCAGCAGCCGAACGCCTGCTTAAAGCTGCTTTCGAACCCCTGGTTCATCAGCTTGGCAGAACGCATGACCCGGAAACCTATCGTCAGCTTCCCGACGCCGTCGAGGACGCGCGCGTCTACGGCGCTTTGATCGACGGCAGCATCGTTGGCGTCGCCGTTATCAGCCGCTCACAAGCCGGCTGGAAGATCGACGAGCTTGCCGTCGCGCCGGAACGGCACGGGAACAATTTGGGAAGCCGGCTTCTGCAGTTTGTCGAAGCCGAAGCGCGCGCGGCCGGCGCCCCTGCCCTCTCTCTGCATACACCACTCATCATGGACCGCTTGGTCAGCTTCTATCAGCGTCACGGCTTTCGCGAGAGCCACAGAGCTTTGCCGGAACACGGTCTGGACAGTCATCTGCGTGTCCACATGAACAAGTCTCTGTGAGATCGTCGTCACGGCGCTTGCTCGCTGCGCCTGCCGAACTACCGTGCCTGACTGTAGAAGCCGCAATCGCTCCGCAGACAACCCCATGAAAACCCTGCGTATTTGCCTGCTTATGGCGCTTTCGTTTCTGCCCGGATCGGCTGTCGCTGCTGCTTGCGGCGGGGCTGAGCCCTGCCGTGTCGAGATGGGGAGTTACCATCTTGCCATGCCCTCCGAGCTCAATGGCCCAGCCCCGGTCATCGTCCATTTCCACGGCTATGGCAGCTCGGGAGCCGCGGCGCTAAGAAACGCTCAGGTCGTCGAGGCAGCGACGGCGCGCGGCTACGTTTTCGTTGCACTCAATGGAACGCCGGGCCCGCTCGCTCCACAGCGCAACGACTGGTCAGTGCGTGATGGCACGCCGCCCTGGCGCGATGAAGGCGCCTTTGCCCGCGCCGTTCTCGACGACTTGGCGCAACGCTATGCGGTCGACCGCAAGCGGGTGCTGATGACCGGCTTCTCGCGCGGCGGCTCGATAGTCTGGGACATTGCCTGCCATGACCCGACAGGCTTCACGGCCTTCGCGCCGGCGTCCGGCGCCTTTTGGCGGCCCCTACCCGAGACCTGCTCCGGCCCAGTCAAGCTGCTGCACCATCACGGTTGGAGCGACAAGGTGGTGCCCATAGAAGGCCGACGGATTCCGGGACTGCCTATTCGGCAAGGCGACGTCTTCGCGGGCATGGGCGTTTTGCGCGAAGCTTCCGGCCTCGGCGACGATCTGCCTCAGAGCTTCTCTTTTGAGGGCGATACGCTCTGCCGCCTTTGGATGGACGAAGCTCTGCGACTATGCCTCCATCCGGGCGGCCATAGTCCGCCGCCTGGATGGATGGATCAGGTTCTCGACTGGTTCGAGCGCCAGAACCCCGCGGGCTGAGAGAGCGTACGGGGCGCCGCTTAAGCCGGCACCTTCAGATAAGCTTCTTCTTGATTGTAGCAGGCCTGCACGCTGTCCAGGTGCTCGGCAATGGCCTCGCCGGCCGCCTCCGGGTCCTTGCCTTCAATCGCCTTGAAGATGGCCCAGTGCTGCTCCAGGAACTTGGCGTCCTGCTCCGGCGTGTTGTAGCGCAGTAGACGGGTGTCGGTGAGCTGCTCTTCCAGAATGCTGGTCAAGGCCGACATGAGGTGCAGATAGACCGCGCTGCCGGAGGCTTTGGCGATCGCCATGTGGAAGGCCAGATCGTCCTCCGCCTTAAGCCGCTTGGGGCGCATGTCGTCGCCCATCATGACCAGGATGCGTTCGATCTCGGCCACCTGCGCCTCATCGGCGTTGCTCGCCGCCAGCTTGGCAGCCCAGACCTCGAGATTGGAGCGGATCTCGATCAGATCGAGCAGGTTGCGTTCTTCCGCCTGCACCAGGCGACCGAGATGCTTACCGATCAGTTCGCCGGCAGCGGAAACGACACGGGTCCCGCCACCCTGAACAGCACTGAGAAAGCCCTGAGCCTTCAACTCCTGCAGCGCGGCGCGCACGGAAACGCGGCTGACACCCATCATGTCGGCCAGCTGCCGCTCACCCGGCAGACGCTCGCCCGGAGCCAGCTCGCCGGAGGCAATCAGCTTCAGAAGATTCTGAGCGATACGATCGGACACACGCTCCCGCTTGATCGTATCGAAACGCGGATCGCTCGACATGGTGGAAAGAAAACGATGCTTCATCGACAGATTACGCTCCAAACAATGGGAAAATAGAGGTCTACTGGTATGACCAAGGTGGGTGGCCTTCATCACAGCGTCAAGGCGGGGCCGCAATGTTCTGCTTTGGGCATCGACTCTACGAGGCGACGCTAGCGCCGGGGCTTATCTAGACGAGCTGGAATCCGTGGGCGAAGGGGTCGGAGTCGTCGACAAAGATGGTGTTGAGACCGGTCATCCGGGCCCAACCTTCGATCGACGGTACGATCGCCGGCCTGTTGGCGACGGCGCAGGCGCTTTCCACACGACCGTGGAACAGGCTGCCGATAATGCTCTCGTGAACGAAGTCCTCGCCGGGAGAAAGCCCGCCGCGGGCAGCAAGCTGGGCCATGCGTGCCGAAGTGCCGGTGCCGCAAGGCGAGCGGTCGATCGCCTTGTCGCCATAAAACACGGCATTGCGGCCATGAGCTTCGGGGTCATTTGGGTCACCGGTCCACATGACATGGCTGACGCCGCGAATGGTCTCGTCTTCCGGATGCGTCACCGCCACGGCGTCGTTAACGATCCGGCGCAACAGCGGCGAGAGACGCAGGATGTCGCCCGGCGACAGGGATTCGAGACCGCCGAAGTTGGCCTGAGGCTCGACGATGGCATAGAAGTTCCCGCCATAGGCTATGTCCAGGGTCAGCCGACCAAACTCCGGGCAGTCGACCTCCAAGCCTTCGACCGCAAGAAAGCTTGCGATGTTGGTGATGCGCACCGAGGCGATACGCCCACCCTCGCCTTCCCGGTAGCGGGCATCGACACGGCCCGCCGGGGTGTCGAGCTTGAGAACGCCGGGCTCGCTCGGCTGGGCCAAGCCCCGCTCAAGCGCGAAGGTGACGGTACCGATGGTGCCGTGGCCGCACATGGGCAGGCAGCCGCTCGTCTCGACGAACAGCACACCGATGTCGCAGTCCTCCCGCGTCGGCGGCATGAGGATGGAGCCCGACATCATGTCGTGGCCCCGCGGCTCGAACATCAAGGCCGTGCGGATCCAATCGTATCGGGCCAGAAAGTCCTGCCGGCGGGCGCTCATGGTCTCGCCCTGGAGCGGCGGGCCTCCGGCGGCAATCAGGCGCACCGGGTTACCGCAGGTATGGCCGTCGACGCAGAAGAAGGTGTTGGGTTTCAAGGCCATCTTTCACAGTCGCTCGAAACGGGCCGGATGCGGAAAGGAAGCTCTCATCGACCCGGGCAGGCTTGCGAGTTGGTCGGCGCGAAGCTATGTCGCTGAGGTCACTCCGTTCAAGTCCCATCATCGAGATAAACCCGGATGCTTGGCCTCGACGAGCCTGCGCCCTTCACTATTGTCAATCCCAGCGGACGTTCCCCTTTTCTCCTGACGTGCGACCACGCCAGCAATTTCATTCCGCGCGCCTTTGAGTGCCTGGGCGTAGAGGAAGCCGAGCTTTCACGCCACATCGGCTACGACATCGGCATTGCCGAGGTGACGCGCGACTTGGCCGAAAGACTGGACGCGCCGGCTGTGCTCAGCCACTTCTCACGGCTGGTCGTCGACCCGAACCGACGCCCGGAAGCGAGAAGCTCCATTCTCGAGGTCAGCGATCACACTCCGGTCCCCGGCAATCGGAACCTTACGCCGGCGGAGCGGGAAGCACGCCTCACCACTTTCTTCCAGCCCTATCACAACGCCATTGCGCGGATGATTGCCTCGCGACGGGCAATGGGCATCGCGCCGGCTCTCCTGATGATGCACAGCTTCACACCGAGTCTCGACGGTGTCCGGCGCCCCTGGGACGTTTCCATGCTGTCGGACAGGGACCGCCGGCTGGCGGATGGGCTGATCGAAGGATTGGCCGGAAAAGGCCTGAAAGTTGGCGACAACGTGCCTTACAGCGGTACCTCCGCAGTGGACTATGGACTGCACGCACATGGCGAGACAGCGGGCCTCGCTTGCACGGTTGTCGAAATACGGCAAGACTTGATCGATACGCATCATGGCGCCGAGGCTTGGATGGAAACGCTCTTTTCCGTCCTGTGTAACCTGGCTCAGGATGCGACGCTTTTTGAGGCGAGAGAGGAACTGCCTTGGCCGGATCTTTCAGAAGCGCTCCTGGTATAAAGAGCGCGGAACCGCCTTTCACGATCGGCATCGAAGAGGAATACCTTCTTGTCGAGAAAGAGAGCCGGGACGTCGTCGTCGATGCACCACCGGGTCTTCTCGAGGACTGTGAGAAACGGCTGGAAAGCCAGGTCAGCCCGGAGTTCCTGCAGTGCCAGATCGAGGTCGGCACCACGAAGTGCGGTACCCTGATCGAGGCTGCCGGAGAGATTGCCGCTCTGCGGCGCTGCGTGGCCGAGGTCGCCGGTAACTACGGCCTCGCCCCCATCGCTGCCTCCACACATCCCTTCGCCACGTGGGAAGCGCTCAAGCATACCGATAAGGAGCGTTATAACGTTCTGGCCCGCGATATGGAGGGTGTAGCCCGCCGCCTGGTGATCTGCGGCATGCATGTTCACGTCGGCCTGGACGACGACGACCTGCGCGTCGACTTGATGAGTCAGGTCAGCTATTTCCTGCCGCATCTCCTGGCGCTGTCCACCTCCTCGCCCTTCTGGCGGGGTGAGCGCTCCGGCCTCAAGTCCTATCGCCTGGCCGTTTTCGACGAGCTGCCACGCACCGGCCTGCCGGAAACCTTCGAGTCCTTCGGTGAGTACCAGCGGCACGTCGAGGTGCTGGTGCAAGCCGGTATCTTCGAGGATGCCAGCAAGCTCTGGTGGGACGTGCGCCCCTCGGCCCGCTTTCCGACGCTGGAGCTGCGCATCCCCGACGTCTGCACCCACGTGCAGGACGGCTGGGCCGTGGCGGCCATCTATCTTTGCCTGCTCCGGATGCTCTACCGTCTCAAGGGGCAAAACCAGCGCTGGCGGCGTTATCGCAACCTGCTGATCGAAGAGAACCGCTGGCGCGCACAGCGCTACGGCATGGACGCGGGCCTGGTCGACTTCGGCCGCGGCCAAGTTGTCCCCTACGAGGACCTGCTGGAAGAGATCATCAGCCTGGTGCAGGAGGATGCCGAAGCGCTTGGCTGCTGGAAGTCGGTTCAGAGCGCGCGGCGCATCGTCAAGCGCGGCACCAGCGCCCATCGCCAGCTGGCAACCTACGAGACGGCCAGAGCCGAGGGCGCAAGCCACCAAGATGCTCTGGTCCGCGTCGTCGACTTTCTGATCGAGGAAACCGTTGCAGGCCTCGATGAGGCAGCCGATATCTCACCTCAGAAGAGCCTGCCGCATGCGCCGAGCGTCAGCGCAAGCTGACGGGGCGCGGCACAGGCAACAAAAGACAAGTAGGGACCGAGAATGGACGAGAAGACACGCACGGAGCTGGAGGCAGCAGCCTTTCGGCGCTTGGTGGCACATCTCCGCGAGCGCAAGGATGTGCAGAACATCGACCTGATGAACATGGCCGGCTTCTGCCGCAACTGCCTGTCAACATGGTACGCCGAAGCTGCCGCTGAACACGGCATTACGCTCGACAAGGACAGCTCCCGCGAGATCATTTACGGCATGCCCTTCGCCGAATGGAAGGCCAAGTATCAAACCGAAGCCACGCCGGAACAGAAGGCTGCCTTCGAGAAAAGCCACCAAGGCCACTAATCCCCAAGAGCATCCGTTGCCAAGCCGGGCGTGACAGCTTAAGCCCGAGCCCCTATCCGAGTGTCGAGCCGGCAGCCGCCATCGAGGCGGCGCTGGCCGCATGTCTTTTTGTGCCCGCTTCCATCGCCAAGAAAGGAAAGATCGCATGAGCGACGTCAATGGAATTGCCGCCGACCGTCTACGGTCCTTCGTGGAGCGCATCGAGCGTCTCGAAGAAGAGCGCACGGCGCTTGGCGCCGATATTCGCGAGGTCTATTCGGAAGCCAAGTCCGTCGGCTTCGACACCAAGATTCTGCGGCAAGTGGTACGTTTGCGAAAGATGGACAATGCAGACCGGCAGGAGCAGGAAGAGCTGCTGACGATCTACAAGGAAGCGCTGGGATTGGGATAATCGCGCTCAGGCTTCAAATACTGATGCCCCTGTACTGATACCCCTGACAAAGTGATCACCCAGGTGAGCCATCCCCTCATCAAGCGTCACCCGATTGTCATCTTGGTGAACGGTGAGACGGCGTTGCACAGTGAAGAAATGAGTATAAGAGAATCGATTTGCGCATGCCGCCATCTCTTTGCTTGCATCCCGATTCCTTTAGAGGCAGAGTAGCCGCGGTCACAATAATGTTCTTAGATAATGGATGCGGGCGGCACAGCGCGGAAAATCGAGTTCCGCGACAGAGAGGTAGAGGAGGTCAGGTCGGTTTCATTGAACAGCATTCCTTTGCAGGAGCTGTTTGATTACTGGTCGGACCGCCAGACCCGGCAACATCTACCGTCTCGACAACAGATCGACCCAGTCGATATCCCACACCTGTTGTCGATCCTCTCGCTCGTCGACGTGGAAGAGCATCCGCGGCGCTTTCGCTACCGTCTGATGGGAACCCGGGTGGTCGACTGGTTTCGCCGCGATTTCACCGGCTGCTACCTGGGCGATAGCGGCACGGAAAGCCAGGACGACGAGCTGCTGCGCCGCGGCTACAACACCGTCGTAGAGACGCGTGCGCCACTCGTTGATGTGAACTGCACCCCACATTTGGACCGGCCCTACAGGCAGTATGAGCAGCTCGTCCTGCCCCTCGAAAACCACGACGACCGCCGGGTCAACATGCTCTTGGTGGGCATGACACAGCTTCCGTAGAAGCCTTCGAACTTCCCTTTGGGTTCGTTCAGCTACAGCGACCCTGCTGCCGCGAGCAGCGGGGCCTGTGCCGGCCTGAGTGCTATTCCGCGGCCTGCCGCAGCGGCGCACCGCCAGGCGTCCGCCAAGCCGCGAGGAGCTCTTCCTGGCGCGCTGCAACACGCTTTTGATTGGCTTCCTTGACGTGACCGTAACCGCGGATGCCGTCCGGCAAGCTGGCAAGCTCAACCGCCAATCCGTGGTTGTCGGCTGACAGGCTACCGATCAGTTCCTCGATCAGGGCGAAGTAGTCCTCGACCGCTTGCCGCTCGGCACGTCTCTCCGCCGTGTAGCCGAAGATGTCGAACGGCGTGCCACGTAACCCGCGCAAGCGCGCCATAAGCCGGAAGGCCGTCATCATCCAGGGGCCGAACTCCTGCTTCATCAGCTGTCCGTTGTCCGCGTTCTTCTTGGCGAGAAGCGGCGGGGCGAGCTGGAACTTCAGCTTGAAGTCACCCTCGAACTGTGCCCTGACCTTGGCCATGAACTCGGGCGCCGCGTAGAGCCTCGCGACCTCATACTCGTCCTTGTAGGCCATCAGCTTGAAGGCGTAGCGCGCGACGGCCTCCGCCAAACCGCTCATCTCGGGCGTCTTCGCGCTCTCTGCCTCCTGCACGCGCGCCACCAGCGCGCGGTAGCGCTCGGCGTACGCGGCGTCCTGATAGTCCGTGAGGAAAGCGACGCGGCGCGCGATGAGCTCGTCGAGGCTCTGCGGCTTCGCAGCCGAAGCTGTTGCGGCAGGGCGCTCCCCGCGCGGGAAAGCCGCCTTGCGAACGCCTTCGAGATCGACCGCAGCGCGACGGCCCCAGAGGAAAGCCTGCTTGTTGAAGGTGACGGCGACCCCGTTGAGATCGATGGCCTGCTCGATGGCCTCGCGGCTCACCGGGATCAAGCCCTTCTGCCAGGCATAGCCGGTGAGGAAGAGGTTGGCGGCGATAGAATCGCCCAGCAAGGCAGTCGCCAGGCGCGTGGCCGAAATGAAGTCGCTGCCCTCGGCCCCAACGCTCTCGACGATCACCTCCTTCAGCGCGTCTCCCGGGAAGCTGTAGGCGGTGGAGTTGCGCGTGAAGTCGCCGGTGACGGTTTCCTGGTCGTTGACGATGGCCGTCGTCTTGCCCGCGCTCATCTTGCCGAGCGCCTCCTGCGAGGCGGCGACCACCAGATCGCAACCCAGAACGAGGTCGGCGCTGCCGGCGGAAAGCCGCACCGCATGCAGGTCCTCAGGGGTCTCGGCGAGGCGGATATGGCTGGTGACCGGTCCGCCCTTCTGGGCCAAGCCGGCCATGTCCAGCACGGTAACGCCCTTGCCCTCAATGTGCGCCGCCATGCCCAGCAAGGCGCCGATGGTCACCACACCGGTGCCTCCGACACCGGTGACCAGGATGCCGTAAGGCGCTTCGGCGATGCCCGGCAAGGTCGGGGCCGGCAGCTCCGGCCACACCGCCTGTGGGCTCGACGCGGTCGGCCCGGCGATCGCCTGCTTGCGCGGCTTACCGCCCTCCACGGTCACGAAGCTGGGGCAAAATCCCTTGAGACAGGAGAAGTCTTTGTTGCAGGAGGACTGATCGATGGCGCGCTTGGTGCCGAACTCGGTCTCCAGCGGCACGACGGAGACGCAGTTCGACTGTACCGAGCAGTCGCCGCAGCCCTCGCAGACCGCATCGTTGATGAAGGCACGGCGCTGCGGGTCCGGGAAGGTTCCGCGCTTGCGCCGGCGGCGCTTCTCAGCCGCGCAGGTTTGGTCGTAGACGATCGCCGTCACGCCCGGAACCTCGCGCAGATCGCGCTGCACCCGGTCCAGGTCGTCGCGGTGCTCAATCTCGACGCCGGCGGCCCAGTTGGTGCCGATGGGATACTTCTCGGGCTCGTCGCTGACCACGACGATGCGCTTCACCCCTTCGCTGGCGATTTGTCGGGTGATCATCGCCGGATCCAGCGGCCCGTCGACGGGCTGGCCACCCGTCATGGCCACGGCGTCGTTGTAGAGAATCTTGTAGGTCAGGTTGGCGCCGGAGGCGACGGCCGCCCGGATCGCCAGGATACCGCTGTGGTAATAGGTACCGTCGCCGAGATTGACGAAGACATGCTCCGTCTTGCTGAACGGCGCCTGCCCGATCCAGGTGACACCCTCCCCGCCCATCTGGGTGAAGGTCGTCGTGTCCCGGTCCATCCACTGCGCCATGTAATGGCAGCCGATTCCGGCCAGCGCGCGACTGCCCTCGGGCACCTTGGTCGAGGTGTTATGCGGGCAGCCTGAGCAGAAGTACGGCAAACGGCTGATCGGCGTGGTGACCTGCGCCAGATGCCGCTCCTTCGCTTCCAGCCAATCAAGCCGCTCCTTGAAGCGGTCACTCTCGTAGTGCCGGCCGACAAGCTGGGCGATGGCGCGGGCCACCCGGGCCGGCGTCAGCTCTCCGTAGGAAGGAAGCAGCCAGTCACGCTCGTCCTCGGTCGGCCCCTTGTCAAACTTGCCGACAATGCGTGGACGCTTGTCTGCGGACCAGTTGTAGAGCTGCTCCTTGACCTGGTTTTCGATGACGGCGCGCTTCTCCTCGACCACCAGAATCTCTTCCAGGCCCTCGGCGAAAGCGCGAATGCCGTGGGGCTCGAGCGGCCAGGGCATGCCGACCTTGTAGACGGACAGGCCAATCTCTGCCGCCGTCGCTTCGTCGATGCCGAGGTCCTCCAGGGCCTGGCGTACATCGAGGTAGGCCTTGCCCGCGGTGATAATGCCGAAGCGCCGCTTGGGCGAGTCGATGACACAGCGGTCCAGGCCGTTGGCCCGGACGAAGGCCTGCGCCGCATAGAGCTTGTCCCGATGCAGGCGCTCTTCCTGCTGCGCGATGCCACTGGTGAAGGCTCCATCCCAGCGAATGTTGAGCCCGCCTTCCGGCATCTCAAAGTCTTCAGGCAGTCGAATTTGGACACGCTCTGGGTCTACCGAAACGGAGGCGCTGGCCTCGACTGTCTCGGTGACGCACTTCATGCCGACCCAGCAGCCGGAAAAGCGGCTGAGCGCCCAGCCGTAGAGGCCGAAATCGAGAAACTCCTGAACGCCGGCCGGATTGAGCACCGGGATCATGGCGTCCATGAAGGCATATTCGCACTGATGCGCCGTGGTCGAGGACTTGGGCGCGTGATCGTCGCCGGCCAGCAGCAGCACACCGCCATGCTTGGCCGTGCCGGCGAAGTTGCCATGGCGGAAGACGTCGCCCGAGCGGTCGACGCCGGGGCCCTTGCCGTACCACATGGCGAAGACGCCGTCGTAGCGGAAGTCCCCCGAGATGTCGCCCTGCTGGCTACCCATCACGGCGGTTGCCCCAAGGTCTTCGTTCACCGCCGGCTGAAAGTGAATATGGTGCTGCTTAATGAAGTCCCGCGCCTGCCACATCTGCTGATCGACGGCGCCGAGCGGCGAACCGCGATACCCGGTGACAAAGCCGGCGGTGTTGAGCCCGGCAGCCAGGTCGCGCTCGCGCTGGATCATCGGCAGGCGCACCAAAGCCTGCGTTCCTGTGAGATAGACCCGGCCGGATCGTCGCGTGTACTTGTCGTCCAGAGAGACCGAGGCCTCAGGCATAGTTTCATCCCTTTCTGGCGGTCGGCAAGTGCCGTGGCGGCCGCCTTCTTTTTAAGACTTAAGATAAGCCAGCCACTGACCTTAAAAAGGTAATCATTGCTGACCTATTTGTCCATCCTTAACCACTGGCATGGAACACCGAAGTCCGATTATACCCTCACTGATCCGCGCACTCGGCGATTGGCGCCACATCACCTACAAGAGGCTGTTTCATGACGATCCTCGTGACCGGCGCCGCCGGTTTCATCGGTTTCCACGTCTGCCAGGCGCTGCTTGCGCGCGGCGAGACAGTCCTCGGAGTCGACAACCTCAACGACTACTATGATGTCTCCCTTAAGGAAGGACGCCTGGCGCAGCTGACCGAGCAGTCCGGCTTCACCTTCCTGCGTCTCGATATCTCCGACAAGGACGCCATTCTGGCGCTTGCCGACAGTCACCCGGAGATCCGCGGCATCATCAACCTCGCCGCCCAGGCCGGCGTCCGTTATTCGCTGATCGACCCCTACGCCTATGTCCAAGCCAACGTCCTGGGGCACCTGGTGATGATGGAGCTGGCGCGGCGCCTGCCCAAGCTCGAGCATTTCGTCTATGCCAGCTCGTCCTCGGTCTACGGCGGCAATACCGACATCCCCTTCTCCGTCCAGGACCGGGTCGACAAGCCGGTGTCCCTTTATGCTGCGACCAAGCGCAGCGACGAGCTGATGGGGCATACCTACGCGCATCTCTATCGCATTCCCATGAGCGGCCTGCGTTTCTTCACAGTCTATGGACCGTGGGGACGCCCGGATATGGCGGCCTTCATATTCACCAAGGCCATTTTGGAAGAGAAGCCGATCAAGATCTTCAATCACGGCGACATGCGCCGCGACTTCACCTATGTCGACGACATCGTCGCCGGGGTGCTCGCCACCCTCGACACCCCGCCGCAAGACGGCGGGGTCGGCCAGCCGCCCCACCGCGTGTTCAACCTCGGCAACCACAAGCCCGAGGACCTGCTGCACTTCGTCGAGCTCTTGGAGGGCTACTGCGGCCGCAAGGCGATCCGCGAGCTGCACCCGATCCAGCCCGGCGACGTGAAGGAGACCTACGCCGACATCGCCGAGTCCCAGGCCATCCTCGGCTTTCAGCCCAAGACCTCGCTGGAGCAGGGCCTCGAGCGCTTCGTCGGCTGGTACAAGCACCATTACGGCTGGAACTAGGGTCTCGCCGACGAGCCGCTCGCGCGGCTCTCACAAGAGATTGAAACGGGCTTGAAGAGCCGCGGCCTTTTTGCCGGCCGGAGACCCCCTACCTGATGGCGCATGAAACGCGCCAACCCCTTCGCCTTCTCCAACCGCGCTTCCTTGGTTTTGCCGAGCCTGCTGCTGGCCGCTCTGATCGCGCTCGCCGTTATCATCCTGCTGATGCCGGCCCGCATGGTGCTGGCCCAGGACGGAACTGGGACGCAGCAATCCCCCACTAACAGTGAGCTACCGGCCGCTTTGGCCCAGGACGGCTGGCGCCTGCTCGCCGTCCCCGGCAAGGCTGAGGCCAGCTTCACGGCCAAGCGTGAGGGGAAGATCTCAGTCACGACCGAGAACGCCGTCGGATTTCTTTATCGGCCGGTCCCGACCGATATGGGTGAGAAACGTCGGCTGGCTTGGCGCTGGCGGGTAGACCGGGCCGTCCCGGCCACCGACCTGACGCAAAGCGGCCGCGACGATCGATCGCTCGCCATTCATATCGTCTTTCCGGCCGAGCGTGAGCGGCTCTCCTTCTGGCAACGTCTCAATCTGGACCTGACCGGGGCCGTGGCACCGCCGCTGGCCGGCGCCGTCTTGACCTACGTCTGGGGTGGCACCCAGCAGCCCGGAGACATGATCGCCAACCCCTACTTCGATGATCGCGGCCGCATCATCGTGCTGCGCTCCAGCGACGAAGCCACGGGCCAGTGGTTCGTCGAGGACATCGACTTCATCGCCGACTTCAAGCGCGCCTTCGGCTACACCCCGGCGCAGCCGCTCTATGTGGCCATCTCCGCCGACAGCGACGACACCGGCGGCCGTAGTCACGGTGTGGTCGCCGAACTGACCTTCGGCAGCTGACCCCAAGGCACAGCCATCATGACCCGAAAAGACAACAGCGTCGCCCGGCTCTACCGCCTGGCGCAGAGCGCCCGCAGCGGCCAGTGGAACCTGGAGCACGACATCGACTGGTCGCGCCGGCCGCGCCTGCCCTTCTGGATGCGCCGCGCCCAAGCGCGCAAGGCCTTAAGCCAGCTCTATCACGGCGAAATGGCCACCAGCGACCTGTGCGAGGCGCTGCTCGCCGATGCAACGGAGGACCGCTACGAGGTCCGGAGCTGCCTCGGCCTGCAGCTCCAGGACGAGCGGCGCCACGCCGCCGCCTATCAGCGTTATCTGGAGGCGCTAGGCGGCATAGATCCGTTGGATGACGGACTGCAACGGGCCCTGACTGCCGCGCGCCACGGTCCCTTCGGCAATCTTGGGGCCATGCTGGCCTACCACGTGGTGATCGAGGGCGAGCTGCTCCGTCTGCACGGCGTCCTGGCCCAGTTCGTGCCCTGCCCTCTGTTGCGTGACATCAATCGACTGGTCGGCCACGACGAAGCGCGCCACGTCGCCTTCGGCAAGATCTACTTGCCCGAGGCGGTGCAAGCCCTGTCGGACGACGAGCGACGCGCGCTCTATGCCTGGCTGGAAGGTCTATGGCAGGACGCAGCAGATAGCGCGCTGAACAGGCGGCGGGCGAACCTGGCCATCGCGACCTTCTTCCGCCGCTGGCTCGGCGGCGGCTGGACGCGTCATGCGAAGGCCCTGGATAGCCTCGGTCTGCCCTCTGCGACCGGGCGAGAACAAGCGGCATGATCTCAGTCATCATTCCCACCTTGAACGAGGCAGCGCGGCTGCCCGGCCTACTACGGCAGCTGGCAGGGGAGAGCGCACCGCACGAGGCGATCGTCGTCGACGGCGGCAGCAGCGACGCGACCCGGGAGATCGCCGCGGCACACCAGGCCAAGGTGATCCTGAGCGTGCCGGGCCGGGGCCAGCAGCTGGTCGCCGGCGTTCACGCAGCAAGCGGCGATACGCTGCTCTTCCTGCACGCCGACTCGGCCTTTCCCGCCGGGGGACTGGCCCGCATTGAGACGGTGCTCACCGACCGGCCGGACTGCCCGGGCGGCAACTTCCGACTGATCTTCAGCGGTGACAGCGCCTTCAACCGCTGGCTGACAGGCTTCTATGCCTGGCTCCGCCGGCGCGGCTTTTATTACGGTGACTCCGCAGTTTTCGTGCGACGCGCGGTCTATGACCGCATCGGCGGCATCCGCCCCATCGCGCTGATGGAGGACTACGAGTTCAACCGCCGGCTGGAACGAACGGGCCCGACCTGCTGCATCGAGGAGCCGCCGTTGGTCACCTCCTCCCGGCGCTTCGAAGGACGCAGCGCAACGGATATCGTCTGGGGTTGGCTGGAGATCCATGCCCTCTACCATCTGGGCGTCGCCCCCGGTTGGCTCGCCAAACGCTACGAGGCGCAGCGCCGCAGAGAACGACTTCGCCCGATGCAAAACAGGCCTGCCTAGCTGAGGCGCAGCTCAAAGGAATCCCAAAGGAGACTATCCATGCTGACCCTTGCCAGCTTGCGCCGCCGCCGAGCGCTGCGCCTCCTGATCATCCCAGTGCTTGCCCTGCCGCTCTTCGGCTTCGGTGGGCTGGAGTCCCTCTTCGCACCCAAATCCGAGCTGTGGGACCGCTGGGAGCGGCATGACAGTGCCAGCACCGAAGTCATCGACCACGGCACTTGGGACCAGCTGCTGCAGCGTCACATCAAACGCGATCCTCAAGGCATCCACCGCTTCGACTACCGCGCAGTCGTCGGCCCGGAACGCCAGGCTCTCGATGCCTACATCGGGCAACTCGGCCGTGTGAACATCGACGGCTACAATCGCAACGAACAGTACGCCTACTGGGTCAACCTCTACAACGCGCTGACAGTGCAGGTGGTGCTGGACCATTATCCCGTCGACAGCATCCGCGATATCGACATCTCCCCCGGCCTCTTTGCCGATGGTCCCTGGGACAAGCCGCTGATCACCGTGCTGGGCGAAGAGCTGTCGCTCAACGATATCGAGCACCGCATTCTGCGTCCCATCTGGAACGACCCGCGCATCCACTACGCGGTGAACTGCGCCGCCATCGGCTGCCCCAACCTGCAGTCTTCAGCCTTTACCGGAACGGCACTGGACAGCCAGCTCGACCAAGCGGCGCGCGAGTTCGTCAACTCGCCCCGTGGCGTGCACAGCGGCAGCAACGGCCTCGTGGTCTCCAGCATCTACGCCTGGTTCAGTGAAGACTTCGGCGGCAACACGGACGGCATCATCGCCCATCTGAAGCGCTATGCCGAGGGTGAGACGGCCGCCAAGCTCGAGGGCGCGAACGACCTGGCCGGCCATGAATACGACTGGTCGCTGAACCGGCCCCTCGGCCAAGGGTCCTGAGATAAAGGAGTTGTTCGCCGGGGCCCCAGCCCCTTTTCCCGGCGAAATGGCGACGCCGCCGGCCCGCACGGACCGGCGGCGTCGTTGCTTCAATAGAGGTTTGCTGTGCGCTACGGGGCGGCCGCCTTGCTGTAGAGTGCTTCGAGCGCTTCGCCGTAGTTCGCCTTGATCATGTGACGGCGAAGACTACGACTGGTCGCTCAACCGGGCGGCAAGCCAAGGTCTCTAGTCCTGGAGGACGGTCTTAAGAGCTGGACAGACAGTCTGCGCGTCAGCAAGACTCCGACTTAAGGATCCACACATCAGCAGAACAAGTTCGTGGATAAGCTGCGGCCCTTCGACGACCCCAGAGTGGCGGCGATCTTCGCCGCCTATCCGGAGGTCTTGAGAGAAAGGCTGTTGCGGCTGCGCGCGCTGATCTTCGAAAGCGCGGACGACACAAAAGCCGTGGGGCCGCTTATCGAGACCGTGAAGTGGGGGCAACCCTCCTACGTACCGCAAATACCCAAGGCAGGAACCACCGTCCGCATCGACGCCTTGGGCAAAAGGCCTGGGCACTACGCTGCCTTGTTTCATTGCCAAACCAGCCTAGTCTCGACATTCCGCGCACTCTATCCCGATTTGTTCGAGTTCGAGGGCAACCAGGCACTGATTTTCGGAGAAGACTCGGAGCTTCCCCGAGATGCTCTCAAGCACTGTTTTTCCCTGGCCCTCACCTATCACGCCAGGCGAAAGGCAGGTTGGGAAACGCGGGATGAGGACGGACGATAGGTTGCTGCCTGCCGACGTTGCTCAGGGCCGCGCGGCATCGTTGCTTCGGCAAAGGTTCGCTGTGCGCTACTGCGCGGCCGCCTTGCTGTAGAGCGCTTCAAGCGCTTCGCCGTAGTTCGCCTTGATCATGTGACGGCGAATCTTGAGGGTCGGCGTCATCATGCCGTTCTCCACCGTGAAGGGCTCGGCAACGATCTCGAAGCGGCGCAGCTTCTCCAGGTTGGACAGCCCGGTGTTGACCCGCTCGATGACGGCCCCCATGGCCTTTCTGAGCGCGTCCTGGCCGGCGGGCTCCTCGAGCTTGCCACTCAAGCCCTGCTCCCGCGCCCAGCCCTTCAGCCACTCCTCGTCCGGCACCAGGAGCGCAACCAGATGCGGGTGCTTGTCGCCGTAGACCATGGCCTGGTGGATCTCCGGCTGCAGGGTCAGTTGCCCCTCGACGCGCGCCGGCGAAACGTTGTCGCCGCCGGACAGCACGATGATATCCTTCTTGCGGTCGGTGATCTTGATGTAACCGTCCGCGTCGATCTCGCCGATATCGCCCGTGTGCAGCCAGCCGTCGACCACCGTCCGGGCCGTCGCTTCCTCGTCGCCCCAGTAGCCTTTCATTACCATCTCGCCGCGGGCGAGGATCTCTCCGTCCTCTGCGATCTTGACCTCGACGCCAGTGAGCGGTGGACCAACCGTATCGATTTTGACACGCCGCGGGGGGTTGGCGGCGATCACCGGCGCCGCTTCGGTCTGGCCATAGCCCTGCAAAATGTTCAAGCCGAGCGCCTGGAAGTACTCGCCGATATCGGTATTGAGCGCCGCGCCGCCGGACATCATGCCCTTCAGGCGGCCGCCGAAGCGCTGCCTGACCTTGTTGCGCACCAGGTGCTCACAGGGCAGATCGATCACCTTGTCCAAGAGGCTGAGCGAACTCGGGTCGCGATAGCGCTTAAGGCCGATCTCCAGCGTCTTGGCGAAGAGCTTGCGCTTGAAGGGCTTCTCCTTCTTGAGCCCCCGCTCGATGCGCTGGTGAATGCTCTCGTAGAGCCGCGGCACGGCCGTCATGATCGTCGGCCGAACGGTTGCCAGATCGCTCAGCAACGTTTCAACGCTCTCGGCGAAATAGACCTCCGCGCCGATGCTCATGGTGAAGAACTCACCGACCGTGTGCTCGTAGGAGTGAGACAGCGGCAGAAACGACAGATAGCTTTCGTGCTCGATGCCGACCTCCGACACCAGCACATAGGCACCATGGCAGTTGGCCAGAATGTTGCCGTGGCTCAACATCACACCCTTGGGCAGGCCGCCGGTGCCGGAGGTGTAGATGAAGCAGCAGACGTCGTCGCGGGTAGCCTGGCCGGCATAGTCTTCCACATCGTCCGGCTGTGCCGCGCCGCGCTGCCGCACATCGTCCCAGCCGAGAACCTCCAGCGAGGCGCCGCTCGCCGCATCGGGTACGGGCTCAATGGCAACAGCCCAGCGACAATCCGGCGCCGCTTCGGCCGCAGGCAACAGGCGCTTCGCCAAAGCCGCTGTGGAGACAATCGCACCGACCGCGCCGCTGTTCTCAAGGATATGCGCGTGGTCTTCGCGGGTGTTGGTGACATAGGCCGGGACCGTAATCCCACCGGCGGCCATGATGGCGAGGTCAGCGATCACCCATTCAGGGCGGTTCTCGGAGACCAGAACGACGCGCTCGCCCCGCTTCAGGCCCTGCTCCCGCAGGCCACGCGAGAGCTCCTTGACGCAGCGCTCGACCTCGGCCCAGGTCCAGGGCTGAAAGCGACCATCCCGTTTTGCCCAGAGAAAGGGCTTGTCGGAATGCCGCTTGGCTTGTGCGAAGAAAAGCTCTGTCAGCGACGACCAGGCGCTGTAGTCCATCGGTATCTCCCTGTCCCTCTCGGCCCACGTGGTTTCCATGGCCCAATATCAGTAGCCAACGATGCCCTTTGTGAGCTTGGACACATCCTGCACGGCGCCCATATAGCCGAAGTCGCAATCTGCATCGAAAAGGTAGCTGGTGATGACGCAGCAGGTAAGCAAGCCGCAGAAGGACACCTTAGGGGCGTTACCCACTTGGGATCTTTCGGATCTCTATCCTTCGGCCGACAGCGAGGCCTATCGCGCCGACTGTGAGGCGGTTGACCAGGACGCCAAGACCTTCCGCCGCGACTACGCCGGACGCCTGGCGAAGCTCGACGGTAAGGAGCTTGCCGAAGCGATCGCCCGTTACGAGGCCATCGAAGAGCGCCTGGTGCGCTTGTCGAGCTTTGCCCAGCTCACCTACTCCGCCGACATGAGCGCGCCTGAGAACGGGCGTCTGCTGCAATCGGTCCAGGAGCTCGGCACCGAGGTCAACGCCGAACTGCTCTTTTTCGCCCTGGAGCTCAACGACATCAGCGAGGAGCGCCTGGAGAGCCTCTATGCCGAGCCCTCGCTGGCGCGCTATCGCCCCTGGCTGCGCGATCTGCGCGCCTTCCGGCCCTATCAATTGAGCGAGGACCTGGAGCGGCTGTTCAACGACAAGCAGGTCACCGGCCGCGCGGCCTGGACCCGGCTGTTCGACGAAACCATGGCGGCGCTGCGCTTCTCCTTCGATGGCGAGATGCTGAGCAGCGCCGAGATCCTTCACAAGATGACCGACCCCGCGGAGTCCGTGCGCAAGGAGGCCGCCCTCTCCTTCTCCAACGGCTTGCAAGAGCGCCTGCCGAGCTTCGCGCTGATCACCAACACATTGGCCCGCGACAAAGCGACGGAAGACACCTGGCGCGGCTTTGCCCGCCCGGTCTCCTCACGCAATCTGGCCAACTTCGTCGAGGACGAGGTGGTCGATGCCTTGGTCGAGGCCGTGACCGAGGCCTATCCGCGCCTCGCCCATCGCTACTACCAAAGAAAGGCGCAGTGGCTCGGCAAGGAGCGGATGCCCTATTGGGATCGCAACGCGCCGCTGCCTGAGGCCGACGACCGGGTGATTCCTTGGGAGGAGGCGCGCGAGACGGTGCTCTCCGCCTATGGCGGCTTCTCAAGCAACCTGGCGGACATCGGCAAGCGCTTCTTCGACAATGCCTGGATCCACGCGCCGGTGGCACCTGGCAAGGCGCCGGGTGCCTTCGCCCACCCGACCGTGCCGAGCGCGCACCCCTACCTGCTGCTGAACTATCAGGGCCGGCCGCGGGACGTGACCACCTTGGCCCACGAGCTGGGCCACGGCGTGCACCAGGTGCTGGCCGGTCCGCAGGGCCATCTGATGGCCTCGACGCCGCTGACCTTGGCCGAGACGGCCTCCGTGTTCGGCGAGATGCTGACCTTCCAGGCGCTGCTCAAGCAGACGCAGGATGCCACGCAGCGCAAGGTCATGCTGGCGACCAAGGTGGAGGACATGCTGAACACCGTGGTGCGGCAGATCGCTTTCCACCGCTTCGAAACGGAGCTGCACAAGCGGCGCGCAGAAGGCGAGCTTCTACCAGACGAGATCGCCGAGATCTGGATGGCGACTCAGCGGGAAAGCCTTGGGCCTGTCTTCGACTTCGATGACAGCTACCGGGTTTACTGGGCCTATATCCCGCACTTCATTCATGTGCCGTTCTATGTCTACGCCTATGCCTTCGGCGACTGCCTGGTGAACTCGCTCTACGCGGTCTACCAGGACGCCGATACGGGCTTTGCCGAGAAGTACATGGAGATGCTGAGCGCCGGCGGAACGCGCCGCCACAAGGAGCTTTTGGCGCCCTTCGGCCTCGATGCCTCAGACCCTGCCTTCTGGAACAAGGGCTTGGCCGTGATCGACGGATTGATCGACGAGTTGGAAGCCCTCGACACAGCCTAAACTCTCTTTGCGCTTTCTAAGAAAGCGCGTACGGCACCAGCCCGCACCCCCTCCCGGCCAACCCACTAGGGTACCATGTCATGGGTTGGCCGGGAGGGGGTGCGGGCCGGAACCGGGATAAAGAACTAGGCGGCTTGGGCAGCCTTGTGGTCGACGATCTCGCCGCGCGCCGGGTAGCCGCGGTCGAGCACGAAGTCCAAAGCTTTCAGGATGTCGGCGAAGTTCGGCCGGGCGAAGGGCATGGTCTGCACCGTGCCGAAATAGAGCGTGCCGTCGGGGCGCACCAGGAAGAGGCCGGGCTCGGCGAAGAGGGCCGGCTCCTCGAAGCCGCTCGAGGTCGTGCCGATGCCGGACGAGACATAGAGGCCCCAGGCACGGGCCGTGTCGAGGTCAAGGCCGTAGCCGACCGTCAGGTTGTCCAGCTTCCAATCCTCTTTCGCCTGACGCGCACGAGCCTCCTCGTCGCTGCTCAGCACCACGACATTGACGCCCCGCTCGGCGAAATCACCCAGCTTGCGATCGAGGTCGCGCAGATAGTTGCCGCAGATCGGGCAATGCAGGCCGCGATAGAAAACGACGAGGGTGAAGTTCTCGGGGCTCTGTTCGGACAGGGTCCAGGTGCCGTGATCAAGGGTCGGCACAGAGAGGGCGGGAACGGCTTGGCGGGGAACGACAGGCGTCTGGCTGGTCATCGGGCGGGCTCCATAGGTGTCGGTGACGAAGAAACAGGTTCGCCCGCCTAGATTTGGAATGATTGTTCCATAATTCAAGCCACAAGCTGTGTTCTGTCTAGGACCAAGCCTAGGGCCAGAAGGCTCTAGTTTACGCCCGGCTGAAGAATAAGAAGGCTGGTCTCAACAAGATCGCGCAGCACACCTTCGTCCGCGCCGCCCCGTGCCAGCACGCGCAATCCGGTCATGCTGCCGACAAGGAAGTGAGCCAGAGCCTCAGCATCCTGCCGGCTGCTGATCTCACCCAGGCGCTGCCCCTCGCGCAGCTTGTCGATGAAGCGCTGCTCTATGCCTTGCAGATTGCTGGCGAATTTGTGGTCCACCTCGGCGTCCCGCGGCCCCCGCTCGACCACCGAGTTGGTCAACAGGCAACCGAGCCTGCGGCCCGGCCCCAGCGAGAAGTCGAGGAGATCGTAGAAGTAAGCCTCGATTGCCGCTCGTGGCGAGCCTTTGGCTTCCAGCAAGGCCGCGCGCTTGGACGTCACGGTTTCCAGGTAGCGGTCGACGGCCGCGACGAAGAGCCCGTGCTTGTCACCAAAGGCGTTGTACATGCTCGCCCGGTTGATGCCGGTGATGTTGACGAGGTCCTGGACGCTGGTCGACTCGTAGCCCTTGCGCCAGAACAGGGACATGGCCCTATCCAGCACATCTTTTCGGTCGAATTCGCAAGGTCTGGCCATAGGTTTTAGATAGTGT